>JAAVCP010000071.1 GCA_014802265.1 Bacteroides sp. | reverse complement strand
TTGTGGGAAACGGGGTCAGAAATCTTATGATACGTGCAGTGCCTGACGGAGAGGATAATCCCGAATTTGAACATGCATTTGATATTTTTATGAAACAGAAATAAATGACTTTTAGCAAGTGTATGAAAATAATGTATGTGTTTGATAGAGGTTAGTTGATATTTAATGTCATCTGTATCTCTAAGCATACAATATTCTTAAAAATTATTATCAAATAAATTGAGGAATGCGTTAGAAGTCATGGATTCTTAGAGAATGAATTGGAGTGATTAACTAGTCCTCTTTTGTTAGGGTTTAAATTATAGTAGATCAAGATGTTACACTAATATTTCAAAATTTATTTGGATGATGGAAAATAATAACATTACAGTTTTGGTATGCTGTCATAAGAAGGATTATTGGCACGATGGACCAGGATTTTTACCTATACAAGTTGGTAAAGCCATCTCTTCAATAGACTTAAATATTGTTGCCGATGATACTGGTGATAATATATCTTCTAAAAATCCGTATTATTGTGAATTAACTGCCTTATATTGGTACTGGAAAAATTGTACACCCACTAAGTATGTTGGATTAAATCATTATAGGAGATATTTTGATTTTTCTTCTGGATGTAAATGGGGTATTGCAAGAACTAGTTTGAGCGAAGATAAGATTCTATCAAATCCTCCTAATTTGGAAGTTGTAGAAAACCTACTAAAGAAATATGATATTATTTTACCTAAGCCCTTAGTATCTCAATTTCCTATTTCAATCCAATATAGTATCAGTCATATATCCAACGATCTTAAAATACTGGAGGAAGCGGTAAAGAAGGTAAGCCCTGAATATATGGAGGCATATAATAAGGTTTTAAATGGGAATAAGTTTAGTCCATATAATATGTTTATTACTAAAAATACTATTTTTATAAAATATGTTGAATGGTTATTTAAGGTCCTTTCAGAGGTGGAAAAGCATTTGAAGATCTCTGCATATCCAGATCAGGCGAGAGTGTTTGGATATTTATCTGAGCGTTTAATGAGTGTGTTTGTTACCCATCATTGTCTTAAGGTGAAATATGTTCCTATTCTTAAAGTTTCTGATGAGCCAGGAAATAATAGGATAAAAGAAATAACATTAAATGGTCTTAAGACTATATTTGCTAAAACATATTTGTTAGCTAAGAATGTAAAGTAAACTGAATACTTTGATTAAAAATGAATGTGTGTTTATACAATATCCCTAAATGAGAGACTTAAATGTGTGGCCACACATTTAAGTCTCTCATTTAGGGATATTACTTATGCTTTGCTGTCAGAGCCGAGCACGTTGAGAATTTTGTGCTTGTAGAGCTTCTCCATTTCGTCACGGGCGGGACCGAGGTATTTACGCGGGTCAAACTCAGCAGGTTTCTCATTAAAGACTTTACGCACAGCAGCAGTCATGGCAAGACGGCTGTCAGAGTCGATATTGATCTTGCAGACATCCATCTTTGCAGCCTTACGAAGCTGTTCCTCCGGAATGCCGATTGCATCAGGAAGTTTACCACCGTTTTCATTAATAATCTTCACATATTCCTGAGGAACTGAAGAAGAACCATGGAGGACGATTGGGAAGTCAGGGAGTTTCTCCTCAACTTTCTCAAGCACGTCGAATGCTAATGGAGGGGGTATTAGAAGACCAGTCTTCGGGTCACGTGTACACTGTTCGGGAGTGAACTTGTATGCACCGTGAGAAGTACCGATAGAAATTGCAAGGCTATCGCAACCTGTACGGGTAACGAAGTCGATTACTTCTTCGGGATCTGTGTAGGTGTGGTGATCAGCGCTTACCTCGTCTTCAACACCTGCAAGCACACCAAGCTCACCTTCAACAGTTACGTCATACTGATGAGCATAGTCAACGACCTTCTTGGTGAGCTCAACATTCTCCTCATAGGGAAGGTGGCTACCGTCGATCATTACAGATGAGAAACCGTTGTCAATACAGTCTTTGCACAGCTCGAAAGAGTCACCGTGGTCAAGGTGAAGCACGATTTGGGGATTTTCCCAGCCAAGAGACTTGGCATATTCTACTGCACCCTGTGCCATGTAACGGAGAAGGATAGGGTTGGCATAGTTGCGCGCACCCTTTGATACCTGAAGAATAACGGGTGACTTAGTGTCAGCAGCTGCCTTAATGATGGCTTGGAGCTGCTCCATGTTGTTGAAATTGAATGCGGGGATAGCATATCCGCCATGCACTGCCTTTGCAAACATCTCTCTTGTGTTTACAAGGCCAAGTTTCTTGTAATCTACCATGATAAATCTAAAACTTTTGGGTGTTGACTTAGGAATTTCTTAATATTAGATATTCCCTTCATCACATTTTGCTGCAAAAATACAAAAAATGCTTGTCACTGCAAAATGATTGGTATTAATTTTAATAGATTTGTCATAATTAAAGATGTTTTAACTATAATGTCAGGAAGACAGGAGTAGATATATTTTATTTTAACAGAAGAATATGGAAGGATAACAGTATATAAATTCACTTGTGATCGCAAGTTATTAAAAAATAATTGTAGTAGAACAAGTGTTATCTCGCACTAGCATTATTAAAGTGTATGCAGAAGTTCTGTCAAATAGATTTAAGGCTATTCGGTAAATAATTTTAGCCATATTTCATTTGAAATATGGCTAAAATTATTTATTGGATTATAGAAAAGAGTTAGTCGCGGGCAAAGAGGTCACGGGTATAGACTTTGTCAGCTACATCAGCTAAGATTTCATCAGAGCGGTTAGCAAGGATTACACGCGAAAGCCGCTTGAATTCGCTGAGGTCATTGACAATCTGGCTCCCGAAGAAAGTGCTGCCATCGGGAAGGGTAGGTTCATAAATTATGACAGTGGCACCTTTTGCCTTAATGCGTTTCATAACGCCCTGAATGCTGCTTTGGCGGAAATTATCGGAATTTGATTTCATGGTCAGACGATACACTCCCACTACACAATCTTGTTCCGGAGCATACCCATAGGCGTTATTGCGACTATAATCATACCATCCGGCTTTCTTCAACACTTGGTCAGCAATAAAATCTTTACGTGTGCGGTTACTTTCAACTATTGCACTCATCATATTTTGCGGCACATTCTGATAATTTGCCAGGAGCTGCTTGGAATCTTTAGGAAGGCAATAGCCGCCGTAGCCGAAAGAAGGGTTATTGTAGTGCAAACCAATACGCGGATCAAGACCAATTCCTTCTATGATAGACTTGGAGTCAAGACCTTTAACCTCGGCGTAGGTATCAAGTTCGTTAAAGTAACTTACACGCAGAGCGAGATATGTATTGGCAAAAAGTTTTACAGCTTCTGCTTCTTTCTGACCCATATATAGAGTAGGTATATCCTTCATTAAGGCACCATCTTGAAGCAATCCGGCGAAAGTGTGGGCAGCCTTGTTGAGGAAGTCAAGATCAGTGAGTTTTGCCAGTGCTTCGTTAAATTGGATATAATCTTCATTTTCTCGGATCCGAGGTATACCGGCAATTATACGGCTGGGATATAAATTGTCATATAGAGCTTTGCTTTCGCGCAGGAATTCCGGAAAAAAAAGAAGATTGAATACTTTTGCCCCTTTTTGGGCATATTTGATATACAGGCTCTCACAATACCCCACCGGAATAGTTGACTTTATGATCATCACTGCAGAGGGATTAACCTTCTGGACAATATTGATGACATCTTCTATAGAATGAGTGTCAAAAAAGTTTTTCACCGGATCATAATTAGTTGGGGCAGCAATCACCACAAAATCAGCATTTGCATAGGCACTCTCTGCATCAAGGGTGGCTTTAAGCGACAAATCTTTCTCGGCGAGATATTTTTCAATGTATTCGTCTTGAAGAGGTGATTTACGGTTGTTGATGAGAGCCACTTTTTCAGGGATAACATCAACAGCAGTTACGTCGTTATGCTGTGCAAGGAGAGTGGCGATACTAAGTCCCACATAGCCGGTTCCTGCAATAGCTATTTTCATGATTATTAGGATTATATTTTATAGAATTCTTTAAACCATTCCACGGTTTTTTCGATTCCGTCACTAAGGTTAGTTGATGGTGTGAACCCGGTTGTCTTTGCGAGTTCTGATGAATCGGCAAAAGTTTGGTACACGTCTCCAGGCTGCATTGGGAGAAATTCCTTGTTTGCTTCCTTCCCGAGGACTTGCTCTATACATGATATATAGTCAAGCAACCTGGTGGGGCGTTGGTTCCCTACATTATAAATGCGATATGGTGCTGAGGAAGTAGCAGGATCAGCAATAGTGCTGTCCCAATCGGGATTAGGTTTAGGGATAATTCCGGTAACCCTCACCACACTTTCCACAATATCGTCAATGTAAGTGAAATCGCGGAGCATGTCGCCGTTGTTAAACACTTTTATAGGCTTACCGTTAAGAATACCGTCAATGAAAAGGAAAGGTGACATATCAGGTCTGCCCCATGGTCCATAGACAGTGAAGAACCTGAGTCCCGTCACGGGTAGTGCGTATAGATGAGCGTATGTATGAGCCATCAGCTCATTACTTTTTTTTGTGGCAGCATATAGACTGATAGGGTGGGCTATCCCATCGTGTTCAGAGAATGGTGTCTTGTTGTTCAGTCCATATACACTTGAGGAAGATGCAAAGACTAAGTGCTTGATTTTATTTTCACGGCATCCCTCCAGCACATTCATGAAGGCGTCAATATTGCTTTGGATATATGCCTGTGGGTTGGTAATAGAGTATCTTACGCCGGGTTGGGCAGCCAGATGTACCACAATGTCAAACTCTCCGTTTGCAAAAAGCATTTTGACAGCCATGGTGTCTTCGAGGTTCATTCTTATGAAAGAGAAATCAGGATATATAGTGCTGGTGGTAAATTTAAGCCAGGCTATTTCCTCTTTATTAATGCCTAAAAGTCCCAATCTTCCAAATTTAAGATTGGGATCATAGTAATCATTAATATTGTCGAGCCCCACAACAGTGTGTCCGTCTTTAAGGAATCTGGTTGTGACAGATGATCCGATAAATCCGGCAGCTCCGGTTACTAATATCTTCATGATTCGTTATTTGAATTGTCAGATGGCTGCCCATCAAGGGCTTCAGCAGAGGATATGCTGAAGTCAATTACCAGGATGGCGCCTATATAAATAGATAAGGTGTTATCCAACAATTTGCAAAGTTAATTAAATTTTTTCAATTTCACAGCTTTATGTGGATATAAAGATTTATTCATTGTAAATAAAGATGATTTTGATACCTGTTGATCACCTGAAATAAAATATTTTATTAAAAATAGTGTAAAGATTTGCAAAAATGGCAAATGAGAGTTATATTTGCGGTTTATTACTGATTCTCTATTATCCCCATTTAAGTTAAATAGGGAAGAGTGTTTTAAAACTATGAAGATATTCACATCAAATATAATCAGAGAAATATCGACTGCTACCTGTGAGGCTCAAAAAATTAATACATTTGACCTCATGGAACGTGCAGCTGGAGCAGTGACCGATGAGATTATATCCCGTTTTTTACCGGGACAGAGAATCGTGGTCATTGCAGGCCCTACAAATAACGGTGGATATGCCCTGGGTGTGGCGCGGATGCTTTACGAACAAGGCTATAAGAAGATTGAGGTTTTTCTGTTTAATGTGGTGGGGAAATTGAGCCACGACTGTGATGAGGAACGTAAGAAACTGTTGGCCTTAGATGGAATTGACTTTACGGAGGTGAAGCGTGATTTCCAGCCTCCTTATCTCGGAGAGGCAGACGTGGTGGTTGACGGTATTTTTGGGGTGGGTTTGAAGAATCCTCTTCAAGGAGGATTTAAGGCACTTGCCACTTATATCAATGATTCCGGAGCATACGTCATTTCGATTGACCTTCCTTCCGGTCTATTTGCCGAGTGGAATGAAAATGTGCACCACAACCACATGGTTCATGCTAATCTCACTTTGGCTTTTCAAACTCCCAAATTAGCATTTTTCTTTCCTGAAAATGCTGAAGTGGTAGGGGAGTGGAAACTCCTCGACATAGACATAGACGAGAGAAAGATGAAGGAGACCCCATCAGAATATATGATGGTGGAAGCACGCAATGTACGCCCTCTATTAAAGGAGCGTCCTAAATTTAGTGGGAAGCGAGATTTTGGCTCAGTGATGATTTTTGCCGGGAGTGCCGGTATGATGGGTGCGGCTGTGCTTGCTGCGAAAGGATGTCTGAGAAGTGGTGCCGGATTGGTTACGATCCATAGTGCGCGTGTGGGTATGTCATCGGTGCAGGCATGTATGCCTGAAGTCATTTTTGAGCCTGACCGCAATGAGCATTATGTCTATGACATGACTATTCATCATGCTCATCAGGCTGTGGCAGTCGGTCCCGGTATGGGAATCAATGAACGAACGATAGACGCTCTGGAAGCTCTGCTCAAGAACTGTAAGTCTCCGATTGTGCTTGATGCTGATGCATTAAATTGTATTGCAAAGCGCCCGCAGCTACTTTCGCTCTTACCCACACATTCTGTCATAACACCTCATATAGGTGAGTTTGACCGCTTGTTCGGGCAGCATCAGAATTCAGAAGAGCGACTTAAAAAAGCTATAGACACAGCCAAGTATTATAACATAATAATAGTCTTGAAAGGTCATTACACTGCCACTGTGCGTCCGTCCGGAAGAGTGTATTTTAATTCTTCAGGTAATCCGGGGATGGCTACAGCCGGTGCGGGTGATGTGCTGACAGGGGTAATTGCCGCTTTTCTTGCCCAGGGGTATCGTCCCGAAGTGGCTGCCACTATCGGTGTGTATGTTCATGGTCTTGCCGGTGACATAGCTGCAGCACAGACCGGAGAATATGGTCTTTTGGCGTCAGATATTGCAAATAATTGTGGTGTCGCAATAAAAGCGATTATAAATAGAGAAGTTTAATCCGAAAAACTATCTTGTAGTTGATAAGAATAAGAAAATGAAGTTAAAAAGTTTTTTCATAGTTGGATTACTGCTTACCGCAATATTTCCTGCAGGTGCCCAACAGACTAAAATACTCACTGCCGAGAAACATAATGAATACGGTTTGATATATACTTTACCTCTTACGGCATTTGACATTGAGGTGACTGCTGTAAGAGAGGTTAGAAAGGCTGGTCCTTATTTCCAGTATGCAAAGAAGTATGTAGGCACAGATAAGGTGGTTAAGGAAGATGCTGAATTTTGGACCATTAAATCAGTAAAAGTGCGTCCTTACGGAATGCCTGATCCTGATGCACGTTATCTTATGCAGTTGAAGCCCGGCTCCACTACTTTTATAGGAGTGGATTCTGATGGGATGCTTTTGTCAATAAATAAGGCTCCCCAGACACCTCCTGAGGCTGAGCCTGTAATGACACAGAAACAGGAAATGGAGGGCGAACCGCTGGCTGACCGCGAATATCTGCAATATGTTGATGAAGATTTCATTGCTTCACAGTCAGCGGTAAAGCAGGCGCAAATGCTTGCTGAAAACCTTATGGAGATAAGGGAGTCGAAAATTGCCTTGACAAGGGGCACTGCCGATGTCATGCCCACTGACGGAAAGCAACTTGAGCTTATGTTGAATTCTCTCCGACATCAGGAGACAGCCCTGATGGCAGCGTTCATTGGAAATGTCACCAAGGAAACAGTAGTCAGAAACTTTACATTTGTCCCTTCTGACAATGGTCGGACAACTCTATTCCGTCTGAGTGACTTCGATGGATTTGTTGGTGCCGATGACTATTCTGGTGAACCGGTCTATGTCACTGTTGAAATCACCAATGAAGGTGAGCTTCCCGTAGATGCAAAGGGAGTTGAGAAGAAGCTTCCGAAAGATGCCGTGGCATATTGTCTGCCCGGCACTGCTGAGATTACTCTAAGCTATCTCGGAAAGACACTTTATAGTAAGGAGTTTGAAATCTCTCAGTTTGGTGTTGTGTTCGGTCTCGACCCACAGCTGTTTACTGATAAGAAAGAGCCTTCTTATGCAGTGTTTGATCCTGCCACCGGAGCGGTAAAAGAAATAGGAGCAGTTAAAAATGAGTGAGAATATGTCTCCGGCTGCCATGACACTCCTTCAGTTTACAACTGCTGTTGGTAATGCGGTCAGAATGTCGCCTGTGCTTCAGGGAGCATGGGTAGTTGCTGAACTTAGCGATGTGCGCGTAAGTGGCGGACATTGTTATATGGAGCTGATTGAGAAAAGTCAGTCCGGACAGACAGTGGCAAAGATGCGTGCCACTATCTGGCAAAACCGCTTTCAGTATATACGGCAAAAGTTTTATGCTGCCACTGGAAGGGATGTAGTCAACGGCATGAAAGTAATGTTATATGGTGCGGCTTCACATCATGCCCTTTATGGATTGTCGTTTTCAGTAGCAGACATTAACCCGTCTTATACCCTTGGCGACATGGAACGCTTACGCCGAGAAATTCTGCTCCGTCTTGAAAGAGAGGGTGTGATTAATAGGAATAAAGTGTTGCCGATGTCTCCTGCTCCGCAGCGAATTGCTGTTATCTCAGCTGAGGGTGCTGCGGGTTATGGTGATTTCATACGCCATCTTGAAGGAAATACGGAGGGATTCGTGTTTTATCCTTTTTTATTCCCTTCCGTTATGCAGGGTGAGCGTACATCTGCTTCTGTCAGGGATGCACTTAATTTCATTGAATCTACTATAGATTTATGGGACTGTGTGGCAATAGTTAGGGGTGGAGGAGCCACGACTGATCTTAACGGATTTGATGATTACGACCTTGCGCGGGCAGTGGCTACCTTCCCGTTACCAATAGTAGTGGGAATAGGTCATGAACGTGATCGCACGGTGCTTGACGAGATTGCACATACACGTCTTAAGACCCCTACGGCTGTTGCAGCCTTTTTTGTAGATTCTCTCCGCAGTTATTACGAAAGAGTGAATGGTATGGTTGACTATATTATACGCTATGCCACTGACAGGATTACCGGTGAATTGCGTAGGTTAACGAATGTGGAGGCACTGATACCGGCTCTTGCAGAGAATCGCCTTTCAACTGCCAGGTCACTTCTTGACAGAGAAATGAATCGTCTGCCAATGATTATTGAGGGGCGGCTTTCAAAAGAAAACATGCGGATAGACTCTTTTAAGAATATGATCGGTATATTGGCTTCCCAACGCACTTCAATGGCTTCCAACAGACTTGATATGCTTGCCTCCAATCTCAGAATTGCAACAGAGGGAGTAATGAAAAGATCTTCAGAGCGGCTGACAATGTTAAACGGTATGGTGTCTGTGCTTAGTCCTGCCAATACTATGAGGCGAGGCTATTCCATCACACGCCTTGACGGTAAAGCAGTGACTGATACTTCAAAATTGTTGCCAGGCACAAAAATCACCACTCAACTTTTCAACGGAGAGATTGAGTCTGTGGTGAAATAAAACCGTATAAGCCTCTGCTTAGCGTATTTAATTCGATAATTATTTAAACAGATAGTTAAAAATAAAAATACTATAATGAGCGAACAACTTTCATATACAAAAGCCATATCAGAACTGGAGGCGATTGTGGCTAAAATGCAATCTAATGACTGTGACATCGATAGCCTTGCCGGATATACCTCCAGGGCTCTTGAACTTCTGAAATATTGTAAAGAGAAACTCTTCACCACCGATCAGGAGGTGAAGAAGTGTCTTGAAGCATTATCAGCACAAGTCTGATTAATACCTTATTCCCGATAATAAATTCTTTTTACACGGGGAGACACTGAAGTGAGAATCTCGTAAGGGATTGTGTCAAGTGTGTCTGCCAGTCTTTGCAATGGTGCCTGCTCTCCGAATATCTCAACTGCATCACCTACTTTACAATCAATTCCCGTCACGTCAATCATACATGCATCCATGCAGATGTTACCTACGGTGGGGGCAAGTTTGCCGTTAACTATTACGGAAATATTGCCCCTTCCGAAATGGCGGTTCATGCCATCGGCATAGCCGATAGGTATTGTGGCGATTTTAGATTTTTTTGTGAGGATTCCTTTCCTGCTGTAGCCTATTGTCTCGCCCGCCTCCCATTCACGGATTGCTATTATAACCGTGCGCAGGGTAGACACGATTGCTAATGGCTTTTCAATTTCAGGGGGGAGCGTGTTGGCTCCATATAGTCCGATGCCAAGCCGAACCATATCATAGTGATGCTGTGGGAAACGTAGAATTCCGGCTGAATTGAGCACATGCCGCTTCACGGGATATGGACATCGTGCGAGCACATATTCTGTCATATCCTTGAAACGCGAGAGTTGAAGAAGAGTATAATCGTCCATGTCTATGCAATCAGCCGTGGCAAGATGGGAGAACATTGACGATAGCTTGACAGCGTTCTGGGCTATAATCATCTCAGTAGCTTTCCCTAACTCATGCGGAAGCAATCCGGTACGATGCATTCCGGTGTCGAGTTTCAAATGAATTGGATAATTGGTGACATTATTTTTTCTTGCCTCTCTGATTACGTCTTCCAGCATGTCCAGACTATAGATTTCAGGCTCCAGGTTATTTGCAAACATAGATCTGTAGTTGGCAACTTTCGGGTTCATCACCATGATAGGCATTCTGATACCACTTTTGCGCAGGTCAATCCCTTCGTCAAGCACTGCTACGGCAAGATAAGCTGCCCCACAGTCTTGGAGAGTCTTTGCAATTTCATAGCTTCCCGCGCCATACCCGGATGCTTTCACCATGCATATAATCCCTGTGGAGGCAGGCACATGACTACGGAAATAGTTATAATTGCTTACTATTGAGTCAAGGTTAACCTCCAGCACAGTCTCATGTTTACGTGCCTCAAGCATTTCGCCGATAGCATTGAAGTCATAATCCGGAGAGCCTTTGAGGAGAATGATTTCTGAAATAAAGTCGGAAGGGGAGAGGTGGGAGAGAAACTCTTCGGTTGTAAGAAAGAATTTAGCATCTTTGCCGAAAAGATGACTGTGAGCTGTCATATCCCTTCCAATTCCAATAAATTTATGTATTCCAGATTCATTTATCACATCAGCAATTGCCTGATATATTTCTGTTCCACGTGAGGTTTCATGCAATATGTCGCTCATGATTATCACCGGGGTTTGTCCGGGTGTCTTACGGCGCATCATAAAGTCTATTGCAGGTCGCAAGGAAGAGAAATCGCTGGTGTAGGAATCAAGAATCACTGAGCAGTCGTTTACCCCGTCTGCCACATTAAGACGTGTGCTTATTTTATGAAGTCTTGAGAATCTGTCAGCTATTATTTCCCAATTTATTCCCTTATGCAGCATGAAAGCAAGAGCACCGGCTGCGTTTTCAAGATCAGCAGGAGTTGCTATGGGTGCATAGAGAGAATGTTGCTCACCGTTATGTCTGTATTTAATCTCGGTTAATCCTCTCTTATTGAAGTGCGGCATTTCAATATAAAGAGGTGCGTCCGGATTGCTCAGTGACCATGAGAGAGCTGTCCTTGTGGTGAGATATGGTCTCACAGCGTTTGTAATAATGTCTGACTCTTGATTAAAAATAATTGTCTTGGTGTTTTCTCCGATTAGGAGTGCCTTTTCCATTGCTTTCCCTTCCGGGGTGGTGAAGCCGTCAGAATGAGCATCACCAATATTAGTAAAAATTACTGTATCCGGATTAATACACTCTCTCAGAGTTGCCATTTCTCCACTTTTAGATATCCCCGCTTCAATAATTGCAATACTTGTTGAGTCTTCAATTTCCCACATTGACAGAGGCACGCCGATTTGAGAGTTGTAACTTCGAGGGGAACGTGCTATTTCGCATAATGGCTCCATGAGTTGAAAAATCCATTCCTTTAGAGTCGTTTTCCCTCTGCTTCCCGTGATAGCTACCACTTCCCCTGAAAAATTCCGACAAATAGAGGAAGTGGCTTGAAGAGCTTGTATTGCGTTGTCAACAATAAAGAAATTTATATCTGTACACTCCTTAATATGAATATGTTCGGGTATATGCGATGCCACAAAGTTTCTCACCCCCCTTTCATATAGTTCGCTGATATATTTATGCCCGTCATTTCCTCCCGGTGTCTCGATTGCAAAGAAGAGGGAACTATCCGGGCGGGTCAGGCTTCTGGAATCTGTCAGCAGAGTGTCGATTAGCACTGTCCTGTTAGATATGATTGATTCTGAAAGATTAAGGTTGAGACCCTTTTTTAGAAAGGTGTCATATATTTGGTCAATTGTGGCTTTCATTTACAAGAGTAGATTAAATAAATTAAATTCAAAATTACACCATTTCTCTGACATGTGCAAACTCACTAAAAATAAAAAAGAGGCGCATATCACTACGCTCCTCTTTTTTCCAACGCCACTCGAAACACATCGCGAAGCGTTGTTGGTCCTAATCCTAATTTTAACTATTAATCCATAACTTTACTAATGCAACAATAAAATTGTCAATGAAACGATTAATTGGTCTTATGAGAAGAATTTTCTATCCTATTTTACTTGCTTTTGTTTTGGGGAATCTGCGGGAGCCGACGCTCACTAAATTAGCAGAACATGGTATGCCCCCAAATGGAGATTTATGTGTCTCAACACAATTTAAAATTACGCCACTTTGTTAAAAAGATGACTTAATTTAATGTCGTTTGGTTGAAATAACATGCAAAATTAACAAATAATTAGATACATTCATAAAATTTTTAGATAAAATTTAGTTAAAATCGGAGATTTTATTGAAAATGTTAAGAATGTACCCTAAATATTCTCTAAAATTCTATTGAATTTTGAAAAATCATTGTTTTTCAATCCATTCAAGGGATGAAAGGTCAATGGCAGTGCGGTAGAGAAGTGTAGGCACTACCGAGACTATGCCGTGAGCAAGACACCATTCGTCAGTGTCTTCATTATTTGGCTCGTCATTTTCGAATGATCCTGTCAGCCACCAAAATTTTTTTCCTTGCGGATCAGTGTATTCCTGATATTCATCTGTCCATTTCCCTTTACATCCTTTAGTGAGTCGCATCTCTTCAGGAGCCGCTCCCTTTGCAGGGATATTTACGTTGAGGCACACGCCTTCCGGCAAACCATGCTCAAGCACACCGCTTACAAGTTTCTCCACAAACGGAATGCAACGTTTCATGTCGGCATCAGGATCATGACTTGTAAGGGAGAAGGCAATTGACGGCACTCCTAAAGCACATCCCTCGAAAGCTGCTCCCATAGTGCCGGAATACACTACATTGATAGCTGCATTTGAGCCATGATTGATACCGGAGACCACAAGATCCGGCTTACGGTCAAGCACTGCATACATTGCCAGCTTTATGCAGTCAACAGGTGTACCGTTTATCTTATACATTTTAGCTCCCTGGAAGTCATCAAGACGATCTATGCGTAAAGGAGTATTGACTGTGATTGCCATTGACTGTCCAGAACGGGGCGCATCCGGGCAGACAGTCACGACATCACCAAACTTAACGAGACAGTCCACGAGTTCATGAACACCATTTGCAGTGATTCCGTCATCATTACTCACAAGTATGAGAGGGCGTTTATCTGTGATTGGTTTATTATTCATTGGAAATTTATTATTTTGTGATTGCCCGGGCAATATAGAAAAGCCGGGACTTTCCTAAAAAACGGAAAATCCCGGCTTTTTGTTGCATGTCTTCAAAACACAGGCATCTGCCAGATAAATCCTACAGCAACTCTGCTTGTGTTGTAGTCCTGGCAACCATAGGCTTTTGCAAGAGCTGTGTATTTATAATCGCGCCCGACATAGGCTGCAAAGAAATGAAGTGAGCGGTCTTTGAAAGGATAATACTCTACACCTGCCACATATCCCCATGCAGTTCGGTAATTCCCTTTCCGTATATTGTCATGGGTCTTGTAAACACCTTCATTTTCTATCATTCCCTTAGTAAATATGTTCCAAGAGGGATGAAAACGATAGTTAAGATGGACCACAAACGACATATAGTCCACTTTTGAAGCGCGTCTGTCAGCATCTTTTGCTACGATATCTGATATAATTCCTCTTCGGTCAACACCCTCGATAGAATACATCCAGTCAACGTATGCTCCAAACTTATCGGTAAAGTTAAATTCGTTTCCGGCAGCAAAATAATACAGGTGCTCCCCTTTGGTCTGATTCATTACAGAGGCTGACCAACGGGGTTTATAGGTATTGTTGAAATTAGCATTCCAGTTTATGGTGTATAGCAACGGCAGTTTGGCTCGTTGGTAATTACCATATTCATCTTCCACGCTCCCTGTATAAGAATTAAGGACCTGAAACTGCAATTGCTGTTTGGGTGTAATATTATACGATACATTTACACCGGTGTTGAAATTATTTGCTGACCCTATCATGTCCGAATATTGGTAGATTTCGATAGGGTTAAGGTCAAATTCTATCCCACCGTAGGCGGCACATTGTTTCCCAAGATAGAAAGTGACTTTATCAACTCTAACGCCGACCATGCAATAATCAATGCTTTTAAGGATATTGTCGCGATAACCTTTGGGGTTGTCGCCGGCATTAAGACGTTGGCGATAGCGGTAGCTGAGCCAGTCATTGATCTGTCCTTTCATTTCAAGTCTGAGTTGACGCATCTGGAATTTACCCTCCTTAAAATGTGTATCAATGAATTCCGTATCAAAATCAGCATGCATATTAAGATAAAGATTGAATTTGTCAGTCTTCTTCTTTATGTTGGTCACTTCTTCGAAAAGGCTTTTTTCATCGGGTGTAACCGATTGTCTGTCCTGAGTCTGAGCAACGGAGATAAGCGGAAAAAGAATCGTTGATAAGGTGAAGGATAGATATTTCATACGTGTCAATAATTTTAGGAGATTAGGGAGATTCCGGAGTTCTCAGGGTGAGGTGAGAACTCCGAGTGATTTTATGGATTTAGAACGCTTCATATTAATAAATATGTATAAGGAGGAGTCCGGTTGCTATTGCCACAATTGTTGCCACCATACCCGGCATCATGAAGGAGTGATTAAGAATCCATTTCCCGATATGGGTTGTTCCGGTCCGGTCAAAGTTGATTGCCGCTACGATGGTGGGGTAATTGGGAATAAAGAAATATCCGTTTACCGCCGGGAAAAGAGCTATAAGCATCATGGGATTCATACCGAGGGCAATGCCGAGAGGAACGATTGCTCTCACAGTGGCAGCCTGGCTGTAGAGTAGTATTGACATCACAAAGAGGGCAATGGCGAATAGCCAGGGCCAGTGACGTACTATCCCTTCAATGGGTCCTGTGATTTCTGCAAGATTGCCGTTGATAAAGGTATCGCCCATCCAGGCAATGCCAAAGATTGCTATCACTGCTTGCATACCGGCGATGAATACACTTCCTTGGGTGGGAATGATACCGTTGGTCTTTGTTGCAAGAAGAATAATTGCACAAGTACTGAGCATCAGAATCTCAATGATGGCAGGCATATCCACCGGTGTGCCATTGAAAGAGGGACGCATTGCAGGTATTGAACCGAACAATACGATAAGCACCGTAGAGACAAGAAACAAGATGACTGAAAGTTTTGCTCTGCCCACATTTTTAACTTTGTTGATAGGTTTGTCGTTCTCTTCTATCATGCCTTCTTTTACTCGACGCTGGTATTCAGGATCATCAAGGAGTTCTTTGCCAACTTTTTTTGAGCAGAATGCTCCGACAAGCACACCCATCAATGTTGCCGGGATAGAAATTTTCAGAATATCAAAAAGTGTAATATCGGCAAATGTGAGCATTCCAAGTAGGGCAACTGTCGCGGCGGAAATCGGACTTGCCGTAATTGCCTGCTGCGATGCGATAACGGCGATGCCAAGTGGGCGTTCCGGACGAATTTTAGTTTCGCGGGCTACTTCGGCAATTACCGGTAGTACTGAATAGGCAACATGCCCTGTGCCTGCAACAAATGTGAAAAAATAAGTCACGAGAGGACTGATGATTGTCACCTGAGAAGGATTCTTGCGCAGAAGTTTCTCGGCAAGTCCAACAAGGTAATCAAGACCGCCGGCAGCCTGCATTGCTGCTGCCGCTGAAATAACTGCTGCGATCATTAACATGACATCAATTGGGGGAGAGGTGGGTTCAAGTCCGAAAATAAATACAAGTATTGCCATGCCGACCCCACCCATGACACCGAGACCTATACCTCCAAGACGGGCTCCAACAATGATAGCTGCCAATACTATAAGTAGTTGTAGAATCATAATAGAATATGTTTTAAGTTTTCAATTAAAGGGTTATATCAATTTGACACACCCTTGTATGGTATTAGTAAGGTTGTTTTAAGTTAAACGTAAAGAAGTGTATAAAGGTTCTATGAAATGTTACACCATGTTTATGTCGTAACTATGACTCTGAAAAAAGCTACTTATATCAGAAATCATTATTTAAGGAGCGTAAGAAGGATTCCAAAGTCTCATTTTCGGGCAGCTTAAGTCGTTGGCTCAGTCGCCATCGGGCTTGTCTTACAGATTCCGGCTTAATCATCATTAATGAGGCAATGCGCTTGTTGTCTAATTCCATTAGCATGTAACATGCTAACTTTATATAACTGTCAGCAAGCTCAGGGCAGCGTTCACGCAACCGTTCCGTAAATTTCGGGTTGACCACATCAAACATCTCGCGGAATGTCTCCTCGTTTTCACTTTCGAGAAGATGGCTTTTAATGGTAGATTCTAATTTACGCGCACTCCCTTCCTTAATCTCTCCTTCCTGCCGCATTTCGGAAAGCTCAGAACGAATAGCGGTAAGCATATTATCTTTTTCCTCAATTGATAAAGTTGTAGCAGCAATTTTTCTCTTAGCCTTTTCTAATTCGAGTTCATTCTTCATTGCTTCTATCCTGTGACGCATATTGCGCCGGTTTATGAGTAACCAGGTGATGATGGATGTGGCTACAAGCACTATTCCGACAATCACCAGAATCATGTTGCGCCTATAGATTGAGGCAGTATATTCTGCTTCCTTAATTCCCATTTCATGTAATGCACTCAGACGGAGCACTTCGGTGGCATGTCTACCGATCTGAACCGAATCAATGTAATTTTCATATCTGATTCTGCAAATCAATGCGCTGTCAGGCTGATTCTTAATCATATTAGCCAGTCCGATATTAAACCATATAATGGCTTTATGATTGTAATCGGTCACAAAAGGTAGGTCAGCCAGTGCAAGATCTGAATAATATAAAGTGGAGTCGTAATTTTCTTCCCAATAGTTCTGGAGAGCAAGCAGTCCTCTGTAAAATCCTCTCAGATGCCTATAATTAGGAGAGTCTTTTATCTGATTATAAGCAGTTAATAAATATGGTTTTTCATGGGTCGATGCCCAAAGATTTCGTGAAACAGTATTTATGGCTATTGTGTCATCCTCCAATATCGGGTTATTTAATAACGTTTTCAGGATGGAATCACCTCGTTCTCTTTCACCGGCATCGCTAAGTACCCTTGCGACGTTAATACCGTTTTTGACAACTATTTTCGTGAAGCCGGCTATAGAATAAAGTGAGTCAGCAAGTGAGAGATAATGAAGAGCCTTTTTATTTTCTCCAATCGCATTTAATAGGTTTCCCATATTTATTGCTGTATGTCCTTGATAAGGAATATCTCCTACAGATGAAGCATAATCCATTGCTTCCTCAAAATGGCGGTATTGTGCCGCTCCATCTGTTGAATCGTTGGACGTATACCATAGTGAAAACATTCTTAATCTGTCATAACGGAATTTTATGGAATCATTAAGGCTCAACGCCTTCTTTAAAGTGAACAGTGCCGAGTCTATTATCTGCCGGCGTTGCAGATAGCGGGCTTGCCAATAAAGAACACGCGATTGGGCAACCGTTTCCCTTTCTTTGGATATTTCTTTCACTGAGTTCTCCAGTTGGAAAATTGTTTTTTCAATGCTGTCAAATGGGGCAAAATCATTAAACTGCCATTCGAGTCTGTCCATTAGGGAATCAAATGGCTCGCCTATTAATTGCCATTTGTAAGGGTATTTGCTTTGTCGTTCAGAACAAGCTGCCATAACAAATAAGGTTATTAGCAGAAGGGGGATGAGTGGGCTTATTCGTAGTGTACTCATGGTAGTAAAGGGTTCAAGCCATGTGCCGCTTCAAGGGCAGTAGATGAAATAAAGTGCAAATATACTAATTATTTCTGCGTAAATCACTATTTTGTCATATAGTAGACGCTAAGTAGACGCTTTAAACAGTTTAAATATAGTTCAAAAATAGTTTAACAACAGTTCGAATGAGTTTAAGAAGGAAAGGTTGGTCTCTTCTAAATATCTTTTATGGTACCCATTCAATGGATTTGTGTAATTAGGAAATTATGTCTATATTTGCAACCACGGTTGATTCAACCGTGGTTGCAAATATAGACATAATAATACAAATATAAAATGAAATTTTATAATAGAGAAAAGGAGATAGCGGAACTGCAAAGAATAGAAAATCTTTCATTCAAACATAACTCAAGAATGACTGTTCTGACGGGTAGGAGACGAATTGGTAAGACAAGTTTGATAAAAAATGCATTTAAGGATTCAGAGGAGCCTATGCTTTATTTTTTTACCGCTCGTAAAACGGAGCCGGTGTTAGTAAATGATTTTGTCCGGGAGATACGTCTTAAACTTGATGTGTATGTGCCGGAAGGATTGCAGACGATAACGGATGTTATGAAACACCTTTTTGAATTAGCGAAGACTATGAATTTTACGGTGGTTATTGATGAATTTCAAGAATTTCAAAATATAAATTCATCGTTTTTCAGTGATCTGCAAAATATTTGGGATAGCTATCGCTTGGAAACTCATATGAATCTTGTGCTTAGTGGGAGTGTGTTGTCAATGATGAAGAAAATTTTTACAGACTCCCATGAGCCTCTTTTTGGAAGAGCTGACAATATTATTAATCTAAAACCCTTCCGAATCAGTGTCATAAAGGAAATTCTAAGGGATTATAATGCGGATTATACCAATGAAGATCTCTTGGCACTCTACTCTATAACCGGAGGAGTACCGAAATATATAGAGCTTATCTGTGACAATGAATATGTAAATGCAGAATCAATGCTTCGATTCACCACTTCAAATATGTCTCCATTTATAGAGGAGGGACGAAATCTTTTGATAACAGAGTTTGGAAAAGATTACGGCACATATTTCTCAATCCTGTTGGCTATTTCTGAAGGGAAGACTTCTCAAGGTGAAATCACCGCTGCATTAGGGGGTACGCCTATTGGGGGACATTTGGAAAAACTGGAAGGAGTATATAATATAATCTCTAAATTTCGCCCGATATTCTCAAAACCGGGGGCAAAGAATAGTGTCAGATTCAGAATCTCAGATTTATTTTTTCAATTTTGGTTCCGATTTATAGAGAGAAACAGGTCAATGGTTGAATTAGATAACTATGATGATTTGACTGCTATGCTCCTTGCGCAATACCCGACGTATTCAGGATCTGTATTGGAACGATATTTCCGGCAAAAACTTGCTGAGAAAAGTGGCTTCAAGGAATTGGGTTCTTGGTGGCTGCCAAAGTTGGGTGTGGAGGCAAGTGAAATAGATATTGTGGGCATCAAGACAAATGGCAAGGAAGCAATAGTGGCTGAGGTGAAACGTCAGAAACGTAATTATGATCATAAGAATTTCATGGAGAAGGTGGAGCGCATCAAGACAAGCGTTTTGAGTAATTATGATGTGGAGACACGCCTCTATACTATAGATGATATGTGATTTTGTCATATTTTTGTGGGTAAATAGTGTGTTTTTATGTGAGTAGACGCTCAGTAGACGCTGAAAAGTTGCTAAAGGAATGGAATGGTGATAATTTTGCCACCGAATTATTAACCATTAAAACCGATGTTATGAGACTATTCAAGCACATCCTGTCTGGCTTAATGCTCTTGACCACGTTATCAATCGCTGCCGGAGTTGCGCCTAAGAAAGCAAGCAAGTCGTTTGCAAAGCATGGTGATTTCATGTCAAAGGACATGATTATAGACACAAGCAAGATGAAGAATTTCCGATTCTCATCTGATGACATTACTGACCCTGTGGAGCGGGAGAATATGCGTATGGAACGGCGTTCTAATTCTTCTGGAAAGAATATTGTCAATACTCCAAGAAAAGAAAGCGAAAAACTTTACACTGTAAAGTGTGTGTTTGAAGGAGAGGATATGCCAGATTTTGCAATATATAATCCTGATTTCTTTGTTGAATCAAGGATGAGTGTATGGTTTGAGAGTGAGGAAACCGATACATATTATTTCCAAGTGCCAGCTGGTATCTATGATATATTTACACACTACTATAGTTATGTAGAGGGTATGGAAGGCTGGGCTTATATCATACATGAGGATGTAGTAGTGTATGGTGATACGGAAATAACTTTTTCAGCAGATGAACTGACAGAAAAAGTGATTATAAAGCCATATCTTAGAAATGGAGAAGAAGGTATTTTACCCTTAGAAAACACTATAGAAGAAGAACCATGGGTAAAAATTGACTATACAAATGCTACGATTGATTATTGTCGTATGAATTATGTACTATTTCGTGAAGGTTGTAACTCTCTAGTTGCAGGATTTGATTCGCGTGGTATTCGTTATGGAGACTCTAGTGATGATATAGTATTTCTTTCTAATAAACTATCAGATAAATATCATTATATTTTTCAGTTTTTATTAGAAAAGGCTGATGGTGAAATTCAAATATCTACCACTGATATGGTTGGAGCTGTAAGTGGTGTAATAAGCAATTATTCTGAGGATTGGGTGAAATATAATATTCCCATATTTAGTGAGACTCCACTGTATGATGAGTTTGGCGTTGAAGAAAACCATTTCTCTATCCAAAGCTTGTTATGGATTAATGATAGCTTAGAAATAGGAGGAGGAAAGTATGTAAAAACAACGAATCCAGAGATTTATTATACTATTCAGTCTATTGAAAACAATATTAATCTTAAGGCTCCCATACAAATTTCTAATGTTCAATGTGAAATAACAGACCAGAGAGGTAGGAAAAAACGTGGTGAAATTAGCAATCTTCCAGTTTTGTACAAAGACGGTGAATGGGAATATATAAATCAAAATCATTCTGATTGTGGTAATTTTTCTTATCAACGCCCGGAAGAAGGACCAATTGTTGAGTATCCCGGTGTGCCAGCATATTGTTATTTCGCTGATGAAATCACACAACCCATTGGCAACTCGTCCCCTGTATTAGCTCTTATGACTCAGGTTAACGAATATCCGGATGCTACTATTTTCTTATTTGAACCACAAGCATATATTGGCAGATATGGTGAAGTAAGAAACTGTGACCAATGGACTCTCCATACCGTAGTTAATCTAAATGGAGAAACAGTGTTTGATAGTAATTCTGGAGCCTATTTATCGTCTTGGTGCATAGAAAATTCTACAGATAGTCATGAAAAAGGACTTTTAGAAGCTACATTTACTAACAGAAACGTTTTGATTGACGAAACAATCTCTGGATTCAACATTACTACTATTAAGGTTGATGAGAGGAATGAAGATCTCTGCACTCCCACTACTCAGATGCTTATCTTCAAGAATACTGATGGAATAATCACCGATCGTTTTTCAAAAGGTGAAGAGGGTTTAATTGAATTCTCAGCCGGTGATTTTAATTGGGTAAGCACTGAAGATAACTGGTATTACACCTGTGAAGAGGCAAACGTAAAGGTTGAGTACGCACCCTATGGTGAGGACAGCTTTATGCCACTCGAGGTTGAGGAAATTCCGGAGAATTATTATATGCCGGGATTTGGTTACTTCTATCGTGGCTCACTTGCAAACGTAACGATGCCATCTTCTAATGGGTGGTATGATGTGAGATTTACGCTCACTGACAAGGCAGGGAACGAGATGGTGCAGCATATCTCGCCGGCGTTCAAGATTGAGAGCAACGTGAGTGTGGCAGAAGTGGCAGTTGACGGCATCAAAGTGTGGTCAGTTGCTGGTAAGGTATTGGCAAGCGGTTCAGATATCGAGTCAATGACTCTCTATTCCACTGACGGCAAGTTGATTACCTCCACCAATGGCAACTCCCTCCCGACCAACGGCTATTGCGGTATGGGCATCGTGAAAGTTACTTCATCAAACGGTATAACCACCACTCATAAGACTATAATCAAGTAATTTAGCTTTCTTAAAATTAATTTTAATCCTGGGTTGGATAATGTGAACAGACCACATTATCCAACTCTCATATAGCCTGTAGGAGAGTCATGAGTTATGACAATAGGAATTATCATAAGGATTATGATATGAGGCTGCATTATATAATCATTCATAAAATGAAAATGCTTGTTATCATAGATTTGAATAGAATGGGATAAACCTTATGGTAGTTAAATTTGTTTGAAGTGTATTAAAATAATTTAATATTACCTTATACTATGAAAAAACTCTTAATCACTCTCAGTCTTCTGATCGTTGCTATGTCAGCTGCCGCAGACCTTCGTGAAGATATTTTATCTCTTCTTTTTGGCAATAAGAATGCTTCAAAGAACGTGACATCTAAAGTAGACAAAAAGAAAATTGAATCCGACTTTAAGTCGATAAACCAGCTTTACTCTCAGGGTAAAATTTCCAGTGATAGCGTAATAAACCTCGCCCTATATCACAAAGTATACAGCCCTGAACTTGCAGAGCTTTGTCTGAAGTTGGTTAGTGACAAGAATAATCTCCGTGGCATGACTGAACTCGGCTCTCTATATACTACAACTTCACAATTCTCCAAGCATGCATCTGAGGGAGTCAAGCTACTTGAAACAGCCGCTAAAGCAGGTTATAATGAAGCCAATGCCCATCTGGCAAGGTACTACTTTAACAATCAAAAGTATGATAAAGCCAAGAAATATATGGATGCCTGTCATCCAATGGATCAAAGTTTCTGTTATTTGGCACTTGGCAATATGTATTTAGTGGGTAACGGTGTACCCAAAGACAATGCTAAAGCTACCGAAAACTACCTTAAGGGTGCTCTTATGGGTAATCCACGTAGTATGTTGCTTTATGGGAAACAGCTTTTGGAAAAGGAGGGTGGTTGTGATAACTATCCGGATGCATTTTTCTGGAATTATATTGCCGGCGATCTTGGTGAAAATTACTCACGCACACTGCTATTCCTTCCAAGATTAGAAGAAGAACCGGGCGAGACCCAAGAAGATAGGGAAGCACAATTTGCATTGGAGCTTAACGAGTTAGTACATTCTGAGATGGATTTCAGCAAAGAACCTCTTTATAAGGATGGATTCCTTGGTGGTATTGAAGACAGAACAAGAGCTGCAGATGCAGGTGATGACTGGTCGCGCTATTATATAGGAAGCATGTGTTATAATGAAGACTTCATGAACCAAAATTATGAGCTTGTCCTTAGGTTTTATGAACCTATCATAAAAAATGGTAAACTCCCGAAGAAATTATTGGCAGTGGTATATGAGCGCGTTGCCGATATGTACCGTAATGGTAAGGGTGTCAAAGTAGATAAAGCCAAGGCTGATCGTTATATTCGTCTGGCAGCAGATTACGGCAGTCTTTCCGCCTATAAGACGGTTGAGAATATATCTAAATAGGAACTATACAAAGCAAATAATAACGTGCGCGCATTGTCTTTTGACAATGCGCGCACGTTATTATTTGCTTTGTGGTGGTAAGGTAGATATGGGGTAAGGGTTATAAGTATGTGTCATAAATTAATTAATACATTGCTTATCGCCCTATAAGGCGATCTTTCGAACCGTTTCTCAGTTATAATGGAACCCCATTACGCCTTCAAACCGGGTCGGAATCTCATTCCTATATGTCGTCAATCAATAGTATCATTAATTTATGACACATACTTATATGTGAATTTTTAAAATATATTTGGGAGATTATTATTGTGAGTTGAAAAATCTTTTGTATATTTGCAACCAAATAATTATTGTAACGGCGTTATGACGGGTATATAGCTAACAAATTGTAAGAAAACATCCTGTTACAATTGCAAGTCATACCTATCTGAAGCCTTAACAATACCTACAAGTCATCATTTTTATTTAATACCATAAAATCACAACCGACATGGAAAACAACTGCAAAGCAGGATTCCGTGAAGAATCCGACCTTATCGGCACACTTCAGGTGCCTGAATGTGCCCTCTATGGAGTTCAGACTCTCCGTGGCATAGAGAATTTCGAAATCAGCAAATTCCATCTCAACGAGTATCCTGCTTTCATCAAGGGTCTCGCCATTACAAAACTGGCAGCATGCCGTGCCAATCACTCACTTGGTCTTCTCACTGACGAACAGGCATCTGCCATTGAGCAGGCTTGCAAAGAAATCATGGACGGTCAGCACCATGACCAATTCCCTGTTGACATGATTCAGGGTGGTGCCGGTACAACCACTAATATGAACGCAAACGAGGTGATCGCTAACCGCGCTCTTGAAATCATGGGGCACAAACGTGGTGAATACCAGTTCTGCTCTCCTAATGATCATGTGAACTGCGCTCAGTCTACTAATGACGCTTATCCCACAGCTATTCATATCGGAATGTATTTCTCTCATCTTCGTTATATTGAGCACTTTGAGGAACTTATCAAGTCATTTGAGAAGAAGGGTGAGGAATTTAAGAATATAATCAAGATGGGTCGTACTCAGCTTGAAGATGCTGTGCCTATGACTCTCGGACAGACTTTCAGTGGTTTCGCAGCTATTCTTCGTGATGAGATCAAACATCTCAATGAGGCTGCTGATGACTTCCTGACAGTAAATATGGGTGCAACCGCTATCGGTACAGGTATCTGTGCTGAACCGGGATATGCTGAGAAATGCGTTGAAGACCTCCGCGAAATCACAGGCTGGGACATCAAACTTTCCGGCAATCTCGTGGGTGCTACTTCCGACACTTCTTGCCTCGTAGGTTACGCTTCTGCCCTCAAGCGTGTGGCTGTGAAGATGAACAAGATTTGCAACGACCTCCGTCTGCTTGCCAGTGGTCCTCGCTGTGGCTTCGGTGAGTTCAATCTTCCCGCTATGCAGCCCGGTTCATCAATCATGCCCGGAAAGGTTAACCCGGTTATCCCCGAGGTTATGAACCAGATTTGCTACAAGGTTATCGGCAACGAGCTTTGTGTCACTATGGCAGGCGAGGCAGCTCAGATGGAGCTCAACGCGATGGAGCCGGTTATGGCACAGTGTGATTTCGAGTCAGTTGACATCATGATCAATGGCTTCGACACCCTCCGCACACGTTGCATCGACGGCATTACAGCTAATGAAGAGCACTGCCGCACATACGTGCACAACAGTATCGGCGTAGTGACAGCTCTTAACCCTGTGATCGGCTATAAGAACTCTACTAAGATTGCTAAGGAAGCTATGGCAACTGGTCGCAGCGTATATGAGCTTGTTCTTGAGCATGGAATCCTTACTAAGGAAGATCTCGATACAATCCTTGCCCCTGAGAATATGATCAAACCCGTTAAGCTTGACATTAAGCCTTTGAAATAATAAGCTCATTTTATCCAGCTTATAAATAAAATAGGGATAGTCCGGATGGTCTGTCCCTATTGCTTATCCCGATATAACGAAGATAAACATTGGCAAATCAGAAAAGATATCTTGATCATAAGTCACGGGGTATAACTATGTTTATGGCAATATAGGTTAGGGTTAAATTAAAGCAAATAGGCGCGGGAGTTGAGATTATAACCTATTGAAATAGAATTAAGAACAGAGGTAATGACTATGCAAAGGTAAGTAACGGAAACGTATTTTGCAACTTGAAGTTAACTTTTAATGAAAAAATGAAGGTTCTGTTTTACCCCCCCCGATAAGGATTTGATAATTAGGAGTTTATAGATATATGTTAAAATATATTTATAATATTAAAAGATGTTAATAAAACTAATTGTATGAATATTATGGAGCTATCTTGAAGTATATCTCCCCGACTAATATCAAGAGAGTGCATCAAAAAATGAAGTGAACCTACAGGTTCACTCACAGAACGCAAGATGGCACTGTAATATAGGCTTATGATAAAGTAGGAGGGTGTATCAAAATTCAAATTTTGATATACCCTCCTTGTATTGACTGAAACAGTAGTGTAATAAATGCCTTACAGTATGCTTACTTTACACTCCATTCCACTCCGTTTTTGGTGTCTTTAATGTTAAAGCCGAGATCTGCGAGCTTATTGCGGATAAGATCGGAGGTTGCCCAGTCTTTCTGTGCCTTTGCATTCTTACGGATTTCCATAAGTAGGTCAACGGCACCTTCATAAGCCCTTGATGAGTTTGAATTATCGGCATCGCCGTTCATTCTTACGCCAAGAATCTCCACAAGGAATACGTCAAAGAGATGACGCAGCTTGGATATGTCTTCCTTTGAAAGCTTTATGCTGCCGTCGGAGGCGGAATTAATAATCTTGCTTGCCTCAAAAAGCTGTGCGATTACCTGGGGGGTATTAAGATCATCGTCCATAGCTTCATAGCAGGCAGTAAGGAAATCAGGAACCTCTATGTCTGACTTTTCGGCTGGAAGCAGATTCTGCAGGCGGCGATAGCTGTCGGTCATTTTTTGAAGAGCCTTCTCAGAAGCTTGTAGAGCTGAGTTTGAGAAATCGACCGTAGAGCGATACTGTGCCTGAAGTATGAAGAAACGAATCACCATCGGTGAATATGCCTGGTCAAGAAGTGGGTGGGAGCCGTCGAAAAATTGTTCGAGGGTTATGAAGTTATTATAGCTTTTCCCCATCTTTTTCCCATTGATAGTGATCATGTTATTATGAACCCAATATTTAACCGCCTCATGTCCCTGTGCAGCTACACTTTGAGCAATTTCACACTCATGATGTGGGAAAAGGAGGTCAAGTCCGCCACCATGGATATCGAAGCACTCACCGAGATATTTCTCACCCATAGTGGAACATTCGAGATGCCATCCCGGAAATCCTTCGCTCCAAGGAGAGGGCCAGTGCATTATATGTTCTGGTGATGCCTTTTTCCAAAGCGCGAAGTCAAGAGGGTTACGCTTCTCTTCCTGTCCGTCAAGTGTACGGGTAGTGGATAGAAGATCGTCTATATTTCTGCCTGAGAGCTTGCCGTAGTGATGGTCATGGTTATATTTCTCTACATCAAAATATACTGAACCATTGCTTTCGTATGCGTAGCCGGCATCAAAAATTTTCTTTATATATTCAATCTGCTCGATTATGTGTCCGGAAGCATGTGGCTCAATGCTGGGAGGAAGCACGTTGAGGGCTTCCATGTCATGGTGGTAGCGGTTAAGGTAAAGCTGCACCACTTCCATAGGTTCGAGCTGTTCGAGACGTGCTTTTTTTGCTATCTTGTCTTCCCCGGAGTCGGCATCATGTTCAAGATGCCCTACATCGGTGATGTTACGCACATAACGCACCTTGTACCCGAGATGGCGAAGATAGCGGAAAAGGACATCGAAAGTGATGGCAGGACGAGCGTGTCCGAGATGTGCGTCGCCATATACAGTAGGTCCACACACATACATGCCCACGTGGCCCTCATGCAGGGGTTTGAAAGGCTGCTTGATGCGTGTGAGCGAATTGTAAAGGGTAAGGTTATTGTCCATAGGTTTATGGGGTGTGAAGTTTTGTAGGTTTGGGTTGTATAATTTTGAGGATATGAGATTTTGAAGTTGTGGGGTTTTGAGGATGAGGTAAGATTATGAAATTTTGAGGTTTTGGAGTTGCTGAATAGACAATTCCAAAACCTCAAAACTTTAAAACTTCACAACTTAGTTATTACCGATTGCAGGGTTCTTACCACCTCTGGGCTTAATTTCACCAAACTGATCCTCGTATTTGCGAATGTTGTCAGTGAGAGCGAACATGAGCTGCTTTGCGTTTTCGGGGCTCATGATTACGCGGCTTACAACCGGAGCCTGAGGCATGCCGGGAGCAGCGAAGATGAAGTCCATGAGGAACTCATTAGGACCATGACCGATCATGGCGAGGTTGCTGTATTTCCCGTCAGCTACCTCGGGACGAAGCTGGATCTGAAGCTGATTTTTGTTTTGATTCTCTTGTGCCATTTTTAATTTATTATTAAAATGATGTGAACTTTTGGTTAAAGTTGCAAATTTTATTCCAAAACTAAGCCGTAAGTCACGGCTTTTTGGTTTGCGAATGCGAAGATACGCATTATGATGCAATTGACAAAATTTTTAACTATATTTAATTTATGCGCCCCTTAATTAGCTTACGATTCTTCCGTCAGCCATTGTTACAATCGTGTCGGAGATAGATGTCATTTCCGGATCGTGGGTGACTATTACAAATGTCTGACCGAGAGAATCACGCAGGGAGGCGATGATATTTTTTATATCATCGCGGTTGCGTGAATCGAGGCTTCCGGTTGGTTCGTCGGCAAATACTATCTGAGGATTATTAATTAAAGCGCGTGCAATGGCAGCCCTTTGTCTCTCACCACCGGAAAGTTCTGTTGGTTTATGATCCAAACGGTCAGCGAGTCCTAAGTCAGTCAAAAGGCGTTTTGCCTCAGCAAAAGCTTCTTTCTTGCTCTTACCGGCAATCAAAGCCGGCATTGCTACATTCTCTTGCGCTGAAAACTCCGGCAGAAGCTGATGAAACTGAAACACAAATCCGATATTTAGGTTCCGAAATTCGGAGAGTTTCCGGTCTTTAAGTTTAAAAATATCGGTATTGTCAAAAAATACAGACCCGGAGTCGGGGCGGTCGAGTGAACCCGCAATCTGAAGCAGAGTGGTCTTACCGGCTCCCGAGGGTCCAACGATGGTCATTATCTGCCGTTCCGGTATGGTCAGGGAAATGTCATGAAGCACGGTAAGAGTGCCATAAGACTTGGTTATATTTTGAAGCTGAATCATTGTTTGCCAAACTGATGGTTTTATATAAAGCTTATAAAATCATACATTAGTTAATTTACGGATTACATAGTTAGCAAGGAAAATTCCGAAAAGGGAGGGTATTGTGGCGATCGTGCCATAGGAAGAGCGTTTATTGGCACTCTCAATCTCTATCAGGGAATGAGAGCAAGGTTTCTCCGTGCTTGCCACCACTTTCAATGGCTTTCTGAATCCGTCTGCCTTCATCTTACGCCTTACAGCCTTTGCCAACCCATCTTCACGGGTTTCCCATAGGTCAAAATATCCTATCTTTGTGGGATCAACTCTTCCACCGGCACCCATTGACGATATTACTCTTATATTGTTAGACAGACAATATTCCAAAAGAGCCACTTTAGGCGCAACTGTGTCAATCGCATCTATTACGAAATCAAACTGCTTTCCTTTAATTATGGAATCTATATTCTCCGGGGAAAGATAATCTTTGATGGCAGTGATCTTTGCGTCAGGATTAATATCGTGAAATCGCTCAGCAAACAGAATCACTTTCGGCTGCCCAATAGTGGAAGTTGTGGCTATCAACTGACGGTTGATATTGCTTTCAGCCACGTCGTCAGCATCAATCAGTGTCAGATTGCCTATTCCTGTGCGTGCAAGCATCTCGGCAGCGTATCCACCGACACCACCAACTCCAACTATTAATACAGATGCCCGTTGAAGGATTTTGAATCTGTCGTCACCAAGAAGGCGGCGTGTTCTGTTATCGCGATTTTCTTCCATAAGTTAATTCATTCTTATACGCCAATTTTTAGGATAAAGATTATTTGCCCGGCTTCCAATATTTTTTGCAGCCCCAAGTGGCAGACCGTTAAATGTCGTTATCACTATCCCTTTGGGAATGTCCGGAGGAAGGGTTATGCTCTCCCGGCGAAGGTAAGCCAAAGCCTGTTCCTTTGTCAGCGGAGCTTCCGGGAATCTATTTTTATCAAATTCAACCGAAAGGATCTCCTCAATCTCTGGCACCTCTTCATTCGGTGTCTTTCCCTTGTGTAAAGCAGAACCGGCTTTCTTGGGCTTAGTGGGGACAGTTTTCCTATTTATTAGAGAAGCACTCTTCCGGGTTAGGTGAGGCGGTATCCATTCTCCCGGTTTTCTGAAAACGGCGAGAAACAGACCCTCTCCTTCAGTCTTATGAGGCATAAAACGATAGACGGGGAGGGAAGTGGAAATGCCGTGTGGTATTCCCCATTCTTCCGGAAATGCAAGATCAAACGGCTCAAGATTTAATTCAGAGCATATATATTCTGCGTTCTCCTCGTTCTCAATGCGGTTGAAAGTACAAGTGGAATATATAAGAAAACCGCCGGGCTTCAGAGCTTGCACTGCATTTGCCAGAATATCTTTTTGCAACCGGGCACAGTTTTCAATAAGTTGTGGCGACCATTGGGCAACTGCATCGGGATCCTTACGCATCATTCCTTCTCCGGAGCATGGGGCATCAACAGCAATGATGTCGAATTCATATCCTGCTGTTTTAAAAAAGGAGGAATCTTTATTTAATACCGTTGTGTCCGGGAATCCCCATTTGGCAAGATTCTCACGAAGAATAGCAGCTCTTTTTGCCACATACTCATTGGCAATCACTTTCGATCCATCGGGAAGTGCGTCAATCATAGCGGTGGTTTTCCCTCCCGGGGCAGCACACATGTCGAGTATGCAGACCGGTTGAGGTTCGCCGCTGGTTGAGAGGGTATTGAGAATGCGTGATGCCACTTCCCGATAAATCATCGAGGAGGCATCTTGCACATAATATGCACCGGCATGCAGCAGCGGGTCAAGTGTGAAAACAGGGCGGGAAGGGAGATAAAACCCGGTCTTGCACCATTTCACTGGGATTGCATCATCAAAGTGAGCCCCCGGTTTTCTGCTGTTGATACGCACAGAACATACGGGAGACGAAGTAATGGCATTCAGGAAATCGTCGGCATCATTGCCCAGAAGAGTCCTTGCCATTTCAATAAATCCTGACGGTAAAGTCATTATTTTCTGATTTTTTTGCAAAAATAGTAATTTTTTTGTTAATTTTGTATGTATGGAATTAAAAGTAGCTCTATATCTTATTCCGGTAAGCATCAGTGATGCCCCATTAAGAGATGCGTTGCCCGCAGGCAACCTTGACATTCTTAAGCAATTGCGTTATCTTATAGTGGAAAACGTAAGAACTGCCCGTCGTTTTCTGAAGCGATGTGACCCTGGGTTTGACATCGGGGCAGTTACTTTTTATGAACTAAACCGTCACACTGACCTTAGCGAAGTGAGTAGCTATCTTGAACCTTTGCGTAGAGGAGAGCCGGTAGGGGTTATGAGTGAGGCAGGGTGCCCGGCTGTGGCAGATCCGGGGGCATTGCCTGTGAGCATAGCTCAAAAGGAAGGATTGCGCGTGGTTCCGTTGGTGGGACCTTCAAGTATTCTAATGGCACTTATGGCTTCCGGTTTTAACGGTCAGGGATTTTCTTTTAACGGCTATCTTCCCGTAGACGAAAAGGAGAGGGAAAAACGACTTAGAGAGCTTGAGAATCTGTCGCGCAAACACGACATGACACAAATTTTTATAGAGACCCCCTACCGGAATAATCGTATGGTGGAAAGCCTCGCAAAAACTCTTAGGGGTGACACGCTTATCTGCGTGGCTGCCGACATAACTGATCCTGAGCATGAGTCTATTAAAACTTTGCCGGCATCACGTTGGAAAAATGCCAAATATGACTATAATAAGCGTCCGGCAATTTTTCTTATATATTCTCGTTAAATTTTAATTGTAAATAGGTTAGACTCACGTAACTTACAGAGGTTATCTGCAAGGATATTAAACATTTGACGCTATGACATATAAAAAAATATCATTTGAAGGGCAGATGACGCTTCCTTTTGACGAATTGGATTCTGCGCCTAAACCGATAAGGAGAAATGTCTATGCTTCGGCGGAAATCAAGCCATCGAAGCCTGCTGTTGCCAACCCTTCTGACCGATTGCTATATTACCTGTCGCTTGCATCGGGTTCAAGTGGCAACAGTTGTTATTTAGGCACAAAAAACGGAGGGATTCTTATTGATGCCGGCTTAAAAGCAGACGAAGTGGAGGCAACCCTTAAAGCAAACGGAATTGAAATGAAGCATGTGAAGGCTGTGATTCTTACCCATGACCATGCCGATCATGTGAAACATGTATATACCCTTGTGCGCAATAATAAGCATCTGAGAGTGTTTTGTACTAATCGTGTGCTTGCCGGGATTATGCGACGCCATAATATATCGAAGCGACTTAAAGACTACCACATTCCGATTTTTAAGGAGATTCCTTTTAAAATATGTGATTTTGAGATCACCGCCTTTGAGGTGCCACACGACGGGAGCGACAATATGGGTTTCTCGATTGCCTTTGACAATCGTAACTTCGTGCTTGCCACTGATCTTGGCGAAGTGACGGAGCGTGCACACCATTATATGTCGCTTGCCAACTATTTGGTGATTGAGGCAAACTATGATCTGCAGATGCTTAAGATGGGGCGTTATCCCGATTATCTTAAGGCAAGGATTCAGACTGAGATAGGGCACATGGATAACACCCACACCGCGTCTTTCCTGAAAGAGATAATCAATCCTCGCCTAAGTCATATTTTTTTATGTCATCTTTCTAAAGATAACAATACTCCTGAGAAGGCGTTAACCGCAGTCCGTACTGCCCTTGAGGAAGCCGGAAAGAAAGTTGGAAATGCTGAAAACACTATTTCCGACCGTCAGGCAGACGTTCAGCTTATGGCATTACCACGTTTTGAATCTACAAGCCTATTTGTCTTCCGTCCTGATTTGGAGACTCAGCCATAATAGAATAGGGGAGTTCATCACTCATAAATATAGTAAGCAGCGGACCCTCTATCCCATTAGGTGCGATCCCGGCACGCACTTCAAATCGCAGATAACCTCCTCCGAAATCATAAATAGTGATATCGGTCTCATCATCATCAATGGCTTCACGTGGAGTAAAGGCAATATGTTGCCCCTCCGACAGATGCAAAGTCTGCAGAATATAGCTTTGGAGATCGGAGGGAAGGAGGTCGCCGAGATATAGATTTTTAATAGAGGCGTTTTTAGAATCAAGCACATCTACCACCCACATTCCCGGTGCTCCCTGCACATCGGTATATATAGGCGTTCCCTGCCCGTCGGTCAGTACTCCCTTGAAATCATAGTCGGTAGAGTCAAGAGGTTCGCCCACTTTTATGGCATCGGCAATACTGCGGATTGTCATGGCAATATCGTTGTCGGCATGATAATATTCAGTGGTTGAAGAGGAATCCTCGTTATACGTAGCTTCCGACAATGATTTCCCCCCACACGATTCTGTGAGTATCAGCCCAATAATAGCAATAGGCGACAGTAATCGTCTGGTAATTAGATTAATTAGTATAACTCCATGCATGGGCATGACTCTAATTTGTTAATGATTGTAATTATTTTTTAACATTAACTAACAAAAAGCACCGCAAAGCTACAACAAAATTCCGAAACTTGCAAGTTTCGGAATATGAAGTTTTTGTAAGATTTAATTATATTGCATATCAGGCTCTAATCATCGGGTATAAAGGAATCGCTTTATGCTTCGTTTAGGAGTCTTTTCAAACTCGTTTGGCATTAATATAATCTTGGTAAGTTGCTCGTATGGAGCCACCAGTTTATTTAATTCCTTTCTGATATTTTCCATTGTTGAGTCCATGTCTTTGATGGAGACACCGAGCTTATCAACCGCCTCATAGTCGGGATATACAAGACCTACGAGTTTTCCGTCGCGGTCTACCACGAGACTTTCTGCCACGAATGGCATATTATTAAGTTTTGCCTCGATTTCCTCCGGGTAAATATTCTGTCCGGAAGCTGACAGAAGCATGGTCTTGTATCTGCCGCGAATGAAGAGTGTGCCGTCAGGGGTGCGCGTACCCATATCGCCGGTATGCAACCACCCGTCTTCATCAAGCACGGCGGCGGTTGCCTCCGGATTTTTGAAATACCCTTTCATTACATTTGTGCCTCTCACACAAATTTCTCCGGGAATATTCTCTGGATCCGGAGAATCAATTTTCGACTCCATTATGGGCAATGTCTTGCCTGAGGAGCCGACAATAAATTCTTTCCAGGGTGTGTAAGAAATCAACGGTCCGCATTCCGTCATGCCGTAACCCACTGTAAACGGAAATTTGATTTTATGGAGAAAATCTTCCACCTCATGATTCAAAGGGGCTCCCCCCACAATCACTTCTTCAAATTCACCACCGAAGGCATCTATAAGTTTCTTGCGAATCTTGGAATATATGAGAGTATCAAGGAAGGGAACTGCAAGAGTCCATCGCAGTGTGCCCTTGGATATCATAGGAAGAATTTGGTTCTTATATATTTTCTCCAAAATCAGAGGCACACAGATCACAAGGTTAGGCTTTACCTCTGCCAGGGCTTTGAGAAGCACACGCGGGGAAGGTGTCTTGCATAGCAGGGTGATATGTGAGCCTACGGCAAGCGGGGTCAGCATATCGAAGGCACACCCGTAGGCATGGGCAAGCGGAAGGAATGCCAGACAGCGAGAGCTACGGAAATGGAGTTCGGAATCCATTCCGAAGCAAACGTTCCCTGAAAGATTCTCTCCTGTGAGCATCACGCCTTTTGAGAATCCGGTTGTGCCTGACGTATAATTTATCTCCACTACCTCCTTGTTATCGCGGTCGGGGTATTTCACGTCATGGCTTGAATATCCGTTGGGATATTTCTTATTGAAACGCCTCTTGAGCAGACGTATGTGACGCATCATCTCAACATGTGGCTTTTCATGAAGCACATTCCTGGATTCCAGACTCATTACTCCCTTCACATTCAAGAGTACCTCAGGCTCTATATGTTCCCAGATATTATCAGATACTATAAAAAGCTCGGCTTCTGAATGATTCACAATATGGGTTATGTCAACGGGATTAAATTCAGAAAGAATAGGGACTATGACAGCACCATAAGTCACCGTAGCCATATAGACTTTTATCCAATTTATGGAATCTTTGCCACACAGTGCGATTTTATCTCCCGGTTTAAGACCTATTGATTCAAAAATCATGTGAGACATGGCGATTGATTCGGCAAGCTCACCGTATGTCAAATCCGTATTTTTCCCAAATTCAGAAAGAGCCGGGAGATCCCAGTTTTCTATGAAACTGCGTTCATATATTTTAATGAAGTTTTCTATTTTTATCATAATCTCAAAGCCTTACATTGCGAGTTGATATATTTCGCGACAGTCTTCCATTGATAAAGGCACGTATGAACCAAGAGTCTTTCCCATATTTCTTTCAAGGCTCTTTACCATAGCATCAATGTCGGGTTCTTTACCAATAAGCTCACGTAGCGATGTGGTGAGCCCTAAATCATGATAAAAGTCTTTTAGCAGACTTATTCCCTCAGCGATAATCTGTTCTGTGTCGAGTCCGTCGGGATTTACACTCATTACGTTTATTGCAAATCGCCACACGGTATCGGGATTTCTTTTTGCCACGAAAGTCATCCATGCAGGGGCAATGCAAGCGAGTCCTGCGCCATGAGCCACATTATAAAGAGCTGACACCTCATGTTCTATCCTGTGAGTAGCCCAGTCTTCTTCCTTGCCCACGCCGCAAAGCCCATTGTGTGCAATTGTTCCCGCCCACATGATGTCGGCACGTGCGTCATAGTTATTTCCGTCAAGTCGCAGGGAGAGAGCCTGATCCATAATGTCACCCATGATGGCTTCTGAATATGCGTTGACAAGTTGTGCCGGTGTGTTGGAGAAATATCTCTCAAAGATGTGGCAGAGCATGTCGGTTATGCCGCAGGCTGTCTGAAACCAAGGAAGTGACATTGTGAGTTCCGGATTCATGATGGCAAATTTGGGACGCAGCATATCGTTGCCAACAGAAATTTTGATAAGCCCCTCCTTTTTAGTTATGACTGAAGCGGCACTCCCTTCGCTTCCGGCTGCCGGAATTGTTAGAACCACGCCAACAGGAAGAGCAGACTCAGGCACAGCTTTACGTGTGTAGAAATCCCAGAAATCACCTCCGTACATGGCACCTAAAGCAATTGCTTTGGCAGTATCGATCACAGATCCACCTCCGACAGCGAGTATGAAGTCTACGTTATTCTCCTTTGTAAGGGTAATTCCTTCATACACTCGGTCATCTGTAGGATTAGGTTGAATCCCTTTCATAATTACATAGCCGATTCCGGCATCGTCCAGCGAATCAGTGACCTCTTTAATCAGACCACTTTTTTCAGCAGATTGTCCGCCGTAGATGAGCAATACTTTTGAACCTCCATATTGTGAGATTGATTTTCCAACTTTTTTTTGGGTGCCTTTACCGAAAATGAACTCGGTAGGGGAGTAAAATTTAAAATTATTCATGTGTTAATAAGGGTTATATAAAACTATAACAAAAAAAGCGTGGGATTTATTCAAGGTACTGAATAAATCCCACGCTTTTTTCAATTCTTAATCACTGATTGCTTATTTGATCAGATGGCATCATCTTCAATGTTCTCGAGGGCGTTTGCCTCGGCAGCGGGCGACGGAGTGTCGGAAGTGGCTGCCTCAAGCTTCTTCATGATAGAGAATATGAAGGCAGCAGAGACGAGGCATATGACGATGAGAATGCACCAAAGAGTCCATACCGGAATCTTACCCCACAGAAGCATCGGGATTGATACAAGATAGTTGCCGATTGCAGTAGCAGCAAACCAGCCACCCATCATTGAGCCCTTGAGTTTCGGAGGAGCCACCTTGCTCACGAAAGATATACCCATCGGTGAGAGAAGGAGCTCAGCGAATGTAAGGAGAAGGTAGGTAGAGATAAGCCAGTTGGGAGATACGCTTGCAGATGTTCCGGCAATAGCGAAAGAGCCGAGCATCATCACGCCGTATGCGATTGCAGCCATAAGCATACCGTAGCCGATCTTGCGGGGTGCAGAGGGTTCTTTCTGCTTCTTGGCGAGCCAACCGAACAGGGCAAGCGATACGGGAGTAAGGGCAACAACATAGAAGGGGTTGAACTGCTGATACTGCTGAGGCTGAATGCCGGTGACAGGATTCTCAGTATTTGCGTAGAAATACCATAATGCAGCTGCTACGGCTACTAAGATACCGACAGAGACAAGGCGGCTTGTGGTGCCTTTTGACTGGAAGAGATTGAAGAGAGCATATACGCCAACTGCGATTGAGAGAAGAGCCCATACGTTGAAGCCGATGCGGGTCCACCCCCATGCTTCCGGAGAAGTGCAGCTTTTTGCGAACTCAGTAAGTGTTGCACCGTTCTGATGGAATACCATCCAGAAGAATATAACCACAGCAAATACGAGAAGCAATGCTACGACACGCTGCTTTGTCTGCGCCGGGGTAAGTTCCGGACCGCCTGCAGCGGCTGTAGAAGCCTTGGCATTCTTCTTGTCGGAGATAATATGCGCATAGGTCTTTTTGCCTAAGAAATAGATGAGGAAGCTGACCACCAGGGAGATACATGCCACGCCGAAAGCATAGCTGTAGCCGGTGGAAAGGGTAGAGATATAATCGTTGGCAAAGGCAGCCACGTCAGAACCTACAGTCATGCCGTTTTCAGTAGCAACCTGAGTCAGTTCGGCAGCGTTTTCAGCACCATCAAGATAAGCGTTACAGAGAGCGGGGAGCGAAGCCACATAGCTCAGACCCTGAGCCTTCATCGCCATGTTACACATTGCTGTGGCTGTCATCGGCGCAAACATGGAGCCGATGTTGATAGCCATGTAGAAGAGGGAGAAGGCGGCATCACGCTGGCTTGCATACTTGGGAGCGTTGTAAAGGTCGCCTACCATTACTTGGAGATTCCCCTTGAATAGACCTGTACCAATTGCTATGAGCACAAGTGCTACAAAAAGGAGGGCGAGGGAGGAAGTGGAGCGGATGTCGGTCGGGATAGCCATTACGAGATAACCGAGGAACATCACGAAAATACCGGTCACAACACATTTGGAGAAACTCCATTTGTCGGCAACCCAGCCTCCGACGAGGGGCATGAAATAGACTAAGGCAAGGAAGCCGGCATAAATCTGACCCGACACAGTGGAGTCAAAACCGAACTTTGCCTGAAGGAAAAGCAGGAAGATGGCGAGCATGGTGTAGTAGCCGAAACGCTCGCCGGTGTTGGCAAGCGAAAGCACATAGAGGCCCGCCGGTTGGTTTTTGAACATGGTGTTATTTATTAAAGTTATTATTTGTTGTTGAGCATTTTGAAGGCGAGTGCGTAGTTATGGATTTGCTTTACCATTGCAAGCAGTCCGTTGCTGCGTGTAGGTGAGAGGTGTTCCTTAAGTCCGATTTTATCAATGAAATACAAGTCGGCTTCGAGAATTTCGTCAGGGGTGCGGTTGTCAAGCACACGCATAAGGAGGGCTACAATCCCTTTGACGATCAGTGCGTCGGAATCAGCCTGAAAATGGATTTTGCCATCTTCGTTCTGCCGGGCAGTGATCCACACACGGCTCTGACAACCCTCGATAAGATTCTGCGGGGTCTTTCCCGAATCCGGAAATTCCGGGAGGGTGTTACCCAAATCAATAATATATGCATAGCGGTCCATCCAGTCAGTGAGACCTTCGAATTCTTCGATTATTTCGTTTTGTGTTTCGTTTATAGTCATAGCGGTTTGGATTTATTCGCAAAGGTAGTAAATATAATTCGACTTACAAAGTTTTGCAGTTTGAAAGTTAAAAAGTTGAAGAAACACGATGTCATAGCCCCATGGCTTCCGAGGGGTTTGTGAGTTCCTTTATGGTGCGTGCGGCTGAGGGTTTCGTGAGCAGATTTAAGAGCTGTTCCTCTGAAAGTGTAAGTCGCGGCTTACATTCTTTTGAGCCCATATACTCCATGACCGATTGCAGGAGCCATTCTCCTTCGGGATATTCTGAAGCCTTGCCCATGTCGGCGTTGATAATCATCAGTTTCCCTTTTCCCACATTGCATTCGAGCATTAAGGCAACCCTATAAGCTCGCTCAACATTGTCTATCACCTCAACAATTGGGTCAAAATCTTTTGGCAGACGGTCAATGATAAGGGGATATGAATTACTAATCACTGGAAACCATTGCCAGTCGGTATGGTTTGAGGTAGGGTAATTTTTCAGTGCCGGGTGCTTGTCATCTATAAGGAGTCCCATTGTGCCCGGCGACGGTGTCTTCTCCATGTTGCGGCAGATGTTGTAAAACATTCGGTAGTTCCAGTAATCGGTCTGAAACAACGGTCCGAGCACTGCATCTTTGACTCTTGCGGTATCCGGGTATAGAATAACATTTTTCCCCTTGCGTAATTTGACGAATGCTTCATCAATATCTCTTGTGACAGTCACATTTTTAACCCATTTTTTCTCAGTAGGAAACACCCATACATCATATTCGTTGCTCACCTGCTCTTCCGGAGTGGAAGATGACAAGGAGAGAATAATATGTTGCGGCTGTTTCACTTTAGGGAAGGTGATGTTAATTTCTCCAATGTCGAGCAATCCTTTACCCTCGGGAAGCTGCAGGGAACCCTTATTAAAAGTTCTTTTTTTATCGTTGTTGGTAAGTGCCCATGTCAGAGTACTCCCTGAGAGGGATTTGTTTGAGAAGTTGGCAGTTTTTACCTTTACGGTCACTGTGTCGCCTGACGTGAAGCAGAATCTTGGCATCTCGGCAAGCAGTGTGATTTCGTTGCAAGATTGTCTCCATTCTTGGGGTGTGATTAACCCCTTGGAATCCATGAAAGGGTCAAGTATGCCCACAAGGGCAGTGCCCTGTCCCGGATAATCTTGAATATCAAGAAGCTGGAAACCACCCATTCCCGGGGTACGAAGATTCATCTCCATGTCTGCGCGGTAAAGTTTTGCTGCCCATTTCCCGGAAGCTTGAAAAAAGTCTGTATTCTTTCTCAGATGCCCTGCTTCGCGAGCTCTGTTTTCAAATTCCTCGATATTGTCAGGACGCAATACGCTGTTGGAAAATTTTTGAATAACACTAAAATCGGGATAAAATTGATATTGTCCGGTTTCGTGCCCTATTACGGGCACCGGTGAGCGAGAGATGGAATTAGAAAAATTCATCTCGGAATTAGGGTAGGTGCTGTTAATAAGTCCTCCGTTGTCAGCATCGGCAAAAGAGAAAGAGGCGCGGGCATGGGTAGAGAAGCCGGGTCCGTCACCCACTCGGCAGGTCACGAGATAGTCTTCCCCCTCAATATGTCCGTTCATGCCTAAGTATATATTAGAGCCGGGAGTGGCAAGTAAATTAGGATTCATTTCCCGCGCATCGTCGATGAAGTTGTTCATCAATCCGATATCGCCCCAAAGCTCATTACCGATGGCAAACATCACAAAGGAGGGATGAGAAGAATATTGCTCGATTATTCCCTCCATATCTTTATGGAGAAACGACAAAAGAGAAGTGAGGGAATTATCAAGTTCCCCCCATATAGGCAATTCCGGCTGTAGATAGACACCGGCTTCATCAGCAGCCTGAAAACATGCCTCGGGTGGGCACCAGGAGTGGAACCTTACGTGGTTAAGTCCGTATTGCTTCAATGTGCTGAAATAATCGCGCCACGTTTCAATATCCATTGGCACATGGGCTGTGATAGGGAACACACATGCATCGTGTCTTCCACGCAGGAACACCGGGTCGCCGTTGATGGTGAACTTCCCTTCTGAAGATGAGAATTTACGATAACCTGTTATGATATTTTTCCTGTCGATTACTCCTTTCCGGTGGTCAGAGAGTGTGAGGGATAGGGTATCGGTCACGGGATTCCATTCGCTCCATTTATCATGGTTATAAGGCATCGGGAGAAAGATTGAGGCAGTGGAATCGCCCGGGAACACAACAGATTTTATTTGGATGGAATTACCTTCCGCTGCCACGATTGATAATCTATCCTCTGAGGGTTTTGAAAGCCTTATCTTTATCTCGTATCCGCTCTTGTCTGTTTTAGGGAAAGCATTCGCAGAGGCAATGTGGATCGGGTTGCGTGCCTCAAGGTGAATATCGCCTATCATGCCGTTCCAATTGGTCTGGGTTGACTCTGTGCAGGCGTGAGAATTATTGCGGATTGCACGTGGAATTGAATCTCCGTTGTTTATGGTCACCTCTATTTTGTGGCTGCCCGGGGTAAGAACCTTTGAGAGATTGAATTTTTGAGCGGAAGAGAGAAGTGAAGAACTGCCTGATATCTCCCCGTCTACCATCACTATGGAAGGTCGGCTCCTTTCAATATATAGTTCGATGTCTTTCCCTTCCCAGTCAGAGGGAATTTCCACCTCTTTGGAGTAGGTTACGTCTCCTGTAAATGATACACGGCGTGAGAGACGGGATGTATCGTGGCTTTTTTCTACGGGGATGCCTATTCCGTTAGTGTCAAGAGTTCCCGGAAGTGTGAGGGTACCTTCAGTTTTTACCGCTGTCGGTGCCCCATGTAGCCAGTAGTCCCATTCTCCGGAGAGGATAATGGTGTCGCGCACTTCCCCCGCAAAAGAAGCGAAAGGCATTGGGAGCATGGAAGCGGAGAGAATCAGGGCTGAAAGAAAATCGTTGGACATCTGGTCTATTTTAATTCGTCACAAAGATAGTCATTTTATCGGTATATGTGCAAATTACGGGGTATAAAAAAGCCCGGCAGCCTTATTTTTAAACTGTCGGGCTTCATTAAGAATGGAATTAGGATGTGAGGATCAACCTTTGAATTGGCTGCTTATCGCCTCGCTAATTTCCTTCATTTTTTCCGGAGATGGATTTTCCACTTTGTGCTTAAAATCCATGTCGCCTTCCTTTTGCAGGGGAATAAGATGAATATGGGCATGAGGCACCTCCAGTCCGAGAACAGCCATACCTACCTTGCGACATGGAATAGCTTTTTTGATAGCCTCTGCCACTTTTTTTGCAAATACCATCATCTCGCCTATCTGCTTATCGTCAAGATCGAAGATATAGTCAGTCTCCTGCTTGGGCACAACCAGAGTGTGACCCCAGTTGACGGGGTTGATGTCAAGAAAAGCAAAAAACTTGTCGTCTTCAGCCACCTTGTAACATGGGATTTCCCCGGCTATTATTTTTGAGAATATAGTCATTGGGAGAAATATTAAATTTCAATTTTAAGCACCTCAAATTCAAGTTCGCCAACGGGAGCCTTCACTTTGACACGATCGCCGACCTTATGTCCGAGAAGTCCCTGTGCAATTGGAGTGGCAGAAGAAATTTTACCCTCGCGGAGATTTGCCTCATTCTCAGTTACTATGGTGTAAGTGACTGTCATGTTGTTCTTAAGATTTTTGATAGTCACTTTGTTGAGCAGTTGAATAATATCAGTGTTGAGCTTGCTGTCGTCGATGATTCGGGCAGTGGCAATGAGTTCCTTGATTTTGGAAATCTTCATTTCAAGCATGCCTTGAGCCTCTTTTGCAGCATCATACTCAGCATTTTCGGAGAGGTCGCCTTTGTCACGTGCCTCTGCGATAGCTTGCTTGATAATGGGACGCTGAGCTTCCAATTCGGCAAGCTCTTTCATTTTTTTGTCATACCCTTCTTGGGTGAGATAAGTAGCCATTGTTGGTTTTAGATTTAATTGATTATTTCCGATTAAAAATATGGTTTCAAGGCGAAGAAAAGATGACCACGAAGGGTACAATTATAAGCCCGGAAACCGGAGGTGTATTAAGAAAGATAAAAAATAAAGGAATCTTTTAGTTCCGTTTTCAAAGGGGAGCACATCTCCTGATTGACAAACGGGCTTAAAAGACCCTTGCAGACACTCTCTGTGCCTCTCTCTTAATTTCGTTGCAAAGTTACTTTATTTTACTTCATAATACAAATTTTAACAGTTAAAATTTGTGAAGTGTGGGGTTGTGAAGGTGTTGGGGTTTGCCCAAAACTTCACAACCCCATGAGTTTATGGAATAAGGAAATGATCGCCGGATTCCTTTACGATGTTTTCGTAATACTTTTTGTCATAACCGGGGAAGGTGGGGTATGCCGGGATACCGTATTCTGTCATGATGAAGTTGCCGTCTGCATCAGTCTTCTTTTGGTTGCCGTCCATATACTTTACGAGCAGATACTGGGCAAGCTCACGATAAGAGTCAGTGGCTTCCTTGGCGATTGCCTTGCTTTCATCATTCACTTTTTTACGCAGTGCATCCATATTGCCGGCAGAATGGAGTGCCACAAGTTCTTTCTCCACAGCTGATCGGGAATTGCGGTAATTACTTTCCAATTTTCCCTGCACTTTCCTGATGTCTGGAATCATACGGTCATAGCGCTCGTATGCCTGATTAGCCACCCATGTATTCATCCAGAAATTGGAGTTAAAGTCAAAGGTGTTGATGTCACCGGGTCCAAGTTGCTCGGGCACTTCCGTCACACTGCAATATATAGGCATGTATACGGAGGTGTTGGTATCGTCAGTGCCAAACCATAATACCCCACCAACGGGATCGGGGAGGTCTGCACGGCTCTGACTGACGAAGCTCCAGCCGGTTTGCTGGGTGGCAATCGCTCTCTCCATGCAATATTTCTTGCCGTCAACTTCATATTCCATAGGTCGCCAACGGTAGGGGACATGGAAAGGCCCTGCTCCCACATCGGAAGTCATCTCAAATGGAGTTCCCTCAAAATGATCACGCATACTTTCCTGCATGTCTTCCACAGTAAGCTTCTTGTCGGGAATCACATAAAGGGGCATCGGGTCGTTGCTCTCCCCACTGCACCATGCGTAATATTTGTCAGCCTCCGGATTGTAGCGACGGAAGAAGCTCCACACCCTGGCGTCACAACCTCGGCGGGTGGCAGGGTCGTGCTCGGAATATGCGTCTGCAAAGGAGAAATCCTCATCTTTGCCATTGAAATACCCACGTTTACGCGCAAAGGATATCACGTCTTTGCTATGCATCACGTTTTCCTTGTCTTTGAAGTCAACTTTGCGGATTCGTGGCTCATTGGCATGCCCGGAGATAGCATTGTCGGGAATGCGTACTGCCACCCATACGGCACCTTTCTCTGCCCCCTTGCCGATGAGTTCCATCACCCACACTTCATTCTTGTCGGCAATAGAAAATGACTCTCCGCTGCTGGCATAGCCATATTTGTCAACGAGTTCAGTCATGACCTTTATCGCCTCACGTGCTGTCTTCGATCTTTCAAGGGCAATCTGAATAAGGGAGCCATAGTCAATGATAGAATTACCCGTGGTGTCGACAAGTTCTTCTCGTCCACCCCATGTGCTTTCGCCGATGGCTACCTGATGCTCGTTGATGTTGCCCACCACATTGTATGTCTGTGCCGGTTGGGGAATTTCGCCGAGAGGTTTGTTAGTGTCCCATTCAATCACTTTTCTCATCTCTCCCGGGGCATGCTTTGCAGCCGGGGTGTGAGTAAGCATTCCATAGAGATTATGGGAGTCAGCGGCGTATGTCACAAACACAGACCCATCGGCAGTGGCTTTCGGACCTGCTATAAGGTTTGTACACGCCAAAGCTTCGGGCGATAACCATGCAATCGCCGGAAGCAGTAATGATAATGATAAAGAAATACGTTTCATGCCACAAACTTAAGATAAATCTGCGACATTTCCAAATATGGAGAGAATTTAGTAATTTTGCAACTTATAAAGAGATAGTGTTTCATTAAATTCACGCCATAGTGAGCAATTAGTGGGGTTTGGGCGTTAATTATAATGAAACGTTAATTATAATGAAAAAAGCGTTCATCTTCGTCTGGCAGGGAGACAATCTAAGTTGTCTAATGCGGGTTGACCGGTCGGTGATGTCCCACAAAAACATATAGAATTACTATGGAAGAAAATGAAAATAAGGAAGAGATAAGGTCGTTTGGCGACCTTGGAGTAGAACCTCGGTTGCTGAAGGCAATTGAGGAAATGGGTTTTGTAAATCCTATGCCGATTCAGGATATGGTGATTCCGCACCTCCTGCAGAAAGACGGCGATGTAGTGGGACTTGCACAGACCGGTACGGGTAAAACCGCAGCATTCGGATTGCCGGTGCTCCAGAGAATAGATGTTGACCGCCGTGTGCCTCAGGCTCTTATTATTGCGCCGACACGTGAGTTGTGTTTACAGATTGCCGGTGACCTGGCTGATTTTTCACGATATATCGATAATCTTAAAATCCTTCCTGTCTATGGCGGATCAAGTATTGAAAGTCAGATCCGTACGCTTCGCAACGGGGTGCAGGTAATAGTAGCTACTCCGGGACGTCTGATTGACCTTATCAAGAGGGGAGAGGTGAAGCTTAATGATGTCCACACCGTTATTCTCGATGAGGCTGACGAGATGCTCAACATGGGCTTCCTTGATGATATTAAAGAGATTCTTACCCATGTGCCTGAAGATAGAAAGATGCTCATGTTCTCAGCCACAATGCCAAAGGAGATTGCCGGAATTGCCAAGGAGTTTATGCATGACCCGGTTGAGTTTGTGGCAGGCAATAAGAACGAGGGGGCTAAGAACGTGCGCCATATCTATTATATGGTAAAGGCTCATGATAAGTATCTTGCCTTGAAGCGTGTGGCTGATAATAACCCTGATATCTACGGTATTATCTTCTGTCGTACAAGAAATGAGACTCAGGAGATTGCCGACAAACTGATTGCCGACGGATATAATGCCGATTGTCTGCACGGTGATCTTTCACAGGCACAGCGTGACCTCGCGATGAAGAAATTCCGTGACCATGTGACTCAGCTCTTGGTTGCTACCGACGTGGCTGCGCGTGGTCTTGATGTTGATGACCTTACCCATGTAATCAACTATGGTTTGCCGGATGATACTGCTGTCTATACCCACCGCTCCGGGCGTACAGGGCGTGCCAACAAGACCGGCGTGTCAGTGGCTATCATACACTCACGCGAAAAGGGGAAGCTGCGTGAGATAGAGAAAAAGATTGGCAAGACTTTTGAATATAAGAAAGTGCCTACACCCGAACATATTATTGAAAAGCAGCTTTATCACCTTGCCGACAATCTTGAGAGGGTTCAGGTCAATGAGGAAGAGATCAATAAGTATCTGCCCGGAGTCCGCAAGAAATTGGAGTGGCTGTCGGAAGAGGATCTTCTGAAGCGTCTTCTCTCACTTGAGTTTAACCGTTTGCTTGCATATTATCAGAATATGCCGGATATTGATCTTAATGCAGCCGACACCAAATCTGAGAGAGGTGGCAGAGACAAAGACCGTAAACGCGATGGCAACCGCGACAAAGACCGTCGTAAGGGTGAGGAGGGTTACGATCGCCTGATGGTCAATGTAGGTAAGAGCCAGGGTTTCTTCCCCGGTAACTTAATGGAGCTGATAAATAAGAACGTGGTGGGTTCTAAACCGGATATAGGCAGAATTGACTTGATGCCGGGCTACACTCTGTTTGATGTCAGAAAGGGTGACTCACAGAAGGTGATCAATGCCCTGAAGAATGCTGATTTCTTCGGCACGACAATTCATCCGGAGTTTGCTACCGACCGTGATTATTCACAAGATGCAAAGGCTCGCAGTGATAAGCGTAGAAAAAAAGCTGAGACTGCTGAATCAGGCAAATCGTCAAGGGGTTCCAAGGCTCGTTCCGAAAGGAAATCTGACAAAAAGGCAAAGCCTGACAGAAAACCTCTTCTTGACAAGAAATCAAAAGCTGCCAAGCCCAAGAAGGAGAAGTCAGCTAAGGAAAACAGTAAACCGGATTATAACGGAAGTTATGAGATTTTTTATAAAAAGAAGAAATAACAATACGAAGTGTGGATTCACGAGGATAACGGCTCACGGCTTTGCTGTGGCTGTTATCCTCATTTCCATGTTTATGCCTGCCCTTTCTGTAAGTGTGCAAGCGGCAGAGATGGAGGGTAAAGAAAACACAGAGGAGAGAAAAGTGACCACAGCACGCGATGCATTTACTTATCTCAATATTCCTCCTCTGGAGATTTTGAAACGCACAACCCGCCTTGACATGCTTGACTATTGGGATGCCGACAGTGTGTATAAGGCTACAAATGCCATGAACGGGTTGTCGTGGATTGAGAAGTGCACACCTGATTATATAAAGGTGCAACTCACTCCGGTAAGCACTCTTGAGTTGAAGATGCTCCGCTCCAAGAAAGACGGGGTGATTACAATGGCAGTCTACACTGTCGGGAATCAGTCGCAGTCGGAAGACAGTGAGATTACTTTCAGTGATGAGAAACTGCATCAGCTTGACGCAAAAAAGTTGTTTAAGCAGCCGAAACTTGAGGCTTTTTTTGATATTCCCAAAGGGTCGCTCACGTCGATGAAAGAGATCAGGGAGATGATTCCTTTCCCAACAGTGGCTTACACTGCATCGCCTGATAATGATAATCTGGAGGCAAGGCTGACCGTTGGGACGTATATGAACATCGACGACTATAACATTGTAAAGCTCTTTCTGAAGCCTGTGGTGAAACTGAAGTGGGATGGGAAGGAGTTTAAACAATTATGAATTTGATGAATCATAAATCAAAAACGATAAACTAAATAACAATATGGAACGCAGAGTAAGAGTAAGATTTGCACCGTCGCCTACGGGACCTCTTCACATCGGGGGTGTGCGCACGGCACTTTATAATTATATCTTTGCCCGTCAGAATGGCGGCGATATGATTCTTCGTATTGAAGACACTGACAGCCGTAGGTTTGTGCCCGGTGCTGAGGAATATATCAACGATGCTCTCCACTGGCTCGGAATCAGCTTTGACGAGGGTGTGCGCGAGGGGGGTAAATATGGACCCTACAAACAGAGTGAGAGAAGGGAGATATATAAGGAGCACGTCGATATGCTCTTGAAAGCCGGGAAGGCATACATAGCTTTCGACACTCCGGAGGAGCTTGAGGAAGCCCGTCAGAGGATTCCCAATTTCCAGTATGACTCTCACACCCGTGGGACAATGCGCAATTCTCTTACGATGTCGGCAGAGGAGGTAGAGCGTCGCATAGCCAATGGCGAACAATATGTGGTGCGCTTCAAGATTGACCCTGACCGCGATGTGAAGGTAAATGACCTGATTCGCGGGGAGGTGACTATCAATAGTAATATCCTTGATGACAAGGTGCTTTATAAAAGTGCAGATGAACTTCCCACCTATCACCTTGCCAATATTGTCGATGACCATCTCATGGAGGTGAGCCATGTGATTCGTGGTGAGGAATGGTTGCCTTCGGCTCCACTTCATGTGCTTCTTTATGAGGCATTCGGCTGGACCGACACTATGCCGCAGTTTGTGCATCTGCCACTTCTGCTGAAGCCTGTGGGTAATGGTAAACTGTCAAAGCGCGACGGAGACAAACTCGGATTCCCGGTATTTCTGCTTGAATGGAAAGATCCTGCAACGGGAGAAATTTCATCGGGCTATCGTGAAAAGGGTTATTTGCCGGAGGCAGTGGTAAATTTCCTTGCGCTTCTTGGCTGGAATCCGGGTGATGACAGTGAGATGATGAGCATGGAAGATCTTATTCAAAAGTTTTCATTTGCTCATTGCTCTAAGAGTGGTGCCAAGTTCGACTATAAGAAAGGAATATGGTTTAACCATGAGTATCTCGGGCAGAAAGATAACCGGGAGCTTGCCGAGCTTTTCCTCCCGGTGCTTAAGGAGCATGGCATTGAAAATCCGGACATGGACTATGTTGCCAAGGCAGTAGGAATGGTGAAGGGTCGTGCAGACCTGATTCCTGATCTGTGGACTCAGGCTGACTTCTTCTTTGTTGCGCCGACAACATACGCTGAGAAAGACGTGAAGAAGCGTTGGAGTGCAGAGACACCGGCTATCATGGAGGAACTCATCGGCGTGTTGGAAGGTATTGATGATATGACTTCTGCCAACGCTGAGAAGATAGTGCTTGACTGGATTGCCGGGAAGGGTTATCATCTGGGTAATGTGATGAATGCTTTCCGTCTGGCAGTAGTCGGTGCATGTCGTGGACCTCACATGTTTGACATCACGGAGCTTATGCCGAAAAATGAGGTCATTGCACGCATTCGCCGTGCTGTGGCTACAATTAAATGATCTCACGATATAAAGCAATATATTGAGATATGACAGAGGGGGTGTATCAAAATTCTGAATTTTGATACACCCCCATGTTTTTATACCCATTCATTCCGGATAGGCATTCAGGGTTATAAATTACAATATAATCTTGGTGCCTTTGGCTTTTTTATGGAGAGAATTGGTCTTCTGGGTTGATGAAGCGGGGAGTCCTGATATGGTAACTATCTTTTCCGGTCTGTCTGGCCCTTCAGTTATTTCTGTCTCGATTTCTTCAATTCCGGCTTCATGTTCAATAAGCATAAGAGCCCCCAAAGGATCAAACCAACCGTTAGCATTATGCGGGTCATTCATATCGGCTATGTCGGTTCGGTTGGTAGCTGATATAATTCTTATTACGTCTTCCGGGGTGAGATTAGGATATGCTTCCAGCCATGTGGCAATAAACCCGGCTACGTAAGGAGATGCCATAGATGTTCCTCCCTCTGCCAACCAAGGGGCATCAAGGCGCAGGCATTCCCTTTCGGAATGAGATTCGAGATAGGGTCGGCTCAATGACGACACAAGGATATTACCGGGTGCAACTGTAAGGGGCAACACCCTGCCGTCATGCAGAGAGCCATAGCTGGATGGAAGCACTGTGCTCATCGGTTCGATTCCGGTTTCTTCTTCATTGATAATCCATTCACCGGTGGCAGCATCTTTCACGGATACGGGAATTGAAGCACGGTTGCCATACATTCCGACACTTATCACGCGGTTGCCGCAGGCAAGGTCGCTTATTGAAAAGCGGGAATTAGGTGTCGGGTTGCCGGAAAGATCCATAAGGCGAGTATAGGTGCCGTCAGCAAATATATCGACAGAATTGTCGGGAATGCCGCTGACTTTTACCGATATCACATATTTTGCCCAGCCTCCCTCTGTCTTCTCAGGGGAGTCGAAGTCATACATCAGCATGGCTTGCCGGCGATTATTTTCGGGATCAACACCCTGAGTGATGAGCATATAGCCGTTGAGGGCACAACCCTCAATTACAGGGTTGGAAGGTGCCCATATAATCTGTTCCACATCATAATTGTCAAGAGTAAAAGGTGGATAAGTATAGAGCAACTTGTGTTCGCCGTCATCGTAAATACTTATTTCTAAAGTGAGAGGTGAATTATCATAGCCCCATATATCGGTTATGCCATACATTTCAAATTGAGTCCACTTTGTGTTTCCGAGACGGAAGGAGACATTGTCTTTTTGTTCTGAGAACGTATAAGACAAATAATTGGTGTGAATCCCTTCATTCCCGGCAGACAAGACAATAATGGCATCTTCAGCACACATGTCAAGATATTGGGAAAAAAGAGAAGTGCCGTCGTGTGCTCCTGTGTAATTCCCCATCGACAGATTGATCACTGCGGGTTTCCCTGTTTCTTTTGCATAGTCGATAATGTCTTCCACTCCTGCGAGCAGCCCTACATCAGAGAGGGTGGAAGTAGAGACCACGATGTCAGCATTTCGTGCAATTCCGGCATACGGAGTTCCTGCCCCGTTCCCCGCGAGTATGCCGCAGACATGGGTGGCATGATAGTTGTCAGGATCATCTGTGCCCCATTCCTTATATTGCTCGTCACCTTCCAATTGTATTCTTATTCCCTCCCGTTCAATATATTGAGTCACTCTTTTTACACGTGATTTTCCGTCTGTATCAAGAAATGTAGGGTGCAAGGGATCAAAACCTATGTCACAGATACCCACCACAATTCCTTCCCCGGTTAATGGCTGATTAAATCCTTTTCCGTTTAGAATGTCGGAAGCATCATAATAGGAGGTGGCTATGTCGAGAGTCGGAGTGTTGAAGCCCCGTGAAAAGTCCGGAAGTGTCTTACCCTTTGGTGAAGTAGGGGGAGTCACTTTGCGCAAAGAGTTTGGAATCACGATTTCATGGTCATTGTCAGTTGGAACCAGACATAGCAGTATGTCTCCACGCCGACGCAAGATGTTAACGCCATCTTCTTCAAGGCGGCTTAACTCCTCTTCGTCATATATCTTTATGACTTGAGGTGAAAACGATGCGCCTGATATGGCGAGAGTAATTGTTAGGAAGATGGTAGAAAATAATAATTTGAACATCAGGTTGGTGAATATAAAAAGATTATAAGTATTATTTATTATATTTTTTGACAATTTCCGGTGCTTTATCTTTGGCTGTCTTCAGATTGATATCCATGCCATGGTAGATATTATTCCTTCCCGGTCTGAATTGCACAAAAGTTTTATATTTCTTGTCATAGGTATAAAGATAGGTCCTGTCATCAACATCTCCATTATAGTCTTCGAATGCTTGCTGAAGTAATTCTCTGGCGTATTTGTCATCATTTTTATCGTAGGCAGAAAACGGGGAGACATCTTTGTCTCCTCTTTTTCGTGCCTCATGATAATGTTTTAATTGTTCAAGTTTTGGTCTGTAAGAATTAAAAAGTTCTAACAAGGTTTGGGTGCCTTCAGGATTGAAATTAATTGCTGTAACGGTGCTTTTGTCAAATGAGATATCAAATTTTTCCACATCACATACCAATCCTGCATACACTCGTCTTGCATTCACACATTTTGCTAATGCAAAAAGCTGTTGTTGTGCCATAGAAGTGTCATCTGGATTAATATAGACAAATAGGTTTGGATTGAGTCTTATAAATTCAGCCTTTCTTTGATGTGGAAATTTAACGACATTAAGTTTTCGCATTAGCATTGCCAGTTCAAATGAAGATGCTATTGAGATATTATTGTTAAGAATGTCTTCCCAATTCTCAGGCACGAGTATATCGATAAAACGTGGCAAGTCGAGCAAACAAAGATTTAAGAAAGAAAGAGTATTTAAATCTTCGTTTGCTATTATTGGTATGTGTGGCGCAACAACTATCTTCATCGTCTGTTGGTCTCAAGAATTGCTCTGAAATCGTTGTCTAATGAGTCCATAAAGCCGGAGGGCATGGAGCCTTCCATCTTTCCGTTTTCTGAGAGGGGAATTGTCTGATACACACTTTCTCCATAATCATTTGCAACGAAAATAAGATGAATGATATTGGGGGTGATATTTTTTTCTGCAATCCGGCGACGGAGCCTTGTTATGAAATGATCACTGTGAGTTTCTATCAGAACAGCCACTTTCCGCTTCTCACATAAAAAAATAAAGAAGTCAGCCATGGAGGCTTGGATGCTTGGATGCATATGGACATCAGGATCTTCTATAATCAATAAGGAGTTGGGCTGTGATATGCACCCTTGGGTGATGATAGGCAGAATTTGACTTAACCCGAATCCCATGTGCATGAGATCAACCTTTACATTCTCGTTGGTAGTGACCACTACGCGATATCTTTTCCCACTCTCCTTAATCACGCTTAGGTCTTTCGCCAGATGAAATCTGTTGCAGATCCATTCTTTTATCAAATTTAGTGTATGTTCATCATCTGACACTTTATCTATGATAAATCGGGTGTTTTCTCCGTCAGGTAAGACATATCTTGTTTCAACGTCAGTTTGGTAGGTCCTTGATAAGACAGGAGCGACTCTTAAGGGAGCAATATACACAATCTTGTCAAGATATTCAATAAAGACTTCGCGTATTAGCTTTACTTCCCATAAATCGTAAGTTGTTCCGTCTTTATTTACGTATATTGGGAAAAAATTAGCAAATGAATAACCATCTAAAACCAAGTCTGTAAGGTTCCTATTAGTTGAATGTAGGTCATAGACATCTTTTCTGGGACGATGTGAAAGTCTTAATCTGAAGGCATTCCCATCTTCATATTCCATTGTCATTTTAAACTCTGAAATAACAACTGAATCGGTGCGGACTCTAAATATTACTGAAATTTCCAATGAGATAGGTTGGGATTTAAATTTTGAAAGAGTTATAGAATCATTTGGCAGCTCTTCTTTAATTATTTTTACTCCAAACTTCATGAAGCCGCTTTTTTTATTATGCATCAAATCCATTAGGGAATTGGCATAAACGTATGGTCCGTTTAAGCTTAATATATCATTTGAAGATGATGTTAAAGTCTGTTTCAAGAGCAGAAGAGCCTGAATTAATGAGCTCTTGCCACTGCTGTTGATACCTGCCAGGACGGTTAGAGACGATATGTCGATGTCAGCCACACGCTCTATTGATTTAAAATTATCTATACTCAGTAGCATTCAAAATTGGTTTTAGGAAAAAATCAATAAATAACTTCAATGTAGTTTACAAAGATAAATTAAATTTCTCAGAAAAACAAACGTATCCTTTATATATGAGGCATGAAATGAATAAAATTTATCCTTATTGAGAATGATAATTCATTTGCTTTTTCAATTTTCAAAAAAAATGATTAATTTTGCAAGAATTATAAGATTTATAAACCTTATAATCTCGATTAACTTATTATAATTATAATTCCATTCTTCTTTCAAACTATCAATAATATGCACATAAAAAGAATTCTTCCTATATTGATATTGCTGAGTTTTATGTCTTTCTCGGCAGATGCGCAACTTACAAAAAAGATTGGCAGCTGGTGTAAAGAAAAGCAAGTGGCAAACAATCTTGACGTGGCATTCACTCTCGGCACCGGTGGACTTGGGCTTGAGGTGGCTACCCCTGTGACCCGGTGGGCTAAACTTCGTGCTGGTGTGGAATGGATTCCATCGTTTAATGTGCCTATGAATTTTGACCTGACCACCTTCTCTACCGACGGAATACCAAGCGATAACTTTTCTGATGTGCAGGCTCTGGTGTATAGATTTACCGGTCTGGAGATGGATAATAAAGTGAAGATGATAGGTAAGCCTAGTATGCTTGACTTCAAACTCCTCGTAGATGTCTACCCATTCCAAAACAATAAGCACTGGCATTTCACAACCGGTTTCTATATCGGGGGGCATAGCGTGGCTAAGGCACGAAATGATAAGGGGGAAATGCCTACACTTGTGGGGCTTAATATCTACAACCGCCTCTTCACGTATTTCAACAATCTTACGGAAGATGAAATTTTTGATGTCTACATCGGAGGGGGCAACTATCTTGACCCTGCTGAGGTGCTTGATCTTCAGGAGCGTTTTCGCCGTTACGGGGAGATAGGTATCCATATAGGCGACTTTAAGAACGGCACTCCTTATTATATGAAACCTGATTCCGACGGCTCGGTAAGCGCAAAGGCATTTGTCAACAGGTTCAAACCTTATTTAGGTTTCGGATATTCCGGCGCGCTTGACGCTGCCAAGCGATGGAATGTCGGAGTGGAGGCAGGTGCAATATTCTGGGGTGGTGTGCCTGATGTGATTACTCATGACGGGGTAAATATGACAAAAGACCTTAAGAACGTCAGGGGGAAGGTGGGAGATTATCTTAAATTTATCAAGGCACTTCCCGTATGCCCCTCAGTCAATTTCAAAATATCTTACACATTTTTCTAAATTATGAAAAAGTCTCATCTCCTCCTTAATAATATAATAGGTGCAGTAATATTTGTGTCTCTTTTAATGGTTTTGCCGGCTTGTAAGTCGGCAAAACTTTCAGATGCCGACGACGCTCTGAAAAGAGGGGAATATTTCGACGCTCAGAAAATATATCGGAAGATCTACAACCGTCTCACCAAACGGGAAGATCGTCCGCTACGCGGCGAAGTGGCTTTCAAAATGGGAGAGTGCTACACCAAGCTTAATATGTTTGCCAGGGCATCGGCAGCTTACCAGAATGCAATCCGCTATCAGTATCCCGATTCTATGGCTTATCTTTACCTTGGCAAAGCACTTCAGGGTGAGGGGAAGTATGCTCCGGCAATTGAGGCATATACCACTTTCCTTGATTACCGTCCCGACAATCTCCAGGCTAAGGAGGGTATAACGGGTTGCAACATGGCAATTGCGGCAAAAAATAAACCGAAGACAAGATACGTGGTAAAGAATGCAAAGATTTTCAACACAAAGCGTGCTGACTTTGCCCCAATGTATCTTGACAAAAACTATGACCAGATCTTTTTTACCACTACCAATGAAAAAGTTACGGGCGATAAGAGATCTGAAATCACCGGCATGAAGAAGGGTGACATATATTTCAGCAAGAAAAATGAGAGAGGGCAGTGGCAGATGCCGGAGCCGGTGGAGGGGGAGCTTAACAGCGATGCTGACGAGGGCATAATCTCTTTCTCCCCCGATGGGCAGACTATGTATCTTACCAAGGCACGCCGGAGCGAGACCTCCGACACTTCGGTTGAGATCTACACGTCGAAGCGCAGCGATGCCTCCTGGAGCGCACCACAGAAGTTTGAGATCACTGCCGACACGCTTTCCGCTGTGGGACACCCGGCAGTGTCTGCTGACGGGAGATGGCTCTACTTCACTTCCGACATGCCCGGTGGCTACGGAGGACTTGATATCTGGCGCATAGCAATCAACGACCGTGTGGGCACTTTGGAAAATATGGGTCCGCAGATCAACACCCCCGGCAATGAAGCCTTCCCCTATTCGCGTACAGATTCCTTGCTTTACTTCTCTTCTGACGGTCATCCCGGATTTGGCGGGCTTGACCTTTTCAAGGCAAAGCTGAACACTACGGGCGACTATTGGAGCGTAGAGAATATGGGGCAGCCTATGAACAGTCAGGGTGATGACTTCGGCATTACTTTCGGACCCGGCGAGTCGGGTTATTTCTCTTCTAATCGTGGTGATGCAAAAGGTTATGACCATATCTTCAGTTTTGAGCTTCCCGATATCCATATCACCATTTCGGGTTGGGTGCTTGACAAAGATGAGGAACCGGTGCCTAATGCCATTATCCGTATTGTAGGCGACGACGGCAGCAATCAGAAGGAGGTGGCTCGCGACGACGGTAGCTTCAAGTTTAATCTTGACCGTGGCGTAAAATATGTGATGAAGGCTGGTGCTCCCGGCTACCTTAATGTGAAGCAGGAATTTGAGAGTGAAGACACAGAGGAAGATGCCGACTATGGTATTGACTTCATATTGGCTGCCATCAATAAGCCGCAGGTGGTGGAGAATATATTTTATGATTTTGATAAGGCTACGTTGCGTCCGGAGTCAAAGACAGCTCTCGACGAGATAGCACAGATGATGACCGAGAATCCTAATGTCACCATAGAGCTTGCAGCTCACACCGACCGAAAGGGGAGTGACGAATATAATGTCGGGCTGTCAGAGCGAAGGGCGCAGAGTGTGGTAGACTATTTGATCGCAGCGGGTATTGCTGCCGACCGGTTGTCGCCGAAAGGTTATGGCGAGACAGTGCCGAAGGTTGTCACAAAGCGTATCGCCAGGGAGTTTCCACAATTCCCAGAGGGAACGGAGTTGAATGAGGAGTTTATCGAGACATTGAGTCCCGAAGATCAGGAGGCTGCCGACCAGATCAACCGTCGCACGGAGTTTCAGGTGCTTTCTCTTGACTATGAAATGTTTTAAAAAGGATACTATATGTGTAACCAGGACAATAGGTTCGTAAAGTTTGAGTGCGCTTTGACAGTCTGACAAAAGCGAAGCAGATAACGTAAAATGAGGCGAGTTGATTCAAATTTGAATCAACTCGCCTCATTTTACGGAAATTTATTCTTTTCTATTAATCATTTCCTTAACATATACTCTAAGATGACGAGTCTTAAATTCCCATATATCCTCCCTGTCACCTTTATTATTGGGATGAATATAACGAAACTTAGTTATAGGAAGAGTCATATTGCCTAACGCATCCATAAGGGCATATATCTTTGGTAATTCCTTAATTAAACTTTTATATTTTCTTCCTAATTCTTCTACGAAGTTATCGTAGTAACTAATATCGTCTTCATAGAGTTTATAAAACTTAAATTTAGGGTTTGAAACCTCATCAAAAGGTTTCAGATGAAATTCAACCATTTTTCATAAATAAAAATTTTGATTTATGAGACAAAATTAATAATTTTTACTCGTTGAGCCAAGAGATTTTCAGAGAAAGTTTAGTTTGAGGTAAACTTTCTCTGAGGTTGCTTGGGTTAATATGGGTATTAACTAACACAAGTGTGTAGAGGTATAATCCTTTTGGAGAGTGACTTTTTTGTTGGGAAAGAGCTAATTTTTAGGTATTTTTTAGTTTCCTATAAAAAAATTCACTAAAAATTTGTTTTATACGCCAAAGTGTTTTACCTTTGCAGCCAAATTCATTGGCTAAGTGTGTAAACACTGTCGGTGGGTTATTGCTTTTTGTCAAAAATTATTTGAGCGGTCCCTGATTGGATAGATACTAAAGTCTTTGATAGTCAGGAATCGATAAACCAGAAACAATTAAATAAACAATATCAATTAACTAAATCAAAAGGGAATGAATAGAAAATTGTTCAACGGCTTGCTGTTGCTTACAGTAGCTACCGGCGGCGTCGGTATGTTCACTTCTTGTAAGGACACCGAGCAGGAATTCCGTAACCAGACTTTGGTAGGTCAGAAGGATCTTTCCGATCAGATTGCTGCAATCCGCGATCTTACTGATGGAACATTCAAGACCAATCTTGACAATGAGATCCAGCGTCTTATTGATGACGGCAAATTCGCTACAGCTGCAGATCTGCTTGCTCTTAAAAATAGGGTAGATGCCGCTGAAACTCTTTTGGGTCAGCTTCAGAACAAGTATGATCAGCTCGAGTCTGATTATAAGGCAGCAGACGCAGCTTTGAAACAGGAGCTCGAGAATAAGATTAACGCTCTTGAGACTTCGATGACTACTCTTATTGACGATCTCAAAACTGACCTTACTGCTCTTGAGACTCTTGTTAATACAGAGATTGGTGATCTCAAAGACAGACTTGATGGTGTTGACACAGATATCACCAATATCAAAGGTGACATTACTAGACTTGACGGGTTAGTTAGTACTATTCAGACTACGCTCGATAATATTGATACTACTCTGAATAATCTTGAAACTAGACTGGCTAATGCTGAGAACAAGTTGACTGAGGTTGAAACTACAGCCACTGATGCTCTTACAAAAGCCACAGCAAACGAGCAGGCTATCACCGGTATTCAGAGTGATATTACTGACCTTCAGAGCAAGTATGATGCTCTGAAAGATCTTCCTACTGAGTTTGAAGATCTTAAGACTAAGGTGGATGATCTTGAGACTAAATATAATGATCTTTTCACTGATTTAAGCACCCTCACTTCTAATTTCGACGATCTCCAGTCTAATTTCAACGATCTCCAACTTGATTTCAATACTCTTGCCGATGACTTTGGCACTTTCGTGGCTAATTTCTCTGTATGGCAGGAGGCTGTTGATCAAAAACTTGAGGAAATCGACATTCTCAATGAAGAGGTTAGTAAGTTGATGAATTTGGCAGAGGCTTTCAAGAGACTCGTTACCGGTCTTATCGTTGAAAGAACTTATAACCCTGTGTTTGGTCATATCAGCCTTCCCATCGGTATTGAGTCAAATATGCTCGTAAGCTATATTTCAAATCCTTCAGGTGGTGAGGTTAGGTTCCCCAGTGGAATTGGTTTGAACCAGCCTGGTGAAGATGGCAAAGTATGGGATGTTCAACTTCCTATTGCTTCTGCAGATATCTTCACACAGGGTCCCGGCGAGCAGAGACTTGAGACTCTCGGTAACCTTTACATGACTATCAACCCGATCAACCGTAACTTCGACGGTCTTTCCTTCGAGCTTGTTAAGTCAAATGGTGAGGCTCTCCCTGTTAAGTTTGAGGCTAACAAATGTGATGAAGTGCTCACATTCGGTTACACTCGTGGTGAAACTTCTCCCAATGGCTTCTATAAAGCTCCTATCGTTCCGACAACTAAGGACGAGGCTGGCTACGTTTCTCTTATCAATGCTACCCGCGTAGAGCTTGAGCCGGGTCTTAAGAGCGCTCTTAAGGATGTTGTTAAGAACCATCAGGCAGGTGACTTCCTTGAGGTTGCTAAACTTATCTATCGTCAGTTTGACGGCGTTCTTCCCCAGTATGCAGCCAAGGTAACATGGACAGAGAATGATGAGACAGGTGAGACTAAGAGCGTTCTTTCCGGTTATGACATGGCAGTTGCTTCATTCCGCCCGTTGAGCTACAGCACTGCATGGGGTCTTGGCACAGACCGTGAACTTCCCACATTCGGTTCACTCCAGTCAATCGTAAACCGTGCTTTCAATGCTATCAAGAGCCGTCTTAACCTTGGTCTTACAGGTATCAAGTATTCTGACATCACAATCAACTTGGATTTTGAAGTTAAAGTTGATCCTACTCAGATTACAATCGACCTTTCTAACTCTCCTATATTTAATGAGCCGGATGTAGTATACAATTCTGAGACTGATAAATATTATAATGCAAAGGGTGAGGAAGTGACCCCAATAGGTTTCCTTGCTGGTGATACTTTCATAGTGTTGGGTTATGATCCTGATGGTAAGCTTGATACAAATGAAACTGCCCTCAATAAATTTGTAGATAATATTATTGATTCAATACAGAAGTCTCTGAACGGTGATCCTGAGGCTGGTAAGGAGAGTCTTGCCGACCAGATTGCCGAGCAGGTTAACAAGCAGATGAAAGACATCGTTGATGACATCAACAAGCAGCTTTCAGATGTTCAGGCTAAGGTTGACAATACTGTTCAGGAAATTCAGGATCGCGTTAACGCACAGCTTGCAGGTCGTCTTGGCCAGGCAGCTCAGAGCCTTGTTGACCTCTACAATAGATTTGCTACTAAGGTGAATGATATCCTCAAGAACCCCAATGCTTATCTCCAGGTTGTTATGGCTTACAAGGGTGTGAACGGTGATCTCCACCACCTCTCAACTGTAGCTACTGACCCGACATACGTAGATAAGGGTATCCTTGATCTCTATCTGACTTCATACAACGCTGAACTCATTGTTCCTTCTTACAAGAAGTATGTTGCCATCACTAAGGTAGGTGACACTGTTGCAGACGCAACTGTCAACACTACTGCCGGTGCTGACTTCAATAAGGTTCTCGAGGGCAGACAGCAGGAAGTTGCATTCAACACAAGCGGTCTTGAAAGCGGTAAGACTTATGAGATCTTCTATCAGTCTCTCGACTACCGTGGCATTACTTCTACAAGAACATATTATGTTCGCGTAAAATAATAAATTTATAGAGAGCTGATGATTGTCCGGAACATATCCCCGGATAGACCCCGGACAATCTTTTCTTCAAATTATAGAACCCATAAAGATATCACAATATGAATTTCAAAAAGATTCTTTTGTCGGCTTCAATCCTGCTTGGCGGCTTATGTGCAAATGCTCAGGAGACAGTCACAGAATATACCTTCTTCCCTCACTGGTATGGCCAGGCACAGGTTGGCATCCAGGAGACAATCGGCGAGGGCCCGTTTGGAAGACTTCTTAGCCCGAATGTACAGTTAGCAGCCGGCTACAAATTCAATCCCTATATCGGCATGCGTCTTAATGTCAATGCATGGCAGAGCAAGGCTTGCATGGATCAATATAAGTGGAAATGGAACTATGTAGCTCCTGCAGTTGATGCAGTTGTTGATCTCACCAATGTTTTCGGCGGTTTCAACCCCAATCGTCTTGTTGAGGTTAACCTTCTTGCCGGTATCGGCTTGAACATCGGCTTCCACAACAATGAGGCTAATGATATTGCTAAGGCTTACCAGGGTCTCCCCGCAGGTGAGAGCTGCCTCGGTAATCTTTGGGATGGCACTAAGGCTCGTTTCCTTATGCAGTTTGGTTGCGATATTAACTTCAATGTGGCAGAAAACTGGCAGGTTGGTCTTGAGCTTATGGCAAACAACGTCAACGATAACTACAACTCTAAGGTTGGTTCAAACCTCGACTGGTATGTAAACGCACTCGTTGGTGTTAAGTATTTCTTCGGTCCTCAGTCTGAGACTGTGACACGTGTGATTGAACCTCCCGTTGTTGAGCCTCAGATCATCGAGAGAGTGGTTGAGAAGATTGTAGAGGTTCCTGCTCAGCCCGCTCCTGAAAAGAAGGAAGCTGAGGTTATGCGTCGCGACATCTTCTTCAAGATCAACACTACAGCCATCACAGGTGATGAGCTTACTAAGGTTGCCGCTATCGCTGACTTCTTGAAATCTCATCCCGGTTCTAAGGTTACAATCACCGGTTATGCTGACAAGGGTACAGGTTCACTCCAGCTCAACCTCCGTCTTGCTGCCAAGCGTGCTGAGGCTGTTGCTCAGGTGCTCCGCACTCAATATGGCATCAGCAATGACCGCATGGTTGTGAAGAGCATGGGTGAGGCTGAACACCAGCCCTATCCTGATCCCGTTCAGAACCGCGTGGCTATCGCAATCGCTCAGGAAAATTAATGGTTGAGTGAAATAAATCACATTAAACCACCGTTATTATAATCAGTCACACTTGTGGGAAGTTCCCATGAGTGTGACTGATTCGCTTAATGAAAATTATAATGAGCGAATTTAGCCATATCAGATACGATTGATTAATCGTATCTATACAAAAATTTTAGTAAACCATCAGAAGTAAAAACAACAAAAACAATTTCAATGAAAAAGACTCTACTTCTCTCTTTGGCGATTGCAGCGGCTCTTCCTGCAATGGCTGATCTTGATGGAGCGGGTTACTACCGTGTCCAAAATTATAAGACTAACCGTTATGTGTCAGTGATTGACAACCGTGGTTCAATCGACTTTGTTGCCACTAATGCAGATTTGACTGCGATCAAACTTGACCGTAACTTCGATAGAGTAAGCTGTGACCCGGCATCGGTGCTTTATATTGACCCGGTAGGGAAGGAATATAATATCCTGACACAAGGCACAAGCGTACACGACATAATCAACCATTATGTCACTATCTCACAGAATGGCAGTGCCAACGGGCAGAAACTTTATATGGCTTACGGAGTCTATAATGGTGTGACCCGTTATCTTGGCGACCAGATTCTTGCTACTTCCGTTGATGAAGGAAAGATGACTGTAAACGCTAATGGTGATAGCAGAAAGTGGTATGTTAAGCCTATAGAATCTGCCGGTGATAACTACTATGGACCCAAACCAAGTATGGAGGTTTCCAAAGGGGTGTATCAGGGACAATTCACCACTGTTTATGCCTCTTTCCCCATGTCTGCCTATTCCGAAGGTGTTAAATTTTACACTATTGATAAAGTTGGTGGTTGGGGACAGATCACTCTTAAGGAGGTGACCGGTGTAGTGCCTGCTGCCACTCCGATTATTGTGAAGTGTGCCGGTTCAGACCCGGCAGCCAATAGGATGAATATAGGTGGTTCCGGCGGCACTGTCAGCACTACTGCAGATTTCAAAGGTGTATATTTCAACTGTGATATTTATGGTCATGTTAACCATGTGGCTAATGATCGTGCAACAATGCGTGTGTTAGGAGTATGTGAAGACGGCACACTTGGCTTTATTCAGTCTGACGTTGACTACTTCCCGGCAAACACGGCTTATCTTGTGGTGCCAGCCACTTCGCCAAAGGAATTCAAATGTGTGACAAATGAAGAATTCTCAAAATTTGATGACACCGTTGTCACTCTTGACAAATCTGAGGTGACTCTTGTGGAGGGTGAAAGCGTTACTCTTACTGCCACTATAACCTCAGATTATGTTTCTACCGACAAGACACTCACGTGGACCAGCTCTAACGAGAGTGTGGCAACGGTTAATAACGGTGTGATAAATGCTGTTAATCCCGGCACCGCACAAATCACAGTCACTCTTCCCAACGGAAATTCCGCAACATGTAATGTGACTGTCAAACAAAAAATTATCCTTGTGTCAGAATTGTTGCTTACTCCTTCTCAGATAGAGAATTATCCCGATACAGAGATTCAGCTCAATGTTACGGTTCTTCCCGATAACGCTACAGATAAGTCAGTTAAATGGAGCTCATCAAATGAGAGTGTGGCTACTGTGAATGAGAATGGTCTGGTGAAATTAATTGGAGAGGGATCTGCCGTAATAACTGTTTCTGCTGCTGATGCTTCCGGTGTATCTGCAACATGCACTGTGACTGTCAAGGAAAAGGAGCCGGAAGTAATCCTTGTGTCAGAATTGTTGCTCACCCCCTCAGAGGTAGTGAATTATCCGGGCACTGAGGTTCAGCTATCTGTTACAGTCCTTCCGGAAGATGCCACAGATAAGTCAGTTGAGTGGACCACTTCAGATGAAAGAGTAGCCACGGTAAGTGAGAACGGACTTGTGAAAATAACAGGTGAGGGAACGGCTGTGGTAACAGTTATTGCTAAAGATTTGTCTGGCATAAGCGCAACATGCCGTGTTGAGGGTCTCTCAGGCATTGAGTCTGTTATCAGTGATATGGACACAGCAGACGTATATACCTTGAATGGGTTACTTCTTAAAGAAGAGGCTGACAAGGCATATTTGTCTACTCTTCCCAAGGGTATGTATATCCTCAAAGTTTCCGGCAAGGCTTATAAGGTTGTAAAATAATTTATCGGCTTTTGCCATAAAGGAATGGGGTTGTGGTGCCACTTGGGTCGCAACCCCTTTTATTTATTACAATACGGCTAAAAACTTTTGTATAATTCAAGTGGATTTTGTAATTTTGTGGAAATAAAGTTTCAGAATGAAATGGAGGATAAAGTCATAGTAGACGGCCTTACATTTGTGCCGTATTTGAAGAGAGAGGAAATCCAGGAACAGGTAAAGAGGATTGCTGCGTCACTTCACAAAGATCTTGCCGGCAAGAATCCACTTTTTATCTGTGTGCTCAACGGAGCGTTTATCTTTGCCGCAGACCTTATCCGCGAAGCGGGGCTTAACGATGCTGCGGTGTCATTCGTGCGCTATAAAAGCTACGAGGGGATGACAACGAGTGGGAGCGTGAAGCAACTTATCGGGCTTACTGAAGATATTGATGGCAAAGATGTGGTAATCATCGAGGATATTGTCGACACGGGGCTGACTGCCGTGCAGATGATTGCCGATCTTAAGAAGCGTAACCCCAATTCTATCAGATTTGTGACTCTCCTTTATAAACCTGAAAGTTCCAAGACCGGCTTCAAGCCTGATTACGTGGCTTTCTCTATTCCTCCGAAATTTATTATCGGCTATGGTCTTGATCTTGACGGGAAAGTGCGTAATCTCAAAGATATATATGCCGTTGAGGAATAAAATTCAATTTTAGTGATAAATTATAAAAGATTAAAGATTAATTTTAATTGATTAATAACTTAATATCTAATAATTAATCTCTTATATTTAATCATTATTAATTAATCTCTAATCGTTAATCATTTATCACTCTATTAGTTAATCTTTTATCGTTAATCTTTTATCACTAACTACGATGTTAAACCTTGTATTATTCGGTGCCCCGGGCAGTGGTAAGGGCACACAAAGTGCGAAAATAATTGACAACTATGGGCTTCATCATATCTCCACCGGTGAAGTGCTTCGCGAACATATCAAAAATGAAACTGACCTTGGCAAGACTGCTCAGAAATATATCTCAGAAGGTCAATTGATTCCTGATGACCTCATGATAAGCATTCTTGATGATGTGCTTGAAAAGGAGGCAAAAGGGAAGAAGGGAGTTATATTCGACGGCTTCCCTCGCACGATTCCACAGGCAAAAGCCCTCGATGAGCTGCTTAAAAAGCGTGGCACTGAGCTCCATGCAGTCGTAGGTCTCGAAGTGCCTGAAGAGGAATTGGTGGAAAGAATGCTTGCTCGTGGAAAAGAGACAGGTCGTGCTGATGATAATCTTGAGACAATCAAGAAACGTCTTGATGTCTATCATAACCAGACTTCCCCGCTGCGCGACCATTACAAGAATCAGAACAAATATCTTCAGATTAACGGCAGTGGCAATGTAGATGACATATATCGTGACATTGCATCAAAAATTGATGAGGCAGTTGGTTCCGGTAAGACATAACGGATAGAAGATAAAGAGTATATGAGGTCAAATACCAAAATAGGAATAGGTTTTAATCTTATGATGGTATTTGACCTTTTATTGTTTGGATGTATGCTCGCAGGCTATTGAAGTCAATGGTTTTATGCCGGTGTGTAGGAGCCTTTTGGATGGATTATTTTAGTTTTATTATCTTTTTATCTTCAAAAATTTGGGATTTACACTAAAAATAACTAATTTTGCGCCTGTTAGATATAGCAAACATAACTACTTATTTGACAAACTAACCGGCAATCGAAAAACATAAAATAATAACCCATTAACTGCCGCATGTCGTGATGATCATGAGGCAATAGAGAAAAACTAACGAAATGGAATTAGAAAAGAAACCAAAGCGACCAAGAATCGGAGCCATTCCGAGTATTTCGCAATCAGAGAACGGGGAAACTGACAACCGTTACGAGAAAGTTAACTATCCGAATGATGAGCATCCTACGGAGGGTGTGCAGCGTAGTTATGGCGATCGCCAAGGCTATCAGCAGCGCCAGTATGGCAATTACCAGCAGCGCCAGGGCGGATATAACAGATACACCAACCATTATGATCGTAGCGGCTATCAGCAGACTGCTGACAGTGATTCAGAAAAAACTGAAGGTCAGGAATCTTCTTTCCAGAACGGTGGTGAAGGTGGCTATCAGCCCCGCCAGGCAGGTTATCAGCCCCGTCAGAGTGGCTACCAGCAGCGTAACAACTACACCCGCAACAACCAGGGCGGCTACAACAATCAGAACCGTCAGGGCGGCTACAACAATCGTAATAATCAGGGTTATAACCGCAACAACCAGGGCGGCTACAACCGTAATAACCAAGGCGGCTACAATAATCAGAACCGTCAGGGCAGCTACAACAATCAGGGTTATAACCGCAACAACCAGGGCGGCTACAACAATCAGAACCGTCAGGGCGGCTACAACAACCGCAACAACCAAGGCGGCTACAACAATCAGAACCGTCAGGGCGGCTACAACAACCGCAACAATCAGGGTTATAACCGCAATAACCAGGGTGGCTACAACAACCGCAACAACTATAATCAGAACGGGTTCCGTAAGCAGAACAACAATATGAAGTTCACTCCGCGTCCCAAGCAGATTGACTACGTATTGGAAGACATTGATCCGAATGAACAGATCCGTCTGAATAAATATATGGCAAATGCCGGAATTTGCTCTCGTAGAGAGGCAGATGAGTACATCACTCAAGGTCTTGTAAAAGTAAATGGTGAGGTAGTAACCGAACTCGGTACAAAGATCACACGTGACGACGTGGTGGAATATGATGACAAGGTGGTTACACCGGAGCGCAAATGCTATGTGCTTCTTAACAAGCCTAAAGATTGCGTGACTACAAGCGATGATCCTAACGGGCGACTCACGGTGCTTGACCTTGTGAAGAATGCCTGCCGTGAGAGAATCTATCCGGTAGGACGTCTTGACCGCAACACTACCGGCGTATTGCTTTTGACTAATGATGGTGACCTCGCTTCAAAATTGACTCATCCGAAGTTTGTCAAGAAGAAGATTTATCAGGTGTGGACAGATAAAGACATCACTGAGGAAGACATGCAGCGCCTTGCCGACGGCATAGAGCTTGAAGACGGCGAAATCCATGCCGATGCTATCAGTTATGTCAGCGAGACCGACCGCAATCAGGCAGGAATTGAGATTCACAGTGGTAGAAATAGAATTGTTCGCCGCATGTTTGAGCATCTCGGTTATCGTGTAATCAAACTTGACCGTGTATATTTTGCCGGTCTAACAAAGAAGAACCTCCCACGCGGTCGCTGGCGTTACCTGTCTCAGGAAGAAGTCAATTTCCTTCGCATGGGAAGCTTCGAATAAAAAAGGTTACAAGGTTAGGAGGTTACAGTTAATAGATTACAGATTAGAGGTTACTATCTGTAATCTTTAACTCCTAAACCGTAACCTTTAATCCTTAAACATTAAGCATTTTTATGGAAGATATCAGAAGAAAAACAGTCAAAGAGATATTTGCGACGGGTGATAAATTCGTCGGGGAGAAAGTAGATGTGAAAGGGTGGGTAAGAACCCGCCGTGGTAACAAGAATGTGCAGTTTGTGGCTCTCAACGACGGCAGCACAATCAATAATCTTCAGATTGTCTTTGATCTTACAAAGTTTCCGGAGGAGGTCTTGAAACCGATCACAACCGGTTCCAGCATACATGTGCAGGGCACCCTCGTGGCATCACAGGGTGCGGGGCAGAGTGTGGAGGTTCAAGCCGAAGATCTTGAAATCTATGGCACTTCACCTTCCGACTATCCTCTTCAGAAAAAGGGGCACACTCTTGAATTCCTGCGTGAGAAGGCACATCTGCGTCCGCGCACAAATACATTTGGAGCAGTGCTCAGAATTCGCCATGCACTTGCATACGCAATTCATAAATTCTTTAATGATAAGGGGTTTGTATATTTCCACACCCCGCTTATCACAGCTTCTGACTGTGAGGGCGCAGGTGCGCAATTCCAAGTAACAACACTTCCTCTCAATGAGTTGCCGAAGACTGAAGACGGTTCAGTTGACTACAGTCAGGACTTCTTCGGAAAACTCGCATCGCTTACGGTGTCGGGTCAGCTTGAGGGTGAATTGGGTGCAACAGCCCTGGGATTGATATACACTTTCGGTCCTACATTCCGCGCCGAAAACTCCAATACCCCGCGCCACCTGTCGGAGTTCTGGATGATTGAGCCGGAGATGGCTTTCTATGAGATAGCCGACAACATGGACCTTGCGGAAGAGTTTATCAAGTATTGTATCAACTACGCTCTTGAACACTGCAAAGACGATATTCAATTCCTTAACGATCATTTCGATAAGGAACTTATCGATCGCCTTAAGTTTGTGGTTGAAAATGATTTTGTGCGCCTTCCCTATACTGAGGGTATTAAGATTCTCGAGGAAAGCGGCAAGAAATTTGAATTCCCTGTCTATTGGGGCGTTGATCTTGCTTCTGAGCATGAACGCTATCTGGTGGAAGAACATTTCAAGAAACCCGTAATCCTTACCGATTATCCGAAGGAAATAAAGGCATTCTACATGAAGCTCAACGATGACGGCAAGACCGTGCGTGCCATGGACGTGCTTTTCCCGAAAATCGGCGAGATTATCGGCGGTAGCCAACGTGAAGAGAATTACGAGAAACTCACCAACCGTATCAATGAGCTTGGTCTTACCGGTATGGATTGGTATGTTGATACCCGTAAATACGGCACTGTGCCTCACAGCGGTTTTGGTCTTGGCTTTGAGCGGCTGGTGCTATTCGTGACCGGAATGCAGAACATTCGTGACGTGATTCCTTTCCCACGTTATCCGAAAGCATGTGAGTATTAAAGTTTGGAAGTTATGGGGTGTGAGGGTGTGGAGTGATAACTCCGAAATTTTACCACTTCTCACCCTCAAGTCCCATAGCCTCATAATTTTATACTATCATAACTCCAACCCCCCTATAATCTCACAACCACCATCTTCCACAATGATGAAATTAAATAAAAATCATATCAACGCCATTGCAATCATGATTGCAATGGCGTTGTCATGGTTTTGTGTAAGGGCTGAAAAGCCGGAGCCATTGAATAATGCTAATAGCTATGCCAATACTGATTCACTTACGGTCAGCCTGATTACATGCTATCCGGGTCCTGAAATATATGAGCTCTGTGGGCATGAGGCAATCCGCGTGAGAGGGGAGGGGAGAGATTCCGTGTGGAACTTTGGAATGTTTTCATTCAATGAGCCCAATTTTATCTATCGCTTCGTTAAGGGAGAGACAGACTACTTATGTGTGGGCTATCCTTTTGAATGGTTCTTACCTGAATATGTGGATAGGGGATCTAAGGTGGTTGAGCAGGATCTTAATCTAACACAGGAAGAGGCAAAAAAGCTGCTTGGCATTCTTCAGACACATGCGTTACCTAAAAACCGGAGATACCGCTATAACTATGTTCTTGATAATTGTGCCACACGCATCACTGACCAGCTTGATAAGGCAGCATCAAGTCGGATAATTTATCCGGATACGCTCTCATTCCCTACCTTCCGTCAGGAGATGCGTAATTATCATAAGAATTATCCCTGGTATCAGTTTGGGATTGATCTTGCCCTCGGCTCAGGGCTTGACAGACCCCTTCAGGGGAGGGAGGATATGTTTGTGCCTGTCGAAATGATGAAAAAATCGGCTGGTGCACATTTTTTTGATGGCAGGCAACTTGTGAGGGAGGAAAGGATACTCAATGAAGGTAGAGAATCTGCCGTGTTACCGCCAACCCCGTGGTGGCTAACCCCACTTTTCATTGGATGGGTAGTGGCTGTTTTAAGTGTGATATTTTCCATTTTAAGCCTAAGGAAAAATCAACTTTACAAATGGGGTTATTTTAGCTGGTTCTTTATTTTAGGACTTGGGGGATGTATGGTGACATTTTTAGTGTTTGTTTCCAGTCATGAAGCCACTTCCCCTAATTCCTTATTGCTATGGCTGAATCCGTTGCAGCTGATTTTTGCAGTCTGTGTTCTGTGGCGTCGGCTTAGGCGTGGTGCCATCATGATGAGTTGGTATAATATTGTGGCAATGGTTTGTATGCTCTTGGCGTGGCCCTTCCAACGCCAGGTTGCCAACCCTGCATTCTTCCCATTGATGATTTCTACGCTCATTCTTTCCTCTACTTACGCAATAATCGCGTATAAAGATAGTTATAATAATAATGGGGTATATTCATCCCGAAAGAAAACTTCCTGAAGAATTTATCTTCGGGGCAAAGCAAGAAAAAAGTAACAAGAAAAGATAAATGAATCGTCTGATAACATCGGTGATATGTGGACTGGTAGGCATCAATACAATGCTTTGCGCTGATCCCTCACGCCCGAAACTCGTGGTGGGGATAGTGGTTGACCAGTTACGCACCGACTATATCGAATACCTTCAGAATCTGTTTGGAGAGAACGGTTTCAAAAAGCTGATGAAGGAGGGTGCATTCATGAAAGATGTCGATTTCAAAGTGTCAGGACTTGACAAGGTGAGCGGCACTGCGTTGGTATATACCGGAGGGTATCCCCGGCATAACGGCATCGCTTCGGAAAAGACTTTTAATCCGGCGACCGGCGAAATGATGCCCGCACTTCATGACCCCTCTATAATTGGTAATTTTACTACCGAGACCTATTCTCCCGCAAATCTTAGAATCTCTACTATCAGTGATGAGATTGCAATAGATGGCGGGGGAACTGCTGCCGTGTATTCCCTTGCGCCGGATCCGCAGCAAGCCATAATAATGGCAGGACACTCCGGCAACTCTGCTTTCTGGATAAACGACAACACCGGGAAGTGGGCTACGACTACCTATTACAAGGATTCCCCTTCGGAGATTACCAAGAGAAATTATAACATGCCTATTACGGCACGTCTTGACACCATGCAGTGGCGTCCGGCACTTCCTGTTATGAAATATCCGGGGTTGCCGTCGCATAAGACTTCCGTGGCTTTCAAGCATGTGTTCCCTACTTCCGACCGCAGCGTGTATCGAATGTATCTCGAGTCGCCAATGGTCAATACGGAAATCACCGACGTGGCAATTTCTTATCTTAAGGATTTGAAACTTGGCACGCGCGGAGATGCCATAGACATGCTTAATATAGGCTATACTGCCGCTCCCTATAAATATGTGAGTGACGGTGACTATCGTCTGGAGCTTGAAGACAGCTATATTCGCCTTGACGGTCAGATTTCTCGACTTTTTGAGGCAATTGAAAAGTATGTGGGTCTTAACAACACTCTTGTCTATGTTACTTCCACGGGATACTATGATGACTCCGTGGAAGACGATCCCAAATACAGAATGCCTACCGGCACTTTCTCTGTCAAGCGGGCTATGTCGTTGCTCAACTCATATCTTGCCGCCAAATATGGTAATGGCGATTATGTTGACACCTATAGCAACGGTCATGTATATCTTGACCGCAAGCATATTGAGGAATATAAACTCGAACTCAGTGATGTGGCTGAGTCAGCACGTGATTTCCTCGTGAAGATGTCAGGAGTGAGTGATGCATTCACCATGGGTGACATAATGACCTCCGCTCTTACATCAATGGAAGCCATGCGTCTCGGCACCGACCCAAAAACCGGTGGTGATGTTGTGCTTGAGTTTAATGCCGGATGGAGCATTGTTGACGACACTCATTTCCCAAACGATATTAAGGTGGCACGCCAAAGTCCCGTGCTTACCCCCGCTTTTATAATGGGTAATAATGTTGCTGCCGAAGTAATATCTACTCCGGTGGATGCAACTGCCTTGGCACCTACAGTGACGCAGGTGCTCCGTATTCGCTCGCCAAATGGTTCAGCCTCCAAGCCCCTTCAATTAATTAGGAATTAGAAAACGACAGCTTGTAATGAAGATTACCGGCAGCTAATCAAAGGTGATAGAGAAGCTGATCAGAACTACTTATGACTAAACCTCCTAATTATCAATTATTAATTGAAGAACGGGGTGGCAGGATATATTTTGTGATAACAGAAATCTTAATATAAAATACATTAAAAATACTTAGGAATCAGTAGCTATAATTATAGATTCCTAATTGCTAATTTAAAGATGGGATTAAGCAAGATATTTAAAAAGATATTCGGCGACCAGAGCGAAAGGGCAGTGCGTCCTCTTTGGCAGCGCCTTAATAATGAGATAAACCCTATCAGCGAGCAGATAAAGGAGATCTCCAATGATGAACTGCGCGGCAGAATTGACGTGATCCGCGACAGCATTCGCGGCGAGGCTGACGAATATAAGAAGAAAATGGCGGAGATCCGCACTGAACTGGAAACACTTGACTATGACAAACGCGAACCTTACTGGAAGCAAATTGACGACCTGCGTGAGGAGATGTTCAAGATGTATGCACGTCGTCTTGACGAGGTATTGCCTGAAGTATTCGCGGTGGTGAAGGAAACGGCACGCCGCTTTGCCAACAATGATCTGATCGAAGTGACCGCAACTCAGGCTGACCGCGAATTAGCTGGTGCCGGTAAGGACTTCGTTACCATAGAAGGTGACAAGGCAGTCTACAAAAACAGTTGGCTTGCCGGAGGAAACCTGATGACGTGGGATATGGTCCACTATGATGTGCAGCTAATCGGAGGTATGGTGCTCCATGGCATCTTCAACGGTGAGAAGGCATCAAATAACATTGCAGAGATGGCAACCGGTGAGGGTAAGACTCTCGTGGCAACCCTTCCGGTGTTCCTTAACGCACTTACAGGTGAGGGCGTACACGTGGTTACTGTCAACGATTACCTTGCCAAGCGTGACTCCGAATGGATGGGGCCCCTCTATCAGTTCCATGGTCTCACGGTAGATTGTATCGACAAGACCGAGCCTAATTCCGAGGAACGCAGGAGGGCTTACCGTTGCGATATTACTTTCGGCACTAATAATGAGTTCGGTTTCGATTATCTTCGAGACAACATGGCAACCCAGACGAGCGACCTTGTGCAGCGAGACGAGCATTATTATGCCATCGTCGATGAGGTGGACTCCGTGCTTATTGACGACGCACGTACGCCGCTTATTATCTCAGGTCCGGTGCCTAAGGGTGACGACCAGATGTTTAACGACTTCAAGCCTAATGTGGAGAAGGTAGTGAACGCACAGCGTAAACTCGTGCAGGGGCTTCTCCTGGAGGCTAAAGACAAGATTTCCGCAGCTATGAGCGGAGACCCTAAGAGGATTGCCAAATTTGACAAGAACCGTGAGGAAGGGAAGAAGCCACTCACAGCCGATCAGCTTCTTGAAGACGGTGGTCTTTCACTTTTCCGTGCCTATAAGGGTCTTCCGAAGCATAATCCCCTTATCCGCTATCTCAGCGAGGAGGGTATCAAGCAGCTTCTTCTTAAGGTGGAAGGGAAATATATGGCAGACAACAATCGTGAAATGCCAAAGGCGGTTGAGCCTCTTTATTTTGTGATTGATGAGAAAAACCATAGTATCGAACTTACCGACAAGGGTATCGAAGTGCTTACAGGCACAACCCAGGATCCTGATTTCTTCATTCTTCCCGACATTGCAGCACAACTCTCCGCCGTGGAGAATGAGCCGGGAACTAAGGAGGAACATCAGCAGAAGAAAGATGAGCTGCTTCAGAATTATTCTGTAAAGGCAGAGCGTGTCCACACTGTCAACCAGCTTCTCAAAGCATATTCACTCTTTGATAAGGATGTGGAATATGTGATTGATGACAATAAAATCAAGATTGTAGATGAGCAGACGGGCCGTATCATGGAGGGTCGTCGTTACAGCGATGGGCTGCACCAGGCAATCGAGGCTAAGGAGGGTGTAAAGGTAGAGGCTGCCACACAGACCTATGCTACCATTACTCTTCAGAACTATTTCCGCATGTACCGTAAGCTTGCAGGTATGACCGGTACCGCTATGACAGAGGTAGGAGAGTTCTACGATATCTACAAACTTGAGGTAACTGAGATTCCTACCAACCGTCCGGTAATCCGCAAGGATATGAACGACCGCGTATACCGCACTAAGAAGGAGAAATATGCTGCCGTGATCCAGGAAGTGGAAGATATGGTCAAGATAGGGCGTCCTGTGCTTGTCGGCACAACTTCCGTTGAGATCTCCGAGCTGCTGTCAAAGATGCTCCAGCTTCGCAAGATTCCTCATCAGGTGCTCAATGCCAAGTATCACCAGAAAGAGGCAGAGATTGTTGCCCATGCCGGAAAGAAAGGCACTGTGACCATTGCCACCAACATGGCAGGTCGAGGCACCGACATCAAGCTTACCCCGGAGGTGAAAGAGGCAGGCGGTCTTGCCATTATCGGTACCGAGCGACATGAGTCTCGGCGTGTTGACCGTCAGTTGCGCGGTCGTGCCGGTCGTCAGGGTGACCCGGGATCTTCAGTGTTCTTCGTTTCTTTTGAAGACACTGTGATGCGTCTGTTTGCCAACGAGCGTATTGTCAAGACCCTTGACCGTCTTGGTTTTGAGGAGGGTGATATGATCGAGAGCAAAATGGTCAACAAGAGCATTGAGAATGCACAGAAGCGTGTGGAGGAAAATAACTTCGGTATCCGTAAGCGCCTTGTGGAGTATGACGATGTTATGAATGCGCAGAGAAAGGGTGTCTATGGTCGTCGCCAAAATGCATTGAAGGGTGAGAGAATCGGCACTGATATAGCCAACATGATTTATGAGACAGCCCAGGAACTTGCTTCGCGCCGTTATGACGGTGGCTTTGCTGAGTTTGACGAAAATGTTCGTAAATCTCTTTCAATCGAGGCTCCTTTCACAGAGGAGGAATACAGCAAGCTTGATGTTGCCGACATGGCAGACCGCTTGACTGAGGCAGCCATGAACACTTATTCCCGCAATAAGCAGAAGATGGCAGAGGGTGCAATGCCTTATATTAAGGAGTTTGTTGAAGAGCGTGGCGCAACCGGACCTGTGGGTGTCCCCGTCACTGATGGCAGAAGAATGTATAATATTCGCTGCGACATCACTGAAGCATACAATAATAATTGTGCCCCTCTTACCAAAGCATGGGAAAAGACAGTGCTTTTGTCCTCAATCGATAAAGCATGGCAGGAGCAGCTCCGCGAAATGGATGAGCTTCGTAAGTCAGTGCAGAATGCTTCCTATGAGCAGAAAGATCCGCTCGTGATATATAAGCTGGAGGCTTACGAGCTTTGGAAGAAGATGCTTTGGGACATGAATTCAAAATCTGTTGCCACCCTTATGCGCGGTAAACTCGCAGTGCCTGACTATGCCGAGGCTAAAGCAGCGGCAGAAGCTGCCAAGGCAGCTCAGGCGCAGCGTCGCCAGGCACATGCTCAGCAACAGCAGCATATCAGAAGGGAATATACTTCCACAACCATGACCAACCCATACGCTAATTACAGCACCACCCGCGACAGCTATCCCGGTGAGAGTGCGCAGCGTCAGGCAGCCCAGAACGTAAATCGTTCTGCTGCTCCACAGGAGCCTGCCACGGCTGATCCAAGAATTGGAAGAAATGATCTTTGCCCTTGCGGCAGCGGTAAGAAATATAAGAACTGCCACGGTAAGGATAAAGAGTAAGTAAGAAAAGGAGATTCAGAGCATGATGCTCATAAGCGTGCCAACAAGGCATATAAAATAAGCCCGAGGCAAAAGGTAATGCCGGTCCACATTTTTGAGGACCGGCAATTTTCATGTGCCTCTTTGTGTTTTCCCTCTTTCCATGCCTTTTTAGTCCTTATAGCGAAATAAATGGCTATCACACCGGTGAGTGGAAAGAAGAGAAGGGTAGCTATTATGGCAACGGGAAGCATGTTAGGCGGTGGGACTTCTTTATTTTGCATGGAGTCAATTTCCTCCAGCGAAGGGATATGTGCGCCGGAGTCGGCTATATATCGGTCAAAGCGGGTAGAGAAAGCTGGAGGTGTTCCGGTATCAGGATAATTGTCGGCTTCCTCAAGGCTTTCCTTCATTCTTTTTTCCGCAGCCGTGCTTTCGGGATGCATGAGGTCATACAGGCGGTTGCGGAAATAACGGCAGATGTCAGCATCGTCTTCTGCTTTTTCCCAGTCAGCCATTCCTTTGCGCCATACGTAGGTTGAGGGTTTGACCCCCGCCTCAGCCAGTTGGTCAAGCTCAAAGGGTCCCTTCTGTTCCCCGTCAATAATAGCGAAATATTTCATTTAAATAAAATTGTAGAAATTATAACTTTTCAGGAAGAAAACACTGGTTATAAGTCCTAATGCAGCAAGAGCATAGGCTATAATGGTCATTGTGCGTGCTGTGTTGTTGGCTTGGGCGGCTTCACCTTCAAATCCGGCAGCATACAATCCGTTTGCTTTGTTTGCCTGTATTATTCCGATAATACCGAAAATCACTCCTATGCAAGAGAAAAGGAAAGCCACTACAGTAGCACCGATTGCCCATGGCATCCAATCGGTACGCACGGGTTGATTGCTAAATTGGTTTCTTCCGTATTGATTGGATCCATAATTATTCTGTTGGTCATAGTTTGGTTGCTGACCATATTGCGGATTCTGTCTGAAGTTTGGTTGCTGACCGTATTGAGGGTTCTGTGCGAAATTAGGCTGCTGACCGTATTGAGGATTCTGACTAAAATTGGGTTGTCTGCCATATTGCGGATTTTGGTTAAAGTTAGGATACTGACCTTGTTTCGGTTGTTGACCAAAACCGTAAGGTCCATTACTGTTAAACCGTTCCGCAAATTCAATCTGAGTTGATGCATTTGCCCAATCAGGCATACCTGCATGCCATACCGGGGTGTTGTGGCTGACTCCTGCGGCAATCAATTCACCGGGGGTTGACGGACCGATTCTTCTGTCGCCAAGCATTGCATACCAGCCACCGTCTTCTTCAGCTACAGTCTCGTTGATTTCTTCCACCACCACTCTCGGCATAATATCAGCCACCTCAGGGAAGTCGGCAATTTTTACCCATTGCGGCATTCCTGTGCGCCATATCAAGGTCTCGGGAGATAGATTTTTTATACGAAGTTCTTCTTTGGAGAAGGGTCCTTGCTGGGTGTTATTTACCACAATGTAGTATATGCGTTCCATATATTTTTAAAATTTTTTAATATTGAAGCTGATAAATCCTCACAAAATTAGCTAAAAAAAGAAGATTTGACAAAAAACTTCAAAATTTTTTGGTAGTAAAAAAATAAATAACTAATTTTGCAATGCAAATGCGGTAATAGCTCAGTTGGTAGAGCATCAGCTTCCCAAGCTGAGGGTCGCGAGTTCGAGCCTCGTTTACCGCTCCTAAGGATTTTAATGTTACTTTGTACATAGGCAAATCAAGGAGACTACGCTGTGAAGCGCGGTCTCTTTTTTATTTATTTTAAGTCCCGGCGCCCGGCTATCACACTGCCGGGATTATGCTTTATATTGAAGCCGAACTTAGTTCAGATGCTATTTGGGTGATAGTTTTTCGTATTTTGTCATATTGTTTTTGTCCGTAATTAGACTGTATCAGGTATCATGTCGGCTTCCGTGTGAAACAACAAGCATCCTTTTGCAAAAAAGTATGCGCAGAATGGTTTTGTCTTCATTATATAAAGCCTTAAAATACGTTGCAAAATAAAAATAGATTTTGAGTGACTGTTATGGATATAAGGCATAATACGATGATAGTTTGGATAATCAAAAAGAAATAGATAAGGAAATTTGACTTACAGATAATCTTTTTTGAATCTTATTTTGTTGAAATACATATAGGAACATACTCCCGTTCCTGCCACAAATCTATATTTGACTATGAAATACCAATATCTACTGATACCCATAGCCGGTTTACTTTTACTGTCGTCTGAGACAAGTGCCCAGTCGCAGGTGAGTCCTTATCTCAAAGATGAGATGCCTCAGTCATGGCAGATGACTCAACAATGTTACCAGACTCTCCCAAGTGATGATGCCTGGTGGCGAACCTTCAATGATCCCGTTCTTGATTCCTTAATTAATCGGGCTGTTGCCAATAATTACAATGTAGCGGCTGCCATTAAGCGCATAGAGATGGCAGGGAAAGTTGTTAAAGAGGCTCAGGCAGGATATTTTCCGACATTATCAGCCTCGGCAGGGTGGAGCCTTGACCGCCAGAGCGGTGCGACCGTGAAACCGGCTGTCAGGACAAGCAACACCTCTTCGTTCTCCTTAGGTGCAACAATGAATTGGGAGATAGACGTGTTCGGGCGTGTTAAGGCTAATGTCAATTCTCGGAAAGCAGCCTATAATGTTGCACGTGCCGACTATGATGCCGTTATGGTCAGCCTTTGTGCCAACGTCGCTACGGCATATATGCAACTGCGTACATGTCAGGAACAACTTGCAGTGGCAACTGCCCATATTGATTCACAGGAAAGAGTTGTAAAGATTACGGAAGCACGCTATGAGGCTGATTTAGGCGATATGCTTGACGTGACTCAGGCAAGAATTGTGCTTTATGGCACACAGTCATCGCTCCCGGCTTTATACGCCCAGATACGTACACTGATGAACACCCTCTCCATATTGCTTGGAGAATATCCCGACTCTTTGGTGCTGTCACTTCAGGAATATACCAATATGCCAAACTATAAGCAGACAGTGGCAGCAGGAGTACCTTCCGACTTGTTGCGCAGACGTCCGGATATAGTGGAATCGGAATTTCAGTTGGCAGAATATGCAGCAAATATAGGTGTGGCAAAAAAAGACTTTCTCCCGGTGTTATCGCTTACGGGGAGCATAGGCACTTCAGCTCATGAAATAGGGGGAATGTTTGGCGATCATAGCCTCAGTTATTCAGTTGCTCCTCAACTCTCATGGACCATTTTTGACGGACTTGCCCGCAACTACCGCACTGCTGAGGCGAAACTGCAATTTGAAGCTGCGATTGACGATTATAACCTCACTGTGCTTAATGCCGTGAAAGAGGTTGACAATGCGTTGCTCAATTATAATTCTACACTGGAAGCCATAGAATTACAAAAAAAAGTGGTCAACGAGAGTAAGAAAAGTCTTGACTTGTCAGTTGACCTTTATAAAAGCGGACTGACAGCATTCTCAAATGTGGTAGACGGTCAGATGAACTGGCTTGAAAGCCAGAACAGTCTTGTAGAGCTTGAGGGGAAAGCCCTTTCAACCTTAATCTCGTTATATCAGGCACTCGGTGGTGGCTGGCAATATTGATTCATATTTCAAACGCATAAAAACTGATACTATATGAAAACACGAATTCCCCTCATTTTATTATTGGCAGTCATAGTATCCATGACTTCCTGCAAGCATAAAGAGACCCATGAAAGCCAGGGACTCCCGTCAATTGATGTGGCAACGGCAGTGGTTGATTCAGTGGTGCTTTACAAGACATATCCCGGCTATCTGTCGTCAGATAACTCTGCGGTGGTGGTAGCACAGGTTGACGGAATGGTTCTTACCCAAAATTTTTCCGGAGGACAGTTTGTAAATAAAGGAGCTGTATTGTTCACAATAGATCCAACTCTTTATAAAGATGCTGTAGACAGGGCAGAGGCACAGCTTGCCTCGGCTATCAGCACCCGTGACTATGCGCAGAGTCATTATGCAGCTGTAAAGAAGGCACTTGAGGCTGATGCCGTCTCAAAGATGGAGGTACTGAATGCCGAAAGTGCTTACGAACAGGCAGAGGCAGACATTAAAAATTGTAGGGCAGCCCTTCACACGGCACAGACTAACCTTGGATATTGCAGTGTGCGAGCCCCGCTGGCAGGCTATATAAGTGACTCTTATAATGGGGCAGGTACTTTTGTAAATGGCTCCGGCACTCCGGTGGAGATGGCAAAGATTTTCGAGAATAAAATTTTCAAAGTTGTCTTCGAGATAGAAGACTCTCAGTTTGAATCAATGGTAGGACGTGATGGAGGTATTGGCAATAAGCTGTATCGTGATGTGCCGCTTCATTTCCGCGACACACTTCTTACCGGCTTCAAGGCAGACCTTGTGTATGAAGCTCCCTCGGTTGTGCAGTCGACAGGTACCATACAGTTGAAAGGAAGAGTAGAGAATAAAAATGGCGAATTGAAAGATGGAATGTATGTGACGGTTTCACTTCCTTATGGGGAGAACCCAAGGGCAATACTTGTGAAAGATGCTTCAATAGGCACTGATCAGTTGGGTAAATACCTATACACTGTCAATGATTCCAATAAAGTGGTCTATACCCCGATAGAGGTAGGCGATGTATATAAGGATTCTTTGCGCCTTGTTACAAAAGGGATAAAACCCGACACACGATATGTCACCAAGGCGTTGCTTACAGTGCGTCCCGGAGAGGAAATAAAACCAAATCTTACTAAGTAATTAGTAATTGCTAATTATCCATCATTAATTGAAGAAAGCTATGTTCTCAAAATTTTTCATAGATCGCCCGATATTTGCCACGGTGCTTGCGTTGCTCCTTGTGTTTGCAGGAGTGTTGACAGTGCGCACGCTTCCCGTTGCGCAATATCCAGATATCACACCTCCTACTGTGATGGTGTCAGCCACATATCCGGGGGCGAATGCAGCCACGGTGGCACGGGCTATAGGTGTGCCTATCGAAGAACAGGTAAACGGAGTGGAGGGTATGCTCTACATGAGTTCTAATTCCGGGAGCGATGGCAGCTACAGTCTGACCATCACTTTTGAAAACGGCACTGACATTGATGAGGCTGCCGTTGAGGTTCAGAACCGCATACAGGAGGCATCAGCCCAGTTGCCTACGGCAGTAACCGAACAAGGAGTCAGCGTGAGTAAACAGAGTAGCAACAACGTGCTCTTCATTGCTCTTGAGGCGGATGACGCAGAACGATATGATGCACTTTATCTGACCAATTATGCTCAGCTTCACATGACCGACCCATTGTCGCGTGTAAAAGGCGTTGGTGGCGTAGAGGCATTCGGCTCGGGAGAATACAGTATGCGCGTATGGCTTGATCCTCTTGCCATGAGAATGCGCGGGCTTACTCCGGCTGATGTGGTTGCAAAGATACGCTCTCAGAATATGGAGGTGTCTGCCGGTTCGGTGGGAGATCCTCCGAAAAATGGTGGCAATGAATTTGAATATACGTTGGTTGCCGAGGGTCAGCTCAGTTCGCCTGAGGAATTTGGCAATATAATTATACGCTCTTCCGATGCCGGGATACTCCGCCTTAAAGATGTGGCAACAGTTGAGCTTGGCAGTTCCAGCTATACTGCGGTGTCAAAGGTTAACGGTAAAGAGACAGCCCTTATCGGCATAGAACAGCTCCCGGGGGCAAATGCCCTTGATGTGGCAAATGGTTCTATAAAAGAGTTGGAGAGATTGTCACAATATTTCCCGGAAGGAGTGCATTACACTGTGGTGCTGAACTCCACTGATTATGTGAAGGAATCAATAGATGATGTGATTTCTACATTTGTTATCACATCGCTGATTGTAATGGTGGTTATTCTTCTGTTCCTACAGAACTGGCGGGCAGTGGTTATCCCCATGCTTACCATTCCGGTGTCATTGATTGCTACATTTGCCGTCATGAAATTGCTGGGCTTCTCTCTCAATACGCTGACCCTGTTCGGTCTTGTGCTTGCCATAGCAATTGTGGTCGATGATGCCATAGTGGTGGTAGAAGACTGTTCCCGACTTGTTGATGAGGGAAAACTGACTCGTCGTCAGGCAGCCGAAAAAGCTATGAGCGAGCTTCAGGGACCTGTTGTGGGTGAGGTGCTTGTGTTGCTGTCTGTGTTTATCCCCACAGCATTTGTCAGCGGTATCACCGGTGAGCTTTACAAACAGTTTGCATTAACTATAGCCGTCTCCACGGCATTCTCCGGCTTGAACGCCTTGACTTTGACTCCGGCACTCTGTGCATTGTTTCTCACGCCTCGTAAGCCAGCCAAGTTTTTCCTTTACAAATGGTTTAACAAAGGTTTTGATAAGACCCTTCACGGTTATGATTTCGCCATCACCAAGATGCTTGGCAGACCGGGCTTGTCTATGACTGTTTTCCTTGTGCTGGCAGCCGCCGCATTCTATGGGTTTGTAAAATGGCCTACCAGTTATATTCCCGAGGAGGATATGGGTTACTTTATGACGTCGATACAGTTACCTACCGGTGCTTCTCTTGAAAGGACTGAGAAGGTAGTGGATCATCTTGCTGCCGAGGTACAGAAGATACCTTATGTGAAAGATGTCATGACTATATCCGGCTTCTCCATGATGGGTGGGGGTGCCTCCTCCAACATGGGTTCACTCAATGTCATACTCAAGCCTTGGAAGGAGCGTGGCAAAGAGGGCAGTGTGGATAATGTCATAAAGATGGTAAATGAGATTTCCGCTAAGATTCAGGAGGGAGTGGTATTTTCTATCAATCCTCCTGCCATACCCGGACTTGGAATGTCTTCAGGTCTGCAGATGCAGCTTCTTGACATCAACAGTCTCGGCACTGCCGCCTTGGTAAAGGCTCTGAACGAGGTGCAGGCACGTGCGAAGGATGATCCGAGAATTGCGGAAGTGACCACTCTTTATCAGGGACTGGTGCCGCAATATGAAGTCAACATAGATCGTGACAGGGTAGAGCTTCAGGGTATAGAGCTTGAAGACGTGTATAATGTGTTGTCATCTTATCTTGGTAGTGGATATGTCAACGACTTTGTGGAATTTGGGCGTACATATCAGGTAACGGTAGAGGGTGCAGCTGATTCACGCAAAAATGTGCAGGATATTATCAAATTGTCAGTAAGAAACTCTAAGGGACAGATGGTACCGTTTAGTACGTTTACAACCATTAATCCTGTGATGGGTGAGCCGAGTGTGTCAAGATATGATATGTATACAACAGCTTCCCTTACTGCTACTCCCGCAAAGGGTGTCAGCTCATCGGAAGGTATCCAGGCAATGGAAGAGATTGTAAATGAGGCATTGGGTAAAAATTATTCATACGCTTGGACCGGTATTGCCTATCAGGAGACTCAGGCTGGAACTACTATTAGTTTCGTGTTTATTTTTGCTATTGTCATGACCATTTTTGTGCTTGCTGCACAATATGAAAGCTGGACCGATCCAATAGCCGTTGTACTCAGTATGCCTATTGCGGTACTTGGTACAGTACTTGGGTGTATGTTTATGGGACAGAGCATAAGTATCTACACTCAGATCGGATTGATATTGCTACTGGGTATGTCGGCAAAGAATGCAATTCTTATTGTTGAGTATGCCATGGATTTCAGAAAGAGTGGGCTCGACATAAAGAAGTCTGCACATGATGCGGGTGTGATTCGTTTCCGACCTATTATGATGACAGCCTTGGCGTTTGTGTTTGGTGTTATGCCGATGATGTTTGCTACAGGTGCGGGTGCCAACAGCCGTATTGAACTTGGCACGGCAGTGGTATTCGGTATGGCGATGAATGCAGTGATAGGTACTCTCTTTGTACCTAACTTCTGGGAATTTATGCAGAGAATAAATGAGAAGTATCTTTCCAATCTCTTCTCTGATCCTGCTGAAAAGAAATTGGCAGCTACTTCATCATCTGATACTGCCAATGCTAATAAATCGGATTCACCTGCCGGCTCAGATAGCTCAACCAATTCCGGTAGTACGGGTATTTAATACTTAGCATACAATTAATAAGGTGATGGTGCATCAAAATTCAGAATTTTGATGCACCATCACCTTATTATAATCTTCCGTATATTGCCGGACTGTAATTATATTTCTTCTTGTGTCCTGTGAGTAAAGCCATGGGTTCAATTCATTTTTGATACATTCTCTTGTTTAGTTTAGTATTTAAGATATTTACATGCAGTATAATTGTATCATCTGTCAGATGTCATATCCAATCCTATATGCTATCTGATTAAAATTAGTTCAGCGCAGGCACGGTAATGTAATGGATTCACTCACAGAACACCTGACTTCGTTGCTTTCTATGGCACAAAATAACTACGTCTGATTTTCAATAATTTAAGTAAAGTTAGGGTTATTCAGGGTAACACAATTATAAAGTCAGGAAATTAATTCAGCGGAAGTAGGGCAATAAGCCCGTAGGTTCACTTACAGAACGCAAGATGAAACTATAATGCAGGATAGGGCTATCCGTAAGTGAGAATATATAATCAAGATATAAGTCCTTTTTAGTGTCTGGCATCTTTATAAACAGTAATATACTCTAACTCTCTTAGTGAAATAATCCCTTGTCACTTCTGCAAACATAATATTATCTCTATAAATCACGATCTCTCACTCTGTAATTTTCTTTAAGGGAAAAGTAGGATAAGTCATGTTTGAAGTGACTTACCCTACTTTACCGGGTTATGGATTTATAGTCTTAGGAATTTGCGATCTTTGTAAGAGCGGATTCAAGCTTTAGGGCGAATCCTGCATTTTCTTTAATGAAATGGTAGAGTTCACCGATGATTTGCATTTCAGAGTGTGCTTTAAAATCAAGGGGACCTTTCCAGTTAGCAATTTTTTCTGACAAGGCTTTCTGTGCATCGGTTTCACTTCCATTGCTGTTAAGGTTCGTTAATGAGGATGGTTTTTCAAGAAGTAACTCTTCAGAAGAAAACATCTCATAGCTCGCTACGAATCCGAAACAATCTTCCAATACATCAGGCCAAATAGCGAGATCAACTTTCGACTGCAATGAATCAAGACATAGACTTGTCTGACGTGAAATATGCATGAATCTTACTACGGCAGGGAGATTTGAACGATCAGAGGGTAAACCTGATGGTTCAAAAAGGTCAGCCATGTCATTGAAAGTGAAATCTGGATTATAAGATACCGTTTCATTATTCCTTTTAGAAAGGGGAGTGGTGACAGCATAGCAGTATGACAGGAACAGGTTCAAATTATGCATCACAGAAGGAATGATGGTCATGAATTTATCCAATTCCAAATGCTCATGTGCAAGATGCTGCTTTTCAATCTCTGATTCTACGTCAATTTCCGATTTCATCGAGCCGACGGCATTCAGGAAGAACCCAAGGAACACCAATCCGCACATCACCTCAACTGCAGTCACAGCTTGTGCCCAAGCGTGGGCAGGGGTATAGTCACCAAATCCGAGTGTTGTGATTGTGACGATGCTGTAATATAGCCAAGAGCCATAATCAGTGCCCGCATTGTCAGGAATGCGGAACTGTGTGTCGGGCAACCACCAATATATCAAGGCAAATATCGGTGTGATTCCGATATAAATTCCTATCCAGACAATTGGTCTTATGTTTGACACTACGTGGAAGAAGTGCATTAATTTCCTCGACAAGAAGCCGGGATTGTTTTTAGTAGATAAAGACATGGCTTGTTTTATTGATAAACTAATAAAACAAGCCATGTCTTTCTTTGGTTTAAAACTTTTGCCTTAAACTGCTTCAATTATTTCATTTATCTTTTTGCAACGCCTTATTCATATCTTCCAGTGCCTCGAAAGCATTGGTTGAGGTCTTTGGTTTGGAATCGAAGCCGATTTTGATTTTTTCGTCTTTCTTTTGGAAAGTTAGGTAATATTCGGTGCTGTCGGTATTGATGGTGACGGGGAGATCATTTGCGTCAACAGTGCGGTATATGCCGCTGTCTCCTTTTTCAAAAGGTTTCTTAAGAATCACCTTGTAGCTTATTTTTGTGCGGTTGCCGTTTTCATATACATAGAAGGCAGATGTAGACTTCGGGGTGAGTGTAAATATAATTCTGCCGTCGTAGCGACCTTTGCGTGCTTTGTTTCCTTCACCGGTGATATCATAGTTGTTGGCAATGTAGGTTCCACTGTGCACAGGCTGAGTGGCATAGAAGGCGTCGTTTTCCACAGCTTCATTCTCTTCAGCCACAGAGTCATTGGCTGATTCTTTTGATGCGTTACCGCCGCAGGAAGTTGCCATGAACATCATCATTGCAAATGCACCGAATAATTTTGTAATTTTCATAAAAACAGAGATTTTATAAAATTTATATTGTGGGTTATGCTTTTGCAAAGGTAATAAATTCGGAATATTTAAACAATAACACAAGGAATAAAAAGTTAATATATTAAATAACCTGAACATTAAATGGAAAAGATAGCGAGTTTCACAATTGATCATAACCGACTTTTGAGAGGAGTGTATGTGTCGCGCCGCGACATTACCCCGACAGGTGATGTGTTGACTACATTTGATGTGCGTCTTACCGAGCCAAACCGGGAACCGGCAATAAAACCGGAAGCACTTCACACTATGGAACATCTTGCAGCCACCTACTTGCGTAATGATGCGGAGTGGAAAGACAGGATAGTCTATTGGGGTCCCATGGGTTGTTGCACAGGCAACTACCTTATTATGCAGGGGCAGTTGGAGCCGAAAGACATCATCCCCTTGCTGACCGACACATTCTCTTTCATAGCTGATTTTGAAGGTGAAATTCCCGGGGCTACTGCAAGAGATTGCGGCAACTATACTTTCAATGACCTTAAGGAGGCAAAACGTGTGGCACGCCGATTCCTTGATGAAGTCTTGAAAGAGATAAAGCCTGAAAACATGAATTATCCCCAAGACTGAAATCAACTTTTTACCAATATATATTCAACCAAATAATTAATAGAGATGAATAGTTTTTTTACTATTTTGACAGCCGGACTGCTGGCTGCCACAAGTCTTACGGCTATGGGTTATCCCACTGAGCCGGTTAAATTGTCTCCTCCGACAGATAATGAGCAAATCATTGAGGAGCAACCTCAGGGCGACCTGACTCTTTATTCACGCACATGCCGTGCATTCCGTGAGTATTATGGCATCATCGAGCAGGTGGTGGAAGAGGGAAGCATCGTGAAGGTCGTGGAACAGGAAGACGGTACGGTTTGGCTCCACAATACAATCTCCATGTTTTATGCCCCCGGTTGGATAAAGGCTGAAAAAACAGATGATAAGCTGATAATCAATGGCCCACAGCTTATTTATGAGGAATTTGACTATGACACAGGTAAACTTTATAAATATTTCGCTACTGCCGTTGAGATAGTTGACTTCGAGAATGAAGCCGGAGAACTGATGAGAAGCTACCGTCCCACTGAAGATGGTGTGTTTACATTTGACATCAAAGATAATGTCTTGAAAGAATCAGGTGATGGTTCATTGATTTTTGGCATAGTAGGTTATAGTGAATCATCCGGTTACTATTTTACCGGCTATGGCGATAACTACGTCGTGTTAAGCGTTCCGCAGGAAAATATGGTAGTTGTGCCTGACTCAGCAGAGATCCACGATAATTGGGCAATGTATTATTTTGACCAGGAAGGGTATGAGGTAGGCAAATTTGTCAACCTTGCTATTGATGGCAACGATTATTATATCCAGGGCATTTATCCTAATATTCCCGATGTATGGATAAAGGGTAAGCTTGAGGGTAACACTGTAACTTTCCCGAACTTCCAGTATCTTGGTCCCGACATGGAGTGGAGATACTTTGCCTATTTGGCGGGCGGTCAGCTTGACGAAGATGAATGGGGCAACATTGAGGCAGTGATTGACACTGACGGGTTTGTAATGACGCTTGAAGATGACGGTTCTCTGTATGCCGATACAAATCTGTTGTTTGTGACTTCTCCGGACACTAATCAAGAGAACGCCAATTTTATCGGCTATTTTGAGGGAGTTATTATCAAACCACAGGATTCATCTACTTTCACCAATCCTGCCAACCCTGAAGAGATATATTTAGGCGGTCTTGACGGTTTCCCGGCAATTGAATTTAATCTGCCTACTTTTGATACCAATGATAATCTCCTTAATACTGATAATCTGTATTTTTCAGTATTTGTCAACAGTCAAATCTTTACATTTACCCCTGACGCCTATTTTGATCTTAGCTATTTAGGCATTGATGAAGCCACCACCGAACTTCCATTTGAAATAGGTAATGGCTATGACTTCTTCCAGGCAGGATCATGGCACACTGTTTATATCAATGGTATTCCCGAAGATGCTATCTACAACATTGGTGCGCAGTCAATCTATTATCCTGAAGGGAAAGATGTCAATCCCAATAATGTACTTAAAAGTGATATCATAATGGTAGGTAGCCCTGATGATCCCTCATCAGTGGAAGAAATAGGTTCTTCTAAGGAAGTTAAAGAGGTTGTCTTCTTTGATATGCAGGGGCGTCGTGTCCTGAATCCGGAGAAAGGGATGTATGTTAAAATCGTCAAATATGCCGATGGCACTGAGAAGACTTCAAAAGTAAGCATAAGGTAAAAAGAAATAATCCTCTAATACTGATTATTAGTAAACAGGAGGGCGCATCAAAATCCGGGATTTTGATACGCCCTCCTCATTTATCATTTCTCTTATGTATATCCCCACCCCCATATAGTTCCATCTTATACTGTAGTTCCCTCATGCGTTCTGTGAGTGAACCTATGGGTTCACTTAATTTTTTAATGACCCTTATATTAGTAAAAGGCTTGTTATAATTTTTATTCACTGTAAATCATCTCTACATGTCCTACGGGAAGATTTGCCGCGAAATAAAGCGGGATTCGGTCGTTGGCACCAACTTGGCAGTTGACGGGATATCCGCTCATTGTGCCGTGGTAGCTGTATTCAAACACCGTGTCGTAGGTAGGATAAGTGGTGGCGCCTATCTGATATTGAGATTTCCCGTTGTAGGTGATGACCACTCTGTCTGAACTACCGTCGGGATTCGTGATAGGGATTGTGACAGATTGACCTTCCGATATTTGTTCAAAGTCGATGTTGCGGTAAGTATAGAATAGACCGAGCATATTAGCAGTCACGTCGATAGCTTCCATTGTAGAGGAATCGGCATTAAGGGTTCCCCCTCCTAAGATATTTTTATAATTTGCCGGATTCTGTGGGTCGAATGAAGAGGAATTAAACACACTTGTCTTGGGCTTCATATACCAGCCGTTGATATAAGAGATATTCTCACGAGATGCTGCCCCGGAACCTGACATATTAGCTCGCAGCGTGTCTGACACACACATCACTCTCCCCTCCCAGGGTATGGAGTTGCCGTCAAGAGTTGCAGAGAAATTACCATTGTCTGCATTAAGGGTCACGAGGGCATGGGCTATCTGAACGTTTATAAGTCCCCAATGATAATGTATGTCATACCTTAATTCCTGATAAGGTATATTTTGAGCTTTAGCTCCCAATGAAGATAGGGCAATCACGATTAACAGTAGTAATTTTTTCATAGTAGTATAAGTTTATTTTCATTAAAATAAACAATTCTCAATAAATAAAGTTGGTTGGAGCTTAATCTAAACTTCCTTACGGGGCGAGTTCGATTATCTCGCAATCGCGCATGTCTTCATTATCTATGACGAGTTTTACTAATGTCCTTGCCTTATGCCAGCCATATTTGCCCGCAGCCCCGGGATTTATGTGAAGGAGATTCAGCTCATGATCATACATCACTTTGAGAATGTGTGAATGTCCGTCTACCATAAGTTTGATTTCTTCATCTTTCAGCAGCTTTTTCATCCCTTTTGCCCATTTGCCGGGATACCCTCCTATGTGAGTCAGCAAGACTTTTACTTCTTCCACTTGAAAAATTTCTAATTCAGGGCATTTTCTTTTTACCATTCCATGATCTATATTGCCACTGACCGCCCTGACCACAGGCACAATGTTCTGAAGCTGTTCAATAATTGCATAGTCGCCTATGTCGCCGGCATGCCACACCTCGTCGCAGTCTTTGAAATGTATTGCAAAACGGTCGTCCCAACAACCGTGGGTATCACTCAAAATTCCTATTTTAGTCATCACTCTTAAATTTTCGCTTATTGCTCTTTTCCTTTCTACAAAATTACTAAAAAAATAATCAGCTTCAAAATCTCTAAAGCTGTAAATCCTTTAAAATAATGACAAATTGGGAGGCAGTGCTCAAAAATAATGTGCAATATCAAACAAATTAAACGTGCCCTATAATAAAATTTTTTAAATATCAAATAATCTATATGATTTTGCCCTCGTTAAATATGTAATAATTTTGGGGCAGATTCAATCATTGATATTCCCCTAACGCAGTAATAAAGACATATCTGATATGGAAAAAGGTGAAATTAGAAGGATATCGGAAGCCGACAGGATTCTATTAAAGCGTCTGTTCTTAGATGAATGCCGCTTTCATCTCAATGATGAGGTGATGGATGAATTTCTTGACTTGGGCACAGTCATTGAGGTCAATCGCGGGGAGATGGTTTGTCAGGCAGGTCTGGTAGACAGTAATATCTATGTTATGATAAAGGGGATAGTCTCCCGCTGGCGCTGGAACCATAATAAGGAGATAGTTGATACCTTCTCCACTCCAGGCACGATGTTTATGGAATATCATTCCTATTATGCATCACAAGATTCACATGCTTTCTTTGAGGCGTGTTGTCCTTCGCGGTTGTTGAAAGTGTCGGCTCGTGACTTTGACTCCCTTATAGAGCGTTCACATAGTTTCGCACGATGGGCATTGAATATGGCATATAGCCAGTTATATTCCTACGAAATCAGGGAGTTGAACTTCAACGGGGATGTATATCAGCGATATGAGACACTTATGCGTGATCGTCCGGAAATAATACGTGAGGTGCCGATGAAAGTTGTGGCAGCCTATTTGGGAGTTTCACCGCAATATCTGAGTTCCTTACGTAAGGAATGGCTTGGGAAGAGGAAATGATAATAACAAAATTAATATACTGTTAACATTAAATTTTTTGAAATGAAGAACTTTACATTGGCAATGGCACTTGCCATTGGCGGTCTGACCATGAACGGTCAGGTAATGTCTCCGGCTTCAATCGCCAAAGATCTTTCAGGCGCCATGATGAGGCAGGTGGAAAGTATGAATAGGGAGAAAGGTGAGTCTAAACGCCCGTCAAGAGTTGCAAACCACCGAGCTGCGATGCCCATGCGTGCGGTAGCTGGTCCAACTGCCGATGACCGTGTAATTGATGAGACACCGGAAGGGGAGATGAAGATTTTTCAGAAGACTGGTTACTATTACAGCAACAGTTGGTACACCGGTTTTACATCGGGTAAGATGTCCAGCCCCATTTCACGTGTTGTGACTTCTCCTGACGGCAAAAAGATGTATGTTCAGAATCCGATTATTCGTTTTTATGATTCGGAGGAAAATTGGATTGTAGGTGACATCGATGGAGATGAGGTGACATTTACTTTTCCACAGCTTATAAGCCACACTCTCTATGAATATGATGACTACGACCCGGAGGAATACTATGACTATGCCCTTAAACTGGAATTCGTTGAGATTGATGATGAAGGGGGTTGGTATTATCCCGCTGAAAATCAAACATTGACTTTTAAGATTCTTCCCGATGGCTCATTAGAGTCAACAGAACCTTCCATGATGATTGGTCAGTGTGTATGGTTTGAAGATGACACGGATGAAGGTGGCTATTGGTCATGGCAGGCAACCGGAGACATCATCACGTCAATGAAAGAAGTGACGGAAGAACCGCTTGAAGTGCCGGCAGATGTTGAACTTGAGACATGGTGTCTTATGTCTGATATATCTACACGCAATGTAGAAATTGGAATAAAAGATAATCTTCTTTATTTTGTAGGTTCATACACAGGCTTGCCGAATGCAGCTGTTGTCGGCACAATAGAAGGTGACAAGGTTATTTTCAAGGGACCCCAATATATGGGTATTTCCTGGAGTTCTTCAACATTGGTATATTTCCTTACCGGTCATCGAGAGGAAGCAGAAGATGAAGATGGCGTTTACGATTATTTCGTGATTGAGGATCAGATGATATTTGATTACGATGCCGACAAGAAAGTGCTTTCTTGCCCTGATGGTTGTTATCTGATTTCAAGTGTGCCGGATAGGGTTGTATATTACAGCTATCTTAATGCTCCTTATATATGTGCATTAAATCCTGATGCAGAAGTGAGAGCCTTGCTTAACCCTGTGATTACCAATTTCTGGGATTATGAAGACTATGAAGGATACATCTATTACCCTGAAATAGAATTTGATTTCCCGACTATAGATGCTGATAAGCAGCCCATCGATACTTCTAAATTGTATTATCAGGTAATTCTTGATGGTGAGGTGTATGAGTTCTACAGTGATGAATATGAGCTTCCCGACGATTTAGATATGATGACAGATGTGCCTTTCGGTTACGATGCCGACGGTTTCTATGCCTCTGGCATAATTCATGATGTAATAATCTATTCTTTAGATTTTGACTCACTCGGTATCCGCACTCTTTATAAGAATGGTGACAATGTTATTTATTCTGATATTGTTGAGGTAGAGGATTACACCGGGGTTGATAAGCTAATCAACGGTAAGGATAGAGTGGCAGTCAACTACTATGACCTTACCGGAAAGAAAGTGGTTCGTCCGGAAGCGGGTATAGTTATCCGTCAGACTGTCTTCAGCGATGGTTCAAAGAAAGTAGAAAAGGTAGTGGTAAAATAAAGTCTCCCTCCATCAATTGAGCGTGTAGACTTTGATAGATGGTGTTTTGTTTCGTCTTCCCCATGTCATTATCAGGGGAAGACGAAACTTTGTAATTACAGATTTGAGCCTATTACGAGTAATGCAAGGCTAACCATAAGCACTGCGAGATCTATCAATTTGGGCTTGATATTCTTCTCATGAAGAGCCACAACGCCATAGATGAAACTTACAATTACGCTTCCCCTCCTTATCATAGACACGACAGCCACCATTGACCCCGGAATGGAGAGGGAATAGAAATATGCAAGGTCGGCAATAGTCAGAAATAGGGCTATGCAGGGAATTGTCCATCTCCATGTAAATTTCTCCCTTATATTGGCTTTCCCTCCTTTTATAATAGAAATGGCAATCACCATAATGAAGCATTGATAAAGTGAATACCATGCCTGAACATCAATTGGCTGATAATATTTCATAAGGAACTTATCATAGAGTGCGCTTATGGCTCCCAATGCTGTTGCACCTATCGACATCCATATCCACTTGGAGTGTTTAAGGGAAAAACCCTCTTTTGCCCCTATGCGCGAGATAAAGAAAAGGGAGGCAAAACCCAAGAGGATGCCTATCCATTGTACCCAATTAAGTCGTTCCCCAAAGATTATAAGTGCGCCGACAAGTACTATTACCGGGCGTGAGGCATTGATGGGACCTTGAATGGTGAGGGGAAGGTGCTTTATGGCATAATAACCCAAAAGCCATGAACTGAGCACAATCACAGATTTTGCCAAAATCAGAAGATGCCCGGTCAAGGTGTTGCTGAAACCGAAATTTCCATGAGATAGTTCGATGATCAAGAAAGGCGACATATATAAGGTACCGAACACAGTGTTGAGCATTAGCACCGTCAATACGTCGTTTGCCTTCAGCGATAGTTTTTTGAAGACATCATAAAATCCGAGGCAGAGAGCGGATATAAGAGCAAGGATAATCCACATAAGGATATAACGGAGGAGAGTTTAAGATTAATAGTTGGGTAGGGTGCAAAATTAATCATTTTTCTATGTATAGGGAGTAAATTAGGGAGATAAATGAGAAATATAAGGGGGAGGGGAGCGAAAATATTAATTATTGAATATAAAAAAGAAATCTTTTTACGGAAAAATTTCTTTAATTAGGATTTTATCACTAATTTTGGCACAAAATAATCTATGTCATAGAAAACACAAATCTAATAACATGGCAAGGAAACTTCAAATTAGAGATCTGACGCTGCGCGATGGCCAGCAGTCATTGTTCGCCACCCGTATGAAACAGGAGAACGTTGACAAACTTCTCCCCCTCTATCGTGAGGCAAAATTTTATATAATGGAAGTATGGGGCGGTGCTGTGCCCGACTCCGTTATGCGTTATCTCGGCGAAAGCCCCTGGGACCGTCTGCGCGAGTGCTCAAAGGCTATGAAGGGTATCTCTCTTCTCTCAGCTCTTTCACGCGGCAGAAACCTATTCGGCTATGTGCCTTATCCCGAAAGTGTGCTTGAAGGCTTCTATCGTGAGGCAATCAAAAACGGCTTGAACGTGATGCGTATATTCGACGCTCTCAACGACATCAACAACGTGCGCTCATCTATTAAGATGATCAATGAGTTCGGTGGGATAGCTGACACAGCCGTATGCTACACAATCGACCCGAAGGGCACTCCGGAAGATGAAAAGATATTCACTGACGAATATTTCGTAAACCTCGCTGTCGAGATGGAGAAACTCGGCGCAAAGATGGTTACTCTCAAAGATATGGCAGGTCTTGTAAATCCTGCACGCATTCACTCACTGATGCCCAAACTGAAGGCAGCCCTTACAGTGCCTGTGGACTTCCACACTCACTGCACCCCGGGTTACGGTCTCGCATCAGTTCTTACAGCCATTATCCAGGGCGTTGACATCGTTGACACCAACATCTGGTGGTTTGGAGGCGGTTCTGCTGCTCCGGCAATTGAGCTTGTGCATATCTTCTGTCAGAAACTGGGCGTAGAGCTTGAGGCTGACATGGAGGCTGTTGCCAAGATCCGCAAGGAGCTTAAGGATGCCCGCAAGGCTCTCAGCGACTTCGACCTTAATAAAGACAAATGGCAGAAAGACTTCGACGAGGCTTATGCTGTTATGCCGGCTGAAATCGACGCAGAGTTTGACCGTGCAATCGAGGCTGCCAAGGCTTGCAAGGAGGATGAGCTTCTCGATGCATGCCACAAGATTGAGGCTTATTTCGGCTTCCCGAAACCTAATGAGATCGTGAAGAACGCTGAGGTTCCCGGCGGTATGTATTCCAACATGGTTGCCAATCTCCGTGCCCTCAATGCAGAAGACGTGCTTGAGGAGGCTATGGCACTTATCCCGAAGGTTCGCCGTGATGCAGGTCTGGTGCCCCTCGTTACTCCGACAAGCCAGATCGTAGGCTCACAGGCTGTGTCTCTGGCTATGGACCGTCGCAACGGTAAGGAAGACTATTCTAATAAGAGCAATCAGTTTATCGCTCTTGTCAAGGGTGAATACGGCAACACTCCGGTGCCTGTTGATCCGAAGTTCCGTGAGAAAATCACAGGTAGCCCCGAGGAGAAACCATACGATGTTTCATCTCACAAGGATCCCGAGAATCCTGTTCTCGACAAGTTCGGTGGCGTGAAACTCGCTCAGAACAATGAGGAATATCTGCTTCTCGAACTTCTCCCCGCTGTTGCCAAGACTTATCTCACCAACAAGCGTAAGGCTGAATATGAGGCTAACAAGGCTAATGCTCCTCAGGCTCAGGAAGCTCCCAAGGCTGCTGCCGCCGGCGACGTAACAGGTCCGGTGTTCAATGCCCCGATGGGTGGCACTATCATGAGCATCAAGGTTAAGGCAGGCGACACTGTTAAGCCGGGTGATGTGGTTCTCGTATATGAGGCTATGAAGATGGAGAATGACCTTGCTTGCGAGATCGGTGGTGTCGTTAAGCAGGTGCTCGTGGCTGAAGGTGACGTTATGGCTACTGACCAGCCCCTTATTGAGTTTGTAGGCGAAGGTGCCGCTGCTCCCGCTCCCGAGGCTGCTGCTCCTGTTGCAGGTGGCGGCGTGATGGTTGCCCCGATGGGTGGCACAATCCTTTCTTACAAGGTTAAACCCGGTGATGCTGTAAAGGCAGGCGACACTGTGCTTGTCTATGAGGCTATGAAGATGGAGAATAATCTTGGCGCAGACCGCGACGGCGTTATTGCCAAGCTCCTTCTTGAGGAAGGTGAGGTTATGGCTACCGATCAGCCTATCATCGAATTTGCGGCTGCCGGTGCTGCTCCTGTGAAGCCCGCTGCTCCCAAGGCTGCTCCTGCCCCGAAGCCCGCTGCTGCCCACAAGGTAGAGAAAGTGGCTGACGTAAAGGTTGACCCCGTTGCCGGAATTGATGAGAGCAAGGCTCTTCACCCGCTTGAGGGTGGCTCAGGTCATGCTCCTGCAAGCCTCCATAACTATCATGGTGAGGATGGCACTCTCCGTCTTGCTCCGGGCACAACCCTTGACATCAATGTGGCTCCTGACGGCAGTGTTAACATTCGCATCACTTGCGGGAAATAATCCTGACAATTCTATAAATCAAATAGAAATATTTTCATACAACGAGGGCGTATCAAAATTTTGATACGCCCTCGTTTAGTAAGTCAGTGGAAGATAATAGTAAAGCGTGTGATTAGATCAGCTCCGGTTTTGAGTGAGAATCGGGCATTATGAAGGTTCAGGATTTCGCTTATAAGGGTCAGCCCTAAGCCTCGTCCTTCACGCTTGGTGGTGAAAAACGGGCTGAAAAGATTTCGTGATACCTCTTCCGTTATAGGTGCCCCATTGTTGGAGATTGTCAGTTGAGTCTCTTTCCCGAGTTTTTCTATTGATATGTCAATAAATCCTTCAGACTGAATGCTTTCCACAGCATTTTTGACGATGTTGACTATTACCTGCTGAATAAGAGATAAATCAATGCTGACCACGCTTTTTTCCTCCGTAGGGGTGAAAGTCAGCCGGATATTTTCAGGAAGAGTTTCCTGAAGGAAAGGACTCATGGTCCTCAACATTTGCACAAGATCCGTCTCTTTCATAACCGGCTTCGGGACACGTACCACATCGGCGTATGAGCTGATGAAATTACACATTTCGTTGCAGCGGTTATCGCAGCTCTCAATCACTTCCCTTAAGTCATCTTCCTCACACACGGAATGAATGGTGTCGAGCACTGATCTCACGCCGCCCATAGTGTTGTTGACCTCATGCGAAATTATCCTTATCACCTTCTCATAGGCTTGCCGTTCAGCTTTCATCACTTCTTCAGTCAGGCTTTCGAGAAGATAGAATTGACGCTGAAATCCTGTCTGTATAAAGCTGAGATGATAGCAACGATACCTCTTGACATCACCGTTGCGTATTATGCGGTTTTCTCCAAGGTTCACTTCCTGCATTTTACGGGCAAGCTCAGAAGGCACCTCATTCATCGTTTTCCCTTTGACGCTTTCAATATCTTTGATTCCGGTGAGCCGTAGGAATGAATCATTCATCATGGTTATTCTGTCATCATAATCGAGCATCATCACCCCCATTGGTGATGCTTCAATCAGGAGTTTAAGAAAAGATTCCTGTTCGCGGTTATGCAGGCGTTCATTGCGCAGCTTGTCAATCATCTGGTTGAAGAGATCAACGATTTTGTCAGAATCCGGCTCATGCACGTTTAGAAGCCTGTTATTGAAATCCTGAGCTTTGATAAGATCCATACCCTTCATCACCATTCGGGCAGGCAGCAGGACGCTTCTCCACATAAGCCATAGCAATATGACCGCCAATCCTATTGCCACATAAGCCCACCATATAGATTCAGCGGGGACCCATAGCATAATAATTGCTGTCCCCAAAATACATAATAATAATGCGACAAATAGATATATTGACTTCATTTCAATCCATATTTCTCCATTCGGCGGTAAAGAGTTTGTCTTGTTATTCCAAGAATACGTGCTGCTTGTGTCATGTTGCCTGCGGATTTTTCAAGAGCATCAACAATAATGTTTTTCTCCCGTAGAGCAAGAGTGCCGGCAGGTTTAATATCCTCAATACCGGGCATTGAAGAGAACAAATCCTTTCCCAGTCGTGCTCCTCCGATTAGCACAGCCCTCTCTATCATGTTTTTTAGCTGTCGGATATTGCCCGGGTAGGGGAGACGAGTCAGAAATTCCATAGCTTCGGCAGTCATCTCAGGCTCAGAAATGTTTTGCGATTTGGCAGCTTGTGCCATAAAATGCCGTACGAGCAATGGGATGTCTTCTCTTCGTTCTCTCAGGGCAGGGAGCTTCAAGGTAATAAGGTTTATTCTGAAAAACAGGTCTTCTCGGAAAGAGCGTTCCTCAACCATTGCCTCAAGGTTGGCATTTGTGGCACATATCACTCTTATGTCAACCTTACGAGGGCGGCTGTCGCCTACCGGCTCGAAAGTGTGTTGCTGAAGCACCCTTAGCATTTTTACCTGGCTTGCCATGTCGAGATCACCAATCTCATCAAGAAAGATTGTGCCTTTATCGGCAATCTCAAAACGCCCTTTACGTGATGATATAGCCCCGGTAAAAGCCCCTTTTACGTGTCCGAACATCTCGCTTTCAAATAATGACTGAGGCACACCCCCTAAATTGACCAATACAAACGGGTTATCTTTCCTCAGACTGTTGATGTGGATTGCATTTGCAATCATTTCCTTTCCGGTGCCGTTTTCTCCTAAGATCAATACCGGGGCATCGGTAGGGGCAATACGTTCCACCATTGTGAGTAACTCGTTCATTACCTCACTTTTCCCGATTATTCCACCTCTGTTGAAGGGTCGTGAAGATTCCTGATGCTTGTCGTTAAGGTTTATTGCAGTTTTAATGCGTTGCAACAGAAGCTGATTGTTCCATGGCTTCGTGATGAAGTCGTATGCACCGTGGCGCATACCCTCTACGGCAAGCTCTATGCTTCCCCACGCCGTAATGAGAATCACGGGTGTATCAGGGAGAAAAATCTTGGTTTTCCTCAGGAGTTCGATCCCCTCCTCTCCGGTGGTGGAGCGGCTATAGTTCATGTCCATGAATATCAGGTCGTAATTCGTGTGCCTGACCTTGCCGAGAGCCTCATCAGGATTCTCAGCATAGTCTACCTCATAGCCCGCTCTCTTCAGGATAAGCCCAAGGGACAGTCTTATAGACTTATCGTCATCAACAATCAGAATCATAATTCAAAATTACTAATAATTTTTCACAATAGTATCAAAATCAGCGTCAATTCCTGTGTCTGCCTGATAATCCCACAAAGTAAGGCTACGGATTTGGTAATAATAAAGCCAAAAGAGATAAAGTTCATTGACGTATTCCCTCCTTGCCTCATCTTTTTTCACCATAGAGTCGTTGAGATCGAGGGTTGAAATCTTTCCAATGAGGAATGTTTCCACATTGGTTGCGTAACGCTTCTGTGCAATCTCGTCGGCGCGTTTGGCAGTCTGAAGCTGTCGGAGTTGATTGCCATACCGCTCCACTAATATAAACAGATTCTGGTTGAAATTCTGGGTTTCCTGACGCACCTGGCTTTCCACGAGACGCCGGTTGCTTTCAGCCACTTTCACCTGACCTTTCCTTCGCCCCCAGTCAACCAGTGGAATCTCAAATCCGATCTCTACCACCTGGTTGCTTCGCAGATTGTGATAACCGCCGGCAAAGTCATGGTCGGTGCCTGTATAGCCCAGCTGGGCAAAGAGGTTTATCTCCCTCTGCGCACCTTTCGCCTTTGCCACGTTGTAGTCTGCTTCCAATTGAAGCCTGAGCATATTTTTGGCAAACTGATTGTTGGCAAGAGCTTTTTCAAGGGCGTCAGAATATGTAATCTCCACTTCGGGCACATCAATTGGGATCTGCGGCTCGATGTCGACGTTCTCCCCATAGTCGAGGAATGAACGGAGCTGAAACATATTGCTCTTCAGGTTACTTTCGCAGTCGGTCATGTCGGTCTGAGCATTGAGAAGGTTAAGTTCCATCTGAAGCAAATCATTTTGGCTTATTCTCCCCATTTCCCTTTTTTCCTTAGCCACGTCATAAAGTCTGTGGGCGTTGTCAAGGTTTTGCTGTGCGATTGAGAAGTTTTCCTTAGCCATAAGCAGATTGAAATAATACTGTATGGCGTATGTAGCCACATCTTCAGATGCACTCAGAAACCGGGCTTTAGCCTCAGAATATCTCACGGGTTCAATCTTTCGGTCCCATTTTATATTGTTCACCCCGAAAATAGGTTGAGAAAGAGTGATAGCCACAGGAATAGACATAAACTGGTTGTAGGGGTGTTTCCCAAGCTGACGGTAGAAATCCAGGGAAGTATTGACAGCCACCTTACCACCGGTAAGCCAAATGTTTTGGGTGACAGACAGTTCCCCATTCATTTGAAGATAGTTATTACGCACGAAGTCATAACTTCCCTCATTATTCATATATGGGGAGAATTGCTGCCGGTAGGAAGGCACGGTTGCCGATAACGACAGTTCAGGCATCAACTCGGCACGATAAGAGCGATAAGTCCAATATGAACTCTTCAGTTGATTGAGAGCCACCTCAGCATCTACGCTGTTGCTTCGCGCCCTCAGCATTGCTTCCTGAAGAGATAAGGAGAGAGTTTGTGATTCCTGCCCCACGGCAGGAATCACAAAAGATAAAAGTATGAGAATAGATATGTATTTTTTCATTGTCAACAGAGTTTATCTTCAACTGCTTTATTCGTCTTTAATGGCTATTGCCGGCTCAATTTTCATTGCGCGGTGGGCGGGCCACCAAAGACTGACAGTGATTCCGAGAGCTACTATGGCTAATGTTATCAATTCGGAATAAAAGACAGTCATATTAGTTATTTCCGATTCCTTGAGCAGAGTGGCTTTCATCAGAGGCCAACCTACGGCAGCCACCACCAGAGTGGCAATAATCAGAAGCAGCATGCCTTCGGAAAGTATTCTGCGAAAGATGTCACTTGATTTTGCACCACAAACTTTACGGATAGCTATTTCACTAATCCGCTGCTGAGTACGGAACCAGAAGACACCAAGCATCCCAAGTCCTATGATTATGAGAAGTGACATGATAAGAGCAAATCCCATTCTGGCATTAGTGCTGTGTGATTTTTGGGCTGATTTTGCCTGATCAGTCATTTTTGTCAGCTTATAAAATATATAGTTACCATATTGCTGCATTGCACGATCATTTTCAAACTCTTCACGAAACTTTTCACCCATTCCCGGTTTTATGCGTATTGCAACAGCATCAGCATTGAGATTTTCCTCTTCATTAATAGGAAAGATTACCATGCCCCCAGGCTCTACAGCATAATCTGAGCGACGAATCTGATGTATGATATCACCTACCCTGTAAGTTTTATCAGAGTAATTTAATATAACATTTTGATCCAAAAATTCTTCCGGAGCCCTGTAATTAGCACTCCAATAGCTAAACATGTTAGACACTAATATACTTCCACTACGAAGGATATTTTCCAATTCGTCTAAATTCTTTCCTGTACGGCTTTTCAATTTTAAAACTTTAACCATATCAGGACTCATATTTCTGAAATTCCCACTGTAACCTATAGTGTCTTTAGGCTCTGTGTCAAGGTATATGGCACTTCCATAATAACTGAAGTTATAAGGAAGTCCGTTTTGGGAGAAAGCAGCTGCCTCAACATACTGACTGTTGCGGATATTGGCTATAAGCATTCTTAAATCTTGTGAGTCTAAAAATGCACGTTCTTCTTCACTTCTTTCAATGAATTCAGGGCTGTCAGAAGGGATTTTGGATATATCCAACATATATACGTCTTCCACATCAAACCCTTTCTCATAAAATAATCCTGAGACTTGTTGATAAAAATTCATTGTCAGCCACCATATTGCGAAGCTTACTATAGCCAGTCCGATTATCAGCCATAAATTGTCGCGCCATTCATTGCGCATCTGTATTAGTAAATCTCTTTTCATGACGGTGTTCTAATTATTTATTGATTTAGCGATTGCTTCCGCCGGTGCCACTCTTGATGCCTTCCATGCCGGAACAAACGCGCTTATCAAGTTAAGTACGAAACATACAGCAAGGGCAATGAAGAAGTTTGACCAGGTGAATAGCATTGATATAGAGGGTGACGAGGTGGCAAACATCAGTCCGGTGGCATCAAGATGTGTGATATTAAAGAAATAATCAGCTGCAAAATAGATGAATACATAACTCAATACACAACCTATCAAGCCGCCTATAAGAGTGATGATAAAGTTTTCGCCAAGCAGCTGCACTATAATCGAAACTCTTTTAGCACCGAAAGCTCTTCTGACGCCTATTTCCGAGACCCTGTGGCGTAACCTTCCTCTCATCATAGAGCTGAGATTGATTGCGGGAAGAAGTAACAGAATGATATAGGTGATATAAGTCTGTCGGTGTTGTGAAGAAAGATCAGGTGTGTAATTCCCAAAAATACCCCCCTTGCTCAAGTATTCTACGTCATGGGGCGCATCATGATATATAGCTTCGGTGCTGTCTTTCGCAAACTCCTGATTCAACCTGTCGTAGCGCGACTGCACTTGTCTTTTTATTTCTTCTTGTTTTACCCCGGGTTTCATAAGGAGATGTACCTTTACCGAGCCAAAGTCTTCAGTATTTGACTGTTCTTCAATAGAGAAAGGAAGGTAAATATTGGCAAATGTAGCTTTCATCACCGGGTTTATATCCTCTACCACCCCCGAAACAATGAAAGGAACTGTATTGACTCTTATTTCTTCTCCTGTGACATCATCTTTATTAAACAGCTTCCGTGCCACAGAGCGCGTTATCACAGCAATCTTTTCTCCTGCTGTGACAGACGCACTGTCGTATGGGTTACCGGAAATAAAGTGGAAGTCATACATATTCCAAAAGTCTGCGTCAGTGTGTGTGGCAGAGAGAGGATATGCCATTTTCCCCGGTGCTCCTACATTATACGATTCTCCCCAACTTGATGAATGAGCGACTTTCTCAATACCGTCAAGGTTACCATACATTCTGTCTGCCATTTTGAATGACATGGCACCACTGCGTGAGCCTTTAGCATAATGTAGGTCGAGTCCCCCACCGTATAGCATACGGGAGCGATTGGTTTCCGGATATCCTTCTGTGGTCGGCAGTTTATCGACCATGAAAAATACCATCACTAAGAAGATGGCAAGTGCAGTGCCGGAGATCGATACCCACGTCATCATCTTCTGATGTTTCATTTCAAAAATTATTTGTTGTAACATTGTTTTAAGGTTTGAAGTTATAGAGTTTTTGGGGGATATTAGGTTAGAGGAGTGGGGTTAAAGTGCCCCACTTCCCTTACTCGTCTTTGATCGCTATCGCCGGCTCTATCGCCATAGCTTTCTTTGCGGGCCACCAAAGACTGATGATTATTCCTACGGCTACCAATATCACTGTTACCGCCTCAAGTGCAAGAATCTTATACCATTCCAGCCCGATATTTATCATTTCAAAATCAGTCAGAATCAGGGACCACATAATGGCAGAGACTATAATCACAGCTATACATAACAGTAATAATCCCTCAGAGAGTATTCTCCGGAACACCTGGCTTTTCTTTGCGCCCACTACTTTACGGATCGCAATCTCGCTTACACGCTGTTGAAGGCGGAACCAGAATGTGCCGAGCAATCCTAAGAATACCGTCATGAGCAGGAAGCCAATCATGACATAATATAATCTTAGATCTGTCTCGATAGAGCGTTGGTTGCCTTCTCGTATATCGCTCAAAGCCTCTAAGTCGGCTAAGTATGTATTGCGGAGTCGACGCAGGTTAATATCTTTTTTGAAATCTTCGGCGAAAGCTTTCCCCGTGCCGGGCTTTACGCGGATTGCCAATCCTCCCCACGCTCTATTCTCATTCAGGGGATAGATGATAGATGCTCCCCATGATAGCTCATAGTCGTTGCGTCTTACTTTCTGAATAATATCGCCCACGCGCATCACAGTTGAGCTGTCATTACCAAATATAACTTTTTTACCCTTTAGTTTATAGGGGTCTCCCGGATACTCTTGATTGTCATCAGATATCAGTATTTCCCCTTGACGAAGCATCTCGACTAATTGATCGGTTGTTGCGCCGGTCTTACTGGTTATTCCCATTACCTTTATATAATCAGGGGTTACAGTGCGTCTATTGCCATAATATCCGATAGTATCTCGTTCTTCAAAGAGAAATAGCCGGTTGCCGCTATGATCGTAGTTATATGGCAATCCATTCCAGTGAATGGTTACATCTTCCACATTGGGGTTATCCTTAATCCTACCTATAAGTGTCTTAAGGTCGGCAAAATAATCATCATCGCTTTCTAACTCAATATAGTCTGTGCTTTCCTTTGGCACGGTATTCGCACTCAATGAGTATACGTTGTCAGGATTATATCCGCGTGGTGTGAACAATCCCTCTGTCCGGACGAAGAGGAGGACCATTATTATCCATATCGCCAGACATACCACCATCAGTTCAATTATGAGCCAGACGTTATCACGCCATTCATTCCTCATTTGTTTAAATAGATTTCTTTTCATGTCAGTAGAAAATTAGCGTGATTTAGTTATTGCGACAGCCGGTGCCACACGTGATGCCTGCCATGATGGTATAGTGGCACTGAGAATATTAAGAATCAGACAATACAGAAGGGCAATAAAGAAGGTCTGCCATTTAAAGAGCATTCCAAAAGTGGGACGTGCGTTAATTATTTCCAGGGAGGAAGTAAAAAGGTCTCCGTTGCAGAAAAGCAGATGAGAGGCGGTCATCACGAAGATGACACTTAGCAACAATCCTATTATGCCACCGAAAATAGTAATTAGGAGATTTTCTCCAAACATCTGTAAGACTATGGAGCTTTTCTTCGCACCGAAGGCACGTCTCACCCCGATTTCCGACACTCTGTGGCGCAGGCGGCTGCGGGTCATACTGCTGAGATTAATAGCAGGGAGAAGAATAAGAACAGTATAAAAAATCCACATCTTTTTATCATGGGCTTCTACATCAGGACTATTATTGCTGCCAAAGAACATTGCCATTTCTTGTGACGTATATGGCTGAAGATGATATACCAGTTCCTGACCTCTGTCTGTAAGTCCTGCATTTATCGTCTTGTAGCGGTTTTCAACCTGAGTCTTGATATGTTGAGGATCTACGCCTTCTTTCATAAGAAGCACCATAGAGGCATCCCCGAAGAATTCCTCATTGGAGACTCCCGGCTTATAGGGTATATAAATCTGGGCATAAGTTGACTTTAAAAGAGGGCTTACATCTTCCACCACACCACATACAGTATAGGCTATATAGTCAATCTCCACATCACGTCCTGCCACATTGTCTTCACCGAACAGCTGGCGGGCGATTGAGCGGGAAATGATAACTTTTCTAACCTGGTTGTCAATATCAGCTTGATCAAACGGTTTCCCATCAATAAACCGGAAATCATAAATATTCCAAAACTCATTGTCAACCCTTTTGGGATGTACCGACACGGGGTCTTTTCCACGCAGATTAATAATTTTTTTCCATGGAAAGGCGTAGACATACGATACCTTCTCAACTCCGTCAAGATTAAGATAAAGTTGGTCTATTAATTCTTTATTTATCCCTGAGGTAGAACCCAAGGCATTATTTCCACCAACCTCAAGGTTTTGAGCAATTAGGATACGATGCCGGTTGCTCTCCGGGGAGATTTCAACACTCTTTACCTGGTCAGTCATGAAGAGTGCCATCACCAAGAAGATGGATAGTGCGGTGCCGGAAATCGACACCCATGTCATCATCTTCTGATGTTTCATCTCATAATATATTTGTCTAAAAAAATTCATATAAATTAAAAATTAGAAATTATGAATTAGCAATGAAGGTTAGTAGTTATAATTATCCATTACTAATTTTATTCAACCTGTCTGCCATCGAAGAAGCGTATAATGCGGTCGGTCATTCGTGCCTGGCTCTCGTTGTGAGTCACCATTACTATTGTGCGTCCGTCTTCCTTGTTAAGCTTATGAAGAATATCCATCACTTCCTGACCCATCTTTGAGTCGAGGTTTCCGGTAGGCTCGTCGGCAAGCACAATCTGTGGGTCGCCTACAATCGCCCTTGCAATTGCCACTCTCTGACACTGACCGCCGGATAGCTGCCCGGGGAAGTGGCGCATTCTGTGGCTGAGTCCAAGACGGGTGAGCACTTCGGTCACTTTTTCATGACGTTCCCTGGCGCTGACATTATTGCGATAAGCCAATGGCAGAGCCACGTTTTCCGACACATTAAGCGAGGGGATAAGATGGAAACTCTGGAATACGAAACCTATATTGTGGTTACGGAAAGAGGAAAGTTGGCTGTCGTTCATCTTCCCGGTTGCATCATTCATAATTGTGACTGTGCCACCGCTGGGAACATCAAGAAGTCCTATGATATTGAGGAGGGTTGACTTGCCACAGCCTGAGGGTCCCATGATGCTTACGAATTCACCTTTCTCAATCTTAAGGTTTACGTTTTCGAGTGCGAGAGTTTCGATTTCTTTTGTGCGATAGACTTTGCTAACGTCGTTGAGTGTAATGATTGCCATTGTTGTAAATAATTAATTATGAATTATAAATGATTGTCTTATCTTTGATTATTATTTAAGCTTGAGTGTTTTCTTATTTTTGTGGTCGCTCATGTCGGTGATGACAACCATTTCTCCCGGTTTAATGCCGCTTTTTACTTCCACATAATCAAAGTTACTGTCGCCTAAAGTGACGCTTCTTCTTTCAAGAGTGTTGTCATCGGTTTTAACAAACAGGGCGTAGGTGCCGGGTCCCTGAAAATATTGTCCGTTGGGAATTCTCACGACTTGATCATGAACGTCGTAGACCACGTTGAGATCTGTCCTGAGTCCTGAGCGAAGCAGCTTGTCGGTATCATCGTCAAGCAAGACCGTAAATTCTACCATACCATTTTGGCTTTGCGGGGAGATATTACTGATGTGTCCTTTAATCGTATTACGGTTAATTCTTACGTTTACAGCAGATCCCACAGACAGTTTCCCTGAATTAGTTTCCGGAATCTCCCCATTTATCTTGAAATGGGATAGGTCAGAGACCACAGCCAATTTTTCGCCGGTTGCAATGCTTGTGCCAAGACTTTTGTTGAGGTACGTGACGGTGCCTTTACGTGGGGCTTTTACTCTGGCATCATCAAGGGTGCGCTGCATTGCCTCAAGGTTTCGGGCTGTGATGCTTCCTTCAAGTTGCTTGCTTCTGAAGGCAGCCGCATGTGCCTTCTTCTCATTCTCAAGTTGCATTTTAAGTTGCTCCAGTTCAAGTTGACCTGTGGAGTAGGCGAGTTCCGCCTCACGTATCCTATCGCCTGTGCCGCTCCCTATGCTGTCAAGTCGCCTCTCGTTTGCAACCTCTGCTCTAAGATGGCTTACAGACATCTCTTTAGCCTTAATCCTCATTTCAAGATCGGTGAGGTAAGTGGCATTGTTTAGGGCTGTCTGTTCGATTTCGTTTTTCTTCATGTTCACCTCGTCGCTCATTCTGCGTAGGTCAGCTTCCGTTGACTGCAAATCGAGTTTCAGCAAAGACTGCCCTGCCTCAACTTCATCTCCCTCATTGCAGTAGACCTCCATAATTTTTGTTGAGACCGGAGAGACTATCGCCTGTTCGTATAGTGGGACTATTTTGCCGGAGGCAGACACGCTGCTTTCAAGGGTGGCAAGTTCCGCCGCTTTAATCGTCAGCTCTTTGCTTTTGATTCCGTCATTGAGGGAGAGAAAGAGAATCACCATTGCGATGACAACGGCAAGCAATATGCCGCCTCCTGTCAGCCACTTTTTAAAAGTTGCTTTTCTGATCTCTTCTTTTGAAATTTCTCTATCCATAGATGTATTTTTCTTTTTTTAGATTAGTTATTTTTAAGTTTGCCAGATTTTGCGTTCTTGGTCTATGTTGCAATACGCTCGATCAGTGTAACAGGTGTTACACCTTATAAATGGTAGCAATAATCGTGCCAAAAGTTATAAAATAGTTATAATCAAGTATATAATTAAACTGCATGATGTGTGAAAATCATACAGGTGTCCGATTTCGGACACCTGTAAATGTTACATATAATGGAAAAACTGTTGCTTTTTCATATTTTTAAGACCGCAACAGGCGTTATGGCAGAGGTTGTCTTATCAGGGCATGAAAGTGTTAAAAGTGTGGGTACAAAAGAATCAGATTACATTTTGTTTTGGTAGTTAGAAATTCTTTTACTAACTTCACACCGAAATTTAAACATCATGGAAACAAACTCAAAATATCCTCTATACTCCATCGGTGTTGACTTGGGAGGCACTAACACTGTATATGCCCTTGTCGACACTCAGGGCAATATTCTTAAATGTGACAGTTTCCCTACTGCCACACCTACTGTGGAGGAATGGGCAGACATCTTATCTGCAGGGATATTGCAGATGACTAACTCTATCAAAAGAGATAACATCAGCGGCATAGGGATAGGGGCACCGTGTGCCAATGCAATCACCGGCTGCATTGAGGCAGCCACCGATCTGCCGTGGCCCTCGCCGATTCCGCTTGCCGTGATGATAGAATCGCGCACAGGAATGAAGACTGTCATTACCAACGATGCCAACGCGGCGGCAATAGGGGAGATGACATATGGTGCAGCCATAGGACTGACAAACTTTATTGTGCTCACCCTCGGCACAGGTGTTGGTGCGGGTGTGGTGGTCGATGGGCACCTGCTTAGCGGCAGAAGTGGATTTGCCGGGGAGTTAGGGCATGTGACTTTCCCGTTTGCCGCCGACAGAGATTGCGGTTGCGGCAGGAAAGGGTGTCTGCAGACAGTGGCATCTGCTAAAGGAATAAGAACCACAACAAAAAGAATGCTTGAATCGTCAGCACTGGAATCAGAGTTACGCGGGTTGGACGATGATGACCTCACCCCGAAGGCTGTGGAAGACGCTGCCATGAAGGGTGATGAGATAGCGAAGAGCGTCTATCAGTTTACGGGGCGTTGCCTCGGAAGCGCGGCATCTGAGTTTGCTGCCTTTACTGATCCGGAGGCTATAATCCTTTTCGGAGGCGTGGCAAAAGCCGGCGAGTTGCTATTGGAACCCATGAAGCAGGAGTTTGACAGATGTGCCCTACACTTATATAAGAGCCGGGTGAAGTTTATGTGTTCCATGCTTAAAGATGCAGACGCTGCCATTCTTGGTGCCGCATCTCTCACAATGATGAAAAAATAGGGATATGAGACTGGTAAATATATTAGGTGCAGCCATGATGGCACTTACCGCCTCGGCACAAAATTATGTGCCTTCGGCGGAAGTCAAGAAGTCGCAGGAAGATTTTTCCGACGACCGCTTTGGCATATTTATCCATTGGGGGATCTACAGCATGTTCGGTCAGGGGGAATGGTATCTTAACTATGGACCGAATGCCGAGGAATATATGAAAGCAGCCAAAGGGTTCTATCCCGCTGATTTCAACGCGGCGGAATGGGTCAGTGCCATTAAAGATGCCGGTGCTAAATACATCACCATCACAAGCCGCCATCACGACGGATTTTCGATGTTTGACACGGCTGAGAATGACTATAACATTGTAGATGGCACTCCGTTTAAGCGCGACATTCTTAAGGAGCTGTCGGAGGAATGCCAAAAGCAGGGGATAGCTTTGCACCTGTATTATTCTCATCTTGACTGGGTGCGCGACGATTACCCGCAGGGCAGAACCGGAAAGACCACCGGAAGAGATGCCTCCAAAGCTGACTGGAATTCCTATTACGGCTTCATGAACCGTCAGCTTACTGAGTTGCTCACCAACTACGGTCCTATCCGTGCAATATGGTTTGACGGCTGGTGGGATCATGACGAGGATACTGTGGCGTTTGACTGGCAACTGCCTGAGCAATATGAATTGATTCATTCGCTTCAACCTGCGTGTATGGTAGCCAACAACCATCACCAGACCCCTTTCCCGGGAGAAGACATTCAGATATTCGAGCGTGACCTCCCTGGAGAAAACACTGCCGGAATGTCGGGTCAGGAGGTGAGCCGCCTTCCTCTCGAAACCTGCAACACCATGAACGGAATGTGGGGATATAAAATTATGGATCAAAATTACAAAGATGCCACCACTCTGATAAGGTATCTTGTAAAGGCAGCCGGCATGGGAGCAAATCTCCTTTTGAATGTGGGTCCTCAACCCAACGGGGAGCTGCCTGCCACGGCTCTTTCAAGAATGAAGGAGATGGGGGAATGGTTGCGCCAAAATGGGGAAACTATCTATGGGACAGAAGCCGGTCCTTTCCCAGCACAGTCATGGGGTACTGCCACCAGAAAGGGAAACCGGCTGTTTGTGCACGTGATGACCCCGGAGACCAATGCGATTCTTCTTCCTACCGACATAAAAATTAAAAAAGCATTTGAATTTGGCTCAGGGAAACCGGTAAAATTTTCTAAGACCGGCAACCATACACTTATTGAGATAGAAGAATTGCCGAATTCACCGGATTATATCATAGAATGTGAATTATGACGTTATGATTTAAGGGAAGCAATGAGGTTTCATTATAATCTCTGCTAACATTCATCGTAACCTCTGATAATAATTGAAAACGAAGATTATGGTTTTAGAGATATGTTGCGGCAATCTTGCAAGCCTGATTGCCGCTAAGCGAGGCGGAGCAACCCGCATAGAATTATGTTCAGGGCTCTCGGAAGGGGGGCTTACCCCGTCATACGGTTTGATAAAGGCTGCTGTAGATTCAGGCATTCCGGAGGTGAATGTGCTGATACGCCCTCGTTCCGGCGATTTCCTATATTCTGAAGATGAACTTCAGCTTATGATATCCGACATCAGGGAGGCTATAAAGATTGGTGCTTCCGGAATAGTGATCGGAGTGCTGACAGCCGACGGTGATGTTGATGTCGAGGCGTGTCGCCGTCTTATCGAGGCTGCCCACAACGCGGCTGCCGAATATGGCAAGCCTAAGCCACAGGTCACTTTCCACCGTGCTTTTGATGTGAGCCGTGACGCGAAGAGCAGTCTTGAGGCAATCATATCGCTCGGCGTTGACTGCCTGTTGACCTCGGGTATGACCTCGACTGCCGTTAAAGGCATAGAGATGCTGAAGAAGCTGATGACCCTTGCTGCCGGTAGGATAACCATCATGGCAGGGTCAGGCATTAACCCGTCGAATGCTGCCGACATTATTGCCGTGACAGGGGTAGATGCAATCCATTCCACCGCACGTAAACCCATAGCCAGCGGAATGCGTTTCCGTCGTCCTATCGTGGCGATGGGTGCACCCGGATCCGACGAATACTCTTCGCTCACCACATCTCCGGATATGGTGGCAGCTCTTTGTAAAAATATCAAATAACACCACCTCTCTGAGATGAGATTACCTTATATAACCACCTTTTTCCTCCTGTCGTCGCTATCCGCCTTTCCGATAACCCGGCAGGAGGCACTCGACTTTCTGTATTCCTCCATGTCATTGCCTGACAAAGCCGACTACAGTGAGGACTTTTATCTCTCTAACATAGATGCCTCCCTCCGCGCAAGAGAGGAAATGCCGTGGGGCAAGAATGTGCCCGACAGGGAGTTCCTTCATTTTGTGCTTCCCGTGCGTGTCAATAATGAAAATCTTGATAATGCCCGAATGGTGTTTTATGAAGAGCTGAAAGACAGGGTGAAGGGGCTTCCGATGAAAGATGCCATATTGGAGGTTAACCACTGGTGTCATGAAAAGATGACATATAAGCCTTCCGATGCGCGCACATCTTCCCCCTTGTCGAGTGTAAGTCAGGCTATAGGGCGTTGTGGTGAGGAATCTACATTTACCGTGGCTGCATTGCGGTCTGTGGGCATTCCTGCCCGACAGATCTATACTCCCCGTTGGGCACATACCGATGATAATCATGCCTGGGTGGAGGCATGGGCTGACGGGGAATGGCACTTCTTGGGGGCATGTGAGCCTGAGCCGATATTAGACCTTGCCTGGTTTAATGATCCCGCTTCGCGCGGCATTCTGATGAATACTAATGTCGTCGGTGATTATCAGGGTCCTGAAGAGGTGCTGCTTAAACAACCCCTTTCCACAAGGATTAATGTGACCTCAAACTATGCTCCGGTGGCAACCTTGCCGGTGACAGTGCGTTATCCTGACGGCACCCCTGCAAATGGTGCAAAAGTGAATTTCTGCATTTATAATTATGCAGAGTATTATCCTGCCGTGACTAAGACGGCTGATGCTGAGGGAAAGGCATCACTCACAGCCGGACTTGGCGACCTTGTGGTGTGGGCAACAGATGGTAAAAACTTCGGTTGGGCAAAAGGTAACGCAAAAGATTTTGAATCATCGCCTTCCGGACTTGACATTGTGCTTGACAAAGACGGCAGCTATGCCGGGGCATTTGAACTTGATATAGTTCCCCCACCTTCAGGAGCGAAACTGCCTAAGGCAACTCCTGCGCAGCGGGCAGAGAATGACAGGCGGCTGCATGAGGAAGATTCCATTAGAAATGCATACATGGCTACCTTCGCTGACCCGAAAAGTGCGCGTGAAGCTGCCTCAAAACTCGGCGTTGATGCTGAGAAGTTGGAAAAAATCCTTATTGAATCGCGTGGTAATCATAGAAACATAGTTAGAGCCATAGAGTCGCTTCCGGCAGATAAGAGGGGGAAGGCAATTGCCCTTCTGCTCAACGTGACTGAAAAGGACCGGCGTGACATTGATCCGAGCGTGATAATAGACCATGTTACATTTACCGACATGGACTGCGCTGATGATTTCAATGCCAAATATGTGTTGAGTCCGAGAATAGAAAACGAGGGGTTGACACCGTGGAGATCTATACTGACAAACCGTTTCAGAGGTTTCTCTGATGCTGAGATGACTGCCTTCAGGTCTGATCCGAAAGCATTGGTGGAATGGGTGTCATCATTTGTTGCTCCTGCCGATAATGAAAACCCACAGCGCCTGCGTATGAGTCCCGGTGCAGTCTTGGGTGAGAAGAAGGGGGATGCCCTCTCAAGAAACATATTCTTTGTGGCGATGGCTCGAAGCCTGGGCATTCCGGCAAGAATTGATCCGGTGACAGGGGCGACACAATATTCCACTGACGGAAAGACATGGGCTGACGCAGTGTTCTCAAATGAGGAAATTGCAGATGACAATGTGTCTTCAAAAGGTAGCCTGATGATTAGTTATCAACCGGAGGGGTATATTGTTGATCCGAAATATTATTCGCAATTCTCAATATCTAAGATAGAAGACGGGAGTCCGCGCCTGTTGGAGTTTGATGAGGAAGGATCTGTTTCTACGATTTTTGCTACACCTTATGAGCTTGACGAGGGACAATATATCCTTACCACCGGGCAGCGTCTCGCCAATGGGGGAGTACTGGCAAAAAGTGAGGTGTTCTTTATAAATCCGGGTGAGACCACTAATCTGGAGATGAAGATTCGTCAGGACAACAGTGTATTGTCTGTGATCGGTTCATTGAATGCCGAGAATATTTATCACGATTTGGTAACTGACGAGGACAAGAGTCTGCTCTCAACCACTGGTCGCGGATATTATGTCCTTGGTATTATCTCTCCGAATCACGAACCGTCGGCACATGCGCTTAACGACATATCGGCAGTTGCCTCATCGTTGCAGAATGATGGTAGGAAAATAATGATTTTGTTTGAAGATGCCGACCGGGCATCAAGGTTTGACAAAACTGTTTTCCCGAATCTTCCGGATAATGTTGTGTTTGGCATTGACAATGATGGCGTCACCCGCAATGAGATTATAGAGTCTCTTCATCTTGAAAATCCTGGTCAACCCATCTTTGTGGTTGCTGATACTTTTAATCGTGTTGTCTGGGTTTCCACTGGTTACACTATTGGTCTTGGCGAGACCCTCCTCAACATTCTTTCCCGTCTCAAATAATTTGGCATCAGTGTAACAAACCCATATTTATAATCCGAAGAGTTAAATGAGGGATGAGATGAACCCGTGGGTTCACTCATAGGACGCAAGAGGGAACTATAAGCCGAATTGTAATAATACGGAAGATTATGATAAATGGGAAGGGTGTATCAAAATTCCGAATTTTGATACACCCTTATATTTAACTGATTATTTTTGCTTTAAAATGCTCGTCGGTTTCCTTGGGATTTTAGTTAAGTTCGAGGACAGAGACGGTAGTCGGAGCTGATTCTATCGCTTTTTCTCCGTCGCCTTGATGAGTGGGCTGTACAAAGATTTGCAGCTTTTTGTTGTCACGCCATAGTTGGGTGTCAACCGATGGTTCCCAGGCGTCTACATCAAAGTCGGTCACGTCATAAATAGTCCAGAAGCCGTCGGCTCCGGTGGTCGTTTCTGCCAATGACACTACGCTGCCACGCTCCCTATCTCGGAAAACCACACCGATATAATCACTATCAGCTACTACACGAGGTCGCGCAATTGGTATCATCTTTGTGCCGCCTCCGGAGAGAGAAAATGGCTGAGTGCGGTTGGAAATCTGTTTCTGATTCCATCGGTTGCCGTCGTTCCAGATTACACGGTATTGCGGGATATCGGAATCCTGCTCACGCCAATAGGTCACAATATAAGGGTTAGAGTTGGAATCAGCCGTCATGGAAGTCTGGTTGATAAGTTCAGAGTTCTGGGGAATCTGCCATGCGTATTCCGCATTCTTGGCAGTGATGGGGAGAGTATAGGTAGAACCGTCAGATTTCTGCCATGTCTTCCCACCGTCAGACGATTTTGCATAACACATATCATGGTTGGTCTCCACCAGCCACGTCTCGCGCCATACCCACGAAACATGCATTACGTCATTGCCGTCAATATAGAGCTGCCAATAAGGGCTGCGTTCCTCTTCACCGTCAATCAGGGAATCTTGCACCCTGACCCATTTGCCGCTTTTAAGGTCATAACGGTTGATAGCCATATTGCCACGTCCCGATGCTCCTGACCGGTAAACAAACAGCAGGTCACCGTTTGACAGAGAATAAAATTCCGGATAAGTTACATTCCCTTCATCAACACCGGTCATGGGCTGCAAGTCACCCAATTCAAGGCTGCCGGGTTTAATACCCTTTGCATAATGCAATGGGTTGCCATGATGATCAAAAGAGACATGGACGTAGCCATCGCCGTCAACACCCATGCTGATTATGTTGTGACCGTCTTTCACATTACCTTTATACTGAGTGCGGTGAAGCTCCCATTTGCCGCTGCCATGTTTGCGTTTTCCAAGAGTCACATACCCTTCCGGATCATAGAAAGAGACGTATTGCGTGTCACCGTCAGAGACGAGGGAATTTGTACGGAACACTGTCGTATTGACAGATGTGCTGCTGAAACCATCAGCCACGGGCACTAACTCAGCCGACTTGCCGGGCTTGTTGATGACCGGGGTACCGTTATTGTCAAAAGTTATCGGGAGCCAGAGATGACGTGAATCGGGAAGGTTCTTGGGTTTCCAGATGTCAGCCATGAAAGTTATGTCATCTCCATCGGTGAGGATATATGTGCTTTGGGCACCGAAAGTTTTCTCAGCCCCCGGACCTTGACATGGGTTAGGCATGCTGTGCCAATCTCCCAATAGCGAGTCAGCCCACATCATACGTGCCTCATTTGGAGCCCAACCGGTACACCCTGACGTAATCATCCAATATTTCCCGTCTTTCTTAAAAAGAGCGGGTGCCTCATTGTGTCCTCCCGGGAAAATGCGGATATATTTCCCGGTGTGGTTTGTGAAAGTGTCATCAAGTTCCGCAATCTGGAGAGTAAGGTTATCCTCAGAGGAGTAAATATGGTATGCCGTGCCGTCCTCATCAACATATAGAGTCATGTCGCGCGACATTTGACCTCCGTCAAGATCACGGAAAGTGAAGAGTCCTTTTTCAATCTCAGCGTGCCATTCCGGTGTCCACCATTCCATCTGAAGCTTATCGGCGGAGGGCTTTTGAGCCGGGTCAAGATTAAGGGGTAATTTTCCCGGATTTACTCTTCCGCTTTTCAGTGGGACAAAGGGACCAAGCGGATTGTCTGCTACGGCACAGGCTGCATGGGCTGCCTCATATCCTCTGCCTTTCAGCTCGTGGTGAAACCACATCACATATTTCCCGGTCTTGGGGTTATAAATCACCTTTGGTCGCTCTATGGTGGAACCCTTTTCAATAATTGCCCCCTCCTCATCGCTCACGGGCATTACAATGCCACGGTTCTGCCAATTTTTGAGGTCGGTGGAAGAGTAGCAAGCCACTCCCTTCTGGGGGGCTTTCTGCTCTCTGTTTTCTCCATACCAATAGTAGATGCCGTCAGGAGCCTTAAGAATCCCCCCACCGTGGCAGTTGATGTGGTTGCCTTCGGTGTCATGCCAGGTTTCACCGGTCACAACCGGGATTTCAGCGTGGCACACATACGTTGCCAGCAGACACGCTGCAAACACAAAAAAATTTTTAATTTTCATAATTATTAGATTTTATAATTTCTCTCGGTCAGGATTATCGTCTCCCTCAGAATCAACTGATTGCGAACTATGTTGTGGTCTTGTTTTGGTTGACATAATCTGTGGGTGACATCCCGAATTCTTTCTTGAACACCCTACGGAAATAAGCGGCACTGTTAAAGCCGGTGCGGAACGGAATGTCTGAGAGAGCCACTTTCCCACTCATAAGCATCTCTGCCGCCTCGTGCAATTTTATTGTGCGGATAAATTCATTCGGGGTCAGCCCGGTGATGCTCTTCACCTTTCTGTAAAGAGTAGAATGGCTCATACACATCTTGTCGGTGAAGAATGCTATGTCAAGCTCTTCCTGCTCTATGTTTTCAATTGTCAGTTTTTTGAATTTCGTGATAAATTCCCGGTCAAACGATGTCAGTTCGATTTCGTTCTGCTTCGTGTCATCGGCAGGATTATTTTGCGGTGCCTCTTCATCATTCTCGGCAGCCGGAGATACGTCAAGCATTCTCATAGTCAGTTTATGTCTTCCTTCAATAATATTGTTAATACGTGTTCTGAGCAGATTCGCGCTAAATGGTTTTGTAATGTAGGAATCAGCACCGGAAGCATACCCCTCTTCTTTGTCGAGGATAGAATCTTTCGCAGTGAGGAGGATTACGGGTATGTGACTGATCGCGGTTTCTGATTTTATTTTTGTCAGTAATTCTATACCGTCCATCACAGGCATCATTATGTCACTCACAATAATATCCGGAATCACTTTCATGGCAATTTCCAGACCTTCTTTGCCATTTGATGCGCAGTATACCTTAAAGTCATCACTCAATGCCTGTGCGATGTAATTCCTCACGTCATCGTCGTCTTCCACTGCCAGCAGGGTGAGTTTTTCATCGTCATTGGGGTTGTCTTTTGTAGCATTTGAAGATTTCTGTTCATCGGAATCTTTGATTTCCTTATGAATTGCATTCGGGTAAGAGTTTGCAGCAATCAGGCGCACTGTGAATGTGCTTCCCTTACCTACCTCTGATTTCACGGATATTGTTGCCTCATGAAGCTCCACAAGACTTTTCGTCAAAGCAAGCCCTATTCCTGTGCCCGACACTTTACGGTTGTGTTTTGCCTGGTAATAACGCTCAAAGATATGAGGGAGTATATCCTTGTCGATACCTTCTCCGGTGTCGCTGACGCTCATGTCGGCAAAACGTACTTGTCCCTCTGTCACAAACTGCAGGGAAAGGGTGACGGAGCCGGATTTAGTATATTTTATGGCGTTTCCCAGAAGATTATTAAGAATTATTGTGATTACCTCGGGATCATAAAACATCTCGTTTCCCTCCATGTCAGCCACATCAATAATTATTGACAGGTCGTTGTTGGTGTTCAGTTCCTTGAAACGGATACCGATTTCCCGAATAAAATTGGCAAAGTTACCCGACACCACTTCAAGCTGTTTGTTTTGGGTCTCGGTTTTCCTGAATTCCAGGATTCCGTTGATAAGATTTAGCAGGCGTATTGAGCTTGTGCGTATGGTGAGGAGTTTCTTTCGGTGTTCGGCTTTCAGGTCTTTATCATTGACAAGGTCTTCTATCGGACCTATGATAAGGGAGAGGGGAGTGCGCAATTCATGAGTTATATTGGTGAAGAAGATCATTCGCTCCTCATTAAGCAATTGATTATTTTTGCTGTTCTCCCGCTCAATTGCCAGATTCTTTTCCAGATCGATCTTATGCTTATAGAAATAGATTATTAATAAAATCAGAATGACAGTGGCAAGCACATAAAGAATCTTTGCCCACCATCTCAGGTAAATGGGAGGAATTATTTTTATGGAGGCAAGCGTCACCGGTTCGCTCCATTGTTCTCCGTTGAGTCGGTGGCACACCCTGAATTCATAGTTTCCCGGGTGCAGACTGCGGTAGACGGCTTCATTTATATTATGGACAGGGGTCCAGACTTCATTTACACCTTTCATATTATATACATATTCTGAGTTGGCAGCCTGAGTGATGTCGGGATTACAAAATAACAGGGTAAAGGTGTTGAGGTTATATGGAATTTCTATATTCTCGGAATTTATGGGGATTGATATCCTTTGAGTGGGATCTGTGGCATTTCTGTCATTTGCAATCATCTCGCTGAGAATGATTTTTCTGTCAGGCTTCTTTATGTTGATAAGAGAAGGTTTAAAATGGGTCAAGCCGTCAAGAGATCCGAAGAAAATCCGGTTTTCACTGTCAGTGCATACGCTTCCCTCACAATAAGAGAAAAGAGGCTTACCGTAACTGTAGGAATACGTGGTCAGCGACTGGTCTGCCATGTTAAGCAGGGCTATCCCCTTGTTGGTGCTTATCCAGATATTACCGGCAGAGTCTTCTGTTATTCCCTTCACATCATTGTTCAGAAGTCCGTCATTATTGTCAAATAATGTGAAGTCGGAATAATTTTGTTTTGACACTCTCACTGCCCCGTTGCGGGTTGCCAGCCACATGTTTCCTTTTGAATCTTCGAATATATGATTGATTGTGTTAGAGGGTAAGATTTCTCCGTGTTTCAGAAAGTTTACTTTCATGTTTCGGTTGACAATAGCTACTCCATGCCCATAAGTGCCTACCCACAGATTTCCTGTGGCATCATAAGCCATTGAGATAATATATTTGTCAAGCAGGAGCTGATTCAGTCCCTCATAAGCAACAGCATGTTTTTTATCTGAAGACCGGAATAATCCTTCATGGGTCCCGATAAGCATAGTCTTTTCAGGAGTTTCTGCAAAGCATCTGATTTCTTTTGCGTTAATCTCCACAGGCGTAAACTGATTGTTGCGGGGATTAAAGGTCCATACCCCTGAGTTGAAGGTGCCTATCCATAATATACCGTCCTTGTCACAGTGAATTGCGCAGACCACGGCGTTATCACCCGGATTGGTGGGTAAAGAGAAATAAGTGTTGTCATATTTCTCCTTCCTTATTAGAAGATTTTCGCCTCCAATCCATAAATTTTCCTCCTTATCGGTGGTTAGGCTCCACACTGCCTGACTTTTTCGGAATATATCGCCTGATGGGAATGGGTGGGTCTGGGTGAAGAAAGGGGCTTCATAGCTTACTACGTCAACGCCGTCACTGCGATTGCCGATCCAAATATTTCCGAATGAATCTTCGAAAATGGCAGATACAAATGATGAGATCAGGGGTCGCCTCTTTATGGCTGACCTATCAGGTCCTACAGTCTCAAAATGGTAATCGCGTGTGAGACATTTATTTGCAGACAGTTTGCAAAGTCCCCCTTTGTCAGTGCCTACCCAAATATCACTGTCAGATATTTCCCGGATACATTTTACGGCACCGGAAGGGAGTGAGGAGTTTTCACTGTGTGTTATATTTCTGAAAGAGTTGTCGTAGGGAGAAAAAATTGATATCCCGTTTTCAGTGCCACACCACACTTCTCCGTTGCGGTCAATATGAATAGAATAAACGTGCTTGCCGATGATAGTATTTTCTTCAGATGACTGGGGTTGAAAGTTGGTGAATTGTTTGCTTTTCAGATTTACTTGCGTAAGTCCTCTTCCATCATGACCTATATATAGGTATTGCCCGTTATCATCTTCCAGGGTGCACCACGCATGTCCTTTGAAGTTCTCGGGCACGATGTCGTATAAGCGGGTGATCTGCCCGGTAGAGGGATTATATTTTTCCGGAGGAAAGGAATAATAGGTGATCCAGATATTGTTGTCTGATGACAACGATAGGTTAGGAATGTCATTTGACCTCAAGCTATCGGAGCATTTGGAAATAAGTCCGGTTGCGTAGTCATATTTGAACAGTCCGTCATTCCTTGAACTTACCCACACGATGTCAGGATTGTGTGGATCTGAAATTATATGATTTATCTCGTTACTTTCAAGACCGGAGTTCTCTTTCTTAAACGATTCAAAGTGTGTACCGTCAAAACGGTTTAACCCGTCAATTGTGGCAACCCACACAAAACCATGTTTGTCTTGAGAAATGCCCCTGACAAAATTATTACTCAGCCCACAAGTGTGGTCGAGGTGGAAAGTATGAAATTCATTTCCCTGAGAAGTTATAGGGAAAATTATTATGCATACTAAAGCAATAAGAGTTAAAATCGATCGCATGATATCAGATTGATTCAAATGATGTCACAAAGGTAGTAATAATTAATGATAAGAGAGAGGATAAAATTCTCATCAGATGCATTAAATTTGTCAAAAATCGGTTCTTTGTTGCTTTTGAAATATTGTGAGGTGTGTTTGACCAATTAATCTCATATCTGTCAAAAAAAGTATTCACCCATCCTCTTTAAACCCGATAGCAAAAGCAGTGAGAAAAATCAGGTCAATATCAAGGTGTAAAAATTGGTCATTGACGGCACAAAATCTGTCAACCACACATAAATGATTTAAAATATGCGCTGTTATGAATTGGTTTGACAAATATTTATATGCTTTAAGATTTTTTCACATACTAATTTTGCCACAGAATTTATGACGGACAATTAGCCGACATCAATGAACTCCAAGAATTCAAAAACTCGATTTAGTTAATCTACATCATAAATCGTATTTTTAGGCGCAGGTATTTTTTAAGGTAATAAAGTTGTAATAGGGTTTCAATAGAGATATCGAACTAACAAATTAATTAATTAAAACGACAAAACCATGAGCAAATCTCTAACATGGGAAAAACTTGCGGCTGCCACCCTGCTTATAGCCGGTGGGTCTTGTCTGGGAGCTGTTCCGGCAATGGCTTCACCAACGCCTCTACAGGCTGCGCAAAGCGGTGAATCCACAATTACAGTTAAGGGTACTGTGGTAGACACTAACGGTGAACCACTGATTGGTGCGACTGTAATTGTAAAAGGTGAGAAGACCGGTGCTGCAACAGATATTGACGGTAATTTCTCGCTCAATGTAAAACCGGGTTCAACACTTATCGTATCTTATGTGGGATATGAGACCAAAGAGGTAAAAGCTGTCCCGGGTCCCATGACAATTACTCTTAATGACAATGAGGAGATGTTGAATGAAGTAGTGGTTGTGGGTTATGGAACTATCTCACGCAAAAACTTCACAGGCTCCGTGTCAACAGTCAAAGTTGCTGATTCTCCTCTTTCCCTTATTCCAACTTCTAATGCTATGGATGCTCTGCGCGGCACGGTTACAGGTATAACAGTGTCTCAGCAACAGGGAGCAGGTCAGGTGCCTTCAATGGTGGTTCGTGGTCAGAAATCCATCAATGGTGGCTCAGATCCTCTGATTGTGCTTGACGGTGTGATCTTCCAGGGCGCACTTCGTGACATTGACCCCTCTATAATAGAATCAATGAGCGTTCTGAAAGATGCCACTTCTTTGGCTGCCTACGGCTCACAGGCTGCAAATGGCGTGATTATGATCACTACAAAGAAGGGTGTAGAAGGTAAACCCCTTGTGTCTGCGTCAACTTCATGGGCATGGTCAAATGCTGCCTCTAAGCCTGACTTGCTCAGCCCGGCTGATTATATAAGGAAAAATAATATTCTTGCAGGTCTTGACGAAAATGCTGATCCAACCTGGATGAGTAAGTTTGAATATGACAACTACCAGAAGGGTCAGACAACAGATTGGTTTGATTACGCCACACGCACGGGTCTGATGCAGAATTATTCTTTGTCTGTGTCAGGAGCAAGCAGTAAGCTCAACTATTATGTGTCCGGTTCATATACAAAACAGGAAGGTGTAGTTAAAGGTGATGACTATGAACGTTTTGTTATGAACAGTAGAATCACGGCTGATGTTACCGACTGGTTACAGTTGGGCGGTCAGATGAACTACTCTCATAATAATTACTCCGGTGCTTCGGTATATGACCTATACCAGACAACTCGCCTCAGCCCTTATGGTCAGCCCACTCGTATCAATGGCGAGGTAAACAAATATCCATGTAACGAAGGTGGCTACCGTCTTAATCCGTTGTGGAGCGTATTGTCAAATACAATTGATGACAATGACATCTATAACACCACCACTCTTAAGGGTCATCTTATTTTGAAGTGTCCCTGGGTAAAGGGTCTGCAGTTCCGTATGAACGGTAGCTTCACACTTGAGAACATAGAACGTGATTATTTCACTCATGAGAGTTATTATGTACGTGAAATGTCAGGAGTTGCCATCGAAGATGCAGAGTCTTACTTCAGCGACAGCGCAACTGCCGGCTATCTTGCTTCAGCAAATGGCTATAATTATCGTCGTAAAAACAAGTCATGGGTGTGGGATAACATTCTCAGCTACACCGGTCAGTTTAACGAGCATTTCCTTGATGTGACTTTAGTTTACACTCGTGACTCGTATGAGTATTTCACTCGCCAGATGTCAGGTTCTGACTTTGCTGCACTTGGCAATACCAATCTTGGATATGACGGACTCCATCTTGCCGCTACCCAAAAGATTAACACTCCGGGTTATAGTCGTCATACCGACGTTGGTTATCTTGCCCGTGTAAACTATAACTTTGATCAGCGTTATCACCTGAATCTCTCTATCCGTCGTGATGGTTCGTCGGTGTTCGGTGCAGAACATAAGTGGGGTACTTTCCCCGCAGTAGGTGTGGCATGGACAGTGTCAAACGAGAAATTTATGGAGACGGTTGAGAAAATCAATAACCTTAAGGTGAAGGTATCTTGGGGTAAGAATGGTAACCAGTCTCTCAGTCCTTATCAGACTCTTTCCACTATCACACTTGGTCAGGCTGGTGGTTATCTCTATCCATTTGGTAATGCATCTCAGGCAAGCTGGGGTCAGCGTATTACAGCCATGGGTAATGAAAACCTCGGTTGGGAAACAACCACTTCATGGAACTATGGCTTTGAACTCGGAATGTTTGATAATCGCGTTCAAATTGAATTCGACTCCTATACTTCAAAGACAACTGATCAAATATTTTGGCGTAGCATCCCGGTAATGATCAATGGTCTGACTGGTATGTATGCTACAATGGGACGTGTAGACAACTGGGGTATTGAGGCAACCCTTAATACAATCAATATCCAGAGCAATGACTGGACTTGGAGTTCTACTCTTAATTTCTACATGAACCGAAATAAGCTGAAAGATCTTTACGGTGACGGTCAAGATGATATTACCAATGGGCTGTTCCTTAATAAATCTTTGGGTGCTATTTACGGATATAAGAATATCGGCATTGTACAGGTTGAGGACACTGAATATATGGAAGCAAACGGCGCTCAGCCTGGTGATGTTAAGTTTGCTGATATTGATGGCGATGGAAAGATTACTTCTGATGACCGTACAATTCTTGGCTATTCAAAAGAAAACTTCCGTATGGGTTTCGGCAATACCGTAACATATAAAGACTTCACTCTTTTTGCAATGTTTACAGGCGTATTCGGTGGTCATGGATATGGTAAGGCTACTAACCTCTATGCATATCGCACCCTCTCCGATGTGAATACTGACAATAACCTTAATCACGGTTGGTGGACAGAAGAGAACCGCAGTAACGAATACCCCCGTATCAATTATACTGACGGTCGTTATAACCCGCTGCAGAGCTATTCATTTGTTCGTCTTGCAGACCTCAGCCTTTCCTATACCTTCCGTCAGTCTTGGGTGAAGAATATCGGTATCAACAATCTCAAAGTGTTCTTCGCTGCCAAGAATCTCTTCACCATCACCGGTTGGAAGGGTGGTGATCCTGAAATTAAGCAGACTGTGGGCACAGGATATTCTTACGGTTATCCTCTTGCACGCTCATTCTCTCTCGGTCTTAACCTTACATTCTAATTACGATTAAAAATGAAACTAAATAAATTAGCTTTATATGCGCTTGGAGCTGCCATGCTCCCCGCGCTTGGAGCGTGCGATGATAAGGACTTTCTGACAGAAAAGCCTCGCACAATCTACACGACAACCAACTCCTATGAGACTGCCGACCAAGTAAAGGCATGTGTCACTAACCTGTATGTTCACATACGCTATTGGTATGACTGCAATAACTTCCTGAAGGGATTGGGATCAGACGTGGCAGACACCCCTAATTGGCGTGCGAGTGGCAATGGCTTCTCCAATTTTAATAACTGGAGTTCTTCTTCCAACAGCTCGAATCAGATCTTTGACGCCATGTATCAGCTGGTGAACTATGCTAACCAGTCACTTGCCGGTGTGCAGAAAGAGGGTCTTTCCTGGGATAGTGAGGCAGAGCGTAAAGAATGTTATGGCGAGATGATGTTTATGCGTGGATACGGCTATCTGCGTCTTGCCGAGATGTTTGGTGGTGTGCCTCTTGTGACTGAATTTTATGAGATACTCAAACTTGATTTTGAGCGTGCCTCAAGAGAGGAGACTTATCTTCAGGCTATAGCTGACCTTAAAGATGCTGCCGAAAATCTCCCTGACTATCCTTCAGAGGCTGGACGTGTGGCTAAAGGTGCCGCCTATCATTTCTTGTCAGAAGCATATCTTGCACTCGCAACGATCAAGAATAATGATGCCTCTGACCTTGATCAAGCCATTTCTTATGCTGACAAGGTTACCGCACTTCATCCCCTTATGACAGAGCGTTTCGGTTCTCGTTCTATCGTTGATGGTGGTAAGGTTGTGAATGGAGTTGAGGCTTATAGGGAAGACGGTAATGTGTTCTTTGACCTTTTCCAGCGTGACAACCAGGATTATGATTGTGGTAACACTGAGTCTCTTTGGGTTTTCCAGCATGATTATGCAGTACGCCATGAATATGGTGGCAACTATAGTGAATCACCGCGTAACTGGTCTCCCGTTTTGCGTGATACTTTCTGGAAAGAAGAGTATAAAGAAAATGGAGAGAACTGTCCGTGGAATAATCCCGATCAGGAACTTTATCCCGGTGGTAACATTTGTGCCTACGTCGGTGGTCGTGGCGTTTCAAGCTATAGCCCGACAAACTATGTGATTAATGATATATGGCGTGGTGACTTCAGCGACGACATGCGTAACGCTCCATGTAACATCCGTCGTGAATTTGTTGTGACTGACCAAGATCATTCACGTTACGGACAAGTGGTTACTCTTGATATGCTTGATCCGACTCGTATTGACCGATTCTATCCTATATGGGAGAAATGGGCATCGGCAGACGACTATAACTATGATGATTTGAGCGAGGGCTGGCAGCGTAGTGCATATTATATTGACCAATATGCATGTCGTTCAGCTGAAACAATTCTGCTTCGTGCCGAGGCTAAATTCCGCAAAGGTAATACCGGCGATGCAGCTGCTGACATTAATCTTCTCCGTAACCGTGCAAAATGTTCAAAATTGGCTCAGGCAGGAGATATGTCTCTCCAGTTTATTCTTGACGAGCGTGCCCGTGAACTCTTCTTTGAGGAGCAGCGTTGGCCTACTCTTCTCCGCATGGGTCAGGATGGCATCAACAGTATCAACGCTCATGCAATGTATATTGCTGATCAATCTGAGGCTTGGCCCGGATGTTTTGAATCAAATCTATCAAAGATTACAGAATGGACTCTTTTCCCGATTCCTCAGACAGTGATTGACTCAAATACTGAATCTGTAATCGACCAAAATCCGGGTTGGAATTAATAGTAAGTAATTTATTGTGTTAGAATAAGGAGTTCCTCCCTAAAAATATAAGGAGGGACTCCTTATATTAATTATCAGTTTGAACAAATTTTTATCTTATTTGCATAATAAACCTGTTAACGCGAGTTCGGGATAAATATCATAGATTTCACACATATCCGTAGTTGCATATGTCATCGGGCGACCACATAATGGTCGCCTGAAAGTAGATCATAAATAATCCTTAATGCCAGAGTACGAGTTGCCCGTCAGTCTCCGGAATCTCAAAGTCGAAGTTTACCTCAGGCTTGGTGCTGAAAAAGCAATATGCCCCCATGGCTGCAAGCAGGTTCATCAGAAAGTTATGTACGCTCCTGTGACGGGAGTGGACCAATTGAGCAACATTCTTAAGTATGTCATTAATTGACTCTATGATACTCCGCTTACGTAGCATTATCTTTTCATAGATAGGCATGAGGTGTTGTTTCATATTTGAACGCAGTCCTGTCACAATATGGATCCCATCATCCCAAAGACGTCCGAAAAGCGATTGGGATATATATCCCTTATCTGCATATAGTTTTCCGAACACCTTGTCAGTCAGCGTGTCAATGACCGATTCGTTGCGGTCGTCCACATTGGCGCGGGTAAGGACAAAGTTAATCAGCTCTCCCTTCTCATTACACAGCAGATGTAGCTTGAATCCCACATACCATCCCATTGTACTCTTTCCCTTGGTTGCAATATTCCTGAATACTTTCATATTGAACTGACGCTTATTATGTATGACCGGGATACAGGTGCTGTCCACAAAACTGATGCCGGTGCATTCTCCGAAGCAAGCGAGCCGCAGGAACATCGTCAGGGCGACGAAACAGCGTGGCATTACCTCCACAAATCTGTTATAGGAGAACCTTTTCGGGAACAGGTGCCTCCACTGGCAGCATACGCATGACAGATAGTAATGCTTGAAATTGCGGTAAGTGTTGAAGTGGAAGCATATCAGGATCGTGATGACCTCCGCATCGGACATCATGCGTTTTCTACGGCGTTTTGGCTTATCCGGAGAGGAGGGAAGAGCGTTTTTTGCCATCCCGGTCTTAAATTCTTTGCAAAAATCATCCGCAATACAAAAAATTTCAGTAACTTTACTTTCGGTAATCATGATTAGTAAATATTGTTTATTACCCCTAATTTACTAAGAATCATTGATATTACCAAAAGAATCGGCAACTTTTCCAAGCTGCCGATTCAACTTTTTCTGAGGCTATTCTTATCCCGAACTCGCGTTGTTAATATTATCAGTATGATAGTAAAAGCAGTGAGAAAAACAGGTCAATATCAAGGTATAAAAATTAGTCATTGACGGCATAAAATCTGTTAAGCATATGCAAATGATTTAAAATATGCACTTTTATGAATTGGTTTGACAAATATTTATATGCTTTAAGATTTTTTTACATACTAATTTTGCCATAGAATTTATGACGGCCACATTAACCGACATCAATGAACTCCAAGAATTCAAAAACTCGACTTAGTTAATCTACATCATAAATCGTATTTATAGGCGCAGGTATTTTTTTAAGGTAATAAAGTTGTAATAGGGTTTGAATAGAGATATCGAACTAACATAATTAATCTAAAAACGACAAAGACCATGAACAGATCTTTAACATGGGAAAAACTTGCAGTCGCTTCCTTGCTTTTTGTAGGAGGTTCTTGTCTGACGGCACTACCGGCATTGGCAGTACCTGCAGCCCCTCAAGCAAGTCAAGCCGGCTCTGTAAAGGTGACAGGTACTGTAACCGATACGAATGGTGAGCCCCTGATAGGTGCCACCGTAATAGTAAAAGGACAGTCCGGAGGTACCGCCACTGATGTTGATGGAAAATTCTCTCTTAATGTAAAACCTGGGGCAACTTTGGTGGTTTCATACGTGGGTTATGAGACAAAAGAGGTTAAGGCATCAGCCTCACCTATGACAATTACCCTTGTAGATAATGAATCACTTCTTGATGAGGTTGTGGTTGTAGGTTATGGTGTGCAGAAGAAAAGTGACGTCACGGGTTCTGTCACCTCAGTAAGTAAAGACCGCCTTTCAAAGCTTCCGGTGAGCAATGTGCTTCAGGCTATGCAGGGTGCCACTTCAGGTGTGACAATTCAACAGACCTCCTCAATTCCGGGTGATGCTCCCTCAACACTTGTACGTGGTCAAAATTCAATTAATGCAAACTCAGGTCCGTATGTGGTAGTCGATGGTATTCCATTGAATAATACAGGTGGTTCGCTTGCAGATATAGCTCCGAATGATATTGAGTCAATTGAAATTCTTAAGGATGCATCTGCTACCGCTATCTATGGTACTAATGGTGCTAACGGTGTTATCCTGGTCACCACAAAACGTGGTAAAGAAGGAAGGGCAAAAGTCACCTACAGCGGATATGTCGGTATAGAAGAATTTTCAAAAAAGCTCAAATTTGCCAATGGCGAACAGATTATTCAGAGATACAAGGATTATGTAGCTCAGAATCCTGGTGAGACAATGTACAATGAGAATGTCAAATATGCTAATGAGGTTGACAACTATAACGCCGGCGTTGAGACAGACTGGGTATATGACGTGGCATCACGCACCGGTGTAATTCAGGACCATAATGTGACGGTATCAGGCGGTACACAAACTGCCAAGTATTATGTCTCACTTGATTATCTTGATCAGAAAGGTATCTTGAAAGGTTATGACTACAAGCGTTATTCAATCCGTACAAACCTTGATGTTAACATAACCAAATGGCTTCAGTTTGGCACATATACCTTTATTGCTTCACATAACCGTGATGGTGGTCGTGTTAATCTCCTTAATGCAGAGGCAATGTCTCCGTGGGGCAAGATCTATGAAGAAGATGGCAGCCTGTGTATCTATCCTATGTATTCAGAGCAGCTTTGGAGCAATCCACTTCTCGGCACAAAGCGTGATGACGAGCGTCGTGCATGGAATGTCAGCATTAATGGTTATGGTCAGATAGATTTCGGTAACATATGGGAGCCACTCAAGGGGTTGTCTTACCGTCTCAATTTCGGCTATTCGTATGCTCCGACACGCACAAGCTGGTATACCGGTCGCGAGACTAATGACCAAAACGGAACAGGTGAGATCAAGAATGCTGATACGCAGACACGCCTGGTGGAAAACTTGATCTACTATAATCGTGATTTCGGTCAGCATCGTCTGGGTGTCACTCTTCTTGCAGCCGCAATGCGTAAGAAATATAGTGAGAATTATGCCCATGCTACTAAGTTTGTGAATGACAACTTGTCATACAATAACCTTGGTGCCGGAGAGACACCCTCGGTAGGTTCCTACGCAGATTTGCGTACAACTTCATCTTTGATGGGTTGAGTAAATTACTCTTTCGACAGTCGCTATCTTTTCACATTCACTGTTCGTCGTGACGGTAGCTCTGTGTTCGGCGCAAACAACAAGTATGGTACATTCCCGTCAGTGGCACTTGGTTGGAATATCGCAAATGAGAGATTCATGGAGCCTTCACAGACATGGCTCAATAATCTGAAGCTTCGCCTCTCTTATGGTAAGGCAGGTAATGAGGCTATCTCAGTTTATGAGACAATCCTTAAGCTTGCTGTTGAGAAATTCGCAATGGGTGGCAGTTCTGTAGTAGGTCTTATCCCCTCAACACGAATGGCAAACAAAGATCTTTCATGGGAAACAACCAAGACATTCAACGTAGGTGTTGACTTCGGTTTCCTTAATAACAGAATAAGCGGTAACATTGATTTCTATACTTCAACAACCACCGACCTTCTGTTGCTCCGTCGCCTTCCTGATTTGTCAGGCTACTCAGATGTTTACTCTAATATGGGTAAGACTGCTAACAAGGGTATTGAGTTGACTATCAATTCAAGAAATATTGATACCCATGACTTTACATGGAACACCAGCCTCGTATTCTCATGGAACCAAAATAAGATTAAAGACCTCTATGGTGATAAGAGCGATGACGTAGGCAACCGTTGGTTTATCGGTCAACCTATCGGTGTGATCTATGATTATGAGATGGTAGGTATCTGGCAGACAGATGAAATTGAGCGTGGAGAGCATCTGAATTGGGACCCCGTAGCAGAGCCCGGTGACGTTAAGCTTGCTGACCGCAATGGTGACGGTGTTATTAATGATGACGACCGCTATGTGCAGGGTCAGACAACTCCGAAATGGAATGGCGGTCTTACCAATACATTCTCCTACAAAGGATTTACACTAAGTGTGTTCCTTAACACCGTACAGGGTTATAAGAAGTGGAACCGTCTGTTAAGCGTTGCAGGTGACGAGATGGGTCGTCGTAATCAGACAACAGAAATCGGTTACTGGACTGAAGAAAACAAGAGCAATGAATACCGCTCACTTAGAAAATCTTCCAATAAACATGGTTATGGATATGCACAGGACGCTTCATTCTGGCGTATTAAAGACATAACCTTGAGCTATACTTTCCCTGACAAATGGATGTCGAAAGTTGGCATTGATAATCTTATGGTATATGTTTCCGGTCGAAACCTCGTAACTTGGACTCATTGGAAAGGTTGGGACCCTGAGACCAATCAGGATCCGCGTGGTTCAGGAAACTGGGAAAGCAATTACCCCTATACCCGCACGTATGTTTTCGGTCTTAACGTAACATTCTAAAGATTAAAATAATGAAATTCAATAAAATAATATATTCTGCCGCTGCACTGACTCTTCTTATGGGCACCACTGCCTGCAGCGACTCATATCTTGACGAGAAGGTTTACTCGTCATACACCCCTGAGACAGTAGATGATGTCAATGGCAAACTCCTGGGACTTCATAAAAGAGTGGGTAATATCCTCGGCATTTCCAGTTGGCAGGGATATCCCGGAATCTGGCAGGACGGCACAGACGTAGGTGCCCCCGGTGATATTGAAGGTGTTGAACGTCCTTTCTATCAGTATGGTGAGCTTAACTCGGAGAATTCTGGTGTGGGATTCCTTTGGCAAAAGCTTTATCAGATTGTAGCCGGTGCCAACCTTATCATTACAAATGAGGAACAAGGCACAGATGCACAGAGAGCGGAGGCACGTTTCTTCCGTGCATGGGCATACGATCAGCTTGTAACCGGTTGGGGCGATGTGCCTTTGATTACAGAGCCCGTCACTTCTCCGCGTACAGACTATACACGCACACCAAAGGCAGAGGTTGATAAGCTTATTGACGAGGATTTGCAGTTTGCAATGGCTAATCTTCCCGATGTGACAGGTCTCGTAATGGAGGCACGTATCAGTAAGGGTGCAGCCCGTATCCTCGCAGGGCAGGCTTACAACCGTATGGGCTATCAGTATAATGACAATAGTTATTATCAGAAAGCTGAGAGCGCATGTACAGATCTTATCAATTCAGGCTCATATAAGCTTGTAGAAGAAAGATACGGAAAGTTTACTCTTGAGGCGGGTGACTATTATTCAGATATGTTCCGTTATGGGAATCAGCGTCGCTCACAAGGTAACACTGAGGCAATCTGGAACTTTGAGCAAGAGAATAATGCAAGCGTACCTAACGGGACAATTGATAATGCTCAGCAGCGTCGTAACTGGGTAGCAGCTTTCCATAAACTTGACGGAATGCAGAATGCTGACTCAATCGGTGGTCGTGGCAACGGACGTCTTCGTCTCAGCAACTATGTGAAATACGGTGTGTATGAAGAAGGTGATATCCGTAACTCCAACCATAATATCCGTCGCGTGATGTGGTATAATCGTGAAGGCTGGGAGGGAGCTACATACTATCTTGATAAAGATGGTTTCCGTGTGCCCAATGATGATCCGAATAGCGAAGAGGTAGTATCTACAGTTAATGTGACTGTCGGCTCAAGGGTTTATTATCATAAGGCAGACACATTGAATGTATTCTATCCTCATCCTACTAAGTGGGGCGCATACGATCCGGCTGATGACTTCGGCTATGCAATGGTAAAGGATTTCCCAATGATGCGTTTTGCTGAGGCTTATCTGCTTCGTGCGGAGGCAAGAGTGCGCCTTAACAATACTACGGGTGCGGCAGAAGACATTAACGTGCTTCGCGACAGGGCATTCAAGCTCTCACGCATTGCTAAGGAGAATCCTAATCTCGGTAAAGTTGACGCTTCAATGATGAATATCGATTTCATACTTGATGAACGTATCCGTGAGCTTGTGGCAGAAGAGAACCGTCGCTTTACTCTCATGCGTACCGGTGAGCTTACCAACCGCGTCAACATGATGATGACCGATAAGTGGAAAGAGATTGAACCCACTAAGCAGATAACTGGCTATAAGGCGGATGTTCATACTCTGCTTCCAATTCCACTGAGCAACATTCAGCTTAATAAAGATGCTGACCTCGTTCAGAATAACGGCTATTAAAATCTGATTAATAAGAAACACGCTGGCTTACTTCTCTCGGCGTGTTTCTTATTGATTAAAAATAGATTTACAATCTACAAGATTTAAATAGCTTTTGTTAAGATGGATATTGTGATCAATATTTGTAGTTTGGTGCAAATGTAACATATAAATTGACTGATAAAGACCCATTATTGATAAAATATATATCACAGATGTGGTATATTTTTATTAATTTTGCGATAGAATGGAAAACTCAATTGCAAAATGTTTATCATAATTAAATAACTTATAAACTCTACCAAGATTTAGTCATCATGAAAAGATTTTTTAAATCTATAGTACCATTAGCACTTCTGTCGGTGGTGACGACTTTGGCAGGATATGCTGCACCTAAGCAATCAGATAAAGCCAAAGAAGCTGCCGAAGTTCGCACGCTAATCAGTAAGGTAAATAATTACTGGCAGAAGAATAACCCGGCAGAGGTAAATCCCTTCTGGGATAATGCAGCTTATCATACCGGAAATATGGAAGCCTACAGGCTTACAGGTAATGAAGACTGGTTGGATTATTCTCAGAAATGGGCTGAACACAACGAATGGAAAGGTGCAAAAAGCAATGACCGCAGCAAATGGAAATATAATTACGGTGAAACTGATGAGCACGTGCTTTTCGGTGACTGGCAGATATGTTTCCAGACTTATGCCGACCTTTATAATATTCTTCCCGACGACAAGCGAATCAAGCGTGCAAGGGAGGTTATGGAATATGAGATGGCAACCCCTAATAATGATTATTGGTGGTGGGCAGACGGACTATATATGGTGATGCCTGTTATGACAAAACTATATAAGATTACTGAGAATCCTAAATATCTTGACAAGCTATATGAATATATCACCTTCTCAGACAGCATAATGTTTGACCCGGAGGAGAATCTTTATTACCGTGATGCCAAATACACTTATCCGAAACATAAGAGTGCCAACGGTAAGAAAGACTTTTGGGCGCGTGGTGATGGTTGGGTCCTTGCAGGGCTTGCCAAGGTTCTTCAGGATTTACCCCCAAATTATAAGCATCGTGAATTTTTCGTGAAGCGTTTCCAAGACATGGCAAATGCTGTTGTGGCTTGTCAGCAACCTGACGGGTATTGGAGCCGCTCAATGTTTGATGAGGAGCATGCACCCGGTCCTGAGACTTCAGGCACAGCTTTCTTCACATACGGATTACTCTGGGGTCTTAACAACGGCTATCTGCATGGGGAGAAATATCTGAATGCTGCCAAGAAAGGTTGGAACTATCTTAAAAATACAGCCGTGCAGAAAGATGGGAAAGTAGGGTATGTCCAGCCAATAGGAGAGAAGGCAATCCCGGGACAGGTTGTAGATGCCAATTCCACCTCCAATTTCGGGGTAGGTGCATTCCTTTTGGCTGCCTGTGAATATGCACGTATGCTTGAGGCTGAAAATAATCCTGACCGTGCATATTGGGTTGACTTGCTCTATAACATCGCTTATCCCGTATTGAGCAATATGTCAAAGGGTGAGCTGCAGAAGAATATGCTTGTGGAAGTCAGCCCCAATTGGGATGGTAGAAATAAGGGCGTTACCTATATGGAAACATTTGGTCGCCTGATGGCAGGTATAGCCCCGTGGCTTGCTCTTCCTGATGATGACACTGATGAGGGTAAGAAGAGAAAAGAGCTTCGAGAGATGGCTCTCGCAGCCTATAAGAATGCCGTTGACCCGGACAGTCCTGATTATCTGTTGTGGCGTGGACACGGGCAAGCACTTGTAGATGCTGCTTATGTCGCCGAAAGTTTCCTCCGTGCTTACGATACTCTCTGGGAGCCTCTTGATGATGTGACCAAAAAGCGCTACATAGAGGAGTTCACTCAATTACGCAGGGTTGATCCCCCTTACACCAACTGGCTTCTGTTTTCTTCTGAAATAGAGAGTTTGCTTGCTAAAGTGGGTGCTGAATGTGACGAATATCGTGTTAACTCAGCAGTGCGTAAGGTCAATGAATGGTATGTCGGGGACGGGTGGTATGCTGATGGTCCGTCTTTCGCCTACGACTATTATAGCAGCTATGTTTTCCACCCGATGCTTCTGGAGACCTTGCAGGCTATGAAAGATGCCGGTAAATATACCCGTATTCATTATGGAAAATATTATGACAAGGCACTTCACAGGACAAAGAAGTTTGCAATTGTTCTTGAGCGTATGATTTCTCCCGAAGGAACTTTCCCGGTGTTTGGTCGCTCAATCCCATACCGTATGGCAACCATGCAACCTCTTGCACTGATGGCATGGTATGGGCAGCTTCCCGAAGGTCTTTCCAATGGTCAGGTACGCTCTGCCCTGACCGCCGTGATGCACAATATGTTTGATGGCAAGGAGAATTTTAACGACGGAGGTTTCCTTACAATAGGCTTTGCCGGACGTCAGCCTAATATTGCCGACTGGTATACCAACAACGGTTCGCTATATATGACCTCACTCTCTTTCCTTCCGCTCGGCTTGCCGGCAACTCATCCTTTCTGGACAGATGCCGCACAGCCCTGGACTAATAAGAAGGCATGGAGTGGAAAGCCTTTTCCGAAAGATCATCATTGGGGTGACGGACAGCAAATCGGCGATTTGTTTTAAATAAATAGAGATCGGATTCCCGGTTAACTGAAAAAGATGTAAGCCGGAAAATTTTATCAATGCACCGGCAATCCGATCTCTTTTTCAATAAAAATATGGATCAAATAAAATCTTTGGCACTTTTAGTTGCCTTATTCGGTAGTACCGAATTATTTGCAACAACGGTCAGCGTATATAATCCCGCACCGTTTGTCAGACAGGGGGCAATAGTAGAAATACCGGGCGAAAAGATATTGAAATCTTTCGGTCCGGATTTTATCGTTTATGACACTGATGGAAATTCCTTGATTCATCAGCTTACCCATGATGGTAAAATACTTGTTGAAAGTAATCTGCCGGCACAGTCTACGGTAATATTTTCGATAGAGCAAGGGACACCGTCAGTGGCAGATACCATTTGCATAGGGCAGATAAGAAATGATCTGCAAGACGACTTCACATGGGAGAACGACCGGAGTGGTTACCGTCTATATGGACCCTCCTACCGGAAAGGTGGGGGCAATGTAGCCGGATATGACATCTGGACAAAATCGGTGGACTACCCGGTGCTTGCCCAAAGATATGTAGATCATTGCCAGCACGGCGTTTCCTATCATAAAGATTATGGCAATGGCATGGACTGTTACACTGTAGGAAAAACACTGGGCGCAGGAATGAACGCCCTTGCCCCGGAAGGGGAGATTGCTTATCCGTGTGCTTACGAAAGTTGTGAGATTCTTGATAATGGTCCGCTGCGTACCACAGCCAAGATAACCTGTTACCCTGAAAAAATAGGGACTGACCGGGAAGTTGTCGAGGAGAGGATTATATCCCTTGATAAAGGGTCATGGCTTAATAAGACTTCGGTGACTTATAAGGGGCTGTCGGAAAAATTACCGCTTGTGACAGGTATTGTGGTTCATAAACAGAATCAGCATGGTCAGGTTATAGATCCACAAAAACGTTATGTGGCATATGCTGATCTTACTGATAATCCGGATAACGGAAATGGTGTGATCTATATAGGTATAGTTAATGCACAGGCACCTGAAAGCAGTACTTACGAAAAATATGATGAGCCTTTGGGTGACGCAGTAGGGCAGATTCTTAATAAGACTGAGATTGCCCCGGGGGAAATATATACCTATTATTGGGGTTCCGGCTGGAGCAAAGGTGGCGTGAGAGGTGTTGATGACTGGACCGCTAAGTTGGCAAGATTCCATGAGGAATTAAAGTATCCTCTGGTTGTGAAGTTTTGAGATTGTTGGGTTACGTAATAAAAATTTGATGATATGAACATAAGGAATATAATGCTTGGGGCTGTGGCAATGGTAGCGGTGTCGGGCTTTGGTGTGAAGGCTGAAGAGGCGAAGACAGGCTATCTGTTTGTCTATTTTACCGGAAATGAGAAGCGAGATGAGGCGGTGAAGTATGCTCTCAGTCGTGATGGTTTTAATTTCCGCTCACTTAATGATAATGCGCCGGTGATTGACTCGCGTCTTATCAGTGAGACGGGGGGTGTGCGTGACCCACATATTCTTCGCACTGAAGATGGCAAGCATTTCTATATGGTGGTGACCGATATGGAGTCAGGAAAAGGCTGGGATTCAAACCGAGGACTTACGCTTCTAAAATCTGATGACCTGGTAAACTGGACACCGTCAGTTATAAATATTCAAAAGAGATATAAGGGACATGAGAATTTGAAGAGGGTGTGGGCACCGCAGACGGTTTATGACAAAGATGCCGGGAAATATATGGTGTATTGGTCAATGCAACATGGTGACGGTCCTGACATCATTTATTATGCTTATGCCAATGATGATTTCACTGATTTTATAGGTAAGCCTAAACCTTTATTTATTCCGAAGAATAAGAAGTCGTGCATTGACGGCGATATTGTATATAAAGACGGGGTTTATCATCTTTTCTATAAGACTGAGGGACACGGTAACGGCATAAAGAAAGCAACTACAAAGAAACTTACTTCCGAAAAGTGGGAGGAGCAAGATGAATATAAGCAGCAGACCGATAAAGCTGTTGAGGGTGCCGGCACTTTTAAATTGATTGACTCCGACAAGTATATTCTGATGTATGACGTATATATGAATGGGGAATATCAATTTACTGAATCAACTGATCTTGACAACTTCAAGGTTGTAGACTCGAAGGTAAGCATGGATTTTCACCCGCGTCACGGCACGGTTATCCCCATCACGGAGGCTGAATACCAACGTCTGGAGAAGGAATTTCCTTCATATCTGAAAGGTGCAAAAAATCCGATTCTGCCGCAATTCCACGCTGACCCGGAAATTTTGTATTCCAAGAATACCGGTAAATATTACATTTACTCTACTACTGACGGTTATCCGGGGTGGGGTGGCACTTACTATACCTGTTACTCTTCCGACAATCTGGAAGATTGGAATTATGAAGGGGTTACGCTTGATCTCTCCACCGACCAGGTTCCATGGGCAGATGGCAATGCATGGGCACCGGCAATAGAAGAAAAGATGATTGACGGCAAATATAAATACTTCTTCTATTTCAGTGGCAATCCGGTTGCCGGAGGTGGAAAACAGATTGGCGTGGCAGTGGCTGATTCACCTGTCGGTCCTTTCAAAGCTATGGAGACGGCAATGATAACTGAGTCTCCGGTAGGGTATGGGCAACAGATAGATGTCGATGTGTTTACTGATCCGGTCAGTGGCAAATCTTATCTCTACTGGGGTAACGGCTATATGGCAGGTGCAGAGCTTAATGCCGATATGGTGTCAATCAAGCCTGAAACCATCTCTGTGATGACACCTGAAGGTGGAACTCTTGAGGATTATGCTTTCCGCGAGGGTCCATATGTAATTTTCCGTGACGGGACTTATTACTTTATGTGGTCAGTTGATGATACCGGCTCCCCGAATTATCATGTGGCTTACGGTACATCGAAATCACCGTTGGGTCCGATAGAGGTAGCTGAAAATCCTATTGTGCTACGACAGAAAGGTAATATGTATGGCACAGCCCATAATTCTGTGGTTCAGTTCCCGGGGACTGACGACTGGGCAATCGTCTACCACCGCATAAACCCGGCTTACCTTAAGAGTCAGCCGGGACAGCATCGTGAAGTGTGTATCGACCGTCTGCAATTCAACCCTGACGGCACAATTATGCAGGCAACTCCAACTCACCTTAGTCATGAATAAGAAAGTATTCGTTTCCGGCTGCTACGACATGCTCCATTCGGGTCATGTGGCGTTCTTTAAGCAGGCGTCTCAGTATGGTGACCTATATGTTGGGATAGGCTCAGATGCCACAATCGAGGAGCTTAAGAATAGGAAGACCGTGTATTCTGAAAAAGAACGCCTCTATATGGTAAAGGCAATAAGATATGTGAAAGATGCCTATATCAACAGAGGGTCGGGTATGCTTGATTTTATTGATACTCTTGATGCGGTTAAGCCCGATATCTTTGTGGTCAACTCTGATGGTGGAAGTGAGCTTAAGCGTGAATTGTGTCGCAGTCGTGGCATTGAGTATGTTGAATTGGAACGGGTGCCGGATAGTGGACTTGAGGCAAGGTCAACCACATCGTTGCGTAAAGGGGTGAAATCTAATCTCCCTTATCGTGTTGACGTTGCCGGAACCTGGATTGACCAGCCTTATGTGTCGGAACACGGTTCGGGATGGGCACTGACTTTTTCGATAGAACCCAATCATGAGTTTATGGAAAGGGGAGGCATGGCAACTTCCACACGTAATGCTGCACGTAAGATATGGCCCTACGAGTTACCTAATTATAATGAGGAGATGCTTGCCCGTCTGCTTTTCTGCTTTGAGAATGACCCCGAGAATAAGGGGCACATATCGGGGGCTCAAGATGCAATCGGGATTTGCATGACAGGACTTACCCGCCATTTATATGATGGTCATTATTGGCCCAGGAAGATAGAGGCATGTCATGATGAAGAGATACTTTCATGGCTTGAAAACCATATATGTCTTGTGGAAATGTTTCCCCGTGCTGCAGGTTGCTCAGTGGTGGAAGGTAAGGATATTACTCCCAAAAAGGTCAAAGCCTTGACATCGGCAGCCGACAGGTGTTGGAATGCCATAATGCAAAAAGATCTTGAGGGATTTGCCTCAGCCTTCCGAGATTCCTTTAATGCACAGGTAGCAATGTTTCCGGCGATGATGCAACCGGGGGTGCAGGAACATATTGATAAATGGAAAGGGAAAGCACTGGCATGGAAGATGCTTGGTGCAGGGGGTGGGGGACACCTTGCCCTTGTGGTAGATGAAATGCCGACAGAAGATGTAATCCCTGTTAAAATTCGCCGCCGTGAATAATCTCACCATAACATATAGCCCTTTACATGATTAGTGAGTGGAGTCATAACTATTTCGCACATTATGACTTCACTCACTAATTATGTGATATGTAAGGCAGGAGATAATTAAGCGTACATGTTGACTATGGCTTCGTAAAGCTCTTGCTTACCGGAAGTGAGAGTAGGCTCACCATTCTTTTCTGCATACTCTACGAGGTTTTCAAGAGTCAGTTTCCCTTCTTCAAATTCCTTGCCCATGCCACTGTCAAAGCTGGCATAACGCTCGGCAAGCATCTTTTTATAGGGAGATTTCTCAAGCACATCAGCAGCACAGAGAAGAGCACGCGCCATAGCGTCCATACCGGCAATATGAGCAATAAAGATGTCTTCAAGGTCAGTTGAGTTACGGCGAGTCTTAGCGTCAAAGTTTGTACCACCGTTTCCAAGCCCACCGTTACGGATAATCTGCATCATAGCTTGAGTAAGCTCATAGTTGTCAATGGGGAACTGGTCAGTATCCCAACCGTTCTGATAGTCGCCACGGTTGGCATCGATAGAACCGAGCATACCATTGTCAACAGCCACAGCCAACTCATGCTCGAAAGTGTGACCTGCAAGAGTAGCATGGTTAACTTCTATGTTCACTTTGAAATCCTTGTCAAGACCGTGTGCTTTTAAGAAGCCGATTACTGTCTCAGTGTCAACGTCATACTGATGCTTACTCGGCTCCATAGGCTTAGGCTCTATTAGGAAAGTGCCTGTGAATCCCTGGCTCCTACCATAGTCACGTGCCATTCTCAATATTGTGGCAAGATGTTCTTTCTCACGCTTTTGATCAGTGTTGAGCAGGCTCATGTAACCCTCACGACCACCCCAGAACACGTAATTCTGACCTCCAAGGGCTATGGTGGCATCGATGGCAGCCTTTATCTGGACCGTAGCGCGAGCCACAACGTCAAAATCAGGATTTGTGGCTGCTCCGTTCATGTAACGACGGTGGCTGAATACGTTTGCAGTGCCCCAAAGATTCTTGATGCCTGTTTCTGCCATAAGTCCCTTGAGATATTCTGTGATCTCTTTCATTCTTTGCTGATACTCTTTTATGTCGGCAGGATCACCGATAAGGTCAACATCATGAAAACAGAAATATTCTATTCCGAGTTTCTGCATTATTTCGAATCCTGCGTCTGCACGCTGTTTGGCAGCCTCCATTTCATCAGAAGCCTCATTCCAGGGAAAAGTCTTAGTACCTCCGCCGAATTGATCGCCACCCTCAGCGCATAGGGTATGCCACCATGCCATTGCAAACTTAAGCCATTCTTTCATTGGTTTGCCGAGAACGATTCGTTCAGCGTCATAGTAACGGTATGCGAGAGGGTTATAACTTCCGGTACCCTCAAATTTGATTTTCCCGATTGAAGGGAAATATTCTTTTTTTGCCATTGTTTGTTGTATATTAATTTTAAAATTTTAGTAATTCTTTATTATAAATGAAGGTAAGTTTTCCATCGGGCATAAGCATCAAGGTAAGGAGTGCGGTCGGCAGCAGGGTGAATTTCTTCAAGTTTCACAAGTGATGCAAATGCTTCATTATTGTCTTTGTAGATTCCTGCGCCCATTCCTGCACCCTTTGCCGCACCGACGGCTCCATCTGTATCAAATAGGTCTATGGTGGCTCCGGAAACAGATGCGAGTGTTTCTCGGAAGATGGGACTGAGAAACATATTTGCTCTTCCGGCATGAATCTTCTTGATTTCCATTCCTATCCCTTCCATAATTTCCATGCCATACATGAAAGAGAATACAATACCTTCCTGTGCAGCACGGAGGAGGTGGGTGCGGTTGTGGATATTGAAATTGATGCCGTGGAATGAGCAGCCGGTGTCCCGGTTGCCAAGCACTCTCTCTGCGCCATTGCCAAAAGGAAGAATAGAGACCCCTGCACTTCCTATGGGAGCTTGCGCTGCCAGTTCATTCATCTCAGGATATGAACAGCCTTCCGGGGCAATGTTTCTCTTACACCAGGAGTTTAGAATACCTGTACCGTTGATGCAGGTCATTACTCCGATTCTTGTATGTGTGGCAGAATGGTTGACGTGCGCAAAGTTGTTTACCCTTGATTTCGGGTCATAATCTACAGTGGCATTAATTCCATAGACCACACCGGAAGTCCCGGCTGTGGAGGCGACTTCCCCGGGATCGAATACGTTAAGGGATAGTGCATTGTTGGGTTGGTCGCCGGCACGATAGGTGATTGGGATGCCTTCTGCAAGACCTAATTCGGCAGCAGCTTCCGGGGTGAGATGACCCTGATCACTAAATGTGGGCACCACCTCGGGAAGAAGATTCATGTCATAACCATAATAATCCATTAGGAATTTTGCAGGTGCGTTTTCTGCAAAGTCCCAAAGCATATATTCGGAGAGTCCTTCAGGTGTGGTGCATAGTTTCCCTGTCATTTTCCATGCCACATAGTCAGCAGGAAGCATTATTTTATAGATCCTGCCAAACAACTCCGGCTCGTTCTCTTTTACCCATTGCAGTTTGGCTGCTGTAAAATTTCCGGGTGAATTAAGGAGATGGCTCAGGCATAGGTCTGCACCAAGTTCGTTAAATGCCTTTTCGCCGTATGGCACTCCACGTGAATCACACCAGATTATAGAGTCTCGGAGAGGTTTGAATTTATCATCAACGCAGACAAGACCATGCATCTGATAGGAGAATCCTATAGCCCGGATTTCCCTGGGATTGATATTTGACTGTTCAAGTACTGATTTGGTAGCTTCTTTCACAAACTGCCACCAAGTGTCGGGATTCTGTTCTGCCCAGCCGGACTTCAGGCTTTTAATAGGAGCCTCAGTCTTGGGGAAGAAGTCAGAAGCCACTGGTTTGCCGCTCTCTGCATCAACAATAGACGCTTTCACCGACGATGTGCCTATGTCATATCCTAATAAATATATCATTCTGATTAGAGTTTGAGTTGGTCTTTAGCATTTTGTCTGCTAATCTTTGATGCAAATATATTAATTATTGCTGATAATTCAAAATTTCAGATTCAAAGATTGTCATTGTCCAACGGGTGGACTGATTGGTAGATTAATGTCATTAAAATTTAGTAATTTTGCAGTCGGAAAACCTCATGAAGACTTTCCAAACTTCCTTTAACAGATACCCAAATTAGATAGGTAAAATGACTCATTATTCAATTAATCGTTATCAACTAATTCATTTTTGCTGGCAACATATATGGTTGCTTATTTCGTTATATATCATGACATTGGGTGTTGCGCTGTGTGTCCGTTCAAACCTTGGGAGCAGTGTTATCTCGTCGATACCGATGGCATTCGCACTCGCCGGTCAGGACGGTCTCACCTTCCAATTGTCGATAGGTGGCTACACCAATATTATGAATATAGTGTTAGTGACGCTTCAAATCATTGTTTTAAGGCGAAATTTTGAACTCGTTCAATTACTGCAACTTGTCATAGGATTCATATTCGGTGCCCTCATTGACCTTAATATGATAATAACTTCTTACTTTGATTACTCTCTTCTTTGGCAGCAAATAACGGCGCAATTCATAGGCTGTTCCGTCATGGCTTTCGGCATTGCGATGGAGGTAAGATGTGGATCGGTGACGATGCCCGGTGAGGGAATACAAGTGGCATTTGCCCGTGTCACCGGGTTACCCTTCCCAAAGATGAAAATTATAATAGACACAGTGCTCGTAATTCTGGCAGTGGCTTCATGCTATTATTTTTGGGGAGTATGGCAATGGAATATCATAGGTCCCGGCACATTGTTTGCCATGATATACGTTGGCTTTTGTGTAAAACTTCTCAGCAAACATCTTGGTTGGTTTGACAAGATACTTGCTTACAGTCCGGGGTTTCGCCGATATTTATTCGGTCTTGCACGACTGATTTATTCCGGTTTTAACCGTAATAGTAAATAATTGCTCCGGCAACCGTAGATATAAGGCAGTCTATACCCGGGGAATTAAGTTTTAATAAGTATATTTAAGAGATTGTTAACAATCTATTCCTCATGATACTTTGTTTATAAATTACAAAAACGGAAAAATTTGATATCATTTGTATCCGGTATTAGTGAATAATTTAATAATTGGTATTATGGAGAAAGAGAAAAAATCTTATTACGTCAATGTAATTGAGGCAAAGGATGGAAAAATGGCTGAAGTATTAGACTTCAATTTTGGCGGTCATCATGATCTCGCCGCTATGGTAGAAAGAGCAAAATCATTGGGTTTTGCCAAAGACAAACATGCCAAAGAGTTCGTGCTCGCCATGCGCTTCATGCACCATGTGATCAAGAAAAATTCTGACAATGCACTCTTTGCAGAGTTTGCACCTCAGTTTGAGGCATTCAAGAAGAGCGTAAAAAGTCAGCTTGGTTGCGGATGCAAGAGTGAAGGCTAATAGCTTCATCAAAAAGTTGTAATAGCGTTATAAATAAATATTCAGAGGAGGGCGTATCAGAATTCTGATACGCCCTCCTTTTGTTCGTCCGACATGGGCATAAACATTTGAGGAGGAAAGGCTCGCGTGTACATTCATCCTAAGACCAAAGCCAAACTGAGAGCGAAGCATGAGAGGCGCAAGGAGAAATTGACCTGTGCAATCCGGGGGTTGGCAAACTACTTTCGTCTTGCCGGGATGCGCTACTTTCTGAGAGAAACCGACGAATGGTTGCGCAGCCGTCTACGCGTGTGTACATAGAAATGCTGGAAACAAGTGTGGACACGCTATAGGAACCTGCAGAAGTGTGTCATTGACAAGTGGTAGGCATGGCAGTGGGCTAATATTCGCAAAGGGTATTGGCGCATGGTTCACAGCCCGATACTGACACTTACCATATCAACAGAAAAACTGATACGTGCGCACTATCCCACACTTACGGAATATTACGAGAAACTGCATTCGCATTAGGAACCGCCGTATGCCGAACGGTACGTACAGTATTGTGAGAGGTCGGTAAACACGAAAGTAGGAGATAAACGCCTATAATTAGTTTTTACATCCTACTCAATTTATTTACGGACACATGAGAGAGTAAATCGATGTAGTATTGAGGCGTTGTCTTGCTTAGCAATCATTACACTCTCTACGCAAGAGATTTGTACGAGCAGATATGATTTAATAATCAGTGATTTAGGAACGTGCAAAGGTTAATTTACTAGGGTGTTCAGTTCTATGTTCTCATTTTTAAATCAAAAATCATGAGTGTATAGTCCTAAGTACCTGATACCTATTCGTCATTCTATCGTGTATGACAATATCGAAAAGCATAGTAGAATTTGATTCAAAAATCAGTTTGATTCTTGAGGATATTTTGCTGATATATAAAATATTACAGTAAAAATTAAACATAAAAATTGAAACATCAAACTGAACACCCTATTAATTTACTAACATCAATGCATTTTACGAAACGAAATCCGAAAAAATTCAGCGGTTTATATCCTAAATCTCAGATATTTTTACTAAATTTGCACACCTTAACGCTCTCTTGCTTAGAGAGGAATAATAACAATAGATCAATATAATTTTGAGCAGATATATTTTTTCAGGGCATGAGTCCTTTCAATGCAAATCTCTTTGGCTGAAAAAGGGATACGACTATTTACTTGACGGCAATAGCTTTACAGATACCGATGCTGTGGCAAAGTTAGGTGTCGGCAAGAATATGGTGTCGGCTATACGTTTTTGGCTTCGTGCATTTGGACTCACAAAAGCAGATGAACTTCAATCAGTAGCAAGATACATCTTTGATTCAAAAAATGGTCGTGATCCATTTGCCGAAGACTTGAATACACTTTGGCTTCTGCATTTCCTTCTGATTTCATCGGAAGTTGCGAGTATATATAATCTTCTCTTTGTGGAATATCAACGTGAAAAGAAGGAGTTTTCAAGGTCGGAACTTCAGTCGTTTATAAAACGTAAATGTGCGGTTCCAGAGCAAAAGAATGTGTATAACGAAAATACTGTTCGGAAGGACATCGGAGTACTTCTGAAGAATTATGTAGCTCCGCAAGATTTGAAGGCTATTGAAGATTTCTCTTCTCTTCTTATTGCCTTAGGCCTAATCATTGATACAGGGAAGCAATCTACCACTAAAGAACAGATATATACTTTCAAGATTAGTGAAATCTCAGAGATTACATCAGAGATTATACTCTTTGCCCTTATCCAAATGAAGGGAAATGACCGCACTGTGTCATTTGATGTACTTCAACAATTATCGTTAATATTCGGTATACCTATGACTACATTGATTGACGTCATAAGATCACTAGAGGTTTCATTCCCAGATACACTCGTGTTTACCGATAACAGCGGCATAAAGAATGTTCAATTCTTGAGAGATATTGAAGAGAAAGAGGCTCTCAATCATTATTATGACCAACTATGAGCTATATACCTTCTGTTAATATTGAAATGAATACTGCTTCCGATTTTCGGTACATTGTAACCGAAAATGCAAAGCTTGTGGCAGGGAACATTGTTAATGGTTTTAATTCCGGACATCATTCTTTTTCAATAATTGGAACGTATGGTACTGGCAAATCAAGTTTTATTATTGCACTTGAAGATGACCTTGCCATTGGCAACAGTAAGCTTGTTAAGAAAGGAGTGCTTGGGTCGGTAAAAGGTTTTGAGTTCTTGAATATTGTAGGCGATTATGCTCCACTTGGAAATTTGATTTCCAAAAAAATAGGGACTTCCGACGAGAATCCAATAAACGCGCTCAATGCTTACTATCAATCATTACGGAAAGAGAATAAATTTCTTGTGATTGTTGTTGACGAATTTGGTAAAATTCTCGAACATGCTGCCAACAACAATCCAGAAAAAGAGCTATATTTTCTACAGAAACTCTCAGAGTTTGTGAATGTGCCGTCACGGAATATAATCCTACTGACTACACTTCATCAAAACTTTGGGAGTTATGCTGCCAAACTAACTGAAACACAACGAAACGAATGGCTTAAAATAAAAGGCAGATTTAAGGAAATCGTATTTGTCGAACCAGTGGAGCAGCTGCTTTCGCTTACTGCGAAAGGACTAAACGTACATCACAAATTATCAAAAGCAGAGGAGCAGTCTCTGGGCATTCTCTATGATTTAGGAGTTCGTAGTAAGATCGTATCCTGTAATTTGGAATATAAAACTGCAGAATCGTTTTATCCACTTGATCCTGTTTCAGCCATTTGCTTAACATTAGCTATCCAGAAATACGGTCAGAATGAGCGGTCTCTGTTTTCATTTCTTTCAGCTAAAGGAATTAGATCAATCAATGATTTCAAAGCGACACCATCAACAACCTATAATGTTGCGAAAGTATATGATTATCTGACTTATCATTTCTACTCATCAATCACTGAAACCAATGCAGACTCTATGGGTTGGCGATCTCTTTCAGTGGCGATTGAAAGAATTGAAGGCTCTAATCTTGATGAAGATATAATAAATGACTGCCTCAAGTTGATAAAGACTATTGGGCTTATCAACATGTTCTTCAATGGCATTGTTCTTGATGATGATTTTCTTATAATATACGGAGAGAACGCCTTAGGTTTGACTAATACTCAAGAATTAATAAAAACGCTCATCTCTCATCAGATTGTGAGATTTGCCAAATATAAATCTCAATATATTCTTTTCGAGGGTACTAACATCGATATGGAGGATGAGTTATATAAGGCCGCATCCATTGTTCCAACTCCGACTTTATCAATTGAAGAGATTGCACCCTATATTAGTCAAAAGGTAGCAATTGCATCGGCATCTTATTATAAGACCGGTACATCCCGTTATTTTGAATATCGAATCGCCAATGAGCCTACCATCATCGAACCGACTGGAGATATTGATGGGTTTATACATTTGATATTTCCTCTATCTAACATTGAATCTGAGGTTATCGTGATGTCAGCTTCTTCAAGTGCAGGAGCATCGATTTATGGATATTTCAAGAATACTAATGATATAGTCAAACATCTATATGAAATAAAGAAACTACAGTATGTTATCGATAATGTTGCTTTCGATGACAGAGTAGCCAAATCAGAACTTGAGAATCAAAAGAGTTTTGAAACTCAGAAACTTAATTATGCTCTCAATGCTTTGTTAACATCTGGCTCTGATGACATTGTATGGTATTACAAAGGTAATCCACAGTACATTAAATCAGTACGTGACTTTAATAAACTGTTGTCTCGTGTATGCGATGAAGTCTATTTTAAGACTCCCATTATCAGAAATGAGTTATTCAATCGACAGAAACTAAGTTCGGCTATTTCGCTTGCTCGTGTCAATTTGCTTGATGCGATGCTTAATCATAGTGATGAGGAAAACTTTGGAATTGAGTCGTTCCCCCCAGAGAAAACCATTTACTTTACTCTATTCCGTGATTCTGGCATTCATCGTCAAGATGAATGTGGGAACTGGATTCTTGGCGCACCTACCTCCCATGAACTAAAGAACCTTTGGGATGCATCCATTAAGTTTGTCAACACATCAAATGACAAGCCTAAAAAACTCACAGAATTGGCAAAGAATCTGAAATCTGCCCCATACAAATTAAAGCAGGGTGTAATTGACTTCTGGATTCCGATATTCCTATATATTAACCAGCAAAACTTTGCGTTGTATAATAACGGAACCTTTGTCTTGTCTATCAACAAAGAGGTTTTTGAGCTCATTCAGAAACGACTTAACGATTTCTCATTAAAAGCTTTCAAGGTTTCCGGTGTTAAACTTGAGTTCTTCAAACGTTACCGTCAATTCTTACGTAAGGATGATACAGTCAGAGTTTCTGCGGATTCATTAACCGAAACTGTAAAGCCATTCTTTCACTTCTATCGTGGTCTGAATAACTACGCAAAAATAACGAGGAAGTTTGATAACGCATATACAGCAAATTTTAGAGATGTATTGGCAAACGCTCAAGACCCCGCAAAGACATTCTTTGAGGATCTTCCAGCGGCTTTAGGCTACAAAGACCTTAACAGCGATGAGTTTGTTCAGCAGTATCTTGACTTGATTCGGCGTGCTGTTAGAGAACTGAATACCTGTTACGATAATCTGATTGATCGAATTGAAGAAAAGATTGTTGTGCATCTTGGCTTACCTTCGGACTATGTAGAGTATAAAGAAGTTCTTAAGGGCAGATATAAGACTATTGACGCACGCATACTGACACCTAGGACGCGGTCATTTCTTGATCGTATACTCGCGCCGTCAGAATCTAAACGCGAGTTTATTGAGAAACTGGCTATAGTCATCAATGACAAACGATTGGATGAAACAAAAGACTCGGATGAGGCGATGTTAATTCATCAGATGCTTCATATCTTAAGCGAATTAGAAAGATATTCCCCTATCGGAGATTCATCTTGTGATGATAACACTGAGGCATTTAGTTTTGAATTGGCTTCCAGTAAAGGTGATTTCTCAAAAGCTCAAACGTATAGGCTACCAAAGAATAAAGTAAAGGAAGCTAATGATACCGCGTCAAAGATTGAATCTCTGCTTACTGACGATGACGAATTGAATATCTGTATTCTTCTAAAACTCCTAAACGGTAAAGTAAAATGACACAAGTAAGACACGTATTAGGAATATCGGGTGGTAAAGACAGTGCAGCTCTTGCTATATACATGAAAGGGAAATATCCCAATCTACATGTAGAGTATTATAACACTGACACTGGCTGTGAATTAGTGGAAACCGATTTGCTTATAAATCGACTTGAATCCTATCTTGGAGGCATACGACGTTTACGCGCCGCTGAGTATAGTCCGGAGCCAACTCCCTTTGAACATTTTCTTAAAGCAAGTGGAAACTTCTTGCCTTCTCCGCAACAACGTTGGTGTACCCAGAAAATGAAACTTGCGGAGATGGAACGGTTTGTAGGTGACATGCCGACTATTTCATATGTTGGCATTCGAGGTGATGAAGACCGCGAAGGGTACGTATCAACGAAACCTAATATTCAAGCAATATTCCCATTCCGCAAAAATATCTGGAGTATTGATGTAATCCATAATGTCATGCACAAGAATAATATTGAACGGTTTACAGAGATATATCTTAGTCTCGCGCCGGAAGAATTAAAACCTGAGTTGAAAAAGATATTGGATCATCCATTAACTAAGGATTTCTACTATGGAAAGAAAGCGAATGCATTGATGGATATTGACGTTAAACTATTTAATAAAACTGTCTTTGAGTTTCTCAAAGGAACTGACTATCCAGTAGGCAAGTTGGATGAGTTTCCTCTTATCGACAACGATGATATTCTTGTAAGAGACGATATATTCCGCATCCTTGAAGATAGTGGCGTAGGTGTACCTGCATACTATAAACCCATCGAATTTGAGGTGGAGGGAAAAATTGGGACATACAATCGCAGCCGTTCCGGTTGTTACTTCTGTTTCTTTCAGCAGAAATTAGAATGGATATGGTTATATGAACAACATCCTGATCTCTTTGCTAAGGCAATGGAATTTGAAAAAGATGGCTATACATGGAATCAGAATGAAAGTCTTGCTGAACTTATCCGCCCGGAGAGAGTACGCCAAATCAAACTTGACGCTATAAAAAAACAAGAGGCCAAACGACAGAAAGGCTCTGGCAAACTTGTGGACCTTTTTGGTGAGCCGAATGAAGATAACGATGCATTTTGCGCTAACTGCTTTATATAATTATGCTTAAAACCGATGTGACATGGCCTGAATCATTCAGGTATCAGACTAATACTGAGTGGGAGCCCGTTGGCTTCTTCTCGGAGGCTTTGTGTAATGCCACGTCATTCGACCTAATGCTCGGTTTTTTCTCTTCATCAGCCATCAATGTGCTATCGTATGGCTTTGCTTCATTTATATATAATGGGGGTAAAATGCGAATGATCATCAATGACATTCTAAGCAGTGATGATGTTTCTGCTATCTCAATGGCTCATGACGGTAACGATTTGCCATTCTTTGATCTCAAGAATTTAGAACAACTGAGCTACACACTAAATAAACGTGACAGACATTTCTTTGATTGTTTGGCATGGCTCATACGTAACGACCGCATTGAGATCAAGATAGTGCGAATGGTCAATGGAAGCGGCATAGCACATACCAAATGCGGAACGTTCAGCGATGGCATCAATAGAATTGGGTTTGACGGATCTGTCAACTTCTCTCTTTCAGCATTTATGCACAACAAAGAGAGCCTCGGCGTGTATTGTGATTGGAACGGGGCGGCAGATGTCAGTCGTATAAATGGTATTCAAAAGTCATTTGACCGAGCATTCAGTGGTCTTGATAAAGACATTGAATTTGTTCAAGCTGTTGACTTGAAAGGTTACACACATTCACAATTCAAGCCTAAAGGCTTGGATGAATTGCTGGACGATGAACTTGACCTGATAGAAAAGACCGAAAAGCAAGATATTCCCGAAACGATAAAAGCGGCTCTCAACAAGACAAAGACAAAGGTTAAACTAGCCATTGACAAACTCAAAGGAGTAGAACAAGCAAAAGAATTAGAACCGAGATTTCCGTATCTAACTGGACCACGTCCATATCAGCAACAGGCATTCGAGAATTGGAAGTCGAATCAGCAGGGACTATTCGCTATGGCTACCGGTACGGGTAAAACCCTGACATCACTTAATTGCTTGCTTGAAATATACAAACGAAAAGGATATTACAAGGCAATTATCCTTGTACCAACGCTGACTTTGGTGGATCAATGGGAGGAGGAATGTATAAAATTCCACTTTGGACATATTGTCAAAGTGTGCTCAAAAAATAAAGAGTGGAAATCGGAGCTTGATGCCATTCGTCTTCAGGAAGATTTCAATTTCTCCGATAAAGAGCCATCGTATATTATTATTGCGACCTACGCTTCATTTGCAAGAGATTCCATATTTAAGGACTTGACATCAATAAGTAATAAGATAAACAAGAAGTTATTATTGATAGCAGATGAGGCTCATAATATGGGGTCACCTCGAATTCTCAACCGACTTTCCGGCATCAAATATAAACGTAGAATAGGCTTGTCTGCCACTCCAGAGCGACAGTTTGATGCTATGGGTAATAATGCTCTACGTAAATTCTTTGGGTGTGACGATATTGATGGCTATACGTTTGAGTTCACCATGCAAGAAGCTATAGACAAAGGTTTCTTGTGTAGATATTTCTATTATCCTCACCTTGTCAGGCTCACCGATGAAGAGATGTCTGAATATATGAAAATCTCTATTCAGTTAGCCAAGTTTTATAATTATGATAACGAATCGTTCCCCAGTTCGGGAGACATCCTAATGCGTCTACTACTGAAACGTAAGCGCATTGTGCATAAAGCTAAGAACAAAGAGTCAATATTTGAAACTATTCTGAGTGATTGGTATTATGATAAGGGTTCCCTAAAGTATACACTAGTGTATGTTCCAGAAGGCAGTCGCCCTGATGATGAAAGTGCAGATCTCTATGACTCAGAAGAGTCTATGCCCAATGATGATTACACAGATTCCCTTATTGACACATACACAAATATAGTTCAGGCAATGAGTCCGACTACTACGGTTAAGAAATTTACATCAGGAACTGGAGAACGGAAACAAATACTTGAAGACTTTACCACCGGTAAGCTTGAAGTCCTGACTTCTATGAAGTGCCTTGATGAAGGTGTCGATGTTCCCCGGAGTGAGTTGGCTATTTTTTGTGCAAGTACCGGTAATCCTCGACAGTTCATTCAACGCCGAGGTCGTATTCTTCGTAATCATACCGATAAACAGCGAGCTGTTATCCACGATCTCGTTGTAGTGCCAGAGATTTCTTTGGTTAGTGAGAATTTTAATATGGAACGCAGTCTATTGGCTTCTGAACTTAAACGAGTGAGAGATTTTGCTCTTATGTCTGAGAATGCTGATTTTGCATACGAAGAACTAAAGAGCGTATTGGATTATTATGATTTATCTCTTTTCTAAATATGGCATATATTTCAAATAACGACAAAATGCTTCAGGCGGTACTCCTGAACGAACGCCTGATGAAAGTTGGCAACTACACCCCCGCCGACATAGGGACGCTATATGCTGCCCTTGATTCAGATAACTATATCATTAACGCAGTTGCTCAAATTATAAAGCGAGCTGGAGAAGGGGCCTCCGAGCGTGAGCTTTGGAAAGAGATCAACGATTATCTCAAACGTAACATATGATAATAAAAGAAATACGAATCAAAAACTTCCGGAGTTATTACGGAGATAACAACAGTTTTGATTTCTCAGATGGTCTTACCATTATCATCGGTGATAATGGTGACGGCAAGACCACATTTTTTGAGGCAATTCAATGGCTTCTTAATACGGTCATAGATAGGGGCAGCCTTGAACATGTCTCAGAGATGAGGAAATCGAAGATGGAACCGGGAGAGACAGATGAAGTTTCTGTCTATATGAAGTTTGATCATGACGGTGAGAAATCCGTTGAAAAGTCTTTCTCATTTGAAAAACTTGAAAATGGCAGTTTTCGTGTTGGCAAACTTAGCTATCGCGGATATGAGAGCGACGGTATAGAACGAGAGGCCGTTAATGGCAAAGCTTTAATTGAGCGATGCTACGATGCCTTTATCCAGCGTTTCAGTATGTTCAAAGGTGAGTCTGAACTAAATGTTTTTGACAATGCTGCCGCTTTAAAAGATTTGGTTGATAAATTCTCAGATATTCGTAAGTTCGATGAACTTGTCAAAATTACTGAGAACTTTGAGAATAAAGCAAATTCTGCTTACCTCAAAGAAATGCGTTCTGATAAAAAAGTTGCTGAACGTGCCCGTACGCTGGATTTGGCAATAACACGTTTGTCAGGAGAAATAGCAACCACAAAACACGATATTCGTGACAAGCGCAATTCCATTGATACATTTGCTCAGCGATTGACAGAGCTTGAAGAGAATCAAGAAGCGTCCGAGCGTTATAAAGATATCAAAGACCGTTTGAAAACGCAAGAGGACAAACGTAATCGTTACATAGCACAGATCAACACCGTGAATTATAACCATGCGCTTCTTGATAAAATGTGGATTCTCGTAGCATACACACCAATACTCAAAGCTTTCCAAAAGAAAATTTCAGCAATGAGTAAAACAAAACGTAAGATGGATAAAGAGTTTGAACGGACCAAAGCTATAGAGATAGGCAAACTTGAAGCCATTAAAGAAATGCAGGGAGCATTGATAAACGGTGCCATCGAACTCCCTTGGTATCTTCCTGACCAGCAAACTATGGAGGATATGATTAATGATCATATTTGCAAGGTGTGCGGGCGTGAAGCTCCGATTGGCTCGGAGGCTTACGAATTTATGGTGCATAAACTTGAAGAATACAAACGTCATGCCGAGGCTAAATTGAAGAAGGAGGCATCTCAAAAGGAGATTGAGGAACAAGAATTATTCCCTCATAAACATATTGAGACCCTTCATAATCTGAGCGTTCAGTTAAGTGGTATGCGAGAAGCTGAAGTGGCAAACTACGCTCAAGATATAGCAGATCGTCAAGGTTTAGTCGCTAAACTTCAGGACGAATTGAAGAGAACAAACACTAAAATTCAAGACATCATTGATGAGAAAACACGTCTGTTGATACAAGTCGGTAATATTTCAGAGGCTGCTCTGGAAAAAGAATTTAGTGATATTCGTGGGCTCTATAATCAGCGTGAACGCGCCACAAATCGATTGACAGAACTTGAAACACAGCTAAAGTTTCAAGAGACTCAAATGGCTAGTCTAAAAAAGGAACTCGATGCCCTCAACCCAGAAAGTTCTCAAGTTAAGGTAATGCGTGATGTTCATAATGCACTGGAAGAAATTGCAAAAGCTTTTGCACAGGCTAAGAAAGAAAATCTAACACGTTTTCTTTCGGAGATGGAAGAAAAGGCTAATGAGTATTTGGTAAAACTCAGTGCGGCAGATTTCCACGGTGAAATTCGCTTGATGCAGACAGCCGATGAGTCTACAGAGATACGTCTATTCAGTTCCAATGGGACTGAAATCAAACGTCCATCAGGTTCGCAGAAGACAGTGATGTATATATCTGTACTTTTTGCTATTTCTGACTTTACGCAAGAAAAACGAGATGAGGACTATCCACTCATCTTTGATGCAGCCACATCCTCTTTCGGTGACTCTAAGGAAGAAGACTTTTATAATGTCATAGACAAAATACAGAAGCAATGTATAATTGTAACAAAAGACTTCATCGAAAAGGGTAAACTTAATGAAGCGGCTATTGATGGTCTTACGTGTAGCGTCTATCGCATCAAGAAGGCCCCAAACTTCGATCAGTCGAACATGGCGACAATCAGAACACTAATCGAAAAAATCCGATAAAGCATGGAATCACTATACGAACTTTGGGGTAAACGTAATCCCCACTGGGAAGAGAAATACCAAGACTCAGTAATCAACGTCTTCGCGGATTACGGCAAAGGAGTCAACAAATATAACGAAGTTAAGGGTAAGACCTTTGGGGCTGGTTATGAGGTTTTCATTCTCGCTTTTTTCATAGGTCTATATCATGACCAAAGGAAACCTTTAGTAGATGACACCTCCAAGGTAAAGCATTTTGGCTGGGCCATCTCCAACTGGGGTACGCAAGAAAGCCGACTTGGCAGAACTCAATATCCTCGACTCCGCGAGTATATGTTTGCCGCTCTTGTTGCCAGGACAGATATTGACCTGATCGCACTTGATAAAGGAGACATCAAGCCTTCTAAAATTGTGGATCAGCTAATGGACACTATGGAGCAATACGCCAACTTCGGCTTCGACTTCATCAAAGAAAAGCTGGAAGATGATCCCAATTACTTTTTCAAGGATACTGCTTTCCTCCGCGTCTTCCTGTCATTTCTCCCAGATACTTCTCAAGATTACCCGGATGAGGACGAAGATAAACTTGAAGAACTCTAATAACAACGCCGCGGATTTTGTCCTGCGGCGTTGTTAAATAAGATTCATTGATTTATCTGACAACCGAAAAGAACCCTTCCACGAAACTTCAGTCGTTAACTAAAATGCAATGTCTTCACATAGTGTTTAGTTATATAATTAAATATTTGTCGATGTATGCCAATATAAAGATTTGCCATCAAGCGATTGGTGTAACGTTACGTATAATTTGAGAAAAATTGTTACGTTCTTTGTAAAATGCCCAACTACTGGGTCATCTTGAAGCTCACGAGGTAATTCAATCCTTGCTATAACGGAGTAAAATGGTAGGTGTCTGTGCCAATGTATTGACAGAATCGTTTGTATTTGCCAAAGGGAGGAGATATCCATTTTTTATGGTTGAGTTTGATTATGTCTGCAAGCGTACGAACCACATGCTCCAAAAGTTTATCGTTGTTTAGGAAATAATTATTGTAAGCAACCATTGCCCTTTCGAACTTTGCATCTCCAATGTATGCCAATACAATATTTTTAGACTGATGATAATCGATAAACTCTTTAAAATATGCGCTTTCCGCTTCTTCAAATCTTACAAATTGACGAATGGTTAGCTATCCCGAAGAATCTGCCGCCAAGAGATAATACCCCAAAAGTTGAACACAAAACTTTTGGGGTGCAGTTTTAGTTCGTCCGACATGGGCATAATCTAATGGGTGTAAGTCCCGAGCGTGCCCCGATAGAGGGAAGCGTATAGCCAACGGTAAGGGTGTCGGGAGTGAACCTTAAAGCTCGTGGGTGCTGATGAAGGGCAAAACCTAACCACACGGGCAACACTTTATATTATCCGATGAAAGGAGAAAAGCCGAAAACATCAAGGAGATAAACACCTATGATTAGTGTTTACCTCCTACTTGATTACAAGCGCGATTTATGATTCTAATCAAAGAATAACTTTGCGTGTGGCATTGCCTCTGCGTTCGATAACGACTACACCTTTCGTGGGATGTTTTATTTCACGTCCTGTAAGGTCGTAATAATGTAATGCGTTATTCTCGTTTGGTTCTATAACCGTTATTCCAGTTGGATGATTAACAAACCAATTTTCCCAATTAATCACCGGAAAACCATTGTTGATATCTTCCGTATCTTTCACAAAAAAGATGTCTCCATAGGGTAACATCATATCGACGAGGGGTACATGCAGCCCTTCCGGAAAATCACATAGTTCTTGTGGAGTGAGATTTTCTCCGAAGCGTGTCATTACACCACTCAATTCCTCAACGTTGTAGCCGCTTATAACAGTATTATTGGGACCCATATCGGCTGTAAGTCCATCGGGTTCTCCAAGCCATGGATTGCTTTCTCCCTGGATAGTGCCGATATTATAGCAATATGCGATTAGCGAATTGTCATACATTGCCCCTGTGATACCGGCTCCGCCGAATCCTGAAGCTATGACTGTGCCTTTATTATAACATACTTCTACCCGTGAATCACCTGCTTGCTGACCCACTATGCCTCCAACGTCAGTGGTGCCATTCATTTCTCCTGCATGTATGCAACCACTTACCAATCCTTCTTCCATAACTCCAACGAGTCCACCTGAAAATTCTGTGGCGTTGACAGTACCTAACATCATGCAATTAATAAGCCATCCACCATTCATCTGTCCGATAAATCCGCCGGTAACAAGCCCACCGTTGATAGTGGCTTTTTCTCCGATGATGAGACCATCTATCCATGTGCCATGTGTGGCACAGGCAAACAGCCCGGTTCCTCCTATACTCTCTTTGTTTTCTTCCGGTACATGGGCATCTGTTAGGTTAAAGTTGTCGATGATATTATAATTTCCATAGAAAGTACCCTTAAAATAGCGGGACTCATCGTGTGCCTCTCCTTCTACAGTGTATTTATCGAGCACACCGATAGCCGGAATAGTGGCGCCTTCACAATCAATGTTGTTAGTCAATTCAAAAATAGCTTCCGAAAAGGTTTCCCCCTCAGCCACTTCGCGTGAGAGTTCTGTAAGATGGGTGACCGTGGAAACTTTATATGGAGAGTCAGGTGTGCCAAGACCATCAATCCATGGTAGTGAGGTGGGTGCCCAGTCTGCATTGGCACTAAATACTCCGAAAGCGGTAAGCATAAATGTGTAAAATTGTTTCATAGATAAATATTATTAGTGTGATAAAACAAATTGGGTTAATATTGAAATATAGATTACTTCAATACAAAGTTAGGATATATCTATCTCAATAAAAAATGATTAACACTTTTTAACGTATTTTGCTGGTCCAGATAATTCTTTCTGCTTCTATGTATCAGAACAGTCATTACATTAGTGGAGACTTCCACGGGTAAGAATCAGGGTTGTGAGGTAATTTTGTCGATAAGTGACCCAAAATAGAGTAAGATAGCAGAGAAGCCCCAACCGAACAATAAGAAAAGCCAGAATGTGAAATTGCTTGTTGAAAATAATCCGGATATGGGTAAGAGAAGAAATGCACATGCGAATGGTAGAATCCAACCAAATTGTGAGGAGGCAATCCAACGGGTATGCGTGTGGGTTAAAAGTCTTTTGGAAAGACCAGGAAACCATAATGGGGCAAGGAGAGCAAGGATAAGAGCCACACTACCCAAACTGGCTGCTATTATTATACCCACAGGTGATAAGTAGCCGAAATGTTCTTCCACTATATCAAAAGTTGCGTAGCCAAATATGTTGTCTATCCTTATGCCGGTTCCTAAATTCATATTCAATCATTACTAAATATTCAAAATAAATTCTTACTGATGATTTTTATCAGGTGAATCAGGGTAGTTAAATAATTTAAAACCCAAAGGGAGTTCAGAACGACTATATATCGAGTCCGAGACAAAATTGTGGCGTAGTGTTTGAAACTCAAAGATAGATTCCTTGTCAATGGAAAGATATTCCGATTGTGGGATTTTGACGGATTGATACAAAATCCGACTCATTTCTAAAAATGGAGTCAAAGCCGCAAGGAATGATACGCCGAGAAAACAGAGTCGGGTCACAAGTGATTTATTACCCCATCTTGAGATGTAAATCATGATTTGCGTTGTCATGAAGAAATTTAATGGCAACTCAACCCGGCTATTGAAATCACGGGATGTTCCCATATGGATAAACAGACAAAAGACAGTTGTAAGGAAAAGAATATAAAACTCTATATTCTTCACAATTTGCCTGTATATGAAAATTCCGAAAACCAATATCTCTACTACTAATATCAAAATAAAGTCTTGAATCCTCGATATGCTTCCCAAATTTCCGAAACTTATGGTCACAGTAGTTTGATTGTTGAACATAAAGTATAATAACACTGGAAGAATTCCCAACAGACTAATAATATTGGCAGGGCAAAAGACTGATTTCAATATGTAATGTTTCCTATGTTTATCGGGATATGGCGAGATGACATAATACAATGCCAGTGGGAAAAGCCCAACTACTGAAAAGGGTGCTGAAATTGATAGAAAACATAGTGTTAGAGCAGCGATTCCGTTATGTCTGCCGAAATTAAGCATAATCATAGTGGCAACCCATGAGGGGATTGCCTGATTATATACCCAGAAGAGCAAGGTGGTATTTGATTCCCAGAATGCAAATGAAGACCATAGTTCAATATGGAAATTAGGAGGCAAAGATCGTCCAGATAAAAATAATCCTACGATATCAACACCGGAAAATAATATAAAGGGCAGAAGGTATCTAATCTTCATATTGCCAACCTTTTCAATTGTTAGTAAAAAGGCAAGAATAATACCTACAGACCCATATAATAATTGACACAAGCGACCAATCCACATATATCCCGTGATTTTGGCTATCCCTGCAGAAGGTAGCCAAAATCCTATGTAGTAGGTTAAAACATTTTGACCCTCAATCACTGGCCATGATTTGCTCACCAGGTCATTGAACACTGCATTCCGAAATGAATGATCCCAGCGATTTTGCCAGACAAAACCTCCGATTCCCGACAAAATAACCCATGCCAGTAGCACTGCTACTGTGATGCGGATCTGTCGGCTGGTAATGGAGACAGACTTGGCATTGAGATTGGGGCACAATGTCAGGGGTAATATGCCGAGTATTATGGTAAGGGGTAGACTATACCATAGCTTTACCCATGTGCATAGGAAAATAGCAAGTGGGATATAAAGATAGTAAAATACTATGCGTAAGAGAGTCTGTTGTTGTAGTCCGGGGGTAAAAGCCATAGTTGGAGGTATTTGAAACTGATAATTAAGGTAGCCACCTTTTTCCGGAATGTTTACCAACCTTTAAGTGTGGTATAAAAAAAAGCCCTGATAAACAACAGGACTAATTGCGGAGTGACCGAGATTCGAACTCGGGATACGCTTTTGGCGTATACACGCTTTCCAGGCGTGCCTCTTCAGCCACTCGAGCATCACTCCTTTTGTGAATTTATCAATCTTTGAAGGATTGTTTTTCTGTTTCACGCTGCGAAGTTAATGCTTTTATTTCGATTATCAATGAAATTTTCTATTTTTTTTGTAATTTTGTGCAAATTTTAATGATTACGGGTTGGTAGGGCTGATTGTAGTGCTGGCTCGTGATGGTTAGATTGGATTTATTATTAACAGATTATAAGATGAATAGGGTGCGAAGACGGCTCTTGTTGCTTCCTTTGGCAGTAACAGGTTTGCTGACAGGGTGTGGGATACAAACGGAGATCAGACAATGCCAGTTGCCTGAAGATTTCAATTCGCGTGACGACGCTTCGAAAGTTGATTACATGATGAAGCAGGTGTCTCCCGATTCGGTGGCACGCTTTATATGTAACGGAGCTCTCGGGAAGATTAACGGTATCCGCATCGACACCATAGCAATAGCCGTGGCTCATGCTTACGCGAACTACAATGACTCCAGCCTCATTCTGTTCAGTCGAGAGTTTGACGATTATTCATCAAATCTTGAACTTGCCGACAAGATGAGAATTTATCTCATGTCGGGCTTGTCTGACCCCAAAAGGTTAGGCTACGAGCTTGGACTTGAATATGTGGATCATATCCGCGCTGACAGTATGCAAGTGAAAGATGTTAAGGAGGAATTGGAAGCATTCAAGGCAGCCTGTTCTGACGACACTCTCACTTACGTCAGATTTATTAAAGGATTCAAGACCGCTCTGCGCCTTGACCACACCAGAGATCTATCGGAAGAAATATATAATGCGTTTATAAACTATTAAGATGAAAAGTATAGCTGACTACTCAACCGACATTGAGAATGGTATCAGAAGCCTCGAATTCCCGGGAGGCAATCTCAGTACACTTTACGAACCCATAAAGTATGCACTTTCCGCCGGTGGGAAACGAATCCGCCCTGTGCTCGTGCTGATGGGTGCAGATGCTTTTGGCAAGGATATGACAAAGGCAATGCGTCCGGCAATAGGAATTGAGACTTTCCATAATTTCACACTTCTTCACGATGATGTGATGGATAAGAGCAGTGTGCGTCGTGGTCGCCCCACAGTGCATAAGAAATATGATGAAAATGCAGCCATCCTTTCAGGAGACACTATGCTTACGCTTGCTACCCAACTTGTTGCTGAAGTTGAGGACGACAAGCTGCGCAGAGTCCTTGACACTTTCAATGACATGGCAATAAAGGTGTATGAAGGGCAGAGGCTTGACATGGACTTTGAGACTGCTGAGACCATCAATCTCTCCAACTATCTTGAAATGATAGCGGGGAAGACCGGGTCACTTATAGGAGCGGCTGTAAAGATTGGAGCCATCATAGGAGGTGCAAGTGAGGAAGATGCTCAAAAGATGTATGAATACGGAGTAATGACCGGACTTGCATTCCAGATTCAGGACGATTGGCTTGACACATTCGGCGACTCCACAACATTTGGCAAACCTATCGGCGGCGATATCAATAATGGCAAGAAGACTTACCTTTATGTGGCTGCCCTTGAGGAAAGCAACCAAACTGCCGCTGCTCTTAGGGCTGCTTATGAGATTCCTTCAGGGGAAATGAGGGTCAAGACTGTCACTCGTCTTTTCGAGAAACTCGGCATGAGCGAGAAATGCAAGAAGGCAGTGGGGCACTACTCATCAAAAGCCTTGAAAGCCCTTAACTCCACGTCGCTTGGTGCGGAAGAGAAAGAAGCATTCAAGAAACTTGCTGAGAAACTTATCGGTCGTAAGAAATAATGGTAGATACACATTCACATATCTATATGGAAGAATTCTCCGACGGCGGGGGCGACGCATTGGCGCGTGCTCTCGCCGCCGGAGTCACTCATATAGTGCTTCCAAATGTGGATGCTTCCACCATCGCACCCATGTGCAGCCTGCATGACCGTTTCCCACAACACACTTCCGTCGCTCTCGGTCTTCATCCTACGGAAGTGGGAGATGACTGGCGTGAAGTGGTGGCACAGATGGAGCATAGTCTTGAGAAAGGCGGGTTTGCAGCTGTCGGTGAAGTAGGGCTTGACCTATATTGGGACACAAGCCGCAGGGAGCAACAGCTTGAGGCATTCCGGGAGCAGTTGCGCATAGCCGACAGATTCAATCTGCCTGTGATTATCCATTGCCGTGAGGCACTTGAAGATACACTCGCAGTCATTCATGAGGTGGCACCACGTGTCAGGCTCATATTCCATAGCTTTACCGGCAGCCCTGACGATGTAAAGAGAATTCGGGAAGTGTGCGACCCCATGTTTGGAATAAATGGTGTTGTGACATTTAAAAATGCACAGCAATTGCGTGAGGCATTATCGGAAATTACCCTTGACAGAATGCTTCTTGAGACTGATTCCCCTTATCTTGCGCCGGTGCCCTATAGAGGGAAGCGAAACGAAAGCTCATATCTCCCCTCAATATGTGCAAAGATTGCAGAGACTCTTGAAGTGACAACAGAAGAGGTCGAAATAAAGACCACAGAAAATGCTGTCACTGTGTTTGGACTATAATCTCTTTCCATAATCAATATTCTGCCTATGACCCTCTTTGCCTCTATATTTACTTTCCCGTTGAGTCAGCCTGTTGCCATCTTCCTGTTGGTGCTCCTGATTATTCTGGTGTGCCCGATAGTGTTCCGGCGGCTTGGCATCCCTCATATTGTGGGGTTGATATTATCGGGTATTATCGTAGGTCCATACGGATTCAATGTGCTTGCACGTGATGCAAGTTTTGAAATATTCGGGCAGGTAGGAATTCTTTATCTCATGTTTCTTGCTGCAGTGGAGATTGATATGTTCCACCTGCGTAAAAATCTTAAGAGAGGCATTATATTTGGCTTGATTACCTTTGCCATACCTATGGTTGCCGGTATTTTCGGTTCACGCCTTTCATTTGGAGCCGGTTGGAATACGTGCGTACTTATAGCCAGCATGTATGCTTCCCATACCCTTATCTCATATCCTATAGTAAGTCGGTTTGGTCTTCAGAATACCAAACCTGCCGTGATTGCCGTGTGTGCAACGATAGTCACAGTTATGCTTGCCCTTGTCACCCTTGCGGGGGTAGTGGAGTCATCTGAAGGAGGCTTCAGCATGAGGCGTTTCATGATTTTGCTTCTTGAGATGATTATATATGCGCTGGTAGTAGGGTTCTCATTCAGGTTTATCACCCGGTGGTTCTTCCGGAAGTTCAGCGAAATGGTGAGCCAGTTTATATATATCCTGTCGATGGTCTTTATAGCCTCGGTGACAGCTCAACTTATCGGACTTGAGGCAATTTTGGGTGCCTTTTACTCCGGATTGATACTCAATCGCTTTATTCCTGCCCGTTCCGGACTGATGGGAAGAATCCAGTTTGTAGGCAATGCTCTGTTTATCCCTTACTTCCTGATTGGTGTGGGAATGCTTATCAATGTGCATGTCATCTTCAAGGGGTGGGGTGTAGGTTGGGTGGCAGTCAATATGATAGGTGTGTCAATGGCTTCAAAATGGCTGTCGGCATATGTAGGGGCAAAATTGTTCAAATTCGGAAGTGTTGACCGAAAGATAATGTTTGGACTCACCTCCGGGAAAGCAGCCGCCACAATTGCAGCCACAATGATTGGTTTCCAACATGGACTTCTTACCGAGGACATGATGAATGGTGCTGTGGTGATGATTTTGGTTTGTTGCGTGGTTTCAACATTCACCACTCAAGATGCTACCAAACGGCTGAGGATAGAACTTACTGAGAAGGAGTTTGAGTCAGAGGGAGAGCATGGACCCGGTGAGTATGCCCGCCAGCTTGTGGCAGTGGCAAATCCTGTCACTGCCGAAGGGCTTATGCGCCTCGCTTTGTTGATGCGCAACCGAAAGAACCAACACCCGGTCACGGCTCTATTTGTAAGGAACTCCGACGATTCTCGCACTCTGACGATGGGACGCAGTGCTTTGCGCTCTGCTGTCACCGCTGCTCAGGCAATCGATATAGAAGTGAAAGACATTGAGCGTTACGACGTAAACGTTGTGGCTGGAATCACCAACGAGGCAAAACAAAATATGGCAAGCGACATTATGATTGGTCTCCACCGCAAATCAAATATAGTTGACACGTTTTATGGCACTATGATTGAACAGCTTCTGCAGACCACGAATAAGATGATTTTTATCTCACGTTGTTTTGTGCCTGTTGATACCTTGGCACGCCTTGTGGTGCTGGTGCCTGACCGTGCTGAATATGAGACAGGATTTCGCACATGGGTGGAGCGAGTCGGCAATCTTGCTACTCAACTTGCATGCAAAGTTATTTTTATGACCTATCCCGCGACAGCGTCTTTTATCAGAAATGTGCTTGCCGATAGAAATTTCTCTATCCGGCAGGAATACAGGGAGCTCAACAGTTGGGATGACTTTATTCTTCATTCGGTGGAAATTAATGATGAAGATCTGCTAATGGTTGTGGCTGCCAGGAAAGGCTCACTTTCCTACACGGGCGACCTTGAGAACCTCCCAGGCTTTCTTAGCCGTAATTTTGCGAGTTACAATCTTTTAGTGATTTATCCGTCGCAGTTTGGCGAAAGTTGAAAATAAAATATATCCATATATGACGACACATAAGAAAATTATTATTTCTGCACTATGGGCAGTGATACTTACTGCTTGTGGTGGAAGCAAAAAAGAGGTGTTAAGTGAATTTGATTCTGTTTTGGAAGAAGTGGAGCTTTTGACAGATTCAGTCGTCCGGAAGCCGATGGCATACATCACTAAGGACAGTGTAGGAGTGATCAAGATCGGGATGTCGATTAATAATGTCCCTGACTATGCCCCGGATCTTTATGATAAGAAACTTGACGGTGCAAGTGAAGATGCCGTGACAGTGACTTTCTCTGATTCTGACGGCGAGAAATTCATAGGCTATGATTTTGGTGAAGGAAAGATAGATGTTATTAATGTCATAGGTAAAGACGTAAAGGTCAAGGCTCCTAAAGGTGAATTTGGAATTGGTGATAAATTCGCCAAAGTGCTTGAATTGCCTGGTGTGACTGCGAAATGGTCGGGCTATGACGGTGGTGGCAGCTGGTATTGGGTATGGGAGGGGTTGTGGTTTGCCCCCTCTCAGGATACGTTGACGGAGACTCTTTCCCGACGCTTATATTATTCAGGGTCTGCGCCTACTGTGGTTGATTTCAACGATGATATAACGATAGGGTTTATTGGCACCGGTCTCCCTTTTTAAGGAATAATAGTCATTTTTTACTATAAATGCAAGTGGGATAATGAAGGGGTGTATCAAAATTTGAATTTTGATACACCCCTTCATTTCATTATTTTGTTATTGCATTGATTCTATACGGCTTGGGTCACCCACCACCCATACTATATCGCCTTCCCTAAGTACGGTTGAAGGTCCGGGATTTTCAAACTCATCGTCTTCACGTTGCACTTTTACAATCATACATGAGTAGTCAGCACGAAGATTTGTTTTCCCCAGTTCTATGTTGATGATTGGAGAATTCCCTGACAGCCTTATACTCTGGAGAGATACCTGTGCTTGCATAGGCTCAATCGCACGTAGGGCTTTATCATCACGCTCAATATCGTCATTGAGTTTCTTTATCTGTTCATCATTGCCGATTACGCCAATCACGTCACCCGGGAAAATACGTGTGTCAACCCCTGGCAGCGGAATAAATTTATCGCCACGTTGAATGCTCGCTACTGACACACCATAATCTCTGCGCAAACCGGAATCACGTAGCTTATCGCCGACAAAGGAAGTGTAGGCACCCACCTCTACATAGGCAAGATGCAAATCGCCGACAAGGTTATTATTAAGTCCCAGACGGGTGTTCTCCCTGATATTGAGGTTGTCCATAAACTTCTTCTCTATTCTGTCATATTGGTTTATTAATTTCGATGAGGCGAACACTATTACGAGCACGAAGCATATCATTCCGGTAATCCATGCGGCTATTCCATTATAGGCGATGCTCACCATATAGACAATAAACAACAATGCGACAAGATAGCGTATGATTCTCATTGCAACAAGGGGGACTGCATAGAAGCTTGCCGTGGCATGAAGTTGATTTCTCTCGTCGGGTTTTGTTGAACTAAACGACAGGGCGAACAGAAAGGGGAGCATACATGCAAATGTGATTGCGGTGGCTGTAAAGCGTCCCCAACTGTGGAGATATTTCTCGCATAATGGGAAAAGTAGCATTTTGGAAGCTAATATGATTGCAAGAAGCACCACTGAGTAAAGCACAATTCTCCAAAGATACCTACCAAGGATTTCGCGCCACAAGCGTTTGTTGCTGCTGGAGTCAGTCACCTGATTGCTGTAGCGGTTTATCAGGAATCCAAGCTTTTTAGGCAGGTGAGCCTCTACAAATCCGTAAGCCGGCTGCGAGAGTTTTACGAAGTAGGGGGTGGTGAAAATTGTAATGACTGACACTGCAACGATTATCGGATAGAGAGATGGTTCAAGCACCCCAAGGCTCATACCAAGTGAGGCAATGATAAACGAGAACTCACCTACCTGTGTCAGAGTAAATCCGCTTTCGATTGCTACTTTCAGAGTTTGACCGGTGGCGAGCATTCCAATGGTGCCAAAGAAAATCATACCGCATATCACTACTACTGCCAGTAGTAGTATCTCAGACCAATAGGTTGCCAATACACCCGGGTCTACCATCATGCCTACGGAAATGAAGAACACTGCGCCAAACAGGTCTTTCACCGGTTGCACCACCTTCTCCATTCTTTCTGCTACCATTGTGCCGGCAAGAATAGAACCCATTACAAAAGCTCCTAACTCTAAAGAGAAGCCGCAAACCACGGAGAATATTGCCATTGAAAAACATAATCCCATCGCGACCACCAGGAGCGTTTCGTTATTGAGATAGTTTTTGGTCTTGGTGAGAAAGGAGGGAAGAATATAAACTCCCACAAGAAACCATATTATCAGGAAGAAAACGAGCTTTGCAACTGAGAAAAGTAGGTCTGAGCCCTCTACATTGCCCATGGCAAGTGATGAAAGCAACACGAGCATCAACACCGCAAACAGGTCTTCTATAATCAGCACTGCAAGTACCAATGATGCAAATTTCTTTTGACGCATACCCAAATCGGTTAGGGTCTTAAGAATAATCGTGGTACTCGACATAGAAATCATACCTCCGAGGAAAATACAGTTGATGGAGTTAAGATGTAGTATCTTGCCCACGCCGAACCCGGCAAATGTCATGCCGGTAATAATGATCAAGGCAGTTACGACTGCTGATGAACCTGAATTTAGCAATTTCCTGAAACTAAACTCCAATCCGAGGGTAAACATAAGCACCACAATACCTAAGTCAGCCCAAAATTCAATATTCTCCAGATTGGAAATTGAGGGCAGATAGATAAACTTCGGACTTGCCAGGAATCCGGCAAGAATGTAGCCCAATACTACAGGTTGCTTCAGCTTCTTGAAAAGAAGAGTCACTATTGCGCCGAGGAGAAGAATCCATGCAAGGTCGGCTATCAGTCCGTTAGTGTGATCTTCTTCTATGGCGTTTTCCTTACCGGAGTCGCCATTGATTTCTGTGAAGGTCTGGACAGCCACCTCTTCGGTGGGGTCCTGGGTAGTTACTTCAGTTTCTTGGTTTACGGGTAATGTTAGCATAAGTGGAAAAAAAGTGTTAGTGATAAATTATCGTTTATCATTATGAGGAGTGGCGATGCACTACGTATGTATCGTAATAGGAGAGAATAAGGGTGGTGAGGGGAAGAGCTATTATAAGCCCCATGAATCCGAGGAGCGCACCCCATATAGAAAGAGAGAGGAGAATGATGGCAGGATTCAGACCCATTGCTTTTCCCATGATTTTAGGAGTCAGTATGAGATCTTGGATACACTGCACTATCAGATAGACAGCCATGCTTTCCCAGAATATCACCCAGAAATCCACTCCTGTGCTTGCCGTGCAGACGATGCAAAGCACCAGTGTGATTGGAAGGGATATAAGCTGAAGATAGGGCACCATATTAAGCATTCCGATAAAGAGCCCCAGCACGACCCCCATAGGCAATCCGATAATCAGAAAACCTATTGAAAACAGAATGCCTACGGAGAGGGCTATCAGAAACTGACCACGGAAATAACGGTTCATCGCTATTTCAATATCGCTCAGAATCCGGAGCGTTTGCCGGCGGTGCCTCACCGGAATCAACTTTTTGAACCCCACCATTATCTGTTGATAATCAAGCATTATAAAAATCAGATAAAGCAATACGATCAACCAGCTTATGATGCCTACTAAAAATGCAAAACCGGAGCTTAGAAACGACCATGATGATGACAGGGTATTCTTTATAAGCTCCTTCCATTCCTCTTTGGAAAGCAATTTGGTGATTTGATTGAAATCAATATTGTCTCTGATGAAATCGTGAATGCTTTGCGAAATATAAGGGATTTGAGTCTGCGTCGTGGTGTAAGTACGAATCATGCGTGTCATTTGAGAGGTCTCTGACACAAGATAAGGGACAAAGATGACGCATAAAATCCCTATCACTACCGCTGCCTCGAGCATAGTGAGAAGCACCGGCAGGAGTCGCCGCTTTGTATGAGTCCACCGCATGTTCCATTTCACCACCGGCTCAAGCATATATGCCATAAGACACGCCACAATGAAGGGGAGAAGCACATCTTTCAACAAATTTAAAAGATATAACACCGCTAATACGGAGAGCACGGTAAAAAGGATTCTTACCACGCGGTCGAAAGTATAGGGTTGTCGTTGATATGCCATTTCATGAAATTTTGAGTAAATTTAGCAACAATTTTTCATGTGGCAAAGAAAAGTAGGCAAATTCAGAAAACTTTTGTAACTTTGCGGACTGACAGAACAAAATCGTGTTTCCAATAAAAAAATAATTTAAGAAAAAGCTAAAAGGAAATGATAAGGAAGATATTATTGACCACCCTGACTGTTTTGGTGTCTGTGATGGCGTACGCCCAAGATTATCAGGCGTCTGTAGATAAGTTTGTAAAAGCGAGCGGAATCAATCCGGGCTCTGTGGCAGTAAAGATTGTTGACCTTGAGAGCGGAGAAATCCTTGGTAGTCACAATTCCACTGGGTCTCTTGTCCCGGCGTCAATTATGAAAACTGTCTCCATAGCCACTCTGTTGGAGGAAGTAGGTCCCGATTACCGCTATTCTACAAGAGTCTATATTGATGGTCCGCTTGACATGGGAATCCTGCGTGGAAATCTTATCGTGGAGGGGGCAGGCGATCCATCGGTAAATTCTGCTCCTGAGCCGTGTGGCACCGACATTAACAAAGAGATTGTCGATATCATACAGTCAATGGGAATCAACAAGATAGAGGGAAAAATAATCGTAGACAACAATGAATTTGCGGGTCCTTCACGTCCAGACTCTTGGCAGGTTCCGGATTTTAAGGAGTCCTATGGCACGGGGTTTCATGCTTTCAATTATCAGAATAACGCCTCCGGCAAGAAATCAGTGGAAAATCCTGCCTCGGTGTTTGTGAGGCATCTTACCTCAACGCTTCACTCCGCCGGTGTTTCTGTTGATAACAAAGAATTGGGAGAGGGGCAGCGCACTCAGATTTTTGCTCACCTGTCTCCTCAGATAGATGAGATCATGCGATCGTGTATGATGCGCAGTGACAATCTTTTTGCAGAGTCTTTTCTTCGCACATACGGCAAAATGCAAGGTGGTGACGGCTCAACTGCCGATGCAGCCGGACGTGAATATGAGAAATGGGTGGGTAAGGAAGTTCCGCTTGAGGGGGTAAAGATTATTGATGGCTCAGGGTTATCACGTTCTAACCGTGTCACTGCTGATTTCATGACTGCTGTTTTGTCCAATATGAGTGAGGATGCCACCTATGCCTCTTTTTTCCCTCTTGCAGGTCAGGAGGGCACTTTGAGAAAATTCCTTGCCGAGACTCCTCTTGACAGCTACATTGCAATGAAGACGGGCAGCATGAATGGGATACAATGTTATGCCGGATATAAGCTTGATGAAGATTATGCACCGACGCATACTGTTGTGATCATCATGAATGACCTCAACAATAGGGCAGTGGCAAAAAAAGCTGCTGAAGATATGCTTCTTGAAATATTTGAATAGATAATAAATGGATAAGAAAAAACTAAATGAGCTGCTCGACAGCATATATGAGCTTGAAGGACTCGTACACCTCGCTCTAAGCCGTGATGATAATCCTGCCCACCTCCCACAGCTTATAAGACTTAAAGGAGAGGAACTTGCGGAACGTGCCTCTGAAATCGTCGCTCCTGACACGGATACGACCGAACAGCCCGGAGTAAATGATGTGGCAGGTCAACCTAATGAAGAGATGGCGGAGGAATCTAAAACAGATACGCCTCTGTATGTGGTAGATCTGAATGAAGGCGATGAAAATACCGACCAACCGCCTGTGGAGGAAGAGATGCAGTCGGTGGTGGCTGCGGTGTTTGATTCCCTGCCTGCTGAAGAGGAAGCTGAATTGACAAAGACAGATGATAAGCCAGTGCCTCCTGATGCAGTATTATTGGGTGTTGTGCCTGATTTGGAAGAGAAAGCGGTTACAAATCAGTCTGCTCCTCAAAAGGAGCCGCGAGGCAGGCTTGTCTTTAGCATCAACGATCGATACTTGTTCAAGCGGGAACTGTTTAAAAATTCAGATGCCGATTTCAATAATACGCTCTCTATGGTAGCAGCTATGGAAAACTATGAAGAAGCGGAAGATTATTTTCTTGGAGAGCTGCAATGGGATCCAAAGAAAAATGAAGTGGCAGCTTTCCTTGCGATAATAAAGAAATATTTTAAATAGGTGTTAAAAATGAAATAATGAGCGGTAAACTCTATCTTGTTCCGACCCCGGTGGGAAATCTTGAAGACATGACTTTCCGGGCAATAAAAGTTCTTCAGGAGGCAGACCTGATATTAGCAGAAGACACCCGCACCTCCGGCGTGCTGCTCAAGCATTATGACATAAAGACCCCAATGCGGAGTCACCATAAATTTAATGAGCATGTGGAAGCTCCTAAGATTGCCGAGAGAATAGAAGGTGGGGAAGTGATTGCCCTAATCACAGACGCAGGCACTCCCGGCATTTCTGACCCCGGATTTATGTTAAGCCGCGAATGTGCGCGTCTTGGTATTGAAGTGGAGTGTCTGCCGGGTGCCACAGCTTTTGTGCCTGCCCTTGTCGCTTCCGGACTACCGTGTGACCGTTTCGTGTTCGAAGGATTCCTTCCGCCGAAGAAGGGGAGGGCAACTCGTCTTGAGATGCTTGCTAAAGATCCGCGCACCGTGGTTATATATGAATCACCATTGCGCCTTGCAAGGACACTTCGTCAATTGAGTGACTATTTTGGTGGCGACCGGGAGGCATGTGTGTGTCGCGAGATTTCAAAATTACATGAAGCTTACCACAGAGGCTCACTTTCTGAACTTTCATCGCATTTTGAACTGAACCAACCAAAGGGGGAGATTGTTATAGTCATCAAAGGGTGTGACGATAAACCGTCAAAAACTCCAAGTGAGATGGATTCGGGTTCCTTTGAATTATAACTATAAACTAAATATCGAAAAAGTGATGAAAAAATCAATTATCATTATGGGCATAGGGGCACTGATGCTTGCTTCATGCTCCGGCACCGACAAGAAGTTGGCTGAAGATTCAGTCCGCATTGCAGAACTGTCTGCTGAGTATGCAGAGGCAAGCAGCTTCAACGACTCATTAATGCTTCTTATGGGTGATATCTATACCGGTCTTGACTCAATTAATATGCAGGAAGGACTCCTATATAATATGGGTGCCGGTGAGGGTATGGATCGTCGTGCCGAAATCCGCCAGAATCTTGCCAATATCAAGGCACGCCTTGCCGCTAATAAGCAACTTCTCGATCAGATGGAAGCCAAGTTGAAAAACACAGGCAAAGAAAACAGTGTATTGAGTAAGACCATCACTCAGTTGAAAGATCGCATCGCCAAGCAAGATACTAAAATCGCACAACTCGAGAATGATTTGGCGTCTGCCCGTCAGCAAATCGATACTCTCACTAATAAGGTTGCGGTAGCTCAACAGCAGGTACAGGTAGAGACAGAGGCTAAGGAAGCTGCCGAGGCTGCCACAGTAGCTGCCGAGAATGCTGCCAACACAGTATATTATGCTATCGGAACTAATAAGGAGTTAAAGAAGAATGGTCTTCTTGAAAAGAAATTCCTTGGTCAGACTAAAGTGTTGAAAGGTGAATTCAATGAATCTTATTTCACTAAGGCTGACAAGCGTACCCTCTCCACTATCCCTACAGGTTCCAAGAAGGTGAAAATCTGGACTAATATGCCGGAAGATTCCTATGAGCTTGTTGAAAATGAAGATAAGATTAAGACTCTCAAGATCACTAATCCCAAGGAATTCTGGAGTATGACCTCGTTCCTCGTGATCCAAGTCGACTAATCAATGATAAGTACAAAAGATTGAATATAAATTATTAATAATAAACGATCAGTGATGACTTCTTAGTTAATCATTGGTCGTTTATCTTTTATTATCAAATAATCCCATTAATAACTTCTAATTACTAATTGATTAAGGGTGAAAAGCTTAACTAAGATTCTTATGTTGACGGCTATTACAAGCCCGTCGGTGGCTGCCGCATTTAGTGTGGATCGTATTGACCCTCCTCATTGGTGGGTGGGTATGCATGACACGTCGCTTCAGCTTCAGGTATATGGTGATAATATCAAAAATTCTCAATTCTCAGTTGACTATCCGGGTGTAAAGGTTGACAGTGTGGTTCGGCTTAACGGCTCTCCTAACTGGCAGTATGTATATCTTTCTGTTTCTCCGGCTGCCGTGCCGGGGAAGATGACTCTAAAATGGAGTGAGGGGAAGAAGACAGTAAAGAAGGAGTACGAACTCCGGAAACGTGTGCCGCAGAAAGGGGCACAGGGTTTTGATGCCGGAGATGTGCTATATCTTGTTATGCCCGATCGTTTTGCTGACGGCGACCCCTCTAATAATGTGGTGGCACGTATGAAACACCGGGCGGAGGTGAACCGTGAGAACCCCAATATGCGTCACGGAGGTGATATTGCAGGAATAATAAACCATCTTGATTATATAGATGACTTGGGTGTCACTGCGGTCTGGGTGAATCCGGTGCTTGAAAACGATATGCCCGGTAAAGGTGGCAGTTATCATGGCTACGCCACCACTGATTATTATGCCATAGATCCCCGTTTCGGTTCAAACGAGGAGTACTCAGCGATGATTGACTCACTTCATAACCGGGGTATAAAGACCGTCATGGATATGATCTTTAATCATTCCGGAATAGGTCACCCTTGGATTGAGGATATGCCAAGTAAAGACTGGCTGAATTTTCCCGATGAATTTCATCAGACTAATTACCGCCTGTCAACCCTTACTGACCCATATGCCTCAGATTATGACAAAAAGATCTCTGCCGACGGTTGGTTTGTCAGAGACATGCCTGATCTGAACCAACGTAATCCTCATCTTATGAAATATCTGATTCAAAATTCAATATGGTGGATTGAGGAATCACAGATTGACGGAATCCGCATGGATACATATCCATACGCCGACGAGAGAGCCATGGCAGGGTGGATTGATGCTGTGCTTGCTGAATATCCCTCCTTTAATATAGTAGGGGAATGCTGGTTTGGGGATGTTGCCGGAATTGGCAGATGGCAGGGTGGTTCACCTCTTTCAATCGCTTCGGGTAATGATACACATTTGCCGACAGTGATGGACTTCCCTTTGATGATAAAATCGGCAGATCTTGCGCCGTTTAAGGCAGATACTGATCCGTGGAACGGTCTTAACAAGATATATGATCACCTGGCACTTGATTTTGTATATGAAAATCCGCTTAGGGTGCTACGATTTCTTGACAATCATGACACTGAGCGAGTAATCCAAAGTGACATAGACTCTTTACAAAATTGGAAACAGGCGATTACGCTGCTTCTTACCATGCCGGGAATACCACAAATATATTATGGCACCGAGCTGCTTATGAGCGGCACCCGTGAAGGAGGCGACGGAATGATACGCAAGGATATGCCCGGAGGATTCCCGGGTGACAAAGTCAACTCATTTATTAAAGAGGGGAGGACCCCATTGCAGAATGAGGCGTATGATTATATAGCTGCTGTCAATAAATGGCGAAAGGGAAGCAACGCTGCTGCAAAAGGTGGCATGAAGCATTTCATGCCTGACAATGGGCTTTACCTTTATGAACGCCGAAGCGGCGATGACTCCTTTATAGTGGTGATGAATGGTAGAGATATCCCGATTGACGTCGACATGAGCCGATATGATGAAGTGATACCGGTAGGGACTGCTTATAGGGATGTGGTGACGGGTGAAACCATTGTTTTGCGAGAGTCGGCAGGAGCCATTAAGAATTTTAAACCGAGGGAAACCCGTATTCTTGAGAAATTATGATTAAGAAAATACTGTTTGTGGCAATTGTGTTGTCGGGAAGTATTCTGCTTCCTTCCTGTAAGCCCACTGAGAAAAATTATAAGGCGGCATATGACGCCGCCCTTGCCAAGCGACAGGCAGAGGAGCATGATGCTGATCTTAATCTCCCGGCAGCAGGGTTTACTCGCATTGGCGATCCTGAAAAGAAGGAGATCAATGGCAAGCAATATGATTATTTGTTTTTAAGATTGAGTCCGCTTAATGCTGATGCTGAGATTAAGCCTTATAATGTAGCCGTGGCAGTCTATAAGATGCCTACAAACTGTGAGGCACAGGTAAAAGACTTGCAGGCGGCAGGTTACAAAGCATTTGGAGCAAAAGCTACAGATGACAGATACTATGTGGTTGTGGCAAGTTTATCCTCTTTGGAAGAGGCGGCTGATGAAGTTGACAAATATATGAGTAAAAATAAGGAAGCGGTCTATGTAGGACTTAAAGGGACCCCAACAATCCTTCAGTGTCGCTAAAGCTCTGATTAGCAATTTAAAAATTAATAACCAGGTATCATTTTATGATGCCTGGTTTCTTTACGTTAACTCCATTACAAACATTTTTTTATTTGTAATGGAGTTAACTTTGCCATTTCAGAAGAGAAAAATCGTGAAGATTAGTGTAGCATCATTCAAATATACTATTTATTGAAAAACAGTAAAAATTAATTGAAAATTAAAATTTTTAACAATTAAATGTTAAAATTATAGAAATTTTAAGTTAAAAAATAGTCACCTATCAAGAAAATAATATTTTTTTAATTAAGTGAAACAAATAATAATGTTTTGAATTAAAAATATAATATTTCATTTTGCTTTATATATGGAGATAGAAATTCTAATAATTATAAAAAATGATGCATTTTATATCATAATTTGACTATGAGGATAACAGAGTGTGAGAATATATGTTTTTAAACATAAATTTAAGGCATAATATCCATACTCTTAATTGTAAATTTATGTTAAATGAAATCAGCTTATTTTATTAAAGTCTTAAAATCTGCTAAATTTGCATTTACAAGTTGCTTGGATAAGCATCTGATGCCTATGATCACCCCTTTGGTCTCCGAGCAACCTTAAAACCTTAAAATCGCAACCAAACAGAAAGCAATAATAACTTTTGTATAATTTAAATTAAAGTATGAGAAAACTGTTTTTAATCTTGATGACGCTGGTGGCGTGTACTCTTGGTTTGCAGGCGCAGACAAAGACGATACACGGTGCAGTGGTCGATGCGGCTAATGGTGATCCGCTGATCGGCGCCACTGTAATGCCAATCGGCGGAGGGCAGGGTGTTGCAGCCGACCTTGACGGTAACTTCACACTCACTGTTCCCTCAAGTGTAAAGAAAGTCCAGGTATCTTATGTCGGGTATGAAAGCCAGACTGTAGACTTGGTTGACGGAATGGTTGTGAAACTAAAGACCGCCGGTGAGAATCTTGATGACGTTGTAGTTATCGGTTACGGTTCTGCCAAAAAAGTTGGTTCAGTGGTTGGTTCTATGGCAGTAGTAGGTGCCGCTGAATTGGAAAACATCCCTACACCTACTTTCGTTGACGCCCTTCAGGGTCAGGTGCCGGGTCTTAACATTTATTCCGGTTCAGGCGATCCATCGGCTGTTCAGTCTATTCAGATTCGTGGTACAAGCTCACTGGGTGCCGGCACAACTCCATTGTTCGTGCTTGACGGTGCTCCTGTTGATGCAAGTATATTCACCACTCTTAACCCTAACGACATCCAGAATATTACAGTTCTTAAGGATGCCTCTGCTGTGGCTATCTACGGTTCTCGTGCAGCCAACGGTGTAATCGTTATTACCTCAAAAAGAGGTGCCTATGGCGATGCTCCTAAATTTACATTCCGTGCAAACTATGGTTGGTCACAGATGGTGGAAGACGGTATTGAGATGATGAATTCAAAACAGTATATTGAATTCCGTGATAAAATCGGTAGTCCGGTTTCTCAAGATGTCTATGATGCAGCTATGAAATACGGAATTGATACTGATTGGAGAAAAGAAACATTCAACAGCAGTGCACCTGTTTATTCATTAGATGCTTCTCTCTCCGGCGGTATTGAAAATCTGTCATATTATCTTTCTGTTAACCATTATGACCAGGAAGGTATCATCACTCAGTCAGGTATGCGCCGTGAAACTATTCGTGTTAACCTTGACAGCAGAATTAATGATTGGTTCCGTGTAGGTGTTAAGACCAACCTTGGCTACTCAAAATATCAGACTAACAGTCAGATCTCGAACGATGGAATCTATATTTCTAACCCGATGGTGTTTGCCCGCTGGGCAATGCCATACGATTCTCCTCGTTATTACACAGTTGACGAGAATGGAGAATTAGTATATGGAGAGAAGGCTATGTATCTTCACTTCAGTGGTGCCACCGTTCCTGACTTTATTACCGAGACAAGAAAACAGGAGAGAACAAAAGTGACAGCCAATGTCAACCTGTATGAGCAGATCAGCCCTATAGAGGGTCTTATCATCAGGGCACAACAGGCTGTTGATGCTCTTGATTACCAGGCATCAGGTCTTTCCTATCCCTATGAGTCATATCAGACGCCGATGGGTGACTGGATTGGAGATGCAGATCCTTATACCGGTCAATATGCCGGATTCATAAATGAAGGATCAAACTCACAGGCATTCCAGCGTTGGACAAACTTTACCTATACTCATACCGCAGAGTATAACCATCTGTTTAACGATGTTCATAACATGACATTGCTTTTCGGTGAGGAGTCAATAATTGAGCGTAACAAGGCTTTCAATGTATTTGCACAGGGTTATACGGATCGTCAGCTGATGCTTTTGTCTCAGGCTACTACGGTTACTCCAAGCAATCTTGGGCAGTCTTATTCCAAGAGTACTTTCAATTCACTCCTCTTTAAGGGAACCTACGATTATGATAATCGCTACTTCTTTGAGACTTCATTCCGTCGTGACGGTAGCTCTAAATTTACACCGCGTCACAAGTATGCAAGTTTCTTCTCTGTGGGTGCAATGTGGAATGCCAAGAGAGAGAAATTCCTTGAGTTAGTGGATTGGCTTAATGAACTTCAGGTGCGTGTCAGCTACGGTTCGACAGGTAACTCAAGTATCGGTGATTATCTGTTTTATGGTGCAGTCAGCCCTTATGGCGTAGGTTATGGTCCTAATAATTCCCAGAGCTTGGGTATTGCAAGTCCTACCAACTATGACTTGACTTGGGAAACTGTGTATTCTTTCGATGCTGGCTTCAGGGCGAAATTTATTGACAAGTTGACTGTTGACTTTGACTTCTATAATAAGACTACCAAAAATATGCTTATGGGTATTCCATGGAGTTACACCACAGGCTTTGGTAGTGGTACCGGTAATATCGGTTCAATGGTCAACAGAGGTGTCGATGTAAGCGTGCAGGCTGACATTATCCGTACAAAAGATTGGTATTGGGGCGTAAGAGCCAACTTCAACTATAACCACAATGAGATTACAGAGCTCTTCAATGGTCGTGACAAATATGTATTATCAGGTTATGGTTTCTGTTATGAAGTGGGTCATTCAGCCGGCGAATTCTACAATGTTAGATATGCAGGCGTCGATCCCCGTGACGGTAGACAGCAGTGGTATGATAAGAATGGCAACCTTACAAAAGTTTACAACGAGGATGAAGACGCTGTCATGACAGGTAAGAGCTACTATGCACCTTGGACTGGTGGTTTCGGTACAAATGCTCGTTGGAAAGGTTTCGCCCTCTCTGCTGACTTCAACTGGGCTGCAGACAAGTATATCATGAATAATGACCTTTACTTTATGCAGAACGCAAATATGGGTAGCAGCTTCAACCAGTCTGTCAATATGCTTAACGTCTGGACTAAGCCGGGTGATGTTACCATTTATCCGAATGCCGGTCAGGAAATTCAATTTGATGACCGCCTGCTTGAGGATGCTTCCTTCCTTCGCTTGAAGACTCTCACATTGACATATCAGCTTCCTGAGAAAGTGCTGAATGCTATGCATCTTGGCAATCTCGTTCTCCATTTTACAGGCCGCAACCTCTTCACAGTGACTAAGTTTAGTGGTTATGATCCGGAGCCTTTGACAAATATGTATCAGTTCCGTTATCCTAACACACGTCAGTATGAATTTGGTCTTGAGCTAACATTATAATAAAGCCTATACTGTTCATTATGAAAAAATTATTAATAAGTTCTATATTAACAGGTGCCTTGTTCACTTCTTGCAGCCTTACAGAAGAACCTGTAGGTCAGTTGAACGACCTCACGGCACTTGAAACCTTTGACAACCTTGCCAAATATCGCAATGGTTTCTATAATACGCTTCGTGGCTTTACCGCCGGTGCCTATATTGGTTATACTGACATTCAGGCAGATATGTTTATCGGTATGCAGAATAACGGTAATACCCTTGGCGTTATGAGTATTGGTAACTTCAGTTCCAACACCACTGATCTTACCGGTGCATGGTCGAATCCCTATGCTTCCATCGCGTCTGTGAATTATTTCCTTCACTATTGTGATCTTATGCTCGAATCTGATGAGATTACGGAAGAGGAAAAAATACAGTTGCAACTCTTCAGAGGGGAGGCAAAGTGGACTCGTGCATACAGCTATTATTATCTTGTAGACCATTTCTGCCAGGCATATACTCTGACTGACCCTGATGCTAAGGCTTCGGGTGTGCCTATTGTGACTGTCTACGATCCAACCAGTGATTATGCTAAATATCCTGGTAGAAACACTCTTAAAGAGTCATTTGACCTGATTGAGCAGGACCTTGCAGATGCTTACGATGACATGAGTGCCTACGAACAGTCTCTCGGTCTTACTGACAGAATTGCTTTCCGTAAACCTAACTCCTATTATCTGAACACTTCTATTGTGCAAGCATTTCAGGCACGTATTGCCCTGCTGCGTGGTGAATATGCTCTGGCAGTAGAAAAGGCTGAGGCTGTGATCAGTAACACCAATTACAAACTTTGCACCACAAGAGATTACTCTCAAATCTGGACTAATGATACAGGCAACGAGCTTTTGTTTGTGCTTTACGGTGATCAGGTACAGGCTACTGCAGTGACTGCAACAGGTTCAATATGGATAAATGCAGATCCGGAGAAAGCAGATTATGTAGCTGCTGCTAATGCATTGGCTATGTATGACGAAGATAATGATGTGCGTTATGACACTTTCTTTGAAGAGCGTTCATTAAAGGTGGAAGGTAGCTATTATAGTGCCCCTTGCTTTATCAAGTATCCAGGTAATCCAAGCCTTAATACTACCTCTACTAATGCACTTAAGAATCTTCCCAAGCCTTTCCGCTTGAGTGAAACTTACCTTATCCTTGCCGAGGCTGCCGCTGCATCAGGCGATGCAACAAAGGCAAATAAGGCTTTGAATGATATCCGCAAGGCACGTCTGTATAACTATGAGGAACAGACCTATTCAGGCACTACTCTTATTAACGAAATCCGTGCGGAGAGAACCAAAGAACTTATTGGAGAGGGATTCCGTATCAGCGACCTCCGTCGTTGGAATCTCGGTTTCACTCGTTCTACTGACTACACTTCTCGCTACCAGGAAGTTGCGGAAGTGCTTGTATATGCCGGCACTCAGGTGACCTATCTGTCTGGTGATTACAGATATGTATGGCCAATTCCGAAAGATGAGCTGGAAGCGAATCCTCAGATTGCCAATGAGCAGAATCCGGGTTATTAATTAATTTAACTATCAACGAATAATTATATGAAATATATAAAGTTGTTCGCTGTTGCATTGAGTGCGTTTATAATGTCTGCTTGTTCCGACAGCAAAGATTATAACACTGCCTCTGATGTGACAGTAGAAATGGAAAAAAGTGAAATCTCTATCAAGGAGCATGTCGGCAGATTTGTTGTGCCGGTGAAAATTACCGGTACCCCTAATGGTGATATCAAAGTCAAGGTTAAAGTAGACCCGTCAGGTAACAATCCTGCAAAACCCTTTGAGGAGTCAAACGGCGCCTGGATTGGTAACTATATAGTCACATCTGATGTGATTACAATATCAGCTGACGATATGGTGGGCAATATCGAGATCTATACTGTTGATGACAAAGAGATAAATGAAGACAGAAGCTTTATCGTCACTATTGAGTCAGCAGAGGGTGCCTCTGTAGGTCTTGCGGCTACTACTCTTGTAATTATAAAAGATAATGATTCCAATCCTTATGAAAGAGTACAGGGATCATGGTCAATGACTTATTATGATTTTAATAATGCTGAACAGAGTATGAGTGTTTCTCTGTCAGGTTATGATGAGGATTCCAAGAAATTTGGCGTAGAACTTACACTTGACGGTATGTATCCTGCTTACGCCACTGACGGTCTTTCTTCTGCTCAGGTATATTTCTTTGATGACGAGTCAATTGACATGAGATATCTTGAAATCATTATTCCTCAGACCATCGGTACATATAGTCAAGATTCCACTTACCTGATGTGGCTTATTGCAGCTCAGCGCACTGCCCAGGGAAGTATCAGTATGACGCTTAATGATATTGTCCTGACAGGTATCATAAGTGAAGACTACAACACAATCACTTTTGACGAGGCTATGGGTTTTGCATGGTATTTTGCTGATTCATCATTTGACCAGCAGCTTGGCGCGTTGGATGCCGCTACTGATATAGTGATGAAGAGATAATAAATTTAATAATAAATTAATAAAAATCGGGTTGCACTTTAAAGTGTGACCCGATTTTTATGTTATAAAACATATTGTGAGATAAAGTGAATCTGAGTTTAGAAAAAAAACATAGTGTTTTATTGTTTTTTAAATTAATATCACTATCTTTGTGGTCTGAAATAACCATAACAATCAAACAATTAACACCAATACGATGCAAAAGAAACTGTATTTAGGAGCTTTCCTGCTTGCGGCTGCTTTTGGGATGAACGCAGAATATGTTACCCCGGAACAGGCGCTTCAGAGAATGTCCTCACACACCGGGCAAAAAGTAAAAGGAATGATACAGGTTAACAAGGATCTTCTATTTACTTATCAGTCAGAGAATGGCATGCCGGCAATGTATGTCTTTGGAACCAAAGGAACCGAAGGGTATATGTTGCTTAGTGCGGATGATGCCGTAGCTCCGTTGCTCGGTTATGCTGACAAAGGTAATTTTGATGTAGACAATATGCCTCCTCAAATGAAGGCATGGCTCTCAGAATATTCAAGGCAGGTGGAATATGCCAGAGAACATGGTCTTCCCGCTTATAAAGCACCGGCAAAAGATTCAAGAGAACCGGTTAAACCTTTGATGTCGACTATCTGGAATCAGAGTGAGCCATTTAATCTCTATACTCCAAGGATAGGCAGTGTTGCGACACCTACAGGTTGTGTGGCAACCGCCATGGCACAGGTAATGAAATATTGGAACTATCCTGAGACTGCCATGGGTACAGGTGTAATCACTAACCCTGCCACAGGTCGCAGCGAGTCAATGCAGTTGGGTGCTGAGGATTTTCAGTGGGATAAAATGCTGGATTCCTATAACGAAACTTATACTGATGAGGAGGCTGACGCCGTGGCATACCTGATGAAGGCATGCGGCTACGCCTCACAGATGGCATATAACACTTCCGTGTCGGGTACCTTCAGTCTTCTTGCTGCCAAGGCAATGATAGATAATTTCCTTTATAATCCCAATATCCAGTATTGTCAGCGTAACTATTACACCGCTACGCAGTGGGATGATATGGTGTATAATGAAGTGTCGAATGGGCGTCCCATACTTTATGGAGCACAGTCAACATCAGGTGGCCATGAGTTTGTCTGTGATGGCTACAGTGGAGATGGCTTCTACCATTTCAATTGGGGCTGGGGCGGTATGTCTGACGGTTATTTTATTCTTGACTCTCTTAATCCCGGTGCAATCGGTATTGGTGGCGGTGCCGGTGGCGGCTTTAACTATAGTCAGGATATCCTTGCTGGCGTACAACCTACCGAAGAACTGATCTATCAGCCAACTCTCACACAGTTTGGTGAGCTTACCGGTAGTGTAAAGAATAACCGACTCACTTTAAAGATTGTACGTGACGGCATGACAAGCCAGTGGGTAAATACCAATGTGCGTGATGTTAATCTTGCAATTGGTGTGGCTATTGAATCCGTAGATGGTAAGGCAGAAACTCAGTACATACTTAATAAGAGTGCGAGAGTGGCTGCTCCGGATTATAGGAGATCAGGAGATTATCTTTCCATATCTTACAGTGGCATCAATGGTCAGTTCTCATGTGATTTCCCCACCGATCTGCCTGATGGAAAATATAAAGTGGTAATATCTACAAAGAATTCCAATTCAGATACCTGGATCCCGGTGCTCACTGAGGCAGAGGCATATAATTATATTTATGTGACCAAGACAGGAGATAATCTTGAAGTTGAAGATCTGCCGACCCCTGTGGTTAAACTTGATAAGGCTGAACTAAAGACAGAGCTTTATTTTGGTAGTTATGCCACATTCGAAATCACTGTTACCAATGACAGTGAAAAGGAAATGACACAGGGATTTTATCCACAGCTCTTTTTCAACGGGCAACTTAATCTTATGGGTGATGGCGTAGTTTTGACATTGCAGCCTAATGAGACATTGGTTTATGAGTTCACCACACAATTTAGAACTCTTTCCAATGCTTCCGCTCCTACATCTCGAAGGACTTATGAACTGAGATGGAATGATCCGGGTTCAAATACATATTATGACCTGACTGAAACAGTTGATATGTATGTCAGCAATATTGTTCCATCATTAGACATCACTAAATTTGAAATCGTAGGTGAGGAAAGTTCCAAATCAATTGTGCCGGGTGCCGGTATGAGTCAGGTTTATCAGATCACCGATATTGAGAATATAGAAATTGATCTAAGCTTTACAAATACCAAGGGTTTCTTCGGCTATCCGCTATATCTTGCAGTGTTTAATGCAGCATCTTCCGGTTCATCTCTGATGAGTTCTATATTTGAACCATTGGTTCCTCTTAATGAGGGTGAGTCTTGTGATCTAAGCACAACGATTAATATGTCGGTGGGTTCATTGAATTCTACTTATGCCGGCTACTTGTTCTATCAGGGCACAAAAGGTATGGTGCAAGTTCCGAATGCCGATGTGTTATATTTTAAACTGATTGGAGGTTCAGGTGTAGAGGAAATTGAGGATTACACCAATGTTCCGGCAATTTATTATAACCTTCAGGGCATTAAAGTTAAGAATCCTGAAAAGGGTGCTTTGCTGATAAAGAGACAGGGTGATAAGATAGAGAAGGTGGTATATTAATAAGGATTTCACCTTATAATTGAATTAAATAAAATGAGTAGTGTGCATCAAATTTCCGAAATTTGATGCACACTACTATTATTTTTATCATAATCTTCCTTATATCGCCTGCCTGTATTATAGTTCCCTCTTGCGTTCTGTGAGTGAGGCCGTGGGTTCATTTCATTTTTGATATATGAGACATTTACCTCATTTTATAAAATAAAAAATTTTTAAATAAAATTAATAATATATTTTGGTTATTATTAAAGTTTGATTAACTTTGCAGTCGGTAAGCAACATTGACAGCAAACCCTGATTAATAAGATTTCAATAATTCAAACTAAACATTTAACAATGAAAGTAAAATTCTACACACTTGCGCTTATGGCATCTGTTGCACTGGGCGCTACGGCTGCAGAGTTGTCTCCGATTAAGTTGGCAGACGGCATCAAGTTGCAGAAATTCGACAAGGCTACCATTCTTAATAAGATTAATGAGAATGGTAAGAAAGTTGCTAAATCAGCAGCCACTTCATCTGTGGTTGAAGGTGACTACAATGTAACCTATCTTGATTATCTTGCAGCTGTTAATTCACAGGATGTTTATCAGTTTGCCGGAGAGGCTTTCTTCGAGGAGAAAGGTGACGATGAATTCGTAGTTACTTTCCCATTCTCTCTTAGCGGGACTGAATTACAGGTTGAGGTTCCGGTAACAGTTTCCGGCGACAAGATTGTTTTTACTCGTGGTACCCCGGTATCTTTTCTGGATTACCAATTTGAGGTTTGGACATTTGCCGCTAATGATGCAGATGAGCTTGACTACGCCGATAAGCTTGAAGTGACATATAATGGATCAGGCTTTATCATGCAGGATATGATGGTGGCAGTGGCTTCAGAAACTGACGGTTGGGTGTTTGGTGCATTAAGCCCTATTTTCCAGAAAAACAATACTCCTGAGAGTGATCTCACTGTAGGTTGGAAATCTATGGGCACAGCAACCCTGCAAGATGGTTGGATTATGTCTAATTTCACAACCGGTGCTCAGGGTGAGCCCGATTATCTGTATGAAGTAGAGCTTCAGCAAAGTGAAACTGATGAGAATGTCTATCGCATTATAAATCCTTATGGTGTAGGCACACCGTTGGCTGACTATAATGAATATGCAGACAGAGCCGGTTTCATTCAGTTTAATGCAGCTGATCCTGATCATGTTTACTTATATCCTGTGCCTGCTAATTTCTGTAATTCAGAGATGGGTATCTATCAACTTTATCCTACTGACTTTATGGGAATGTTTATTTTTGCAGAGGGTGCTCCTATAAGCACTGTCATAGCCTATATGGAACAGAGTGGGTATCCATTTGCTACATTAAAGGATGGCGTTTTGACACTTCCTTCTATCAATAATGGAGGCAAATGGGTAAACAGCGCATGTTTTGGTATTAACGAGTTACCATATGCAGGTTACGGTTGGATGGATGAGTCCAGAAATACTCTTAATATGGAGGCTAAAATTATCTTCCCCGAAGCCGGTGTAGAAGGTATCGTTGACAATACCAATGCTCCTGTTAAGTATTTCAATCTTCAGGGTGTAGAGATCGCTAATCCTGAAAAGGGTCAGCTTGTAATCAAGAAGCAGGGCACTAAGACTGAGAAGCTCATTGTTCGTTGATCGTTATTGACATGTTGATATAAAAAAGACTCCGGCAAACACCGGAGTCTTTTTATATCAACATCCGAACAAAGCTGACCTTTAGTTATGTTTTTGAGTGCGAACTTTGCGTTCAAAAACACCCTGTTTAATTTGAATGAGAACAATCGCATAGTGATGGCACAGTATCGGAGCGACATCTGCATAGGGGTAAACAGGATATGCGGAGAAGCTCGGGGGTAGATCGGGACTCTAATAACGGTGATGTGTGGATATTCGTAGACAAGAGCCGGAGGATAATGGTTACTTATATAAGTATATAGTTGTTCGGATAGTTACTATCAAAAAATTAAGTGAGCCCGTGGGCTCACTCACAGAACGCAAGAGGGAACTGTAATACAAGCTGGCGATATACAGAAGATTATGATAAAAGGAGAGGGTGCATCAAAATTCCGAATTTTGATACACCCTATTTAAAAGTATTTATAATCCAATCTGTAATTGGGATTTGGCTTAGTAGCTGGGGGTGAAGGGTGCGGATTTTTTCAATGCATGGTTAGCTTCTCCGATGAGCATGGTTTCTTTAGCTGTGTCGAGTTTCATCACGTGAGCTCCCTTGCGTAGGTCGCATTTAGTGAGATCAACATAATAGTAACCCATGTTGGTGACGATATCGAAGTAGTAGCGGCGATTCTTTATGTCGGCAAAAGAACGCCATTGGGTTGACGACACGTTAGGCTCACCTTCTATGAGATAGGTATAAGGCACGCATGAATTGACCAGAATGCTGCGTGCGATGCTTACTGCCAGTGACGGGTCAGATACTGACTCAACATGGTGGGCAAAGAAATTTGCACGTGTGCAGCGGTCAGGACTGCTGACGGTACCAGGCAGCATGTGTACGCCACCAATTTTATTCCAATAAGCTATGATGGCTTCCATGTCGGGCCATTGCGGGTCGTTAGTCATTGCCCAGATGTCGCCCGAATCATATATCTTCACGTCGCCGTGGTCAAATTCAAGGATAGCTGTCTTTCCCGAAGCATCTGTGATGCCCCAGTGAAGGGCAGAAACTGTTCCACCGTCGAAAGTGGCACCACTGAGTGAGAAATCATGCTTGCTGAGAACTTCAATTACCTCATCGGTGGTGGCATTCATATCCAGCAGCCAGCCTACAAACATTGCCAATGACATAGGAGGAAGATTACGGGTGTCTTCATTGTCATAGACTGTTCCCTTGCAGAAAAGTCCGTTTATGATAAGCCCTTTCTCATTCATGCCCTCCGTGATTCCGGCATCATATCCCACGGCATATACAGCTCCGTATTTGGAGGTCCATTTGATCGCACCGGGTGCATCAGAACCAACTTTCTCCATACCTGCCGGATAAACATAAAGGTTTGTGGGGATGGGAGTTTTCCAATCAAGGGAACGTCCGATTACGAAAGTGGAATCCTGACCGTGATACACTACTCGGGTACAAGCCTCTGTGTCGGTAGAGTGGAGAGCTGCAAATGCTAAAGCAGAAGCTGCTACGATGGAGGTAAATTTTTTCATAAATATATTGAATTATAGATTAATATTCCTGCTATTGTCTTATAACATAACAACAAACTTCTACATATAGTTTGACAAAAGTTAAGTTTATTTGCTGTTTTTTACCACATTGACAAGAATGGAGTAAATCTCTTGAAGGGTGTCAGTTTTAGCATAGGGATTGTCGCTATCTGCTGCAAGCATTCTGAATTCAGGAGAAAGCACGGTGTGCAGTCCTCTTATAATATCATTTTTCTCTGCTGCCACGTCGAATACGGAGGTGCCTCTTGCGCGTCCTTTCTGGCGGTCGCCAATATTGAGAGTGGGAATGCCGAAACTTGGTGCCTCTATCAGTCCGCTTGAAGAATTTCCCACCACAGCAGCTGCATGGCTGAGAGCGGAGAAATATCTTAGCCTGCCGAGCGACTGAACGGCTTTCACATTGTCGGCATGACGCTCACTCCAATCCTTTATTAATGCAGCCACTTTTTTACCCCCGGTGTCTGAGTTCGGCATAGTAAACAGAATCTTCCAATCTTCGGCAATTATTGACTCAAGGGCAGAAAGCAATGCCGAAGTCTGCCTCTCTTCCTCGCCGGGTATAGTTGTAACAGGGTGAAATGTGGCTACTACAAACTTATTACCCAGTTTGAAGTCTAATGATTTTTCCAACTCATCAAGCGTCATGCTTGGACTGGAGCGGATATTGTCAACCCCTAATGACCCTACCCAGAACACACGGGAAGAATCCTTACCCATTGATATGATTCTCTCTGCATATTGTGGGGTAGAGGTGAAGTGATAGTCGGAGAGTTGAGTGATGGCATGGCGTATGCTGTCGTCATACGCTCCTTCGGTGGTCTCACCCCCATAGAGGTGTGCTATTGGTATACGGAATATCAATGCCGATGAGGCGGCAGCAAGCATTTCGTAACGATCACCCAAAATGACCACTAAGTCCGGTTGAAGCTGCGTGAAAGCATCAGCCATGCCAATCTGAGTCAGCCCCATCGACTTTACTGTGGCTGCCGGAGAATCACCTGAGAGAAGGGAATCAACGCGACAATCAACGTGGAATCCATCTGCCTCAATTTCATTTACGGTCATGCCATATTCCGGAGAGAGGTGCATGTTAGTGGCAATAATTTGCAACTGTGTGCCATGTGATTCTCTCAAACGCTTCATAAGTCGCGACATAATCCCGTAATCAGCGCGGGTGCCGGTGACGAAACATATTTTTTTCATTCCTTAGTCAGAGTTCAATCGGTTCGTCAGGGAGGTAGGATTTTGTAGCGGCATGTCCGATAACCATATCCCATAGCATGGGCGATAAGCCATTGCCGGGACGTTTTACAGTGATATTTTCTTCCGAGAATATCTCACCTTTTTTTATCTTCTTAGCTGCCACGATGCTCTTTCTGGCAGCGGTTATGTTCTTTTTTTCTGAATAGGTCACTCTCTTTATAGGTGAGCCGAGAGCCATTGACACATGACGCACCCCCCTGACCATGTCTTCCAGTTCATCCGGGCTTAGAGAGGCAATATGGTCGGGACCGTCCATACTCTTGTCAAGGGTAAAGTGTTTTTCAATTACGGTTGCCCCGAGTGCCACAGCCGCAACAGGCACCACAATGCCTGGAGTATGGTCAGAATAGCCCACATTCACTCCGAAAGCGTCGCGCAGGGTTATCATTGCCCGTAGATTGACATCGGAAAAGTGGGTGGGGTATTGGGTATTGCAGTGAAGAAGAGTAATGTCATAACGTGACATTCCACCGTCGTACATTACCTGAAGGGCATTCTCAACATCTGCTAAAGTTGACATGCCCGTTGAAATAATTACGGGCACTTTCATACTTGCTATTTTTCTAAGGTAAGGGAGATTTGTAATTTCCCCCGATGGTATCTTGAAATAATCCATTTGAAGCGATGACAGGAAATCAATGCTTTCCATGTCAAAGGGTGTGGAAAGGAATCCTATCCCTTTTTCCTTACAGTGATCAGCAATTATTTTGAAAGAATCGTAGGGGAGTTCCAGACGACGCAGCATATCAATCTGCGATTCCGTATTAGTATTTGCTTTCTGATAATCGGCTGTCTTTCCCTTGTCGGTAACGAGTTTATCAGACTTGAAGGTCTGGAATTTTACGTAGTCAGCTCCGGCACGGGCAGCTGTGTCAACAAGTTTTAATGCTGTCGCCAGGGAGCCGTTATGATTTACTCCCCCTTCAGCAATGATTATAGGTTTCATGATATATTATTTATTTGAAAGATTGAAACAACGCAGGGGTGAACCGTGATAAATTCCTGGTTTTAAAAGATTTCGGGTTACGACAGCACCCATTCCCACGGTCACATCATCTGCGATGGTTATACCGTTTTTAATTTTGGAGCCAAGTCCTATGAAGCAGTTTTTCCCGATGACAGTCCCACCACCGATTACACAGCCGGGACCTATAAACGTGTTGCTGTCCAATTGGCAGTCATGCTCGACAATAGCTCCTGAATTAATGATGCAGAAATCTCCAATAGAAGCTCTATTGACTATTGCTCCGTTAAGTATTGCCACCCCTTTCCCTATTTTGGAGTGGCGGGTCACAATGGCAGATTTGGCAATCACGGAAGCAAATTCCGCACCGTAATTTTCATAAAGCGAGATTAGTGAACGGCGTTTATTCATCAAGGGGAGACCGGCATATACGAAAGCTATATGAAAGAGGAAGCGGGAGCGGATTAATTCCGGGGCGGTCACATCATCTCCTAAATAAGCAACCGGCATGGAGGGGGTCGGTGACGGTGCGAGGTATCCCTCCACACAGTCATCAGATGGGAGAGACTCCAACAGAGAGAGGGCATGCCCTCCACCTCCGGCAAATATTATTTTATCAATTTTGTCCATTATCAGGGTTTATGAATTTTATTTACCTAATGCGTAATTGCCAGAAAGCCACCGCAGAGGCAGCTGCCACATTTAGGGAGTCAACGCCATGTGCCATTGGTATTTTAGCTGTGAGGTCGGCATCCGCAATTACTTCCTTTGCCAGACCGTCGCCCTCTGTGCCAAGTATGATGGCAAGTTTCTGCCGGCTGCATAGCTCAGGATTATCAATGGAGATTGAATCGTCAGTCAATGCAAGCGCCACAGTTGTGAAGCCGTCATCTTTGAGAGAGGAGATTGGGCTATCAAGCCATGTCCAAGGCACAAGAAACACGCTACCCATTGATACCCTTATGGCACGGCGGTTAAGTGGATCACAAGAGGTGGGGGTCAGTAATACTGCATCAATTCCCAAAGCTGCGGCAGAACGGAAAATGGCACCTATGTTTGTCGTGTCGGTCACTCCGTCTATCACCGCAATACGCCTTGCGTTTCTGCAAATTTCGCTGACGGCAGGTGGCATGGGTCTTCGCATAGCGCACAGCACTCCACGGGTTAGCGTATAACCGGTTAATGCTGACAATAACTCGCGTTCACCGGTATAAACCGGAATATTGCCACATTGGGAAATAATGTCTGCCGCATCGCCGGTTATATGTCTGCGCTCGCACAGAATAGCGAGCGGCTCATGTCCGGCTGAGAGAGCGGTGTTTATCACCTTTGGGCTTTCTGCTATGAAAATCCCTTTTTGCGGGTCTATACGGTTGCGTAGCTGAGCTTCCGTGAGGGTGGCAAAAATCTCTATGCCGGGATGATTAAGGGAGGTTATTTCAATTACATTACTCATAACTTTGCAAAATTATAATTTTTTCTACTTCTGTGAGCAGAATATTAGGGTTAAATTACTGATATTGACAATAACTTCTCCTAAAAAACACTCTTATATCTGAAATTTTGTTAATTTTGCACAAAAATAATACAGTATGAAATCACTACACAACATAAGCAGGCTTATCTCGCATCTTGCAGTTTTAACAGTATTGAGTCTCGGCGTGCCCGACATATCAGCCGGTGTAAGGGTGCATTGCAGCTCTGACACTGTGAAAGCAAGAGAAATCTTAGACAAACTGCAAGGAATAGAGAATAAGCTGGGTGAGCGATGCGTGGCTGCTGCCATTGAGTTGACAGGTACTCCCTGGGCACCTGCTGCCGACAATGACAGCATAGGCACACTTATGGTCAATCTCCACGGTTTTGACAGAATGGGATTTGTCAACAATGTGCTTGCACTTGCAAAGTCGAGTCTTCATCATATGCCGGTAGAGAGACAGTATGAGATATCTCTTGAAGACTATAGCCGGCGCAAGGGGGAGGACGAGGGGTTCGTGTCTCAATATTTCTATGGTGCAGACTGGATTGTGGATAATATTTATCGAGGCAATCTTAAAGAGATGACAGAATATATAGGAGGCGGCAGTTTCAAACCCAAGACACTCGATTACGTCACCCGTCATGCCGACGATTATCCTGCAATGAAAAATCCGGATGTGAAAGATAAGATCCGAATGATAGAAATGGGTTTCCGCAGCCATAGGATTCCTCATCTTAAAAAACAGAGTGTGGGAAATAAAGAGGTAAAAGATCTTATGGAAGACGGCGACATTGTAATTATGCTTTCAAATGAGCCGGATAATGATATCTATGACATAGGGTTTGTGAAAATGGTAAATGGGGAACCTCATCTTATTCATATTTCTCATGAAAACGGTCTGGTGGTAGAAGACCCATACCCATTGTCGCGTTTGTTTAAATTAGAAAATCAGCATTTCTATGGCTATCGCTGGCTTCGTCCTACGGAGTAATTTTGGTCATAACGGAAGTAAAAGGGGCTTTAGATATGATTATTTTAGGAGAATCTATTAAAAAGTGACAGATTCTGTGCTGATTTTTTGAAAAACTATTGCATATTTAATTGCAATTTGCTAATTTTGCAGAGAAGATAAACCAATTAATACCACATCATGTCAGTTTCCTCACGTCCCAATATTCTGATGATTTATACCGGTGGTACCATCGGAATGAAAGAAAATCCTGAAACGAAGGCACTTGAGCCCTTCGACTTTAATCATTTACTGGAAAATGTGCCTAAGATTAAGATGCTTGATTTTGGCATTGACAGTTATCAGTTTGAGCAGCCCATTGATTCTTCAGCTATGACTCCAGAACACTGGGCACAGATTGCCAAAGTGATTGAAGACAATTATGAAAAATACGACGGGTTTGTAGTGCTTCACGGCACAGACACAATGGCATATACCGCTTCTGCCTTGAGCTTTATGCTTGAGAATCTGGCAAAGCCGGTTATAATCACGGGTTCACAACTCCCCATCGGGGAGGTACGTACTGATGGGGAGGAGAATCTTATTACCGCCCTGCAGATAGCTGCCGCACGTGACATGAACGAGGAGCATATCATTAGGGAGGTTGCCATCCTATTTGAAAATTATCTGTGGCGCGGCAATAGAAGCACCAAACGAAGTGCTGACAACTTTAATGCATTTAAAAGCAACAACTATCCTGAGCTTGCCCAAATAGGTCTTGGAATTGCTTTCAATCGTGATGCCTTATGGAGATGCAAGAATCCGGAACGTCCACTGAAAGTGCATTATACAATGGATCGTAACGTGCTTTACATCGATCTTTTCCCAGGCATAAAAGAATCAGTGGTAAGACACATGCTCAGTACGCCAGGGATAAGAGGTGTTGTGCTTAAGACATTCGGTGCCGGCAACGGTCCTAACGACCAATGGTTTATTGACGCTATCAAAGATACTGTTGACCGTGGGATAGTCGTAGTCAATATCACCCAGTGTAACAACGGAAGTGTTCATCCTTTCCGATATGTCACAGGTCTTGAGCTTGCCCATGCCGGAGTAGTGTCGGGTCATGATCTTACATCTGAGGCAGCCATCACTAAACTGATGTATCTTCTTGGTCTTGGACTGTCGCCCGAAGAGGTTAAAAACTACATGGAATACAGCCTTTGTGGTGAGATGACCTGCTGACCTTTGCAAATAAGGGATTTATTTTGTAATTTCGCCCTGTGAATGAAGTTGTCCTGACAACTCCCAATAAAAAATTGATATATGAACATACTGACAGCGGCGGATTATGCAGACACGGGACAATGGCGCCTGATAGTAAAAATCAGCGCGTCCGGCATGTGCGCCCATATTGAAAATACTATCCACACCGATCTCGAACCACAGCTCCTGTTCGCTACAGAATGGGAGCCTGATTCTGATAATCTTCTGAGAAATATTGAAAACGCGGTCTATGATCACCCTCGGGTGCTTGAAGATTATTCGGCGCGTATAATAGTGTATGATCCAAAGACTCTGTTTATGCCTACGGAGGCTATGGAAGACATTGAGGGTGCTGAAGAAAATGTTTATACTTCTGTATATAAGGCTGACCCTTCAGACGTGATGGTTGATATTGAGGGTGATCTTATGGCAGCTCATTGTCTTGTGACCGGCATAAAGGGTTTTCTTAACCGAACTTTCCCGGGTGCAAAATTAGAATCGAACCTTATGAGTAAGGTCAGAACCCTCAGGCAAACTAATGACGGCGTGAAATTGTATTTGGAGGCAAGAGAACGGGAAGCAGATTTCGTGTTGCTTGACGGTAGGAACCTTTTGTCGGCATCTACCCATCCCTTTGCCTGTGCAGCCGACATAGTATATCATGCCCTTAACATTATAGATGTCTACGAGCTGAATGTGAAGACTACCCCTGTCATGCTTTCAGGAGAGGGAGTGACTGAAGAATTGAAAGAATTATTCAAGGCGGTTAATGCCGCTCAACTATAAATCCATAAAAAGCAACAGATGAGAATAATCAGAGGGAAATACGGCAGAAGAAGATTTGATGTGCCAAAAAATATAACGGCACGTCCCACTACTGACTTTGCACGGGAAAATCTTTTCAATGTGCTTGAAAATATAGAAGACCTGGAGGGAAAGACGGCGCTTGACTTATTTGCAGGTACCGGGGCGATAAGCCTCGAGTTTTTGTCGAGAGGATGCACGGAGGTGATAGCTGTGGAGCAGGCTCCGGTTCAGGCAAACTTTATTAGAAGTGTGGTGGAAAAACTTGGTGATTCTGCCCTTAGAGTCATTAGGGGTGACGTATTTAAATTTATAGCAACCTCGAGCAGGAGTTTTGATATTATCTTCGCTGACCCACCTTATGATCACCCAAGATTTGAGGAAGTGCCCGAACTTATTCTTAACTCACCACTTGTGAAGCCCGGATCAGTAGTAGTGATTGAGCATTCTCGCACACGAGATTTCTCTACGCTCCCCGGTTTTTATCAACACAGGGTCTATGGCAGTGTTAACTTTTCAATTTTCATTGTTCAATAGCCAACAAATAACCAATAACTTAACTTTACAAACTCAAAATTCCAAATGGACACCAAGATAAAGCTCGACACAATAGAAGAAGCAATAGCCGACTTCAAAGAGGGTAAATTTATAATAGTGGTAGACGACGAGGATCGTGAAAACGAAGGAGACCTTATTATCGCTGCCGAGAAAATCACGCCTGACGATGTGAATTTCATGCTGAAGAATGCACGCGGAGTGTTGTGTGCTCCCATCACTAATGAAAGGTGCCGTGAACTTGACTTGCCACATCAGGTGGAAGACAATACCTCAGTGCTCGGTACGCCTTTTACTGTGACGGTTGACAAGTTGGAAGGATGCTCTACCGGTGTCTCTACTGCCGACCGTGCTGCCACAATACGTGCGCTTGCTGATCCGAAATCCACTTCGGAGACATTCGGGCGTCCGGGACACATAAATCCTCTTTATGCACAAGACCGTGGGGTGATTCAGCGTTGTGGTCATACGGAAGCTGCCGTTGACTTTGCGCGTCTTGCCGGTTTTTATCCTGCTGCTGCTTTAATGGAAATAATGAGCGATGACGGAACAATGGCTCGCCTTCCCGAGTTGCGCAGAAAAGCTGACGAATGGGGGCTTAAGTTAGTCAGCATTCGCGATCTGATTGCTTACCGCATGAAGAATGACTCCATTGTGGAGAAAGGGGAAGAGGTTGACATGCCTACTGCCTACGGGCATTTCCGCTTGATTCCTTTCCGTCAGAAAGATAACGGTCTGGAGCATATAGCCTTGATAAAGGGGGATGTGTCAACCGAGGAACCGGTTCTTCTCAGGGTGCATTCATCTTGTGCCACTGGTGATATCTTCGGCTCCAAGAGGTGTGAATGTGGCGAACAGCTTCACTTGGCTATGCAAATGATTGAGAAGGAAGGGCGCGGCGCCATAGTATATCTTAATCAGGAGGGGCGTGGAATTGGTCTGATGGATAAAATCAAGGCTTATAAACTTCAGGAAAATGGGTTTGACACTGTAGATGCCAACCTGCATCTCGGGCATAAAGCCGACGAGAGAGACTACGGAGTGGGTGCCAATATCCTTAATGCCTTGGGTATAAAGAAAATGCGTCTTATGACTAATAATCCCGTAAAGCGTGTGGGGCTTGAGGGATATGGGCTTGAAGTGACTGAGAATGTACCCCTTGAAGTGGAACCAAACCCCTACAATAGATTCTACATGCACACGAAGAAAGAGAGAATGGGACATGACCTTCATAAAATCGACTGAGTGTGAAAAAGATTATATTGTTTGCCTCTGCAGTCTTATTGACTTGTGGGGGACTTTCCTCAAAGAAAATTCTATCTCATGATGACTTTGACCGCTGGGAGAAGTTGATAAATCATTCGGTGTCAAACAACGGCGAATGGGCATCTTTTTCCGTCAATCCTCAGGAGGGTGACGGCGTACTCACTTTTTACAATACCTCTAATGGGAAACGTATCGATATAGCACGGGGCTATCGTCCTGCTTTCTCTGCTGACGGCAAATGGGCATTTGCTTTGATAAAGCCTTTCTTTGCAGCCACACGTCAGGCTAAGATTGATAAGAAGAAGAGTTATGATATGCCTCAGGATTCTCTTGCAATCATCACTCTTTCCACCGGAAATGTTGAAAAGATAGGCAATGTCACTTCCTATAAGACAGGGAAAGAGGGTGGTGATTGGGTGGCGTGGCTTTCATGTGACACCACTTATATCAAGCCTGATAAACTCAAAGACAAGGAATGCGGAAGACCGATGGTGGTCAGACATCTGCCGAAGAGAGTTTCAAAGGTGGTAAACTGGGTTGGAAGTTATGTCTTTTCAAAAGACGGGAGTAAGCTCGCCTTTGAAATAAAAGGTTCTGAAAAGGATTCACTCATCACCAATGGCATGGGGGTCATAATGCTGCCTGACACTTCGATGTATCTTATTGACAGAGATAAAAAGTTTTACGGCACACCTGTCATCAATGAGGCAGGCACTCAGTTGGCTTTCACTGCCTCAAATGATTCTGTTGAGAGCGGCACTAAGAAAGCGGAACTGTATCTGGTTGATCTTACTGACCCACTTGTGGCTGCCAAGTCTATGGAAATAAGATATGCCGGAAAAGGTTCTGATGGTAATGATCTTATGCTCAACCAATATTCCAAGCCACAATTTTCACATGATGGGAAGCGTTTGATAGTAGGAATCGCTCCATATATTGCTCCCGACGACACTACGCTGGTGGATTTCGAAAAGGGTTCGCTTGATATCTGGCGTTGGGATGCACCATATACTCCTCCGAAGGAGAATAATATGGTGGACCAACTCAGGGAAAAGACTTTCCCGGTTGTGATGGATCTTGCCACCGGTTCTCAGGTGCTCACCACTGATAACCCGTTGGTTGAAGTAACCCCACCTAATCGCTGGGACTCTGACTGGGCGCTTTTGGCAGATCCGAAAGATGCCGTAATCTCAATGCAGTGGGATTATCAGTTCCCACTGGAGCTGTCGATAAAGAATATTGTCACAGGGGAAGCACGTGAAGTTTCCACCGCACATAATGACATGTTTGAACTGTCGCCTGCGGGAAAATATATTGTATGGTTTGACCGGCGAAATTATTATTCATATAATATTGCCACAGGGAAAACCAATGTCATTAGTGACCGGGTCCCTTATCCCTTATGGGATGAGAATCAGGACGTACCTTTGAAGGAACTGGAGGCATACGGCATTATGGCGTGGACTGAAAACGATAATGATATCCTTGTCTATGACCGCCATGACGTGTGGAGCCTTGACCCAAATGGGGAAAGAGAACCGGTATGTGTCACTGCGGGTGAAGGCAGAAATAAGGGGCTGAGAATACGCATGGTTAAGACTGACCCGGAATTTCAGTCATTGAAGATTGGTGATACGGTGTTGTTCTCCCTGTTTGATTTCAATGATAAGCGCAACGGACTCGCCACCCAGAAATTTACCGGCAGGGCAGTTGCCCCGAAGATTGATTTCCTCGACGAGTATGCATTTGGGATGATTCGTAAGGCAAAGGATGCCAATGTCTATTCATGGACTCAGGAAAACTTCAATACCTCTCCAAACGTGTATGTAAGCCGCAATATTGAGAAAAGAGAGGCAAAGCGTGTCTCCGATACTAATCCTCAGATGGCTGAATATAACTGGGGCACGGCACAACTGTTCAGATGGTATGCCTACGATGGCAAACCCTCCGAGGGGGTGCTCTATCTGCCGGAAGATTTTGATGCCGACAAGAGTTATCCGATGATTTCATATTTCTATGAGACCTATACCGATGACCTTTACCGTCATTACGACATGGAGCCTTCATGGAGCTGGATTAATTTCCCCTTCTATGTAAGCCGTGGCTATGTGGTCTTTGTTCCCGATGTTCATTATACTGCCGGTATTCCCGGGGAAAACGCATATAATTATGTATGCTCGGGCATAGAGGAGGTGTGCCGTCAGTATCCGAATATCGATAAGAAAAGAATCGGCATTGACGGACAGAGCTGGGGAGGCTATCAGACTGCCTATCTTGTCACGCGCACAAATATGTTTGCTTGTGCCGGCTCAGGTGCCCCGGTAGCTAACATGACATCTGCATTCGGCGGTATCAGATGGGGTAGCGGTGAATCACGCCAGGCACAATATGAAGTGGGGCAGAGCCGCATAGGACGCAACCTTTGGGAAGCTCCGCAGCTTTATCTGGCAAACTCACCTGTGTTTTATGCTGACAGGGTTGAGACCCCGCTCCTCATAATGCATAATGACAACGATGGGGCAGTGCCTTGGTATCAGGGCATAGAGATGTTTATGGCTCTCAGGCGACTTGGCAAGCCGGTGTGGATGCTTCAGTATAATGGTGAGGCTCATAATATAAAGGAACGTCGAAACCGTAAAGATATCACCAGGCGTTTGCAACAGTTCTTCGACCACTACTTGAAGGGTGATCCGATGCCGGAGTGGATGAAGAATGGTATTCCAGCTGTCAGGAAAGGTCAGGAGTATGGTTTTGGACTTACGGAACAATAACTAAAAAAGATATATGCCGTGAATATTCGCGGCATATATCTTTTTGAATGTCTAACTAAAAAATGGATGGAAAAATCATAAATATTAACAGAGAGATTTTGCGCCTGAGTGTGCCGGCAGTGGTCAGTAATATCACAGTGCCATTACTCGGGCTTTGCGACACAGCCATTTCGGGTCATCTTGGGTCAGAGCTGTTTCTTGCTGCCATAGCGGTAGGGTCGATGATGCTTAATGTTGTCTTCTGGCTGTTCGGATTCCTTAGAATGGGCACCACCGGACTCACAGCCAAGGCATTTGGTGCAGGGAATGAGATTGAGGTGCGCAAGGTCTTTACCCGGGCACTGACCCTTGGCATATCTGTCGGGATATTGCTGATTGCTTTCCAGATTCCGTTATTGAACAGCTTAGGCAAATTGATAGGGGCTGAAGAAAATGTCAGAAGTCTGGTTGCCACCTACTTTTCAATTTGTATCTGGGAAGCCCCCTCAATGCTTGCTACAATGACAATAAGCGGGTGGTTTGTTGGAATGCAGTCTACGCTTTATCCCATGATTATAGCCATCACGGTAAATATTGTAAATATTATTGCCAGTTTGGTTTATGTCTACATGTTTGGCATGGGATTTGAGGGAATAGCCTACGGCACCCTCACTGCCAATTGGTTTGGATTATTGGTGGCGATGGTCTGTGTGTTCAAATTCTCAAGAGGGAAACGCATATTCTGTGGGTTCCATGAATTGATAAGAAGTGGAGGATTAGGAAGCTTCTTTTCAGTTAATGCAAACCTTTTCTTTCGTTCCGCCTGCATAATCTCAGTGAGCCTTGGGGTCACTGCAGTTGGTGCCCGGCTTGGGGCAATGACCCTTGCAGTCAATGCTGTCCTCATGCAGTTTTTCACGCTGTTTTCATTCTTTATGGACGGGATTGCATTCAGTGCAGAAGCTCTGACAGGCAGATACGCCGGAGCAAATGATGAGGTTATGCTGAAGAATAGCGTCAGGCATATCCTTTTCTGGGGATTAATGGTGGCATTGACGTTTACTGTTATCTATATGGTAGGCTTCTCGGGTATCACCGGTCTTTTGACTGACGATGCCGGAGTGCGTGTCGGGGTTTACGACATGAGGGTATGGATATGGCTGCTTCCCATAGTGTCAGTCTGGGCATTTCTCTATGACGGCTTCTATGTAGGAATTACCATGACGGGAATGATGCTTCGTGCAACATTAGTGGCTACTTTAGCGTTTTTTATTATATCCCTGCTTCATGTGTCAGACGGCAAAATCGGAATTAGAGTGGTGTCAAACCATGTCCTGTGGAGTGCATTCCTTTGTTATTTATTTATGAGGGGTGCTTTTTTGGCAGTCATGTGGCGGAGTAGCCGGACAAAAGCCATGAGCCGGGCTGCTGAATAAAAAAGTGTCGTTTGAAGAGGCTTCCGTTGAAAATGAATAAATTGAAAAGTTATGATAAAATTTGTAAATGCAAAGATAAATCTCGGACTCAACATAGTGGGTAAACGGGAAGATGGTTATCATGATCTTGAGACTGTGTTTTTCCCTGTCGGGCTTGAGAGCGGAATGCCACAGCAGCCCCAGGCATTTGACGATATTCTTGAGGTGACTATGGTGCCGGGAAAGGCAAATGGCTGTCGGTTTCAGTTTATGGGTAAAAAGATGACGTGTCCGCCCGAAAAAAATCTTGTGGTGAGAAGTGCGCAGGTGTTTTTTCAGAATTATCTTGAAAGGGTAGGCATAATGGAAGACACAGGCATGTTTAACGTGACTCTCGACAAGCATTTGCCTGACGGTGCCGGGCTTGGTGGAGGGAGTGCAGATGCTTCATTCTGCCTGAGCATGCTTAATGAGATGACCGGAAGTGTCTTCTCAGAGAAAGAATTGGCAAGCATGGCGTTGCGCCTGGGTGCCGATTGCCCGTTTTTTATCTATAATACCCCTTCGTTTGCCGAGGGAGTTGGGGAAATACTTACCCCGATTGAGCTTAATCTAAAAGGGAACTGGCTGCTTATTGTGAAGCCTGAGGTGTCGGTCTCCACAAAAGAGGCGTTTTCAGGCGTTACTCCGAAGAAACCTAAGTTTGATCTCCGCTTCCTTCCCCATCTCCCGTTAGAGAAATGGCGCGACAATGTAGTCAATGATTTTGAGGAATCGGTATTCCCACTCTATCCTGAGTTGAAGACCCTGAAGGAGGATTTATATGAGAGGGGTGCGGTCTATGCTTCAATGTCAGGTTCGGGGTCTGCACTCTATGGCATTTTTTCTGATGAAAAATTAGCAAGAGCCACACAAAACGCATTTGACTCAACTAATAATGGAGTTTGGTTGTTTGGAATATAGAAAATGTTGGGAAATGAGGGTGAGTTCCAAATTTTTTAACACCCGAATTGTGCCATTTAACATTTATTGGCTTAATTTTTGAAAGTAATAACTCAAACAACTATCCATTATGGAAACAAATAAAGATAAAGAATACGAAGGTCGCCCGGAAGACGAAAGAGTTGACAGCAACGAATCAGTGGCAGATGCTGTAAATACTGAAGATGAAAATCTTGAGTCGGAAGCTATTGCTGAGGCTTCAGATGAGGCGACTGTTGAGAAAAAGATAAGCGATCTTGAGGCGCAGGTGCAGCATGAAAAGAAGGAATATCTGTTTCTTATGGCGGAGTTTGATAACTTCCGTAAGCGCACCTTGAGAGAGAAGAGCGAGATAATGAAAAATGCCGGAGAAAATGTCCTGAAAGGTCTGTTGCCTATTATGGATGATTTCGAGCGTGCAATAAAGGCTTCTGAGAATAGTAATGATGCTTCTGCCTTGAAAGAGGGCACCCTTCTTATCTATAATAAGCTGAAAAAGTATCTTGCTCAGAATGGAGTAAAAGAGATGGACCCTGCCGATGACAATTTTGACACGGAGAAGCATGAGGCTATCTCAGTGGTACCCGTGCCCGACGAATCAATGAAAGGGAAGATTCTTGATACGGTTGAGAAGGGTTACACGATTAATGACAAAGTTCTTCGTCACGCCAAAGTGGTAGTAGGACAGTAAGAAAACAGAATTAGTCATGGCAGAAAAGAGAGATTATTATGAAGTGCTTGGCGTGGCTAAAAACGCGAGTGCTGACGAAATAAAGAAGGCTTATCGCAAAATGGCGATTAAGTATCACCCTGACAAGAATCCGGGTGATAAGGAAGCCGAAGAGAAATTTAAGGAGGCGGCTGAGGCATACGATGTGCTTAGCGATGCCGATAAGCGTGCCAAGTATGATAAGTTCGGTCATGCCATGGGTCCCCAGGGCTTTGGTGGTGGCAGCGGCGGCGGTGGTTTCTACAGCGGCGGTGGCATGTCGATGGAAGACATCTTTGCTCATTTCGGCGATATCTTTGGTGGCAGAATGGGTGGCTTTGGTTTCGAAGGTGCTACGGGAGGTGCCCGGCGTCCTCATGTTAACAAGGGCACCGATTTACGTATTACTGTAAAGGTTACGTTGAAGGATATCATGAATGGTGTTGACAAGAAGCTCAAGATACCTCGTTTGGTGGCTTGTTCTCATTGTAAGGGTACAGGAGCCAAAGATGGCACTGCCTTCCGCACTTGTCCACGCTGTCATGGCACCGGCTATGTAAGCCATGTTCAGCAGTCAATTTTTGGAGCTATGCAGAGTGAGTCGGTTTGTCCTGAATGTAACGGAGAGGGCAAGATTATTACTGAGGCTTGCTCATATTGCGGTGGTTCCGGGGTTGAGAAGAAAGAGGAGATTGTCAGCTTCCACATTCCCGCAGGTGTTGAAGACGGTATGACTCTCACCATGAGAGGTCAGGGCAATGCTCCGCGTCATGGTGGTGTGAACGGCGACCTCCTAATTGTTATCCAAGAGGAGAAAGATCCGGAATTAATTCGTGATGGCAATGATTTGATTTATAATCTGATGCTTGATTTCCCGACAGCAGCTTTAGGAGGTCCGGCAGAGATTCCGACAGTTGACGGGCGTGCACGTGTAAAGATCGCTCCCGGAACTCAACCCGGTAAGGTACTTCGTCTCCGTGGCAAAGGTTTACCACAAATGAACAGTAGTGTTAAGGGTGATCTGCTTGTAAATGTAATGGTATATGTTCCGGAGGCACTTACTGATACTGAGAAGTCAGCTATTGAGAGTCTGAAAGATAATCCTAATATTGTTCCGACAGAATCAACGGCAAAGAGAATCTTCTCTCGCCTTCGCCACATTTTCAATAAAGAGAATCGCGGAGTGGATTAAAAGCCTTATGATTTAAAAATAAATGATAATCAATAAAAAGGAATTGGCTGCTTCAAAGCAGCCAATTCCTTTTTATTGATTATAGATAAGACGTACACTGGCTTTTCACAGTGGCTTACTTAGGGTTGAGGCTTATATAATAAAGCCACAGCATTGGCTGCAATGCCTTCTTTACGTCCTGTAAATCCCAGCCCTTCAGTTGTTGTGGCTTTGACTGACATGCAATCTATGGCGATCCCCATCACATCGGCAAGAGTCTGCCTCATGGTTTCAATATAAGGCTTAAACTTGGGGGCTTCTGCCATTATTGTTATGTCGGTATTACCTATTTCCCATCCTTTTTCTCTGATAAGTCTACACACTTCGGCAAGGAGCAGTTTGCTGTCAGCCCCTTTATATTTAGGGTCAGTGTCAGGGAAATGATAACCTATATCTCTCAGAGCGAGTGCTCCGAGAATGGCATCACAGAGTGCATGGATAGCCACATCGGCATCACTGTGACCAAGCAGCCCATGAGTATGAGGAATTTTAATTCCACATATCCACAGCTCTCTGTCTTCTACTAAGCGATGAACGTCATAGCCTTGACCTATTCGATACATTGTGTTGGATTGTGAGATGGTGAAGTTTTTGGGAGGAGGATTATCTGCGGCGTTTCCCAAGGAGGTCTCTTAAGCCGTCCATATCAAACGACAAGGTAAAACGCAAGGTTTGGTCAAGTGGTGAACTCTGTGCGGTAGCGAGCATGTAAGATGCATCAAGCCGCAACACGTTAAGAGAGAAACCGGCACCGAATGTAAAGTAGCTTCTGCCACCTTTGGAAGCATTCTCGTAGTTATAACCCATACGTGCAAAGAACTGCTGGTTGTAGGCATACTCACCGCCAAACGATACGTTGATTTCCTTCAGCTCCTCGGAAAAACCGCCGGGTGCATCAGAGAAACTCTTAAAGATACCGGTAATTGGCGACATAGTTTCCCATTTTTCTTTTGCCTCTTCATATTCAATTTGTCCCTCGATTGTGTCCATGTCGTAGTCTTTCTGACGTGGCATGGTCGGCACCAGCAGTTTGTTGAGATCAAGTCCGATGGCGAGGGTGTTATAATCAGCAAGCGGGAACATGAATTGGGTTCCGATACGCAGGTTGGTAGGGAGGTATGCGTAGTTGGCACCATGGTCGTAGCTTACTTTTGTACCTATGTTGGAGATATCGAAACCCCATGAGAACTGACATTCATTCCTGCCAATCATGGGATAAGTGACGTAGTAACCGGAGATGTCAACAGAAAATGCATTTGCAGCAGTGTTTGATTCTCCGGAATAGGAGTCATCGTATGAAAGGTCAGAGAGAATATAGCGCAACACTACACCCATAGAAAATTTCTCCGACAGTTTGCGTGAATATCCGAGGTCTAATGCAAACTCGTATGGATTGATTGTCTGCACTGATCCATTTCCCTCATAGTCGGTCATTGACACCTCGCCAAGAGAGAAATAACGGAAAGAAGCACTCAGTGCCTGATTGTCACCTCCTCCGAGTTTCCAGAAACCGGAAAGGTCAGCAAGGAAGATGTCGTTTACAATCTTACGCAACCAGGGGGTATAGGAGAGCGCAAGACCGCCCTGTCCGTATGCAAAGGCATATTTGGAGGGGTTCCAGAATTGGGAGTTCATATCAGGGTCTGTGGCGGCTCCAAGGTTACCCATGCCGGATCCCCTTGCGTCGGGAGTGATGCTAAGAGTTGTGACACCAGTGTTGACAGGATTAAAATCATTGTCTTTGATGTCATTTTGTGCGTAGGCACTGGTTGCTGAAAACAGCATCATTGTCAGCATTCCGGCAAACGATATTCTTGTTGTAATTTTCATCTGAGTTTTGAAATAATTCATGACGGTGCGTTGTCCGTGTTGAAAGGTGAAAGCCTTTATAAATAAAACTGCAAAAGGGGAGAAATATTGCCTTGGTCATTTGATTTGCACCATCAGTGGGGTCTCTTCACCCCAGGTAAGCTCAAATGTGTCGCCTATTGAGGCTTTAATTCCGGGAGGAAGAGCAGGCACTATCAGATCTCCGATCTTCAATGTGTTGGTTATTGAGGCGTGATGGATAGTGTCATTAATGGAGAGCCTCATGTTTGTGGTGTTTAACTCTTGCACTTCCTCTCCGTTGCGTTTCATTTTGACCACAATGGGGGTACCGGTGGGAGGGAGCGGCATAAATTCACTCATGAAGAAAGATCGGTCAAATGATGTGGCAGGGTCAGGAGAAAGATTGAGTGAATGAAGTCTGTGCAAAAGGTCAGCTGCCCTGAAATGGAGTGCAGCGGCAAATTCAGAATAATATCTCTCTGCAAATTTCGGTGAAATTGATTTGCCAAGACGGTTTATCCTGATTGCTATTGTCGGTATGGCATCAAATTCCTCTGCAAAATCCGGAATGAAAAATGGTTTTCCGGCATTTGTCAGGGAAGAATCGGCAAGGAAATACCATGAAACTATTTCCGGAGATTTCTCCTTTAGACAGTTGTTGTCAAAAACGAATGTTTTCATCAGAGATCAGCATTAAGACGATTATATATTAAAGCCAGGTGGGCGTAGATGGAGGTATTGGTCATCACAATCCCTTCTGCCACCTTCACACGATATGGGGTGAAATTCCAAATAGCCCTGATTCCCTCTCCGATTGCAATGTCGGCAGTGTCTTGGGCTGCCTCCACCGGCACTGTAAGGATAGCTATGGTGGCAGGGTTGGCATGCATCACTTCCGAAAGCGTATCGATATGATAAATGGGAACATTTCCCACCGACGTGTTGACTTTATCAGGATTAATGTCAAACCCGGCGATTATGTCAAGTCCATAATTTGAAAGCCCGGAGTCGTGCATAAGGGCTTTGCCGAGGCTGCCGGCTCCGAACACGTATGCCTTATGGAGAGTCTTGAACCCTAAAAAATCCGACAGCGTGTGGAAAAGGGCATCTACCTCATATCCAATCCTTGTCTTTCCTTTGAGATTAAGGAAAGACAAGTCTTTGGCAATCTGAGAGGCATCAACGTTGAGTGCCCTTGATATCTGGGTGGTTGAAACAAAGTCAATGTTACGCGACCTCAGAATTTCCACATGCGCCAGATACCATGGAAGGCGGCGCAATGTGGGTTCGGGAAGGATTATGGGTCCGTTGCTGGTCATGAGAGTTAATTCCTATAAGGTCATTTCTGAGCTGCCACTGCCAGTTTGTTTGATTTGACGATGGTTGCTCCCTCGGAAGTGGTCACTATTGCGCGATAGATATAGATGCCACGGCTGACACGGTTGCCGTTTTTATCACACAGATTCCAGCCAAGGCTTACATTTGTGCCTGAGGCAGTGATGGTCGGGGCAGTGCCTGTCCACACGCGTTTGCCATTGAGGTCATACACTTCAATTTTGCAATCCATATTCCCTTTGGCTCCATCGGTACCTACGAAGAAATTGACACTTGTGGTAGCCGGGTTGACATCGGTGGTGAGAAGAGTGATGTCAGGATTCCAGGTTGCTGACACAAAGAAAGAAAGCTCCTTGGAGGTGGAGTTGTTGGCATTATCCCATACTGTAAACTTCAGTTTGTGTTCACCCGGTTCTATTTCAGAGAGGGGATAGGCTATTCTGCCGGCAAGATGATCATCTTCATCAGGTGAGTAATAAAGATTGATATCATTAAAATAGATATTGTCATCTAAAGTCACCATCATAGCGTGACCTATGCCCGAATCAGCCACATTAATGCCTGATTCATCGGTGAAGTAGGCATAAAGCATAGGTGAGGGGCTGACGGGTGTGCCATCGGCAAAGTCGCTGGAGTTGAGATAAAACTCTTTGATTACGGGACCTTCTGAGTCGTCAGGAGCATTCTCGTCATAGCCATATACATAGAATTTGTCAAATGAACCGTTTGCTTCTCTTCCGTCGTTGTCATAAGCATAGAATGAAAGCTGTGCAGGGGAGTAGTTGTTCTCAATTTCAGCGGGCATTGCTATTGTCATTGACCATAAGCCGTTGTTGACGCGGACCTTACCGGTGACAAGGCGTGTCTTTCGGTCGTTATAGGTGTCAACTCTTCCTTTTTCTCCATTGCCATTGGTGACGATAACTCTCTCGGCATCATAAAGTTGTATCTCTGCAATTCCATTGAAATCATCAACTAAATTACCCTCCTGATCCGTAATCATACCGGTGATTTCAAATGATGAGCGTGCTCCGACCACAGGCAGCTCCTCAATATCGGAAGTCTCTTTCCCTGCAATTGATAGCAACTGTATGGAATAGTAGGGCGACAGCACACTGAGGGAGGGATCGCCCAGTAAGCCGTATCTCAGCTTGTTTGATTCGACACAATCGTTTTTACCGTTGATCATTACGTCGCCGACCCTTATGGGTGAGCCATCGGGATTGCGGCTATACATGTATTTCGCAGTGCGTTGGTTAAGCACACCGTTGTTTGCGATCGCCACTTCACGACTCGGACAAATCATTCCGATTACACCGGCAGTAGGATTAAGCCACAACTCCTCCGCACCACTCACTTCATCATCGTCCCAACGCAAGAACTCGCAGGTGGCAGCATAGATAAACGGAAGATTTTTATTGCTCATTGACATGATATCAGTCCAGGAGAGCAGCGACTCATGAGTCCAGCTTCTTGGATTGGCATGACCAATATAATTTATGTAGCTCACACCTTCAGCCAATTTATCAAACATTCGCTGTTGTGCCTCAGGATATACCGCACCGGTGCCTCCGTATGACAGTGTATAGGCATCGAGATACAGTTTCTCATATAGAAAGTCAGCTCCGTTGCCATTTGAGGTAAGAGCTTTGTGCACATTTTCTGCCTGCTCGAGATGAATACCGTTGTCTTGGTCATCGGCAATAAGCATGACATTGTTACGCCATGACCCGTAGGTGGGTTGCGTTATATAACGTTCTAATTTTGTTATTGCTGTGTTTGCCTCCTCTGTTGTTTTGACAGGCATTCTGCCTACGGCTACCTTAATTTGGGCTGCTGACATATTCAGAGTGGAAGGATTGTCATCAAGCATTCCGATATAGTCGTCGGTGCTGTAAGACGAACTTTTATTCACCGGGATAGAACCGGATCTTATTGTTGGGGCATATTGCCAGATGGGCAGACGAGGGTAGCCGGCATTCTTTACGGTGGGTGTCACCATTTTATTGTCATAACTCGGGCGACCGAACAGTAGGCAATAACGGGTATAGTTGCCATCGGCTGCCATGCCTCTGTCATACCACATCTTTAAAAGCTTACGGTATGCCGACAAATCGGGTACACCGGAAGAGAACTCATTATACACCTCGTCGGCAGTCAGCACAGCCACTTTCAGTCCGTCGGTAGAAGCATGAAGGTCAGCCAGTTTTTGTGCTTGTGTTTTGAAAGTTTCAGGTGTGATTATCACCATTTCCGGCATCTCCATGCCATGAATATCCTGGTTTGCCACTCTCCCGGCAGGGGTAACTTGGCGTGATATTTTGGCAGCGTTGAATGCCACATATTCATGAAATCCGGCAGGGGTCGTGAATGTGGCAGTTGAGCCGGATATGGAGGGCTTGACATTTACAGGGTTTAACGGGTCGGTTACGTCCCATATAACCGTTGACTCGGTGCAGTTTTCCACTACCACTTCTCCGTTGTCGGTGGGGTTAAGGTAGAAATAAAGCTCGTCATTGTGCAACTTCAGACTCCTTGTATATTCCACCTCTATATAATTCAGGGCAGCCGTGAAAAGAGTGCCCGAAGAGGAATACTCAATCGTAAGGTTAAGTTTTTCTCCGGGGTTTTCCACTTCCTTGGTAGTCTGGGTCATATAAAAAAGCATGTTGTCACTTGTCACCGCAGAAATGTTGTCGGAAGTTGTGGAAGGCAGCCTGACATCATTTGCAGAGATCAACAATGATGATGTGCCGTTGGTGGTTTTTGCACCAAAGCAGATAGTGGCTGTTGCATTCCCTACATTGTCGGGGAGAGTAAACTGGAATGAGCGTTTCTTCTGGCTGCGGAAATCCTCTCCCAACAGAATTCTGCCGGAATTTGTAGGGGCAAGGAGGTCTTGCTCATGCACCATTCTTTCGGTGAAGGTTGTGATGACTTCCCCGGTGGCAGAGGCTATCTCTTCCCGGTCGGGCGCCAAAAAGCGTGACGGCTCTGCATCACTGATAAAATAATAAGATTTTTCGGAATAGGGGTTATTGTCATGCTGGTAGACTGTCGGGTTGCCATTAAGTTCCCAACTGATATTGCCATGTCCGAAAAATACAATCCCTGCCGGGGTTTTGACAGAGGGGATAAGGGGAAGGTCATCAGGCATTGAGTCAAAAAGCAACTCCGGGAGCATTCTTCCTCCGAAGCCATAGACGTTGACTTTATCGGGGTCGGTAAACCCGAGACTCTTGAGCGTGGAATTGCTTATGACCTGCATTCCTGATTCCGCTACCTCAATCTTTGCCCATTTCCCGGTTGCCAGCTTGGAAGAGGAGGCAAATGTCTCCGGCGACACGGCATGGGTGGTCAGACATGTGGAAAGCACTGCAAATGTTATCCCTATTATTCTGGAACAGGCTAATCTGGAAATGTTTAACATACTATTAACTCGGAGAAATGTATTCACGATTATATGGTTGATTAAAAATGTCAGGCATTGTGTTCTGCAGACCTTATGTCTGCGAGAATATATGTTGCACCTTATGTATTAACGTTGAAATTAGTCGGATATTGTGATTATTGTTTGGAGGGGGTGCCATTATTGGTATATGGCCAAAGATTTCCCTGGAGATATGACTCCCATTCGAGATGATTTCCGCAAAATGCGTTCATGTCCACATCCCCCTTTATTCCGTTTATTCTTCCTCTGTGGCTGAATTGCCAGAATGTCCATTCGGCATTAATCGGGTTGGCTTGAAACCTGCAAATCCAAAGTGGATAACCTGGGAAAGAATCAGCGAGATAGTCATAATATCCGTCAAGATTTGTATAAAACATTACTCTGTGACCTAAGAGATTAAGATAGTCTACCATTTCAATAAGCCTGCGGTTGATAAGTTCTGTCGGGATTGAGTCGGGATTGCCTGACTTCTCCACATCAATGACCATTCCAAGCTCAGGAGTGCGTGATCCTATGGTGGTTAGGAGGTTTATAGCCTGCTCCACGCCGTCACGGTCAAACCGGAAAAAATGATACACCCCGGTCTTCAGACCGGCAGCTTTTGCATTAAGGTAGTTGATTCTGAAATTTTTGTCTTTGAAGTTGGCTCCTTCGGTAGCCTTTATAAACACAAACTCAATACCGGCGGCAGCAACTTTTTTGAAATCAATGTTGCCGTTATGAGATGACACATCAATACCCCTGACCGGATATTTTATTGGATCAACGTAGGGGGGAGTGGTAATAAACTGATGATATGCCCACATTGATGCAAAAATCAACAGCATACACACCATTAAAAAACCACCTGCCACAAGTATGTCTTTATACTTAGGGTTAGAAAAGGGGAACTTCATTCTACAAAAGTACAAATTATTATTTGAATGTAGGAAATGAAATGCAAAAAAAAGAATGGGTTAATTATAAGTTCTGTGTTAAAATTAGTGGTAAATCCATGAGTAATGATTAATTTTGCATTCCCGTCGGCAAGGTTCATTCCGGATTTGTCAGACGTCTACGCAAAGAGTCGAAATAAAATGAGTGAAGCTACATATCATATAATTGTGATAGTGGTGGCTGCAGTTGCGGTCATCAAAGGTTTTCACAGCGGTTTTACAGGACAGGTGTCAGGTGTCCTGGGCTTTGCATTCGGCACGGTGTGCACCCATGTATTCGGCGAGCAGGCAGAGAGCATATTGCGTTTTATTTTACCCTTCATTAAGGGGAATGCGGGCGCATTATTTATTTACAGTGTAATTTCATCTACTCTGGTATATTCAGGAGTCTATTCATTTTTTAGGATGCTGACGAGGGTGCTTCGGAGCGCAATGCAGGTGTTTTATGTAGGAATGCTTGACAAATTGCTTGGGGCAGCGTTTTGCATGGCAAAATATATGCTGGCTCTTTCCATCATATATAATCTTATTGTCTGCGTCTATCCTTCCTCAAAACTTATGAAGTATGCCACTTGCGACGATGGTAATTTAGTGGAATGTGTGATGCTTCTGGCTCCCGAGCTTCTTGGCTGCCATAGCATTGACGACCTCTATCACCTTCTTCAGCTCAGAGATGCAAAAAAAATTAGTCACAACATTAATAATAACCCGAATGTTATAACAAAGGAGTCGTATGCCTAACCTTAAAAAGACACTGAGCGTCATGAAAAGTGGTTAAGGCAAATGATTTGTTAATCTAAATATATTTCGGAATAGGAAACAAGATAAGTCATGCTTAAAGTCAAAGACCTTAAAGCCCGTATCAACGGGAAAGAAATATTGAAAGGGATCAACCTTGAAGTGCGCCCCGGCGAGGTGCATGCAATAATGGGACCCAATGGATCAGGTAAGTCAACTCTGTCAATGGTTCTTGCGGGCAACCCGGCGTATGAAGTGACGGAAGGCACCGTTGAGTTCTACGGCAAAGACCTGCTTGCCATGGCTCCGGAAATCAGAAGCCATGAGGGATTGTTCCTCGGGTTCCAGTATCCAGTGGAGATTCCCGGTGTCTCTATGGTTAATTTTATGAGGGCTGCTGTTAACGCCAAGCGTGAATATTTCGGAGAATCTCCTATGAGTGCCACTGAGTTTCTCAAGATGATGAGAGAGAAGAGGGCAGTGGTTGAACTCGACAATAAACTGGCTTCTCGTTCTGTCAACGAGGGGTTCTCAGGGGGTGAAAAAAAGAGAAATGAAATTTTCCAGATGGCTGTGCTTGAGCCAAGACTTTCGATTCTTGACGAGACTGACTCCGGTCTTGATATCGATGCACTCAGGATTGTGGCTGAGGGAGTGAATAAGCTGAAGACCGATAATAATGCCACTATTGTCATCACCCACTATCAAAGATTGCTCGACTATATCCGCCCGGAGTTTGTGCATATCCTTTATAAAGGGAGAATAGTGAAGACGGGGGGACCCGATCTTGCCCTCGAATTGGAAGAAAGGGGCTATGACTGGATTAAACAGCAGGTTGACAATGAATCTGATAATATCTGAATGACATGAGTGCTCTTAAACAATATATTGACCTTTACCGGGAGCATAAGGAGCTTATCGACGGCAACAGTGCCCACACGCTCAATATGCAACGGCTTGACGCGCTCAAGACGCTTGAGGCAATGAAGCTCCCTCCTAAGGGGAGTGAAAATTATGAGACCACGGATTTGGAAGGTATTCTCGCCCCTGATTACGGTGTTAATATTGCACGTGTCAATATCGACGTGAATCCGGCTGCCTCATTCCATTGTGGTGTGCCTAATATGTCAACCTCTCTTTTTATGCTTGTAAATGACATCTATGCGGAGTCAGCCAATGCCAGAGAGGGTTTGCCGGAGGGTATTGAAGTAGGGAGCTTGCGTTATTTTGCTATCAATCACCCTGAAATCTCGGCTGCATATTATGGGAAACTTGCCGATATGGAGAATCCTATAGTGGCTCTTAACACTTTACTTGCTCAAGATGGCATCGTCATCTATGTAAAGAGGGGGATAAAGATTGAAAAACCACTTCAGATTGTCAATATCCTTCAGAATGGTGCCCCGTTGATGGCAGTGCGCCGTCTATTGATTATTGCTGAGGAAGATGCTGAGGTAAAAATCCTTTCCTGCGACCACACTCAGAATCCGGATGTTGAGTTCCTTGCGTTGCAGACTATAGAAATGTTTGCCGGCAGAAACTCGCGTATTGATTATTATGACCTTGAGGAGTCAACAGAAAAGACTTCTCGGCTGTCTTCACTCTATCTTCGTCAGGAAGATGGGAGCCGGGTGCTGATTGATGGTATCACACTATATAACGGCAATACACGTAATGAGTATTTCTGCAGATATGCCGGTGAGCACGCTGAACTGCGCTTGCTCGGAATGGGTATTGAAGACTGCCATCGTCACCTTGACACTTATTCCAAGATTGACCACTGCACTAAGAACTGCCACACTGATGAGTTGTTTAAGTATGTGGTAGACGATGAGGCAGTAGGGGCATTTGCCGGATTGATTCAGGTAGCTCCGGGTGCCGATAAGACGGAGGCTTATCAAAGTAACCGTAATATTGTCGGGACAGACAGTGCCAGAATGTTCTCAAAACCTCAACTGATTATTAATGCCGATGATGTGAAGTGTAGCCATGGCACTGCCATAGGTCAGCTTGATGAGATGCAGCTGTTTTACATGCAGACACGCGGCATACCTGCGCCTACTGCCAAACTTCTGTTGAAACAGGCATTCATGGCAGATGTGATTGACGGCGTAAGGCTCGACGGGCTTAAAGAGCGTCTGCATATGCTTGTGGAAAGACGTTTTGCCGGAGGGTCTGCGAATTGTCAGACATGCCGCTCTGCGTGTGCCACTCCGGAATGAATAAATATATTGTAATAATATGGATATCTTGAAAATAAGAGAGGAATTTCCGGTGTTGCGCAGGGAGATAGCTGGAAAGCCGATGATATATCTTGACAATGGTGCCACGTCGCAGACTCCTTTGAGAGTAATAGATGAAATTGACAGAATCTATACCCATACGAAGGCGAATGTGCATCGCGGAGTCCACACGTTGTCACAGGAGATGACAGACCTTCAGGAACGCTCGCGGGAGAAGATCCGCAAATACATTAACGCAGCTTCCATAGAAGAGGTGATCTTCACACGCGGCACCACTGAGGGAATCAATCTGGTGGCTTCCTCCTTCGGCAGACGTTTCCGGGAGGGTGACGAGGTGATTCTCACCGTTATGGAACATCATGCCAATATTGTCCCCTGGCAGCTTCTGAGGGAGCGCACGGGGATAGTGTTGCGTGTGGTTGATATTAATGAGAAAGGGGAGCTTGACCTTGAGCAATACCGCAGCCTGTTTAATGACCGCACGGTGATGGCTTCTTTTTGCCATGTCAGCAATGTGCTTGGCACAGTCAATCCCGTTAAAGAGATGACGGCATATGCTCACTCTCGCGGTGTGCCGGTTCTGATTGACGGGGCACAGGCATCGCCCCATCTTCCGATTGATGTGGAAGACATAGATTGCGATTTCTATGTCTTCTCCTCCCATAAGATGTATGGACCCACCGGAATCGGGGTGCTTTATGGCAAGAAGAAATGGCTCCTGGAGATGCCTCCTTATCAGGGTGGGGGAGAGATGATTGCCAAGGTGACTTTTGCGCATACCACTTTCGCGGAGCTTCCTTTCAAGTTTGAGGCGGGCACCCCGGACTTTGTAGGGATTGCCGCTTTCTCCAAGGCGTTGGAATTTATAGAGGAAGTAGGTATATCAGAGATTGAGAAGCATGAGAGAGAGTTGCTGGAATACACACAGGAAAAGATGATTCATATTCCGGGGCTGAAAATCTATGGCGCAGCTCCAGGTAAGAGTGCAGTCATTTCTTTCCTCGTAGGTAAGAGTCATCCTTATGACGTAGGTCTTTTGCTCGACAAACAGGGGGTAGAGGTTCGCACCGGGCATCATTGTGCAATGCCGCTGATGGATCGTCTTGACATTCCCGGCACAGTTCGCGCTACCTTTGCCGTGTATAACACTTTTGATGAAGCGGATGGCTTCATCAAAGCTCTCGAAAGGGCAGCGATGATACTGGAATAACAATAAACACATAATGACCTAAGGGTAATTACCCTTAGGTCATTATGTGTTTATTGTCGATACTCAGAAGTTATGCTTACATGAGCAGCTGATGAATAAGTTTGTTATTAGAGCATTTGAAAAAATTCGTAAGAGATAGATTTTTCTTTCTCTTTTACCATAGATACATTGTTTGTTTCCATGGTATTATTATCAGAAAATTCAAATAATGATCCTTGATTATTTTTTACTTTATAACTATTGTCAAGTTCTGATAGCTTTTTGCTTCCAAATTCTAAACGTTTCTGAATAGTTTCGATTGCGACATCACCAATATCAACACCAATCCATTGTCGGTTTAATTCTTCAGCGGCAATTAAAGTTGTCCCGGACCCGGCGAAACAGTCCATAATCAAATCTCCTTCATTTGAAGAGGCTTCAATGATTCGCTTTATCATTTCTAAATTCTTTTCTGTCGGATACCCGGTTTGCAGAGAATTTTGATTATTTACATCCAGAAAGTCCAGCCATATATCCTGAACGGGAATACCTTTACTTTGATCCAGGTATACTTTCCTACGAGGATTGCCATTTGATGACCAATAAATCTCATTATTAGCATCAAGTTCATCTAACTTATCAGGCGTATATTGCCAATGCTTTCCCGGAGGGGGCAACATCCCTCTCCATTTAGATCCGGTAGCTCCGTTTCGTATGCCGGGTGCATGAATAGGCACCCTTTTATATCTTCGTCCGGTATTTTCTTCAATAAAGGGATATTCTTTTTTGATTTTTTCCTCTTCCCATTTGTCATAGGGACGATTCCACGTTGGGGAATCAGATTTCGTGTAGAAAAGTATATAATCAGATATGTTCCCGTATGTTTTACGGGTATAATTTTTGGGTTTGCATTTTTTTCGGGTAATCATTCCGCGAAAATTATTAATCCCAAAGATTGAATCCATCAGCAATTTAACATGAAACACCATATTGCTGTCAAGATGTACGTAAATTGAACCGTCGCATGAGAGTAATTCTCTCATGGTGATTAACCGTTCCCGCATAAAATCTATGTATTCTTCAATAGAAAACCGATCAGAATATGCAAATTCTTGATTGCGTGTTTCAAAATCTGCCCCTGTGTTATAAGGGGGATCTATATATATGAGCTTAATATTACCCTTTACAGTTTGGTCTTTAAGTAATCTTTTAAGAACGCTAAGATTATCGGCATGATACAGACGCTTAATCGTACCGTCACAAATATTATTACCAATTATTCTTTTTCCTTCTATTAGGGATAGATTCATTAGCCCATTAGTGTTTTTATATGTTAAAATTCCTACTGCCATTATTTACACGATAACCATTTAGAGTTAATTCGCTCTTTAATCATTCTTAAAGTAACGACCTTAATATTTTTCTTAGATATTTCTTCCAGTTTAGCATAATCATCCCACATAGAACCCAGTAATAATCCTGGACCGTCGTTGATGAAAATAACTTTTAGATTTTGCCCTTTTAAATTAGAATATGATAAAATTTCTCGCGCACAATTCATATAACCACCAATTCTATCATCTTCTTGTGCTCCTCCTCTGTCTCCATCATACCGAGCTAACCCGATAGCGCATACTTCGCCAGTCTTATCCCTTATAATAAAATCAACCGGTCGTTTCTCGTTGGGATAATCTGGAAGTATTTTATGCAACATAATATCTGCACCAGCACGTTCCGGACCTTCTATCGAGAAATTGGGAAATTCTGAACGAAAAAGGTTAAAGAATTTCTCAGTTAAATCATATCCCTTTTGTCCTCTGTCTTTATATTCCCATAATACGGCACATAAAGCTTCATCTGGGAGGGGTCGAGAATTAAAAGCAGCTTGTACTAAATTAATAGGTCGAAAATTTTTACCATATTGTGTGCAAATCATTGATGTTAAAGATTTTTTCTTTAACATTTCTACAGGTGTCTGTGGACTCACATATTTACGAAAAACACGACATAATTGAATTCGCATCCAAGGCTGAGGAATGGAGGAAATCAAATGTATTAATGCTTCTGAAGATTCTGACTTCCTTAACAACTGACCGAAGACCACGAGTACCGGTTTATATAGTTCGCAAGCGTCAGCTAATATATCTGGATAGAATTCCCCATCCATCATAGTTATCCAAATGGAAGCATCATTTTTATAGTCTGCAAATATTTTCATACATATAAAAAAACTCTTTATTACATCTGGGAGCTGACCAAATCCTGCAACGACTTACTTAGGTATTTCAAAGTATTTCGACTTTTACAGTGTGGCTTTGTCAATTTAGGTCATTTTTCAGATTATGGTTATTTTATTAAATGCAAAGTTACTAATTTTTTCTGATATGCCCAAGTTAGCTCATTTTGATAAGAGGGGTTTCAATTTTACTTTATTTACACCTAATTATAGTATAGAAGATTAATTTTAGGATGTGCTATTTGCGAATATCATGATTTTTTCCTATATTTGGCGTTGAATTATAATCTTCCTTAATTTTTATGTTATGTGCACTACAAAGGCTACATATATTAACCCTCTTACTGATTTTGGTTTCAAACGTTTGGTCAAGAGGAAAATAAGAAATACCTGATATCGTTTCTTAATGCACTCCTTGACGAGAATATTGAGAATGTCACATATAAAGATAAAGAGCAAACTCCCGAATCAGCTGAAGACCGAGGTTTGATATATGACATTCATTGTAAGACGGCAGACGACAGGACATTTATAGTAGAGATGCAAAACCGTTATCAGGATTTCTTCGATGACAGGGCTTTGTTTTATATCTCAAACAGTCTTGTAAGCCAGGCACGTAAAGGGAAGGAGTGGCTGTATCGTTTGACACCGGTGTACGGAATTTTCATGATGAATTTTGATTGGCATGACTGTAGGCACACCGGTCCATTAAGTGGCAAGAACAAACATATTTGTGAACAGGTAGGGTTGGTGAATATCACCACGGGACAATTGTTCTCAAACAAAGCGATGATGTATTTCATCAAGCTGCCACTGATGGAAAAGACTCCGGAAGAGTGTGATAATATTTTAGATATCTGGATTTATCTTTTAAAAAACTTTGAGAATATGGAAGTGATGCCCTCTTCATTTGCAAAATATAATATATTTAATGAGCTTGGTGAGTCAGCACGGATTGCGGCACTGACAGAGTCTGAGCGTAAGGATTATGATAGATCACTGAAGATCTATCGTGATAACTATGCGATAGCCATGACAGAGCGCAGACTCGGTAAAGAGGAGGGTCGTGCAGAAGTTAGGCGCATGATTGCGATGAGTATGTTGGAATCGGGAGTCGATGTTTACAGTGTTTCCAAGTATACGGGTTTGGCGGTGGATGATGTGCTGAGTTTGAATAGTGGATCAAATGGTTGAATAGTATTTGTTAGGTAGTCATGCAGTCATTATTTGCAAAATATAATAATATATTTAATGAGCTTAGTGAGTCAGCACGGATTGCGGTGCTGACAGAGTCTGAGCGTAAGGATTATGATAAATTACTGAAGATCTATCGGGATAAATATGCGATAGCCATGACAGAGCGCCGACTCGGCAAAGAGGAGGGTCGTGCGGAAGGACGCGAGGAGGGTCGCGCGGAGGATCGTGCGGAAGTTAGACGCATGATTGCGATGAGTATGTTGGAATCGGGAGTCGATGTATACAGTGTTTCCAAGTATACGGGTTTGGCGGTAGATGATGTGTTGAGTTTGAATAGTGGATCAAATAAGTGAGGGCTTTGAGTGAACCCACGGGTTCACTCACGGAATGAAAGCCGATTCCTTACGGTTACTTGCAAGTGGTTTTAAAATTTAAAGTTACTTTGAGGTATCAGGGACTATATCTCAAAAGCCGGGTAAAAGCTTATGGGATAGGCTGGTTGCATGGCTCTGACGGTTTTTCTACGGAGGAATATTGTTGAGTTTGGTTATAAGAAGAAGGGTGAACCATCCGGTTCACCCTTCTTTATAAATGAAAGAAATATCTATTCTATCATTAGGCTGGGGTATTTGATGTTAAAATCAAATTATTCAGCTTTGAGATTTGCAATTTCAGCTTTGAGGGTTTCAATTTCAGCTTGGAGCTTTTCAATCTCTTCAGCGAGACCTTCAATCTGACCCAAGTCAGCACTTACATTCGTCATCCGTTTATTTAGATCCTCAACTTCCTCTGTGAGAGGTAGTAATTCATTAACTGCAGTGGAGAGACCATCGAAAGTTTCTGACATTTTCTGGAAATCTTCCTGATATTCAGCCTTGAAAGATTCAACATCTTCAGCGATACCATCGATGCGAGCTAATTCAGCACTTACGCCAACCATCCGCTCTAAGAGTGCATCGAATTCCTCAACAAGACCAGCAACTTCTTTATCAATAACACCGAGATTATTGTCAGTCTTATCCATCTGAGCACTCATCCTATCAGCCATTGCTTCTACATCCTCGATGGTAGCGAAAGTCTCATTGAACTGATTAACCATGTTGTCAAGGTTTTCACCAAGGTTATCAAAGTTCTGAGCCATTGTGTTCTGAAGCTGGTTGATTTCAGTTGCGATGCGACCAGTCTCACCGGTGATCTCCTCAAGGTTTTGGATAGCCTCAACATTGATAGAGTTTTCATTCTGGAGATCTTTGATGAGGGTCATGATGCGACCGTTCTCGTCGATGGCATTCTCAAGGTTCTGAATACCATCAACATTGGTAGCGTTTTCAGTCTGGAGATCTCTAATGAGAGTCATGATGCGACCAGTGTCACCGGTAAGTTCCTGAAGAGCGTTGATATCTTCAACATTGAGAGAAGTTTCATTCTGGAGCTCTTTGATAAGAGTCATGATGCGACCGTTCTCGCCGGTGAGTTCCTCAAGGTTGTCAATAGCAGTAAAAGTTTCATCGTAGAAGTCATTTACATTTGCCTGTAATGTCTCAACCTCCTGAGCAGTATTGTCAGCAACAAACGCAGCATTGCGTGAGATTGCGAGAGCCTCAGCACCGTTTACAGAGTAAAGAGCGGTGGGAACGGACTGAATTGTAGAAGAATACACAGAGCTGTAGTTAGTACCGCCATTGAGGTCAATAGCAACTTCAAGAGTGTAGTCACTAAGTTCCCAGTTGATATCGGCGAGACCATCTTCCTCAGAAGAACCGATTTCCCAAGATACCAAACCCTGAGCGTTAGATATAACTTCAGCCGGCTCTGTGAAAACTGCTGTGCCTTCAGCATTCTTAATAGTGAAGAGCAGACCGATAGACTGGTTTGCAGCGGGGTTGCCATCTGTGCCATTGATGACAGCCTGATAGTTCATAGTGTTAAGGTTAGCGAACACTGGGAGCGCAGCGGCAATGGCTAACGCTGATGTAAAAATCTTTTTCATTTCACGATGAATTTAAGTGTTTTAGAATATTTGTTGTCAGCTGCCAACCCTGCTACGTAGATGCCGGGGGCAAGTTCTGAGAGGTCAAGGACATTATCCTTGACAGTTGATTTGCAAACGAGACCGCCGTTTGCGTCAACTACGAATACCTGGTAGTTGGAGAGTCCGTCGGGTACGGAGATGCGAAGGGCTTTGAGGACTGCGTCATAAGCGAGCGCAACACCTTCATTGTCAGAATAGATACCGCCGACACCTGTTGTGTTGTCGTCAATGCCTGTGAGAGCTGCGAACAGCCCCTGAAGCATCACGTTATCACCCTCTGTCAATACAGCCATTCCCAAAGGCGCACCTACCTGCTGCATGACGGTTGTGGCGTCGTCTACAGTGGTAACCTTGATGCTGGAGGTGTAGTCCTGCATTTTCACTGCCGGATCCTGTGCGTTAGCTACAGCCGGAAGCATCATGCCTAAAGCGAGAACTCCAATCCCTTTGATGATAGGAACCATAATGAGGAATTTAATTGGTTAATAAAAAAGTATTTTCTTATTGTATAAGAAATTTTCGTAGGTTGATAAATGATTAATCTGAAAATCCGTTAAAGAAACATTATTGAGTAGAAACAATTATTCTAACTTCAAGGGTTGAGATTAAACATTTGTGACTTGTTTGATTTATTCGGTGGCAAAATTAATGCTTTTAAAAATACAATCCAAATTTTTGCATAGAAAAATTTAAAAAAATCTTCATTTTTTAATTGTTTTTAGTGAAAAGATTATTTTTTTGGTAATTTTTTAAGATTCATTGCCTGTTTTCATTTATTTTTTAGTTTGGAAAGATTGAATTATAAAACTTACTTTTTCGATTAAACCATTTGCAAGAAAGGATGTCTTATTATTAAAAATCGTTTGATTTAAAAAATTCGTAGGTAGTCATCGATTTTCAAATTCATGATGTTAGGTTAGTTATAGAGTATGATAGAAATTGGCTGTGCGCTCGGTTGTGAAATCGGGCGCATGGTTTATATCAGATTTTTTGTGCTAAGACAGCCTTGAATATGAGTTCGGCGAATGAATTTGTGTTAAAGGATATTAAAAAATAGGGAGGTGACTAAACTTTTTGCCCTGCTATATTGTCTTAATATCAGAAAATCGTTTCATAATGTTAGGTTAGTTCGAAAAAGTATTATAGAAAAAAGCAGCAGTCAATTGTGAAATTGGCTGCTGTTGTCGTATAAGGCTGTGGGAGAATATGGGTTATGAGAGAAGAGTTTCGGTCACTTTTTTCACTGCATGGTGATAGCTGGCTTTTAATGCTCCCACCGATGTGCCGAGTATTTCTGACATATCCTCATATTTCATTTCATCAAAATAACGCATGTTAAACACAAGGCGTTGCTTTTCCGGAAGCTTTGCGATGGCTTTTTGAAGCTCTCTCTGAAGCTCATCGCCGTCGAAATATTCGTCTGCCTCTATATTATTAAGGATAAACGCCTCGTCAGACTCCTCATTAATCTGTAGACGCTGTTTCTCCTTATTTATAAAATTGATTGATTCGTTTATTGCGATTTTAAAAAGCCATGTGGAGAGTTTGGCATCCCCACGGAAATTGTTAAGATTGTTCCACGCCTTTAGAAAAACATTCTGCACAAGATCGTTGGCATCATCATGATTAGCCACCATTTTTCTGACCTGCCAATAGACGGGCTGGCTGTAATTGTTAAGTAAAACAGCAAATGCCTGTGAGGCAGTGGCAGGATTATGCAGCTGTCTCACAAGTTCTTGTTCGTCTATAGGGGTCTTATATGCCATCTTTTTGCTTGGTTAATACAACCTATATTAATAGGTGCAGATTTTTCAAGTTGTAAAATTAATAAAGATTTTCTAAATATTTTACAATAAATGTTCGCTATAACTTAATTTAACATATTGTTTATTGTCAAAGAGCCGGCATGAGCCGGCATGACTCATTATAAATAGTGTATAATCTGAACTGTTTTCATTTATAAAGGTAAGTAAAATGTAAAATTCGTCAGAACTAAATATGATAAATAAATGTTATAAAAGTATAAAAATAATATGGAAATACCCCTAAACGCAAACAGTATGAATAAAATTAGCCCACGATATGTTGCAGGAGTAATAGTAATGGCGTTTGCCACTCTGTTCACCGTAAATAGTTCCGCCCAGCTGTATGAGATAGCCAACCGGATACCCTCTTTGATAAGCCCGGCTTTGTCAGGCTCATTAAATTATAAGGGCTTTTTGGAAGCAGGCTACAGCAAGACATTGGGTAATCGCAGTGCTGACTTCTTTGAGATTTCCACATCGCAGGGTTTTCGTTATTCCAGCTGGTTTTATATGGGAGTCGGAATGGGTGCAGACATTTTGTTTTCACATAAGAACGACACATGGGGAAATTGGCATGGGGAGCCTGGATTCGATACCAACCATTCCTCCACTACGACTGCTGTCATGCTTCCATTATTTACGGATTTCCGCGTCAATATCGGAGGCGATACGGGATCATCTTTCTTCATTGACCTGAAGGTGGGTTGCTCGTTTCTTCTCAGCGACAAATATATTTCCATAGGTGACGGATATCTTACCAATCAGGAATATTTCTATCTGCGACCCTCAATCGGCATAAGAATCCCCACCAGTTCCACGCATCCCAAGCAGGCAATAGACATTGCCCTTAACTATAAGCTGCTCACCTCCAACTATTGGAATTCATGGAGCCGCCGTGTCACCCTCAACGGGTTGGGCGCATCGGTGGCATTTGAATGGTAAAAATAAAACGAAGTCAGATAAGAGCTCCTAATCCCTAACTTAAAACTACTAACTTCTGAAAGAGTGTGTCGGGTTGCCCCGGGATACTCTTTTTTGGGTTAAATTAGCAATTAATTTTACTAACCTACGTTATATAAAAAATAAATACTATTTCCAATGACTTTTTTTACTAATTCAATCAAAACATTAATTCTCTCAACAGCAATAGGCGTCATAGGTACTTCTTCGCTGTATGCTGTTGTTGCCAAACCGGGGTTAGTACAGACTGAACAGCCTGACGGCAGTGTGGTAAATCTGCGTCTTGAGGGCAGTTTCGGCAATCACCGTGCATATACTTCTGACGGCTATCTCCTTACCACAAATGAAGATGGGTTTTATGTGTTTGCCGGCTGTGATGCCTCGGGGCTTCCTGTCGCAACCGATATTTTGGCAACTGATCCGGAGAACCGCACCGCCGAGATGACGCTGGCGATTCGCCAACTCGACCAAAGCGTCATATCCGACGCTTTCATTCGCCGTAATCAACTTAAGCCGGCAAAAGCCAATGCCATACATAAAGGACCCGGGTTATTCTCATCTCATTTCCCATCAAAAGGGGAGCAGCGAGCCATAGCCATCCTGGTGAATTTCTCCAATAAAAAGTTTTTAATGGACGAAGAGAGGGAGATGGAAGACGCCAATGAAGGTATGGAGGATAATATGTGGGATGCTAATGACTATTATACCCGTCAGCTCAACGAGGAAGGATTCAGCGACTACGGCGCAACCGGAAGCGCACGCGATTACTTTGTTGAGAATTCCTACGGGAACTTCCTCCCCACTTTTGATGTCTACGGACCGGTCACATTAGCTCATCCTTACAGCTATTATGGTGCAAATGACTATTATGGCAATGATAAGCGTCCGCATGAAATGGTTATCGAGGCATGTCAGCTGCTTGATGATGAAGTGGATTTTTCTGAATATGACCGTAATGGCGACGGTGTGATTGACAATGTGTATATATATTATGCCGGATTTGGTGAAGCGGACGGCGGCGGTTCAAGCACTGTCTGGCCCCATTCATTTGATATTGAGTATGCCTCAGATGAAGAATATTTTTTTGACGGCGTTAAGCTCAACCATTATGCATGTTCCAACGAATTAGACCATTCCTCAAAGACCCCTGCAGGGATTGGTACCTTCACTCATGAATTCAGTCATGTGCTGGGGCTCCCTGATCTGTATGATACCTATAGTTCCGGTGCATTTACACCCGGGGAATGGAATATCCTTGACGTAGGCAATTATAATAATAATGCCTGCACACCTCCCCACTATTCTTCTTATGAGCGTTATGCCTTAGACTGGATGGAGCCGGAGATTTTGTCGGAGGTCGGTGACTATACTCTTGAGATACTTCCCCAATCTAACAAGGCATATATGATTCCCACGGAAGAAGAGAACGAATATTTCTTGCTTGAAAACCGTCAGCATGTAGGGAACGACCGCTTCCTGCCGGGTCATGGAATGCTCGTTTGGCATATTGACTTCAAACAAGAAATTTGGGACGCTAATATTGTCAACAATACCAGTAAGCATCAGTATGTTGATCTTGTGGAGGCAGACAACGAGCGCAAGGAAAGATCGCGTGACGGCGACTCTTTCCCCGGCACAGCCGGAGTCACTTCTTTTGGGAGTGAGACCACACCTGCGTTGTTGAGCTGGGGCGGTGTGTCTCCCGGCTTCGATATAACTGATATTGCTGAGTCGGAAGACGGGCTAATCACTTTTACTGTGAAAGAATCACAGTCAGGCATTGATAAAATTATAGTAGGTGAGGATTCACGGATAGTCGTGTCTGGTCGTTTTGTAAGCTGCCTTGCCGGCGTTGCCAATATCTATGACCTCTCTGGCAAGTTGATTGCTTCTGTAGGGGAAACTCCCGTGACAGTAGATCCCGGACTATACATAATAGTTTCCGGAAGCGATAAGCGTAAAGTAGTTATCAAATAAAACTGAGACTTCTTGATAATAAAAATTAAAGCCTGAGACGCTTACTTTCAGCGTGTCAGGCTTTAATTTTTAGAATACAGTTACTATTGACTCAAACTATTCGTCAATACTGATTACCCCCTTATATTGCCCTAATAGATTAAACTTAAGGATTACTCCATCAGACAGACCGACTTCATAGTGGGTCGAAGTCTTCTTAATACTTACCGTCTTCACATCTTCAAAATTTTTAGAGATGTATTTTGCCACTGTCTTAGGGACAAGGTTGTCAGGCAAAGCACGGTTTCCGCAGTCAACAAGTGTCCATTTCCCCGAATTGCTGAACTCGATACGTGTCCCGTTGACTAACTTCACATCGTAATCAGTCTTTTTAAGCAGATGTTTGTCAACCTTTATCATCCCGATCTTGGCTTTAGGAAAATAGGTGGAAAGCATCTCTTGGGCAGCTTCCGGGAGTTCTTCACGATTGATGGTGTATTTGTCGAAAATTGCATACGACGACAATACGCCTGTCAGCATCATAATTGCCACTAATATAAATTTCTTCATCACGTTCTCTTTTAAATTCACTTTATAATAAAACAAAATCTCTTACGAGGAAGTTTTCCGGTGTTACGAGCATTTGTATAGCCCGGGCAGATAGTTTTTCTTGAAATGCTGATAAAAAAAGTTGGAAACTATTTTGCAGTATGGAAAAAAAATTGTAACTTTGCAACGTAAAAAGCGCACGTGGCGTAATGGTAGCCGCGCCAGACTTAGGATCTGGTGTCTAACGACGTGGGGGTTCGAGTCCCTTCGTGCGCACTGAGCAGCCGGAGCCTTTATGGTTTCGGCTGCATCGCGTTATATATTGGTAATTATCATATATAAAAATATGAAAAGAGTGTATTCTTTAATTCTAATCTTTTGCATTGTCATTATCGGATGGGGGAGTAGTCAGGCAGCTGCCTTAAATGATTCCACTGAGCAGTGTGTCATAGACTTTATACGCCGGTTGCCCCAAATTGATCCGGCAGTCATTCAAAAGGAGGTTGATAATTTCCTTGACAGGTCGAACATTGATGAATCAACCTATACTGCTATGTATAATCTTGCAGGGAAATATCTGAATAATTTGGATTCCCCGATGAGAGATGAGGAATATTACATATTATTTCTTAATCATGCGGTTAATAAAGGTAAATTAGGGGAAGCGGATAAAGAAAGGGCAAGGTTTCGCCTGGAGATGGCAGAGAAAAACCGTCCGGGTTCCAAAGCACCGGATTTCCGCGTTGTCACCCGGGAAGGTGAGCAATTGAATTTTCTTGATCTGCTTAGTGGGGGAGAAAATATTGTAGTGTTCTATGATCCTGACTGCAATCATTGTGTGGAAGTGATGGAGATCATAGAGAATGAACCTTCCCTGAAGTCGAAGCGAATCATCGCAATAGATTCGGAAACCGACCGTGAGCTATGGAATGCCACCTGCATGAAATTGCCGCAAGATTGGGTTGTGGGCTTTGCTCTTGATTATATTCAAGATGACGACCTGTTCATATTCCCGGAGATGCCGACAATTTATGTGATTAATGGCGAAGGTACCATAATTCTGAAGGATGCTTCCTTAGAAAAGATTATTTTATAGATTTTCAAGTTGCAAAGAAAATTATTTTTTGCTAATTTTACACCAAAATATACATTTTCCGTAATAAAAATGGCAGAAGACATCGAAATAACCGATAACTCAAAAAACGAGCAGCAGGATTTAACTTCCAAGAAAACCATTCTCGCCGGAATGTTTCGCAACTGGTATTTGGAATATGCAAGTTACGTTATTCTGGAGCGTGCGGTCCCTCATATTGAAGACGGTCTTAAACCGGTGCAGCGACGCATACTTCATTCTATGCAAACTCTTGATGACGGCAGATTTAACAAAGTGGCTAACATTGTCGGCAACACCATGCAGTATCACCCTCACGGTGATGCTTCAATCGGGGATGCCCTGGTGCAGCTTGGGCAGAAGGAGCTTCTCATAGACACACAGGGAAACTGGGGCAACATATTGACAGGTGACTCCGCCGCCGCACCTCGTTACATAGAGGCACGCCTTTCCGAGTTTGCGCTTGAGACTGTATTCAGCCCCAAGATTACGGAATGGACTCCCTCTTACGACGGCAGAAAGAGAGAGCCGGTCACTCTGCCCGTGAAGTTTCCGCTTCTTCTTGCACAAGGAGTGGAAGGCATTGCCGTCGGGCTTTCCTCAAAAATCCTTCCTCACAATTTCAATGAGATATGTGATGCCGCAATATCATATCTTCATGGCGAACCCTTTACTCTTCTTCCTGATTTTCAGACAGGGGGATTGCTTGATGCCTCACGCTACAATGACGGCGCACGTGGAGGAAGTGTGAAAGTCAGGGCAAAGATTGAGAAGATTGACAATAAGACCCTTGCAATAACCGAATTACCCTTCGGAAAGACCACCACCACTCTTATCGCGTCAATTCTCTCAGCTATGGAGAAAGGTAAGATTAAGATAAGAAAGGTGGATGACAATACATCTGCCACTGCCGAGATTCTTGTGTATCTTATCCCCGGCACATCTTCCGACAAAGCCATAGATGCCCTCTATGCCTTTACCGACTGTGAGGTAAGTATCTCTCCCAACTGCTGTGTGATCAGAGACAGCAAGCCACAGTTCCTTTCCGTTTCGACATTGCTGAAATATTCGGTGGATTACACACGCGAATTGCTCCGCAAAGAGCTGGAAATAAAACTTGGAGAGACAAAGGAGGCTCAGCTCAACTGCTCCCTTGAGAAAATTTTCATCGAGGAAAGAATTTATAAAGACAGTGAGGTGGAGGAGGCTGCCGATATAGAGGCTGCCATTGCACATGTTGACAAGCGGCTTGAGCCTTTCAAACCGGGTTTCTTCCGTGAATTGACACGTGATGATCTTGTCAGACTCTGGGAGATAAAGATGGGAAGGATTCTGAAGTTTAACTCTGAAAAGGCTGACCAGCATATAAATGAACTCCAGAAAGATATTGAGCGACTGCAGTTTGATCTGGATAACATCACTGACTACACAGTGGCGTGGTATCAGCATCTTAAAGAAAAATATGGTGAGGCTTTCCCCCGCCGCACAGTAGTGCGCGGTTTTGACTCAATCGAGGCTGCAAAAGTGGCAGAGGCAAACAAACGCCTGTATTACGACAAGAGCGGAGGTTTCCTTGGCACTTCTTTGAAGGATAATGAGTTCTTATTTACTTGCTCCGATATAGATGATATACTTATCATTTATAGAGATGGCACATATAAGCTGGTAAAGGTGCAGGATAAACTTTATGTCGGGAAAAGAATAATCCATATCGGACTTTTCAAGAAAGGTGACAAACGCACAATATATAACGTGATCTATCGTCACGGCAAACCCGGAATGACTGATGAAGATGGCAAATATATGGGTCATTCCTTTAAAAAGCGTTTCTTCATTACAGGGCTTACCAGAGATAAGGAGTATAATCTGACTAAGGGGGCACCCGGCTCAAAGGTTGAGTGGCTGACCTGCAACCCCAACGGTGAAGCCGAGATTGTAAAGGTCAATCTTAAAGATGAGCCTAACGAGACAATGCGGCGACCGAGATTGAAAGATGTGACTGTCAATTTTGCCGAACTTGACATCAAAGGTAAAGAGTCACTTGGAAATCTTGTGACTAAATACCAGATTGATGATGTGAAACTGATTGAGAAAGGCAGCAGCACATTAGGTGGCAGGGAAGTATGGTTTGACCGTGATGTGCTCCGTCTTAACTATGACGGACGTGGTGAAAGCCTCGGCATATTCCAAGGTGACGACCTTGTGCTGATTATAACCAAAGACGGAGAATATTTCACTTCAACCTTTTCCGATACCAACCATTATGAGGATAACATTTATAAGATAGAGAAGTTTGATCCTAATAAGGTGTGGACTTTGGCATTGTTTGATTCATCATTGGGTTATCCTTACCTCAAACGATTTGTGTTTGAACCGACTTCAAAGCCACAACGGTTTGTTGGCACAGAGCCTTCCTCAAAAATGATTCTGCTGACCGATACTGCCTATCCGCGTCTGGAGGTAACTTTTGGCGGGAATGATGAGATGCGCCCTGCGCTTGAGATTGATGCCGAAGAATTTATCTCTGTCAAGGGATTCAGAGCTAAGGGCAAGAGAATTTCAAATTTCAATGTAAGTAAAATTGTGGAACTGGAACCACTCCGTTTCCCTGAACCAGCTCCCGACTCTGCCGACAATGAGGAAACCGGAGAGCCGGGAAATGAGAAATCCGGACCCACAGTTGTGCAGGGAGATCTCTTTGCAGCTGACAATGATGAATTAAAACGGAAAAACCATGTATAAAGGGATAGGTAAGCTTATCTCCGCCGCAGTGTTAACTATCTGTTTGCCTGTGGCTGCGGGAGCGTCAGAAGCGGAAGAGGTTAATAACTCCTGTTCCCGACCTGTAACAGGAGTTTATTCCATAGAGATTGGAGGAAAGAATGTGCTTGCCACATATCTTTCCCCACTCCATTATAAGGGTACGTCTGTGGGTCTCTCTGGGGCGTGGAGTAAGGCGATGCCGTTTAATCCGGAATCAGTCATCATGCACTTCAATGCCTATACAGCCTTTGACGATATGCTTAACCCGGCACAGACGGCACGTATGATTGCCCTCTCAGGCTCATTCAACTGGGGCATGTCGTGGCGAAAGATGATCCCTTGGCAATTGCAGCTGACTGCCGGTGGCTCAGTGGGTATTGACGGGGGTGCATATTGGCTCACAAGAAATGGTAACAATCCAGTGCAGGCAATGGCATCGGTCAATATTGCGGCGCGGGCTTCCCTTGCCCGACCTTTCAAAATAGGAAAATTAGACTTATTGGTGCGAGATGAGGTTTCCCTACCTTCTCTAAGCGTGTTTTTTTCTCCGGAGTATGGAGAGTCTTATTATGAGATCTATCTTGGCAATCATAAGGGCTTGGTCCACCCGGGATGGTGGGGTAACAATTTCAGGATAGACAATCTTTTTTCCGTAACTTTCGATTTTGGAAGGACTGCCGCAATGGTGGGCTACCGCTTTAAGGCTGACACGCAATGGGCGAATAATCTCAATACTCAGATTATGACCCATAGCTTCGTGATTGGTGTCATTCCCGGCGGTATAGGACTTAAGCCAAAACCGAAAAGAATTCCTTCCGAAACCATATATTCCCTATATTAATACGCTTATGTTGAAGTCTTTTGTGAAAAAATTGGCATTGCTCTCCGTGGGTATGACGGTGAGTCTTTCTTCATGTCATGACGCTCCGGAATATAAAGATGACATTTATGGAAATTTTGATGCCCTGGTGGATATTGTTGACAGTCATTATTGTTTCTTTGAAGAAAAAAATATTAACTGGAGAGCGACTGCTGCGAAATATAGGGAGCTGATTGACGATGAAACCAATTTCGTAGAACTGTTTTTTATTTGCTCAGCACTTCTTGACGAGCTGGAAGACGGACACGTGAATCTCATATCGCGCTTCGACACGAGCTATTACAGAAAATGGTGGACTGACTATCCCCAGGATTTTAACCTGCGTACCGTACAGGAAAATTATCTTGATTTTGATTGGCTAACCACGAGCGGTATCTATTATAAGCAGCTTCCGGGGGAAGTGGCTTATATGTATTATCCCTCATTTTCGTATATGGTAGGGGAGACTTCCCTTGACTATATCCTTGCCATACTCCACAACAGCCGGGGGCTTATACTTGACATTCGCGATAACGGGGGAGGTGCACTGACCAATATCAGTACACTCGTAGGAAGATTTATAACGGAAAAGATGATCGGAGGCTATATACAACATAAAACCGGACCCGGGCATAATGATTTTTCCGAGCCTTATCCTGTGGAATATAAACCGGCAGAGAAGGGACGCATAATGTGGGAAGGACCCATAGTGCTGCTCACCAACCGCTCATGTTTCTCGGCAGCCAACGATTTTACTTCTGTGATGAAAAGTCTGCCAAATGTAACAGTGGTCGGTGCAAAGACCGGTGGAGGTGGTGGATTGCCTTTCTCATCAGAGCTGCCAATAGGGTGGGGGATAAGATTCTCCGCATCTCCCATGTATAATTCAAAAATGGAAAGTATTGAAGCAGGGATTGATCCGAGTGAAGGCTTTGAGGTGCATGCCCCGGAAAAAGAACTTGCCGAGGGTAAAGACGCTATCCTCGACAAGGCAATTGACATGCTGAAAGACCTTCCTCTGCCTGAAGGGGAGGAAGATGACGGGGAAGATCATTCTGAAGCATAGGAGAGAACTGTGGGACTCTCCACATTAACTCCATATTTCTTTGCAAAGCGTAGGATTGCCCTTGCCAGTTTCGGTTTAAGTTCATCAGGGCAATAACGGAAATATGTCTCAGCTGCCCTTACGTGGGCTGCGTCAGGCATGGGATATTCTCTTCTTTCAGGAAGCCCGAACACACTGTCAGGCAGCTCCTTCTTTTCTTCATAACTTAATACGTCGCTCATAGTATAATTATTTTATAAATACATGGGCAGTAATTAATCTGCCCTGTATATATAACGTTTTTTATAGTTGTAACGTTTAGTTATAAGTAGTGGTTAAAATTATATGATTAATTATTTTAGGAGCCTTTAAGCTAAGGGATTTTTTATACAATAATATATTCATTAATTTTTAACCTCTGCTTAGGAAGGGATTGGGATATATTTATTCAACCATAAAAACACAAACATAATCAGATATAATAATGTGGACTTTCAATCCGATTTTCAAACCCGTTGTGTGGGGTGGAAATAAAATTTCTGCCTACAAAGGGATTGAGACAAATTTAGATAATATAGGTGAGAGCTGGGAGCTCTCCGGAGTTACGGGGTCGGAGTCAGTCGTGTCTGACGGTCCCGACAAGGGAATGACAATCACCGAACTTATCAGGCGCGACGGTATCTCACTGCTCGGAAAGAAAAATCATCAGAAGTTTGGCGATACTTTCCCTTTGCTGATTAAGTTTATCGATGCCAACGCCGATCTTTCCGTGCAGGTTCATCCCTCCGATGAACTTGCTCAGAAGCGTGGAATAAAATATGGGAAGACAGAGATGTGGTATGTAGTGGAGGCTGACCACGGGGCACGTCTGGCAAACGGTTTTAACCGTCCCATAGATGACTCAGAATATGTGCATCTGATAGAGACAGGGGAGATAATGGAGGTGCTTAATTTCAACAATGTCAAACAGGGTGACGTGTTCTATATTCCTGCCGGCAGAGTTCATGCCATAGGCACAGGGTGCTTCATTGTGGAGATTCAGCAGACTTCTGATACTACCTACCGATTGTATGACTACCACCGTAAAGACAAAGACGGCAACGAGAGGCAGCTACATACGGAGGAGGCATTCGATGCCATTAATTTCAACGACACGGAGGGAAAGGCTTTGGAATACACACTGCGGCGTGATCTGCCCGTAAATCTTGTGGCATCACCGTTCTTTACCACCAATGTATATCAGATTGATCATGAAGTGATGAGAGATTATTCGGAATGGGACACATTTGTAGTCATAATATGTATCTGGGGAGCTGCCACGGTCACTGCTTCCGGAGAATCGGTACATATTAAGACAGGGCAGACTATCCTTATTCCCGCTTCATGCAAGTCAGTCATAGTCTCTCCTGAAGGTGTGTTTGAGGCACTTGAAACCTTTATAAAGTAAAATTTTTGACATAAATGTGGGAAATCCCCGAATTTATGTGTAATTTTGCATAATTAATCAGAAAGCCAGAAACAGTAAAGATATTATCACGATATGTATAGAGACAAGACGTGCGGCGAATTGCGCCTTGCCAATGTCGGCGAGAATGTGAAGATTGCCGGTTGGGTGCAGCGTAGTCGCAAAATGGGGGGCATGACTTTTGTTGATGTCCGCGACCGTTATGGAATTACTCAAGTGGTGTTTAACACCAGTGACGATGAGGCTGAAAACGCTCTCTTCAATGCGTCCAATTCACTTGGACGTGAGTTTGTTGTGCAGATTTCCGGCACTGTGGCAGAGCGTACGAGCAAAAATAAGAATATTCCCACAGGTGAGATTGAAATTATTGCGGAGAATCTCAAAGTGTTGAATAAAAGCGATATTCCTCCGTTTACCATTGAAGACAATACTGATGGTGGTGACGATCTCAGAATGAAATACCGCTATCTTGACCTCCGCAGACCGTCTGTCAGAAAGAACCTCGAGTTGCGCCATAAGATGGCTTTCGAGATTCGTCGTTATCTTGACTCGAAGGGTTTCCTTGAGATAGAGACACCGATCCTTGTGAAATCCACACCGGAAGGTGCCCGTGACTTCGTGGTGCCTTCAAGAATGAATCCGGGTGAGTTTTATGCGCTTCCTCAGAGTCCGCAGCTTTTCAAGCAGCTTCTTATGGTCAGTGGCTTCGACAGATATTTCCAGATTGCAAAGTGCTTCCGTGACGAAGACCTCCGCGCAGACCGTCAGCCTGAATTTACTCAGATTGACTGTGAGATGAGTTTTGTGGAGCAGGAAGATGTGATCGAAATGTTTGAAGGCCTTGTAAAGCATATCTTCAAGTATGTGAAGAATATTGACTTCACTGAGCCTTTCCTGCGTATGACCTGGCATGATGCCATGCGTCTTTATGGTAGCGACAAACCCGACATTCGTTTTGGAATGGAGTTTGTAGAGCTGACTGATCTCGTCAAGGGTAAGGGCTTCTCCGTTGTTGACGATGCCGAACTGACCGTAGGTATTTGTGTACCCGGTTGCGCCGGCTATACCCGCAAGCAGATTGACGAGCTTACGGAGTTTGTGAAGCGTCCGCAGATCGGTGCTAAAGGCTTGATGTGGGTAAAAGTGGAGGCTGACGGACAGTTTAAAAGCTCTGTCGGTAAATTCTTCTCCAATGATGAACTCAAGACATGGGCTGATCGCATGAATGCTAAACCGGGCGATTTGCTGCTTATCATGAGTGGGGAGAAGATGAAGACCCGTAAGCAACTTTGCGAATTACGTCTTGAAATGGGTTCACGCCTCGGATTGCGCGATAAAAATGTGTTTGCCCCACTTTGGGTGATTGACTTCCCCCTCTTCGAGTGGGATGATGAGACTCAGCGTTACTACGCAATGCACCACCCCTTTACCTCTCCAAACCCGGAGGATATTTCTAAATTGAAGACAGACACCGGCAGCGTACGTGCCACTGCCTACGATATTGTGGTCAACGGCACAGAGCTTGGCGGAGGCTCAATAAGAATTCATGACGCAGCCCTCCAGGACGAGATGTTTGAGCTGCTTGGGTTTACTCCCGAAAAGGCTAAGGAGCAGTTTGGCTTCCTGATGAATGCGTTTAAATATGGTGCCCCTCCTCATGGTGGTCTTGCGCTTGGCTTTGACCGTTTCGTGTCGATTCTTGCCGGGCTTGATACTATCCGAGACGTGATTGCTTTCCCGAAAAATAACTCCGGTCGTGATGTGATGAACGAATCACCCTCGCCAATTGACCAGGCACAGCTTGACGAGCTTCAGCTTGAACTGAAACCGACAAAAGAGTAAATTTTAGATTCTAAATTTAAATAAAGTTTAAAATGCTTAAAGTTAAAGACATAGCAGCTGTAATAGAGGATTTTGCACCGAAGGGTCTTCAGGAATCTTATGATAATGCAGGTCTTCAGGTGGGAGATCCGGAAATGGAGGTAACTGCCGCCCTGTTGTGTCTTGATGTCACGGAGGATATCCTCAATGAGGCTATTACACGCAGATGCAATATGATTGTGTCTCATCACCCTCTTCTCTTCAAAGGGCTGAAGGAGGTGACAGGCAGGACTCCTACGGAAAGAATTGTAATAAGGGCAATCCGTGAGAATATTGCCATATATTCTGCCCATACTAATCTTGATTCTGCTTGGGAGGGGGTAAGTCATGAAATGGCACATATTATCGGCATGACCAATATTAAGGTGCTTGAACCTCACGATGCTGACAACAGGTTCGGACTTGGGGTCACCGGTGATGTTACGCCAACTCCTAAACTTGAGTTCCTGCGCAAGCTGAAAGAAAAGTTTAAGGTGAAAAGTCTTAAATATTCATCACAGAATCCGCAGCTTGTAATCAGAAAAGTAGCTGTATGCGGAGGAAGCGGTGCATCTTTGATTAGTGACGCAATCAAGGCTGGGGCAGACATAATTGTAACAGGTGATGTAAAATATCATGATTTCACTACCTACGGTCTTGACATTCTTATAGCTGACATAGGGCATTATGAGAGTGAACTGTGCACTAAAAATATATTCTCTCGTATAATCAGGGAGAGGTATCCTGACTTCGTGACATATTTTGCAGCTTCAGAGACTAACCCTATAAGCTATATGTAAATAGGTTGGCTTTTAAGCTAAGGTTTTAAGAAATAAAAATACATAATATAACGCCAATGGCTACTGAAAAAAAGAACGACAAAGAGCGCAGCGTGGAAGAACGCCTTCAGAATCTCTTTCAGTTGCAGACACTTCTGTCTGAGATTGACAGAATAAAGATTCTACGCGGTGAACTCCCTAATGAGGTGAAAGACCTTGAGGATGAGATTGTCCGCTATCAGACCCGCATTCAGAAGCACAAGGACGAGATCGAAGATCTTAAAGAGTTTGTGACCAAGAAGAAGGGTGAGATTGTGGAGCGCAGGGAGAAGATTGCCAAATATGACGAGCAGATCAACAACGTCCGTAATAACCGTGAGTTTGCCTTCCTTGAGAAGGAGAAGGAATTTGAGGGTCTTGAAATAGAGCTCGCTGAGAAAAATATCCGTGAGGCAATTGAAAAGCAGGAACAGAAGGGTGTTGAGATTCAGCGTGCCGAAGAGGGTCTTGCCGATAACAAGCATATTCTTGAAGATAAGAAGAAGGAGCTTGACGACATAGTTTCGGAGACTCGCCTTGAGGAGGAAAACATCCGCACGAAGGTGAAAGATCTTGAGCAGAAAATTGACGATTACACCCTCGCTGCTTTCAAGAGAATCAGGAAGAATGCACGTAACGGTCTTGGAATTGTCACCGTGCAGCGTAGCGCATGTGGCGGTTGCTTTAACCGTATCCCCCCTCAGCGTCAGCTTGAAATCAAAATGCACAAGAAAGTAATTGTATGCGAATACTGTGGCAGAATCATGGTAGACGGTGCTCTTGTTGGTGTTGAGCAGACAGTGACAGAGGCTCCTGTAAAACCGAAACGCAAACTCAAATCCTCTTCCAAAGACTAATCATTATTCTATTCATAATCTTATGGGCTGTGTCAAGTGTGATACAGCCCATACTATTAATTTGGACCATCCCTTATCCCATTGCATTGCCCTGCTGTTAGTGTAAAAGTATGACCTCCTTTTTTAATTTGATAAGAGAAATATTTTATCCAAATAATCACAGTATTGATTCTTATAAATAGGGTTATTTATTCACTTTTGTCATTATTTATTGCCTGAAGTGATTACACATAGCTTTTTCACTTGTAATTATTAAGCCTTTTTATTAACTTTGTCTTTGAATTTGTGAATGTCTATGGAAACCGGCATCCCTCTTTCAGTTTTGTGTAATTATAATACTTTATGCTGTGACAGATATCAAAACACCCTATATAAATATCCAGACTGACTTCGGCTTTAAATATGTGTTCGGCAGCGAACATAATAAAGATGCCTTAATGAGATTCCTTAACATTCTGTTTGATGGAAAGCTACACGTTACTGATGTGATCTATCATGACAAGGAAATTTTGCCGTCTTCTAAGGAAGGTAAGAGGATAGTGTATGATGTCTACTGCACCTATTCGTCCCCACGTGACGCATCACCTTTCTTTCCTCCCAGTCAGATAAAGCATACAAAGGGGGATGCAAATACTGATCATCATTTCATACTGGAGATGCAGAATATCTATTTGCCTCCATTTGAGGAAAGAATTGTATTTTATGCCTCGAAGGCAATTGCATCCCAAGGAAAATCAGGCTGGAATTATGAGCTTGAGCCCGTGTTTGCCATAGCTGTCACTGACTTTAACTTCAGTCATTTGTCTCCTAAGCTTATGAGGGATGTGATGCTTGTTGATCGTGAGACCATGGAACCACTTACTGACAAACTTCACATTCTGCTGTGTTCCCTTAAGGAAGTACCTTCTGTATGGGAGGAATGTGAGACAGAGTTGGCACAAGTTTTATTTCTAATAAAAAATATGGAAAAAATGGATAATACATCATTAGCCTATAAGGAAGGTAATTTTACAGAGATATTTAATGCGGCTCGCAGCAATACCCTTAAGGACGATGAGATAGTAGCTTACAGTCAGTCGTTAGATAAGCTTCGCGACATTGAAGCCGGAATCCTTTTCGCAGCTGATGAAGCACGTGAGAAAGGACGTGAGGAAGGAAGAGCTGAAGGAAGAGCTGAAGGAAGAGCTGAAGGAAGAGCTGAAGGTCGCTCCGAAGTCATATCTGAAAAAGTTGTAAAAGCAAGGGAATTGGGATTACCGGAAGATATAATAGCACAGCTGTTTGGTAACTAATCTGACATGAGACGCATAATAGTTCTCACCTTTATATTTATAGGAATAATAGCTTTCGGTTTTGAAGCCCATCCACAGCTTATAAAGAAAGCGGGAGAGTTGATTCAATCAGCATTTGACAGTCATGCCGATTCAATAGGCATGACCGCATCCAATAATATACGTACGGATCGTCAGGCGATGGCTGACTCAATACGTATTCTTGAAATGACATTAAAGATGCAGGAGATGAAACTGAATGAGATGCAGCTTCGCTCCCAACTTGCCAATGCTCTCAACCGTAACAATACTACCGACTCTTTGAAAATAGCCCGTCAACAACAGCGTATCGACTCTCTGAGGAGCGTGACTAAGGGAGTGCCGGTAATGGTGGAGGGAGATACCCTTTTTATGATTTATGCCTCTCGGGGAGGTCACTCGGCACGCGACAGGGCAGAGACAACCAATGACATGCTGATGAAAATCGGTAAAACAGGCAGTGATAGCCGTGATTCTGTCTATATGCTAGACAATGAAAACTATATAGACATAATGTATGGTGAACGAGTATTGATTACAATTACGGATCAAGATGCGCTTTGGCAAGGTGTCACAATGCAGGAATTGGCTGATCAATACATGCCTGTCTTGATTGATAAGATAAGCTATCTGAAAGAGGAGAATAGCTTTTGGCAGATTATAAAAAGGGCAGTGCTGTTTGTCTGTGTGCTGACCATGCAGTATCTCATGTTCCGGCTTATCAACTATCTTTTCCGGAAGCTGCGTCGTCAGATAATTCGTTTCAAACAGCGGCGTTTGAAGCCCATTATCATTCGTGATTATGAGCTTCTTAACACACGCCGTCTGTGCCGTATACTTATTGGTCTGAGCAATCTCCTGCGCTACGTGATCCTATTGCTGTTGCTTATACTGACAGTGCCTATGTTGTTTTCTATTTTCCCACAGACAGAGAAATTGGCATATCGGATTTTATATTATATTGTCGATCCTGTCAGAATGGTGCTTATAGCAATAGCTGAATATATTCCCAATCTGTTTATCATCTTAGTGATATGGTATTGCGTGAAATATATAATCAGAGGTTTGCGCTATATCACTTCCGAGATAAAAAATGAAAAACTGAAGATTTCCGGTTTCTATCCGGATTGGGCACAACCTACATTTAACATTATCCGGTTTTTACTCTATGCCTTCATGATAGCTATGATTTATCCTTATCTTCCGGGAGCAGAGTCAGGGGTTTTCCAAGGCATATCGGTGTTTGTCGGACTTATAGTGTCTTTGGGTTCAAGTACAGTCATATCCAACTTTATCGCCGGTTTCGTAATTACTTACATGCGTCCATTTAAGATAGGTGATTTCATAAAAGTTAACGATACGATAGGGAATGTGATTGAAAAGACACCGTTCATAACACGCCTGCGCACTATTAAGAATGAGCTTATAACGATTCCCAACTCCTTCATAATGTCGGCTAACACAGTTAACTACAGTGCGTCGGCACGCCGATACGGACTTATAATCCATACTATTCTTACCATGGGATATGAGACCCCCTGGCGAAAGGTGCATAACCTTCTTATCAAGGCAGCCCTTGACACACCCGGCGTGGAACAGAATCCACAGCCTTTTGTGTTGGAGACGGAGTTGAACGACAACTATATGTGCTACCAGATAAATGCCTACGTAAAGAATGCTGATGACGTACCTCAGATAAAGTCAGACCTTCTTCAAAATATTCAGGATCTTTTCCACACAGCCGGCATAGAGCTTGTAGCCCCACATTATTTTGCCACCCGTGATGGCAACGAATCACGCATTCCTGAAGATTTCCGCAGAATACATGAGACGCCGGAGAGCCCATTTTCTCTGTGAATCAACGTTTGAATGAGCGGTGCTGTGGAAGCTCCTCTGCAAATTTATTGGGGAAAGTCCAATGCTGGCGTGGGTGAGACATTGCCCATATAACTAATCCGATTCCGAGTAGCACGAATGGAATACTTAGCAGCTGCCCCATATTTATGCCATAAGTGGCAATCATCTCATATTCTGACTGCACTTGTACATTTTTGACATATTCGATAAGGAAACGGGGAAGGAAAATGCCGATGAAGAACACGCCAGTGATAAGATAAGGGCGTTCCTCTGCATTTTTCTTCCAATACATCCACATTAAAATTATGAAAAGCACAAAATAACAAAGCGCCTCATAAATCTGTGTGGGATGCTTCGGCACAGTCTCTCCATCACGAAGGAAAATAAATCCCCAAGGCAAATCGGTCGGACCACCATAAATCTCACTATTCATCAGATTACCCAGACGTATAAGTCCACCCACAAGGGCAATAGGTATGACAAGTTTATCGAAAGTCCAAGATGCCGGTTTTTTAGTCACAAACCATGAGAATAAGAAGACGGCTATAATCAATGCGATAGTACCGCCATGAGATGCAAGCCCACCATTCCAGATCTTCAGAATTTCAGCGGGATGAGCGGAATAGTAATCCCATTCATAGAAGAATACATGTCCGAGTCGGGAGCCGACAATAGTGCCTATTACGACGTATGCAAGCAATATGCCCAGCCATTTCTCAGGTGCTCCCTCATGCTTAAACATCTTTGCCACAATATTGTAGCCGATAATAAAACCTACGGCAAAAGCCAGTCCGTACCATCTCACGGAGATTGGTCCAAGACTGAAAATAATTGGATCTGCATTCCAGGTAATGAAGTCGAGCATATAGTGTTAGTTTTAAATTTGAGGGTTTGAAGTGGATTATTATGGAGGGGAAGAGGGGGTAGGGCATATAAGAAGCCGCGCCTGATAGTGAAACGTACAGACGCGGCTTCTTATTGTGAATCCCTTGCACTGAAGGGGGAGATTATATTATTTCTCACTTACGATTTCAGATGTATCCTGAGCAATCATCATTTCCTCGTCAGTTGGGATAACTACTACATGAATCTTTGAGTCTTTGCCTGAGATTTCAATCTCCTCACCACGCACTTTATTTGCCTCAGCATTGAAAGTGACGCCAAGGAAAGCAAGCTTCTTGCAGATTCTTTCGCGTGTGATAGTCTGGTTTTCTCCGACGCCACCGGTAAACACGATCACGTCAACCCCACCTAACACAGCAGCATAAGCACCGATATATTTAAGGATACGGTATTCATACATGTCAAGTGCAAGTTTAGCCTTTTCGTTACCTTCGGCGATAGCATTCTCAATATCGCGCATGTCGCTTGAAAGCTCTGAAACACCTGCCACGCCGCTTCGCTTGTTGATGAGTTTGCTGACTCCGGCAGCGTCAAGGTTTTCACGTTCCATCATATACACAAGGGCACCCGGGTCAACGTCGCCAACACGTGTGCCCATCATCAGACCCTCAGTTGGAGTGAGGCCCATTGAAGTGTCAACACTCTTGCCGTCTTCAATGGCTGTGATGCTTGCGCCGTTACCGATGTGGCAAGTGATGATGCGCTGTTTATCATAGGGCAGACCGAGGAATTCACATGCACGTCTGGAAACATAGCGGTGGCTTGTGCCGTGGAATCCATAGCGGCGCACACCATATTTCTCGTATGCTTCATAGGGAAGGGCATACATGAATGCCTTTGCCGGCATTGTCTGATGGAAGGCGGTGTCGAACACTGCAACCTGAGGCACCTCCGGCATAAGTGCTGAAACAGCCTCTATGCCTGTCACGTTTGCCGGATTATGAAGAGGGGCAACCGGATAGCACTCTTTTACTTTCTCTACTACTTCAGGAGTGATGAGCACTGACTTATTGAACCATTCCATGCCATGCACCACGCGATGACCTACAGCATCAATCTCGTCGAAGCTTTTTATGACTCCCTCTTTCGGATCAGTGAGAATAGCCAGTACATTCTTCACAGCTTCTTTTGCTGTGGGCATTTCTACCGTTACGACTTCCTTTGAGCCGTCGGGACGCTTGAATTTTAAGAAAGAATCGGGAAGACCAATTTTTTCTACACCACCCTCGGCAAGAACTTTCTTTGACTCTGAGTCAATGAGTTTATATTTTACGCTGCTGCTTCCGCAGTTGAGCACAAGAATTTTCATTTGTTAACTATAAAAGATTAAAGATAAATTGATAGTCAATGATAAGGGAGTAAATAATACTCAATTAATCAAAGATTCTTATCTCCGATTGCCTGGTTGCAGGTCACGATGATGGTGTTGATAATATCTTCTACGGTTGCGCCGCGAGAAAGGTCATTGACCGGAGCGGCAAGCCCCTGAAGGATCGGACCTACGGCACCTGCTCCTGAAATTCTCTGCACAAGCTTGTAGGCAATGTTGCCGGTTTCAAGGGAGGGGAATATAAGAGTGTTGGCATGTCCGGCAACAGGACTGTCCGGGGCTTTCAGTTCACCTACAGATGGCACGATAGCTGCATCACTCTGCAGTTCGCCATCAATCTTGAGAGTTGGATCCATAGCCTTTGCAAGCTCTGTTGCTTCGCGCACTTTGTCAACTTTTTCATGGCTTGCAGAACCTTTTGTAGAAAAACTGAGCATAGCAACCACCGGATCAAGCCCTGCAATGTCTTTGGTAGTCTTTGCTGTGGCAATAGCAATTTGTGCAAGTTCTTCTTTTGTAGGATCAGGCACAACAGCGCAGTCAGCAAATACAAGCATGTGGTCTTCACCATAAGGACAGTTTTCAGGCAGAAGCATGATAAACGCACCACTGACAACGGAAATGCCGGGTTTGGTCTTCAATACCTGGAAAGCTGCACGGAGCACACTTGATGTGGGGCTAAGCGCACCGGCAACCATTGCGTCGGCATCTCCTGCCTTAATAAGGAGACAGCCGAGATAAAGTGGGTTCTTGACAGTGTAGCGTGCGTCTTCGAGAGTAACGCCTTTTTTCTTACGAAGCTCACAGAAAAGCTCTGCATATTTTTCAGTGAAATCAGTGTCGTCAGGAGAGTGGAACTCAGCTTCGCCAATATGTTGGAGACCAAGTTTCTCTGCCTCAGCAAGGATTTCTTCCTTTTTGCCAAGGAATATGATATGGGCTATTTTCTCAGCGAGAATTTTCTCGGCAGCCTGAAGAGTGCGAGGCTCTTTAGACTCGGGGAGCACAAGACGCTGAGGATTTTCCTGCGCCTTCTTTGTAAGTCTTTCGAATAATGTCATGACTTTAATATATTTATAAAAGTTTTTCAGATATTTTTTCTTCGGTTTTGCCAGGGGGAGGCTCAATCGTATAAATGCGATTAGAGTAACGTCGATGACAAGAATTATGCAAAATTAATAAAAAATTTTCATGCGGAATTGAGAGTTGAGGGATTTTTTGTAATTTTACACCTTAAAATTAGCAATTGAAGTGGTGCAAACCATTTCTTAAACATAGCAACCACAATATAATGAGAATAATAAAGCGTCTTTACGGCTTCATATTGAAAAGTTTCCTACCGTTGTTTGCGATGACGTTCTTCATAGTTCTGTTTATCGTGCTGATGCAGTTCCTATGGAAATATATTGATGACCTGGTTGGAAAGGGTCTGTCAATGTCGCTTATTGCAGAGTTGTTTTTTTATGCTGCGGTCAGCATGATTCCCATGGCACTTCCGTTGGCTATTTTGCTGGCGAGCCTAATGACGTTTGGCAATTTCGGAGAAAAATTTGAGTTGACTGCGATGAAGGCATCAGGCATATCGCTGCTTCATGCCATGCGTCCATTAATTATCCTGATTGCCTTTATTTCAGTCGGTGCATTCTTCTTTCAGAACTATGTTCTTCCTCCGGCACAAGTAAAGATGTGGACCCTGTTATTCTCAATGCGTCAGAAATCACCTGAACTTGAAATTCCGGAAGGTGTGTTCTATGATCAGATTCCCGGATATAACCTCTTTGTTGAGCGGAAGAACCGGGATACCGGTATGCTTCATGGGCTAATGATATATGATGTAAGTCATGGTGGCGATAATTCCACTATTCTTCTTGCCGATTCCGGGCAACTTGCTTTCACAGGGGATATGCGCTATCTCTATCTCCACCTTTATGAGGGTGAGCAATTTGAGAACCTGCGCGAGCAAAAGAGTCTTGACCGTAATGTCCCTTTTCGGCGTGAAGCATTTTCCGATAAGGAGGTGCTTATACCATTTGATGCCAACTTCAACCGTCTTGATGAAGGAGGAATGCGTAATCAGTATGTAGGTAAGGATATTAAGGAACTGCGTCATACAATTGACTCAATTGGCACACGTCTCGACTCAACAGGAAGAATATATGCAAATGATTTAAAAAGAAATGAATTTCCGATTGTTCACGCACGGAAGCATAATGTGCCTGCCAATGCCATTGGCGATACTTCGGATAAATCGATTTCAGTGGATTCGCTTGCTGCTGCCACTCCTATAAATCTCGATTCACTTCTCAGCACACTAAATCAGACACAAAGGGCACAGGTGTTTAGTTCGGCTCTTGACATGTCAAAACGCAAGGTGGCTGATTATCAGTTTAAGTCACTAATGGTGCATGAAGACAAGCGCGTTATGCGCAGGCACGAGATTGAGCTGATTAAGAAATATACTCTTTCAGTGGCATGCCTGATATTTTTCTTCATAGGTGCGCCATTAGGGGCAATAATTAGAAAAGGAGGATTGGGCACTCCACTTGTGATTTCCGTGTTGCTCTTTTTATTTTATTATATCATTGACAACACCGGTTATAAAATGGCTCGCGACGGGCGTTGGCCTGTATGGTTGGGAATTTGGCTTTCCACCTTTATTCTTGCCCCGTTGGGAATCTATGTTACTGTTAAGGCTATGAACGACTCTGCTGTGTTTGACAGTGACCGTTATAAAGCGTTCTTCCGTAAGATTCTCGGTTTGAAACAAGAGAGAAGTGTGACCTATAAGGAGGTTATTATAAATGATATCTCTGTTGCTGATGCTATCTCCCGCTTGTCAGAATTAAAAGAAGAGGCACATGCTTTCTTTGAAAAATATAATGGAAAGATGAGCTACCGAACTTATTGGATTGAGGGTCTTGATCTGAATCGTCTTTCCGAAATAATTGAATCGTTGGAAGAAAATGTGGTGTATATGACTGATTGCCGTAACGCGATTGCGGTAAATAAACTTATGGATTATCCTGTGGTGAGGAAACTTTGGATCTACCGCCCCGGCGTTCCACGTTGGGTGGGTACTGTCGGCATTTGGCTGTTTCCTGTAGGTTTCCCTATTTATCTTATTGGTTTGAAAGCTAAGAAAAAACTAATGGAGGAGATGCAGAAGATTGAAAGTGTGAGTGACACGATTATCAATATTTTGGAAAATCCGCAACCTACGAAAGAATAATATAAATAAAAGCGACCGTTCTCACGAAGGGCCGCTTTTGTTAACAGCTCCAAAATCGGAAAGCTGCTATAAACTTAATGAACAAAAATCTATCTTCTTTCTGTTATATTAACTAAGCAGAAGTGTGGATTGTTCATTACTAAGTCTTTTTTAACATTTATTAACTAAGTTGTTGGCGTAGTTCTTCAATCTGACGGTTAAGGGTCTCACCCTGTTTGTTGATTTCCTCTCTCTCTGACTCAAGTTTTTTCAGGAGAATGGCTTTCTTATTGCGGTCGAAGTTAACAACTTCTTCCATAGCAGCATTGATTGCATCGGTAATTCTGCCCCTGTCTTCTTCAGAGAGCGTTTTAAGAGATGGAATGTCAAGTTTTACTCTTTTCAGTAGGGAAATGATAGCATTTACAGATGCCTCCTCCTTCTTATGTGTTGTGGCAGCATCACTACGGCGTTTCCACGCCATGATGGAGCCATACTGCTTGTCGATGTCTTTTTCGTCAAACTTTCGACACTCCTCTTCGCTTTTCCCTTTAAGGAATGCTTCACGGTAAAGTGCGATTCTTTCGATTTTTTTCATCTTTATAATTTATTTGATATGAATGTGAGATGTTTAGCGTGTAAAGTTATAATAAAAATATTAAAAATGCAACAATATAATTTATTCCAATGTAGAAATCTCAATAAAAATTCTTAGATTTGAAGCTACAACAGATTGGCATTATTAAAAAAAGTTTTTAGAGTACAGAAAGTTAAATATAGCATTAAGAGAATAAGATATGATTATTTCGCAGGTTGCCATAGGGCAGATTGAAGAAAAGAGATATGCATGTCCTTATCACATTGCCGGACATAATCTATCCGAAATTAATATAAACTTCTTTCCCGGGACTCACTGTATCAAAAATTGTATTATAGGGGAGTATTGATTTGTTTGGAATACGAATCTGTCTATTGCATAGGTTAAGTGAAATTTGTAACTTTGCAGTGGAATTTAAGCCGGAGTAGGGGGATGGTGGCAGCTCCCCCGTCATGCTCAGGCAGTAAGTAACTTTCAGATCCGTATACAAAAATGAGAAAAGAATCAGAACTTGAAGGCGTAACCCTATTAGGCTGCCAGGGGGTGGCTTATCCTACAGATTACGCACCCCAACTATTGGAGACATTTGAGAACAAGCACCCTGAAAACGAGTATGTAGTAACTTTTGATTGTCCCGAATTCACAACCCTGTGTCCAAAGACCGGACAACCTGATTTCGGTCATATCATAATTTCCTATATACCCCGAATGAAAATGGTGGAGAGCAAAAGTCTCAAGCTATACCTTTTCAGTTTCCGTAACCATGGTGATTTTCATGAAGATTGCGTCAACATCATAATGAAGGATCTTTGGAAACTAATGGATCCTAAATATATTGAGGTGAAGGGTCTGTTTATGCCCCGTGGCGGAATCTCAATATATCCGTTTGCAAATATGGGAGATGACGAACATCAAGAATTGTGTCGCCGACGCAGGGAGTGGGCACTCGATCTTAAAAAATAATTTGGAAATGGAAAAGGATTCAATAATTATCCTCTCCGGAGGAATGGATAGCGTAACGCTTCTCCATTATAAAAAAGATAAAATTGCCCTTGCCGTCAGCTTTGACTACGGCTCCAACCATAACGCACGTGAGATAGAGTGTGCCCGACGCCAATGTGAACTGCTTGGCATAGATCACATCGTAATTCCTCTTGATTTTATGGGAAAATATTTTAAAAGTTCCCTTCTTGAGGGGGCTGATTTGATACCAACAGGACGTTATGATGATGAGAATATCAAGTCTACCGTAGTTCCATTCCGCAACGGCATAATGCTTGCTGTTGCTTGTGGACTGGCTGAATCTCGAGGGTTGAAACATGTAATGATGGCAAATCATGGCGGCGACCACGCAATATATCCTGATTGCCGACCGGAATTTGTGGAAGCAATGAGCCGTGCCATGCAGTGTGGCACATACGAAGGGATAACTCTTGAAGCTGCCTTTACCAATATCACAAAAAGCGATATAGCACGTATCGGTAAAGAAATTGGTGTGGATTATGCCATGACATATTCATGCTACAAGGGTGGTGAGAGGCATTGCGGGAAGTGTGCCACCTGTGTTGAACGTAAGGAGGCAATGGCTGAGGCGGGTATTGATGACCCTACTATATATGAGGAGGATTGACTATGTATTATGTAAAAAAGAAATTTGAAATCAGTGCCGCACATCGTCTTGAACTAAATTATAAGAGCAAGTGCACTTCCTTGCATGGTCATAACTGGATTATAACAGTTGAATGCCGCGCCCATGAACTTGATGAGAACGGAATGGTGGTAGATTTTACCCATATCAAGAAATTGGTGATGGACAGGCTCGACCATGCTGTCATCAATGATGTTCTTTCCTGCAATCCTACTGCAGAGAATATTGCACGTTGGATTGTAGATACTGTCCCTCACTGTTGGCGCTGTGAGGTGCAGGAAAGCGAGGGGAACACTGCCGCTTATGAGGTAGATTAATAAGGAGGTGAGATAACCTTACTGAAATCTAAATAAAAATGAGAAAAATCAACGAAATATTTTACTCTCTGCAAGGAGAGGGGGCTCATACCGGTGTCCCCTCTGTTTTTATACGCTTCTCCGGTTGTAATCTGAATTGCAGTTTTTGCGACACTCAGCATCAGGAGGGACGAATGATGACGGATAATGAAATCATAGAAACTGTAAACTCTTTCCCTGCTGAATGGATAATTCTTACCGGTGGCGAGCCTTCACTATGGATTGACCGTAATTTTGTGGTGGTTTTGAAAATGAAGACCAGAAAAAGGATAGCCATTGAGACTAATGGGTCGCGGTTTGTGCCTCCGGAGATTGATTGGGTGACTGTGTCACCAAAGATAGGAGTGAAGGGTGTGACTGATTACCCTATTATGGTGGATTATGCTGATGAGTTGAAAGTTGTTGACATTGGTCAGGATCTTGAGCCATATTTCGTTTTGCCATGCGTCAAGAAGACCACACGAATGTTTCTTCAGCCCTGCTATGTAGATGATCCTGTGGAATGTCGCCTGAATCGGGAGCATGCTATAAATCGCGTGTTGGCTGATCCCCGTTGGACTCTCTCTGTCCAGGCCCACCGTTTCCTCAACATTCAATAAATTATAAATAGACTAAATCAAGCGACCGATTCACATCGGCCGCTTGTGTGTGTTTTCCATAATACTTATTTGAACTAACCTAACATCATGAAACGATTTTCTCTACGTCATTATAACATCACTTCTGTAAAGAAAGTTTTGGTCACATCAAAGTTTAACATATTTTTGCGAATTTCAATCTCTCAAACGGAATAATTTTAGGATAAACCCCGATATTTTACCGACAAATTTCAATATTCTTCAATTCGACTAAAGAAAAACTCTTAATAATTTCAAATTTACAATGATTTCGTTAAACCAATCTCTTATCAGATTGTCACATTGATAAAAGATTTGATATGCACCAGGAAGAGATACTTAAAGAGAAATATGGAAGCGAGACAGGCTTCCGTGTTCCGGAAGGGTATTTCGAGGAGCTTAACCAACGCATACTTTCAGAACTGCCTCCATATCCGGCTGCGCAGAAAAGTGTGCCGTTGTCAATGTGGCAGAGGGTTAAACCTTATGTCTATCTTGCAGCCATGTTTGCCGGCATTTGGATGATGATGAAAGTGTTTCACACTGTCACCACCTCTGACCGTCTTAACCTCGATAATCCCCCTGCCGCTATCGTCCAGGCTCTTGAAAGCCATTCTTTTGACGATATAATGTTATTTTCTACCGGTTCAGACTATGAACTGGAAAAGGAGGTCAGCGCAAGCTATGACTCAATGGAAGACTTTCAGGAGGATTTTGGCTACGAACTGCTCCCGGAATACCAATCTGTCAATCTGTCTGCCAATAGCGGTAATAGGAGTGGCAGCGCACGTAGTTAACACTTTTATACACACCGGATAATGAAAAAAATTTACTTAACTTTAATATTCATCATGGGGTGCGTGGCGGCGGTCTGCGCCCGGGATCACGACGGCAAGAAACATGATAAGATGTTTGAGGAGGTACAGGAATTCAAAATGAAATACCTCGCTCAGGAGATGGAGCTTAAAGATGACCAGAAGGAACAGTTTTTTAAGCTTTATGATGAGATGTGCCGTAAACGCTTCGAGGCTATGAAGCCTGCCTGGACTTTGGAGAAAAATCTCAAAAAGAAATCATCTCCCTCAGAAGAAGAATATCAGAAGGCAGCTGAGGCAATGAGTAAAGCCAAAGAGCAATCTGCTGCAATTGAAAAAGAATATACTGAGAAATTCTCGAAGTTCCTCTCTCAAAAACAGATATTTAAAATGAAGGAGGCTGAGGAAGAATTTCGGAAAAAGATGCAGGAGATGAGACAAAATAAGAAAGGTAAACGTTAGACAAAAACATATCACAGTATGAAAAAATATTTACCACATATAGAGGCTGCGGTTAGGGCAGCCTTTATATTTTTATCTATTTGTATGATACCTATGGCGGAGGCAACAACGCTATGTGCTCCTCTGCATAACTCTAAAGTTAATAAGATGGACAATAAGAAAACCACCTCCTATTCTTTCTCTGAGCCTGACTTTGCCTTTCCGGAGACGGTAGAGAAGAATGCGGATAGAAAATTGAATGAGGCTTTGGATAAGAAGGATGGTGTAGAGGCTATTCAGGCTGCAATTCAGATTGTAGTGGCAAGAAACCTTGTTTCCAAGTCATCATTTCAGGCTAATATCACCCTTGTTGACTCGGTGGCTAATTTGATAGATGCTCCTTATAGTTCATTGTGTCGGCTTATTGAGGCAGGAATGTATGCACAGTTCTACACTATGCAGCAATGGCTTTATAATGGTCGTACTCTACCTCTCGATTCTTATCCTGACGATGTGAATGCATGGAGTGGACAACTATTTGCTAAGAAGGTTCTTGAACTTGTAGATAAAGCCACAGAGGGCATTAGTGTAGCCAACCAGCTGCCTCTTGCTGACATTGCGAATCTATTGGTATCAGATTCCGGCTTAAAAGATTCCGGTCTTTCCGTGGCAGATTTTATAGTGAGCCAAAGCGTAAGGTTACTGCGCAATTTTGAATCGGTAAATGCAGAAAATGTGATTCCGTTTCGTAATGTAGAAGAAAAGGGTCTCTATTCTCCAAAGGAGTTATGCATCAGGCGAGCAAATTCTCTCCTTGACTCCCGCATTAAAATGGCTGAGGATTCTCACGCCATTAAGCCTCTAACATTCTTTCTTCTTATAAAAGCCGAGAATATTTATTTCCCTGATAAGTCAGCTTTCTTGAAAACTTGGAAAGATAAGCTTCTTTCCTATCCAGAAGGTGCGGTCTTTCTTTGCGAATATTGTGATGCCGTTTTCAATTCAAATTATATAGGCACTGCTGATTCCAAGCTTCTTTATTCTCAGATGGAAGAGTGGTTGAAAAGTTTTCCTGGTTCAAATTATGCCGAAGCAGTAAAATATAAATTAGGATTGCTTAAAATGAAGAATGTGGCAGTCTCAGCGGCAGAAAATATATATCCGAATAAGGCAGGGAAGTGTGTTGTGTCAGTTCAGAACGTCTCCGATATGTATGTGCTGATCTATAAGATTCCCGAATTAATGGTAAAAAATGGTTCTTTATCGGTTAAGGATTTTCCGGGAAATGCAAAATGTATGCATACCATTCCATTGAAATTCGAGGGTTCCATACCTTTCTCTTCACGTAGAGAATTTGATCTTCCGCTTTTGGAATCAGGATATTATGTGGCTGTTCCTTCTGCTTCCGCAAAACTTTCTTCCGATTGGAAAAGTTATGTTGACAAATGGTCACTGACCCTTTTTAATGTTACGAACCTCAGCCTTATTACTGTTACCAATCCCATTGAGGAGAATTCGGGATTGGTTTATGTGGTAGATGCAATGACCCAAAAACCTGTGGAGGGTGTAGTAGTCAATTTCTTTGAAAATGATAACAAGAAGATGATCAAGGAAGGCATCAGTAGTAGAGAAGGCTCCGTTTCCTTACCACAGGGCTACTTCAGAATAGAAGCTAAAAAAAATTCCGACCATGCCACACTTTGGGCACATAATCGCTATACCAAAATCACTGAGCGTAAAGAAGACTGCGCCAATATATTCACTGATCTCTCTATCTATCGTCCCGGTGATGAGGTTCAGTTTGCTTTGGTAGCATGGACTCGTACTGATGAGAAAACCAACCTGAGAAAAAATGTTTCCGTGAAAGTGGTGCTTCTTGACGCAAATGCCAATGATGTTGATTCCCTGTCACTCTCTACAGATGAGTGGGGTAGATGTGACGGTAGGTTCCGTCTTCCTTCCGACGGACTTTTAGGTACTTATCAGCTTGTGGCTGAATTTAGTGATAATCCACGTAGGAGAGTGGGCTATCAGTATTTTGAGGTGGCAGAATATAAAACTCCCTCGTTTTATGTGGAACTGCAGAAAGATTCCACTGAGAATTATGTTCCCGGTGACCTGATAAAATTTAAAGGGGTAGTCAAGACTTATTCCGGTATGCCTTTGGCAGGAGTGGAAGTTAATTATAATGTAAGGTGGAATCCTTGGTGGAGGTTCATGCGTTCATATAATACTGCCACGTATGGAAACACTATCCTTACAGATGAAAAAGGGGAGTTTATAATTGAGTTGCCTACCGCTGATTTGAAAGGCACACAATATGAGTATGGCATTTATTCTCTGGCTGCCTCTGCCACTTCTCCTTCCGGAGAGACTCAGAGTGCTCCCGACCTTCGTTTTGCATTAGGCACAGAGTTGTCAATCCGCCCACAGATAAACGAAAGAACTTGTGTGACAGGAGGTGAGATTAAATTCAATATCCCGGTATATGATATGCTTGACCTTCCGACTGTGAAAGATGTTGAATATAAGATTGTAAGTGTGTCAGATCCGGATAAAACTTTATCCGGAGTCTTTAAGAGTCCGTCATTGACACTTCCTGCCTCCCGTCTTACTTCCGGGCAATACAGAATGGAGTTTAACGTGGTGGGTGACACGGTAAAGACAAATGTTGAAACTATTATCTACCGTCAGAATGATACCAAATGTCCCGTAGAGACTCCATTGTGGGTGCCTGAAAATAAAATCATTGCTAAGCCTGGTGTAAAGAGTGTTGATATTAAAGTGGGCAGCGGTTATTCCGGAAGCTACATCCTTAGTGTGATTAGTGATAAAAACGGTATTCTGAAGAAGGAATGGTTGTTGCCAAGTGAAGACCTTATCAAGGTTAATATTCCCGCGCCTGTTGATAAAAATTCCGTATGGGTGACTCTCAGTGGTATGCATGACTTTAATCAGAATGTTGCAACTGTTGAGATTGTCCCAGAAAACTCACTCCGAAAGATGGAAGTGACCACCTCCGTGTTTCGTGATAAGATTTCATCAGGTGATAGTGAGGAATGGAAATTTACTTTTACAGTTGGAGATGAGGTTCAAAGGAATATCCCTGCGTTTGCGGTTATGACCGACAAGGCTCTTAATGCCTTAGCTCCATTTACATGGAGATTTAATGCTTATGGTTTTGGTCGTGGTATGCTTACAAGTGTTTCATCAAGCTATATCAATAATTTCACTACTTCCGCTCATTTCACCCGGAATCCGAAATATGTGGCTATTGCAGGCTTCTCTCCGGAATGGAACACATATTCTTATGATCTGGTTAGTGCCGGCTTATCAAATATAAGAATAAGGGGCACCCGCATGATGAAGGCAGCCCAAACCACAGGAAATTATGGGGTAGTTGAAGAACAAGTGGCAGTCGGAATGGAAGAAGATGCTGACCACGTGATGAATGCTACTGTTAAGTCAGAAGCTACTATGGCATCTATGGACTTAGCAGAAGAAAAGGTGGTGGAAGCTGATGGCGGAAATGGAAATATGGTGAACGATGAAGCAGAGTTACGCCCGATTGAGATGCCTCTGATGTTCTTCATGCCACGACTAAATAGTAATGCCGATGGTGATGTTGAGGTGAGCTTTGATGTGCCTAACTTCAATACCACATGGCAGTTCCAGTTGATGGGTTATAATGATGAATTGCAGAGTGCGTCAATCATTCTTGATGCAGTGGCATCTAAGCCTGTGATGGTGAGAAGTAATCCTCCGCGTTTTGTGCGTACCGGTGATAAGATGTCGATTGCTGCCACGCTATTTAATAATACTGATTCCGTTTCAGCTATTTCAGGACGCATTGAGCTGTTTAATCCCGACTCTGACGAGATTCTCCTCCAACGTGAATTTAGTGCAGAAGAGATTACTGCGTCAGGTAATCGCACGGTTGAAGTGCAGTTTGATGTCCCTGACAATATTTCGTCCATAGGAATACGCTCTTATGCCGTGGCTGGCAAATTCTCTGACGGTGAGCAGACAGTAATTGCGGTGCTTCCCTCGTCGACGCCTGTTGTGGAGTCAACTAATTTTTATCTGAAGACAGGCGAAACGGATTTTGCAGTTAAGTTGCCTAAATTTAAGAAAGATGCCAACCTTACGCTCAAATATTGCGATAATCCTGTGTGGGAATGTGTCCTTGCACTTCCTTCTATATCTGCCCCTGACTCTAAGAATGTATTTTCAGTGATACGTGCATTGTTCGCTAACTCTATGGCAGTAAATATAGTTGAACGCTATCCCGGGGTGAAAGAGGGATTGCAGAAGATATTTGCTGAAAACGATACGGCTCTTCTTACATCAAATCTTCAGAAAGATTCTGAATTGAAGACAGTTACCCTTAACAATACTCCCTGGGTAAATGATGCCCGCTCTGAGACTGAGCGTATGCGTTCTCTTGATAAGTTGCTTGATAAGCAATCAGCTGATGCTTCTGTGGCTTCTCTGCTTTCTAATCTGAAAGATCTGCAATCTTCTTCAGGGGGATGGAGCTGGTGTCCGGGTATGCCTGCCTCTGAATTTATTACCCGCAACGTGATTAAATACTCCGGAATCATGAAGCAATCAGATTGTCTTCCAGCTGATGCCGAAGAGATGATTGAGAAGGCTATTAAATTCTGTGACGATAAGGCATACGATTATTATTTGAAGAATAATAAGAAGATATATGCACTTGATATGCTTAGTTATCTTTATGCCCGTAGCTTCTTCAATTATAAGTCAAGCAATTCAGGCTTTGAGGGATTAAAGAATAAGGCATTGAAAAAGATTTCCGAGGAGTGGAAACAATTTTCAATATATGATAAAACCATTGCCGCGATTGTTATGGCTCGCAGTAATGGATATGAGAAAACTGCACGCGTTATTCTTGAATCGCTCAATCAGTATGCTTCAAAGGATGGAGTGAAAGGGTGGTGGTTTGATAACTTGTCATCGGGATTTGATGGCATGCCTAAGCTCCTAACCACTGCTACTGCATTGGAGGCTTACTCAGAGATAGAACCCGGTACAGATGCTGTTGAAGGATTGCGTCAGTGGCTTGTGCTCCAAAAAGCAACTGAAAACTGGGGCGCTAACTCTTATACAGTGGAAGTGATCGGGGCAATTTTAAACAGCGGTGTCAATTGGACTGAGTCGCGTGAACCTGCAACTTTCCAAATTGGAGATAACCTCATTTCAGTTGATGACAGAGAAATGCTTACGGGTATGGTAACTCTTAATCTTGACCCATCTGAAGCGTCTGGAAAAGAATTAAAAATTAATAAGCATTCCTCAGGTCCGGCTTGGGGAGGTGTGATAAGCCAGTATGTTGCTCCGATTAAAGACGTGAAAGCTGAGAAATCAGCCAATCTGAAGATTGAAAAGCAACTACTTGTGGTGAAGGATTCCCCGGCTGGTGAGATTGCCACTGAAGGTCAGATTCATGTAGGTGATAAAGTCAGGGTCACTCTTACTCTTACTTGCGACAAAGATATGGATTATGTGGCTCTTATTGACGAGCGTGGAGCATTCCTTGAACCCGCTGACCAAGTTTCCGGCTATTCTCTAAAGGATAGGCTGGCAGTTTACCAGGAAGTAAGAGATTCCAAGACCTCTTTCTTTATCGAATTCCTTCCGAAAGGTACAAGTGTAATCACTTACGACTGCTATGCCGACCGTGAAGGTGAATACTCCGTTGGTATCACTTCAGTACAAAGTCAATACTCACCACTTCAAGCAGCTCACTCCGCAGGTCGCATCGTGATAGTTAAATAACAATAGTGATAGGACATTACATAGCAAAGGCAGCGTATTGATGCGCTGCCTTTGTTATGTATAAATGTAATTGCATGTAGTTAGAGTATGCAACTATGGGTCAGATTATAACTTTTAAAGTCTTTGTATTCCCTTTTTTATCAATTGCCTTGATTATCCACAACCCTTGTTGGAGATTGGCGGTGCTGATATTCTCTGCAGTCGGGAGTATGATTGTTGTGCCATTAGTTGAGGTAGCTGTCAGACTGATTATGTCATACTGAGATGCAACTGTCAGCGACTTAGAAACCTTATCATAAGAAATAATGATGTCATTGCTGTCGGCAGATACTGATGACACACCTGCACCTTCATATTCCATAGTAATGAATACGGGTTCAGTCTCATACTCCCACATATTAGAGATGTCAATAAACCCGAACATATATACTTGTCCGTTTTTAGGTTTTCCACCGATAAATTGGATCATTGGAGAGGTCCATTTATAGGTAATGGTTTCACCGGGGGCAAGCGTCATAAGGAAGCTGTCGCTTATAAAGCCGATCATACTCTCCTCATTAGCAAGGATTGCACAGATATTACGTGAAAGCTCAAAGTCATTATTATTAGTTATGTCAAACTCAAAAGATAGTGACTGATCATAGTAACCCTTCTCAGGCAACTTAACATTGCTTATAGTAAACATGCCTATAGGAATATCCTCAACCCTGATTTCTCCATCTTCATCTTTGGAAAGATAGATATAGTTGGGATAACCGTGTTTTGTAACTAATGGAAGCCAAGCTGCCTCTTTGCCCGTTTCCTCTTCCCAACCTAAATCTTTTGAGGCAAAAGTAAATTTATACTTTTGTCCGGGAGTGAGCCATGTAAGATCTTCAGTGCTGAATTGTGGAGCATAATCGAGATTATCGGGATCATAAGGAGCATACTGTCCGCTCTTGATTTCAAGATCATAAAAATTGATAGACGTAATATACTCCACAGGCTGTGCCTGGTCGTCAATATTCTCTATTATGCCTCCAAAGTCAAAGAAGGCGGTGCCGTCACCATCGTATCCCCAGCCAACGATACTTCCCCATTGGAGAATTTCACTATCTTCTACTCCAAGGTAAAGGGTGTTCCCGTCAATATCTCCTGTCAGCGCACCATATTGAGTGGCACGTTTTTGTATAGGTGTGCGTTCACCCTCAACGGGAGGTTGAATACCAATAATTATATCCTGCATCATACTGAAGCCACCATAGTAGCCTCCTGTGCCTATGGCTTCCGGAGTGAGTGCGTCAAGGAGAAAATAACCGTCACTTAGTCCTGCCCAGCCCCAGTTGAAATGGAAATAACCGTTCCCATCGTAGCCGTCACATACAAATGAGTGCCCACCCTGAAGAGGTGCCTGACCATCATAGATCACCGGTCCTACATTCTTCAAATTGTCATATATCATTTCAGCCCATTCTGTGTAGGAATAATTGTCACGGTAATACATAGTGACTCCCTCGTCATAGTTAAAATACTTTATGAGGGCATTAGGAATGTCTTGACTATACGCTCCTGACTCCTGAGTGGTATATTTCATTTTTACTGACATGCCACAGGCAACCATAAGTTCTGCCACAGCATTAGCCTGCGTTTCCGTGTATTCGCCCGGGTAATAGTCATCAAGCATATTCTCCCAGTCGAAAGGATGCTCCTCGAAATTATATTTCAGATTAGCTTTAATTTCAGCAGCTCGATATTTTACTGAGTCTCTTCCTACCTCCGGGTACTTGAAATAATTCATTGTCTGTGCCATTGCAGTTGCCACACACCCTGTCACGCAGTGTTCATCTTTATATTCCGGGCACAGCTCATTGTAAGGTTCTGTCTGATTCCACCTTGTTGTGAGGAGGGGTTCTACCGCCGTCCATTCTTTGGGCAACGTAACGCCTGTGTATCCACCACCATTGATTGTGTCAGTTTTCTCTGCAGCGCGTTGATAAGCAATCTGGCGCGAATAACTGTCAATCCAATATCTCAGTGCTGGGGGAATGGTGGAGGAATCAAATTCCCCTTTGTCTGAATAACCCAGCAGAGGAGTTGTGGCATCATCGGCACTGACAAAAATATAGCCATTTCCTCCGTTAAGATTAAACACATAAATTGACGGTGTGCCGTCATGCGAGTAGTGGGTGGCTTCCAGATGTGGATTTGCCATGCTTTTTGCCGGCATTTTAGCACATTTTGTCAGCATCAGTCGTGCCAACGCCTCGTCAGGTGTTAGAATTCCTGCCGAGCCACTTAGGGCGAGCCCTCCTGTAATAAGGGCTGACATGATAAATCTCTTTGTCATAGTTTTAAAGTTGAATAATGTTATGTTTTTTCAGTTAACTGTTGTGATAAGTCCCTCTTTATTGAGTATTACGTTAGGAAAAATCTCCTTTGCCTCCGTCTTGAAGCGGTTATCATTATTATATCTTGATGAGTAGTGACCTGTAAGCAGCCATTTTGCACCTGCATCGCGTGCCACCATGGCAGCTTGTTTTGCCGTGGAGTGTCCTCTTGGGGCAGCCATCGCCTTATGTTCCTCAAGATAAGTAGTTTCATGAAAAAGGAGATCAACCGATCCTATTTTTTCAGCAAGTGAGGGCATATACATGGTGTCACTTATGTGGGCGTATGAAAGGGAGGGTGAGGGTGGCAGCGTAAGATGGGAGTTGGGTATGACAGTCCCGTCAGGCTTCACAAAATCCTCTCCGCCTTTAATTCTTCGCATATAGGCTATAGGCACTTGATGGTACTTTGTCATGTCGGCGTTGATGTGTCGCTCTTTTGGTTTCTCCTCAAACACATATCCTACGGTGTCTACCCTATGCTTAAGTGGTATAGTACGCACCGTCAGCGATTTTGTTTCAAGGATAATAGCTTCTTCCGGTTTTATGACATTAAATTTGATGTCAAACGGCGTATCGCGACAGAAATAATTGAAGATTGCTTCTAATTGTTGCTTACCCTCCTCAAACGTGTGAATAGTGATTTCTCCACCTTCTCCGTTTAAGGCGAGAGTGCCAATCAATCCCGGCAATCCGAACACATGGTCGCCGTGAAGATGAGTCAGAAAGATATGGCGGAGGCGGGAAAACGACAACCTCTGCTTCATGAAGGCGAGTTGTGCCCCCTCTCCGCAGTCAACCATAAATAGATTGCCTCTATGGTTGACTACTGTTGAGGAAGGGCGATGCCTAAATGATGGACGTGCTGAGCCGCATCCCAATGTATGGACTGAGAATGAATTCATTAATTGACGTGTTCTATATCGTAATCTTTTGCCAGACCACCTGTGCCTGTCTCCTTATATAGTGATGGCAGATCATGCCCTGTCTCTTTCATCACTTTGATAAGTTTGTCGAAACTTACACGGTGGTTTCCGTCGGAGAAGGTGGAATATATGTTGGCGTCTAACGCACGTGCAGCAGCGTATGCATTACGCTCAATGCATGGTATCTGCACAAGTCCGCATACCGGGTCACAGGTCATGCCAAGGTGATGCTCGAGACCCATCTCGGCGGCATACTCTATCTGTGCCGGGGTGCCTCCGAATAGCTGGCAGGCGGCACCTGCTGCCATGGCACATGCCACGCCTACTTCTCCCTGGCAACCCACGTCGGCACCGGAGATGCTGGCGTTATGTTTGACCACATTACCGATGAGTCCGGCAGTGGCAAGAGCATGATACATTTCTTTATCTGAGAAGTTACGGCTTTTCCAAAGGTGATAGAGCACTGCGGGAACTACTCCGCAACTTCCGCAAGTCGGGGCTGTGACAATGGTGCCTCCGGACGCATTTTCCTCACTTACTGCAAGGGCGTATGAGAATACGAGACCTCTTGAGCGGAGATTGTCGCGGTAACCTTCTGCTCTCATGTAGTAGGAACGTGATTTGCGACGGAGGTTAAGGGGACCGGGTAGACGGCCATCGGTGGAAAGCCCTCGCTCCACAGCTGCCTTCATCGTTTCCCACACGTCATGCAGATAATCGTTGATCCCTTTCCCTTCACTTTGCTCCACATATTCCCAATAGCATCTGCCGCTTTTTTCACAATAATCCATAATTTCCGTCATTGTGTTGCGGTCATAGATTTCTCCGGAACCTTCATGGGCAATCCCTTCACCTTCTATGGCACCTCCCCCGACGCTGTAAACTGTCCATTCATCAGAGGGTAATCCTGCGGCATTCAGGCTACGGAAAGTCATGCCATTGGGATGATAGGGGAGAAACACCTCCGGTTTCCAGATAATATTGACCGGCATATCTGATTTCGACAGCACATCTATTATGGCTACATCGGTCATGTGACCCTTCCCTGTGGCAGCAAGGCTGCCATAGAGCACTACCTCATACCCTTCGGCATGGCGGTGACTGTTTAGAAATATTTCTGCGGCTTTCCGCGGGCCCATAGTGTGGCTTGACGACGGACCGGTGCCGATACGGTACAATTCTCTGATAGATTTCATCTTTTATATCATTGGTAGTGGTTATATTTCTTACTGACTTGCAAAATTAAACAAAAAATATTGAAAACGTGCAATGAAATATAAATACATCTCCATAATATGTCAGATTTATTATTTCCTTTATTGGATATAGTGTGTAGTGAGAAACAAGGAGGGGAGCCACAGCTTGTATTATGTTAGGTAGGCACTGAGAACATTACATTTAAAATCATCAAAAATGATGATTGTGGGTATGAGGGAAAGTTAGTAGTTTTGCAGGTATGAAAACAGGCTTATCCATATTGTCGTTACTTTTGGTTTCTCATCTTGCTGCTTCTGCCTCAACAGAAGTGGTTGTTGATTCATTGTCAGTGACTTTAGATGAGGTCAATATCACCGCAGTGAAGCAGATGAACCATCTGCATGAGGCGGCTGAGGCAGCCACGATTCTATCCGGGGGAGAACTCAATGCAATTGGAGCAGTGAGTGTAAAGGGGATATCTGATGTGGTACCCAATTTTTTCATGCCGGATTATGGCTCTCGTATCACCTCCACTATATATGTGAGAGGCATAGGTGCCAGAATGGATCAGCCTTCTGTGGGGCTGAATGTTGACAACGTACCTTATATAAATAAGGATGCCTATGATTTTGATATTTCCGACATCGCTTCTGTGGAAATGTTGCGCGGACCCCAATCTACTATGTATGGCAGAAACACCATGGCGGGTTTGATCAATATCACCACGCTATCTCCTATGCGCTTCCAAGGGTGGAAAATAAAGGGCGAAATCGGCAACGGGTTTAAACGGAGACTGTCTGCCGGTTGGTATCACAAGTTTAGTGATTCTTTGGGATTGTCGGTTGTGGGTGATTATTCAGGTCATGACGGTTTTTTTACCAATGAATACAACGGCAAGAAACTTGACGGTGAAAATAATTTTTCAGGCAGGGTAAAGCTTCAGTGGATAGGGTCTGATGGTTGGACCGCTGTCAACACTGCCTCTTTTGGTGTGCTCCGACAGGGAGGCTACCCATACGAATATAAGGAGACCTGGAAAATAGAATATAATGACACCTGCTTTTATCGAAGATTTACCTTTGCTAACGGACTGACAGTAAGGAAATCTACTGATAAATTTAATTTTGTGTCGGTCACTTCCGTGCAGCACATTACAGACAACATGACTCTTGACCAGGATTTCCTGCCTCTCAATTATTTTACCCTTACCCAGAAAAAGCATGAGACTGCCCTGACGGAAGATTTCCTTGTTAAGAATGCCGACACAGGGGAGAGATATAACTGGCTGACGGGTGTGTTTGGATTTTATAAGCATCTCAATATGTCGGCTCCAGTTACATTTCTTGACAAGGGCATTTCTGAACTTATCGAGAGCCATAGGAATGAGTCAAATCCCACATACCCGATAAAATGGGACAGCAGGGCATTTACCCTCAACAGTGATTTCACAGTGCCCACATGGGGTGTAGCCATATATCATCAGTCTGACCTAAAACTGGATAACTGGCTTTTGTCTGCCGCTCTGAGGTTTGACTATGAACGCTCTACTCTCAACTACCATTCTTTTTGCTTTACCGGCTACACCATTTTTCATGAGCAAGACGGTAAGGATGAAGTCTACCGCTATGTGCCTATTGACATTGATGACGATGGAAGGCTCTCAAAAGATTTTCTTACGGTTCTTCCGAAAGTGTCTGTCAGCTATCTGTTCCCCTCCGGCATAGGCAATCTGTATGCAAAGTTTTCTCGCGGCTATAAGGCGGGAGGATTCAACACCCAAATGTTTAGCGATGTGCTCCAACAGCGTTTAATGGGAATTATGGGCATTGGGGCACAATATAATGTGGATGATATCGTTAGTTATAAGCCGGAGCAAAGCTGGAACTATGAGTTAGGGGGACATTTTGATCTTTTTGAAGGAAAAATGACTCTTGATTGGGCAGCCTTCTACATTGACTGCCGCGATCAGCAGTTGACAATGTTTCCCGATGGCACTACTACCGGACGCATCATGACGAATGCCGGAAAAACCAACAGTTTCGGCGGGGAGGTGTCAGCAGCGTTTGCTTTGACTGAAAATGTCATTTTAAACGGTAGTTACGGATATACTAATGCTAAATTCAGAGAATTTTTCAATGGAATAAACGATTTTAAAGGGAAGTTTTTACCATACGCTCCGCGTCACACTCTGTTTTTACAGGCTCTTTGGGCTACCCCTGTCAAGTGGTGGAACAATGGCAGCTTCGAACTTGATGTCAACCTTAGAGGCACGGGCAAGATTTATTGGAATGAGTCTAATTCTGAATGGCAACGCTCTTATGCGCTTTTGGGGGCATCTGCCACTTTTGGCTTTGGCGATCTCTCTCTTCAGCTATGGGGCAAAAACCTTACGGATACAAAATACAAGACTTTTTATTTCCTCTCCATGGGAAATGAATTTTTTCAGCGGGGGAGGGGAGTAGAGTTTGGTGCCACTCTGAGGCTTTCATTATAACCATGACGTAAAAAATAACCATCTATAATGTAAATTAAAATGCAGAAACTAACATTAGGAATATTTTCCTGCGCGATGCTGGCATTGGGAGCCTGCTCTTCCGATGTGAAAGAATCTCAATCTACGGTATCATACCCTACGATGAATCTTATTTCACCTCTTGATGGCGGGGAAACATTTGCCACTGAAGGCAACTATAGTTTTATGTTGAATCTCACTAGGAGAACTGGGTCTGTAACTACATCAAATCTGAAAATAGACAATAAGGACTATTTTTTTGAGACTGACACTGTCTCCACTGAAAACTACACTACGATTGATGGGGGAGTGCTTATTCGTCTAAGAAACCTTAAGGGGTATCTCGACAATAGCAAAGACATGCCTTTGACAAATGGAAATTTCGACATTACTTCTTTGTTTTATGTCTCTAATATCTCTGTGCCCGGTTACAATACTACTCCTGACCCATATCCATACGTAATCGGTCAATACACTGCCGGCAATTGGAGTGTGGCTACTTTCCAAAAAGATGCTGCCTACTTTGGCTCTACTTCCACCTATTATAACGATGAAGCCGGCGAGCAACAGGAATATAAAAATGACAAGATGCTTTACAGGGTCATTATTGATGCTGCCAAGAAGAAAGCTGACATCATTATATATAATGCCAAGTTTGCTGAGCCTGCCCCTGAGCTCAAGCCTATTATTCTTGCAGGGCTTGACGTGACATGGAAGAGGGGGGCTTATGAAATTCACGGAGAAAATGTGGTTCCCCAGGTTGTGGAGGGCACAAGCACTACCCCAAATGAGAGATATATGTTTAATAAATTTGATTTCTACACCACCAATGTTGCGATGACCAAGGCACAGATCACTTATGATGTAATGGGAGGTGCTTTCAAGGGTACTTTCTCCGGCAGCTATGTAGTTGAGATTGATGAAAAACAGTGAAGTGACTTTAAGTAACAGGCTGACTTAGAATATATCTTAAAAATAAATAAAAGCGAAGGAATGGCAAGCAAACGTCATTCCTTCGCTTTTATTTATTAGGAAATCAAATGGTGCTATACATTATGACAATTCCATCTCAAATATTTATGATATTCTGGGAGCTAAGAATGACAAATTGATACAATTTGGTTTACAAATGAATTGCTCAGAATTTAATTTTTGTGCAATAAATATCGCGTAAAAGTTTTTGTTTTAAGATTTTTTAAGTATCTTTGCAGAAAAATGTGGGGCATCATAGAGTGCCCATAAGAGTTTGAGAATAATAATTAACTAATATACAGACGGTTATATGAATCTTTTGTTGGAGATAAGCAACAACACCCTTGCAGTGACCGGTGCCCTCACCGGCATTGGCTTGGTGTTTGCTGCTTTGTTGATAGCGAAGCTGATTTCTCCGAAGTCGTTTTCTGTAAAGAAAGCTGAGCCTTATGAGTGTGGTATTCCTACCCGTGGTGATTCTATGATTCAGTTCAAGGTCGGATACTACATTTTTGCGATTCTGTTCCTCATCTTCGATGTTGAGACAGTGTTTCTCTATCCTTGGTCGGTTGTAATGAACGGCCTCGGTCCTCAGGGTCTTCTGTGCATCGGCATCTTCATGTTTATTCTCATTATGGGCCTTGCTTATGCTTGGCGGAAAGGAGCATTGAAATGGGAGTGAAAATCAAAAGCATGAAGCATGAAGACTTCAAAGACAACGAGTATATCGATAATCTCGTAGAAGAGCTTAATGCAAGTGGTGCCAATGTGATGGTCGGCAAGCTTGACCAGCTTATCAACTGGGGTATCTCCAATTCATTGTGGCCCTTGACTTTCGGCACAAGCTGCTGCGCGATTGAATTTATGTGCCTTGGCGCTGCCCGCTACGACATGGCGCGCTTCGGGTTTGAGGTTGCCCGCAACTCTCCTCGTCAGGCTGACTATATAATGGTGCAGGGCACGATAGTTCACCGTATGGCTCCGGCGCTTATCCGTCTCTATGAGCAGCTTGCCGAGCCTAAGTATGTGATTGCTTGCGGCGGTTGCGCTGTTTCCGGAGGACCCTTCAAGAATTCATATTGCGTCGTGACCGGTGTTGACCAGATCCTTCCCGTTGATGTTTATATCCCGGGGTGCCCTCCGCGTCCGGAAGCCTTTTTCTATGGGCTGATGCAGCTCCAGCGTAAGATTAAGGTGCAGAAATTCTTCGGTGGTGTCAACCGCAAGGAGAAAATCGAGGAGTTTTTCGCAAAACATCCTGAAGAGAAGGGCCATATAGGCTGACATTAAATTTGTCAAGGCATAAGACTAACTTCGAACTAAGAACAAAATGAGCGATATAAAAGAAAAAATCAGCCGTATTTGTCCCTCTGCCACATTTACTGAAGGGGAGACTCTCATGGTAACAGTTGATGAGAAAGACTGGTATCCTTTGGCTAAGGCTCTTAAAGAAACTAAGGGGCTGGAGTTTGACGTGTGCTCCGCAGTGATCGGAATGGATTGGAAAGATAGCTTCGGCGTAATTTATTATCTTACCTCCACTTCACGCAACTGGGAGATAGTTGCTTTTAAGATACCCATCCCTGACCGTAAGAATCCTATGATCCACAGCGTTGCTGATCTTTGGAAAGTTGCCAATTTTCAGGAACGTGAGGTGTATGATTTCTATGGCATAAAATTTATCAATCATCCTGACATGCGTCGTTTCTTCCTTAGAAACGACTGGAAGGGTCATCCTCTCCGTAAGGATTATGATGCCGACCCGAAGTTAAATCCGGTGCCGACTGAAGATGAGAAGAATGAGGATGACACCATAAAATATGTTGAGGGTACTGACGGGAAAGTAAAGGCAGTTCCCGGCAAAGTGTTCCAGGAAGGTGAATATGTGGTGAATATCGGTCCGCAGCATCCTTCCACCCACGGTGTGATGCGTTTCCGCGCCTCTGTCGATGGTGAGGTGGTTAAGAAGATCGATGTTGTGTCAGGCTATATCCACAGAGGTATTGAGAAACTTTGTGAGGGACTCGGTTATCCGCAGATTCTTCACTTCACTGACCGCATGGACTATATGTCGGCACATCAGAACCGCCATTGCCTGTGTATGTGTATTGAAAAGGCAATGGGGCTTGAAGTGCCGAGACGCGCACAGGTTATCCGTGTGATGATGGACGAACTTATGCGTATCTCAAGCCACCTGCTCGCTTTCGGATGTACTGCAATGGACCTTGGTGCCACCACGGCATTCTTCTATGGTTTCCGTGAGCGCGAAATGATACTTGACATTTTTGAGAAAACATGTGGTGCCCGCATGTCAATGAACTATAATGTGATCGGTGGCGTGATTGCTGACCTTCATCCTGATTTCGTGAAAGATGTGAAGGAGCTTATCCGCATAATGCCGGCTCGCCTTAAGGAGTATCACAAGGTGTTCAGCGGCAACCTTATTGCAAAAAACCGACTCAAGAATGTGGGTTATCTTCCGAAAGAGGAGGCTATAAATTATGCCATTACGGGTCCGAGCGGACGTGGTTCCAACTGGAGCTGCGACTGCCGCAAGAAGCATCCTTACTCAATCTATCCCGAGCTTAACTTTGAGGAGGTACTGCTCGACGGCTGCGACTCTTACGCCCGCTACATGGTCAGAATGAAAGAGATTGAGCAGAGCTGTAAGATTCTTGAGCAACTTGTTGACCGCATTCCCGAGGGTGATATACGTGCCCAGGTTCCTAAGGTGGTGAAGCTCCCTGTGGGTTGCTGGTATCAGCAAGTGGAAGCCAGCCGTGGCACATTCGGTGTGTATATCGAGAGCGACGGCACAAAGACTCCTTATCGTGTGCATTTCCAGAGCCCCTGCTTCAACCTTGTAGGTGTTATGGACCTCACTTGTAAAGGCCATATGATTGCTGACGTTATCACAATCGGTGCTGCCCTTGACTTCGTGATCCCGGACATTGACCGCTGATTTATCGGTATAATAGAGATAGAACAAAACATCAATTGTAAACGACTTCATTAGATAATTATGTTTAATTTCGGAATATGGACCGGCGCGGTCAATAATTTCCTCATGGGATTCCTCCCCGAGTGGGCAACCGTGCTCGTGGAGTGTGTGCTCATCGCAGTGCTGGTGCTTCTCACTTACACAGTGCTTGCTCTCTTCTACATCCTTTATGAACGTAAACTGTGTGCGTGGTTCCAGTGCCGTCTTGGCCCGATGCGTGTAGGTAAGTGGGGTCTGCTTCAGGTTTTCGCCGATATGTTCAAGATCCTTATCAAGGAGCTTATCAGCCTGAAAGATACCGACCGCTTCCTTTTCAAACTTGCGCCTTATCTTGTCATCACCTCTTCCGTAGTGATGCTTGCGTGTCTTCCCTGGGGTAATGGTTTGCAGATTATTAACTACAATATTGGCATATTCTTTGTGCTTGCAGTGTCTTCTGTAGGTGTATTGGGTATCTTGCTTGCAGGTTGGGCTTCCAACAATAAATACACCCTTATCGGTGCGATGCGAAGTGGTGCCCAGATGATCAGCTATGAGATTTCACTCGGTCTTGCAATAATGACTATCATTGTTCTTTCCGGCACAATGAACATCAACGAGCTTGTGTGGGAGCAGGATTCAACATGGTTTATCTTCCGTGGTCATATCCCGGCAATCATAGCATTCCTTATTTATCTTGTGGCTGCTACTGCTGAGACCAACCGTGGTCCTTTCGACCTTCCCGAGGCAGAACACGAGTTGGTGGCAGGTTATCACACTGAGTATTCCGGTATCCACTTCGGCTTCTTCTATCTCGCTGAATATCTTAACCTTTTTATCGTGTCAGGAATCGCTTCCCTGATGTTCCTCGGCGGCTGGATGCCTCTTCACATTCCGGGTTGGGATGGCTTCAATAATGTAATGAACTATATTCCCTCTATAGTGTGGTTCTTGGGTAAGGCATTCTTTGTGTCGTATGTTATTATATGGTTCAAATGGACTTTCCCTCGTGTCAGAATTGACCAGATGCTTTCATTTGAGTGGAAATACCTTATGCCGCTGTCGCTTTTCAATCTGATATTGATGGCAGTGTGTGTGGCATTTGGCTGGCATTTCTGATTTCCCCACTGAGATATAAATTAGAAATATAAAGAAAAACTTATTATAAAAAAGAAATATATGAGCGCTAAATTCGGAACAGTGACTCAAGTGATCGGTCCTGTGATCGACGTTTCGTTTGAGGGTGGCAAGGAGAACATTCCCCCCATCTACAATGCCTTGAAGGTGAAGCGCGACAACGGTGAGGAGCTTATCCTTGAAGTGGAGCAGCATGTCGGAGAAGACACAGTGAGATGTGTGGCAATGGAGAGTACTGACGGCCTTCGTCGCGGCGTGCAGGTTGAAGACCTGGGTCGCCCCATCGCAGTGCCCACAGGCGCACAGGTGAAAGGTCGCCTCCTGAATGTGATAGGGGAGAGCATCGACCACCTCGCTGAACTTAACAGAGACAACCTGCGTCCGATTCATCAGCCTGCCCCTGCTTTTGATGACCTCGCAATCTCAACTGAGGTCCTTAACACGGGTATCAAGGTGATTGACCTTCTTGAGCCTTATTCAAAGGGTGGTAAGATTGGTCTGTTCGGTGGTGCCGGTGTAGGTAAGACCGTGCTTATTCAGGAGCTTATAAATAATATTGCAAAGGGCCACAACGGTTTCTCTGTGTTTACGGGAGTAGGGGAGCGCACTCGTGAGGGTAACGACCTTCTCCGTGAAATGATTGAGAGTGGCATTATTAAATATGGCGACAAGTTTTTGGAAGGCATGGAAAAAGGTGAATGGAACCTTGCCGATGTTGACATGAATGAAGTTGCCAAATCGCAGACAACATTGGTGTTCGGTCAGATGAACGAACCGCCGGGTGCCCGTCTCCGCGTGGCTCTTTCCGGACTGACTGTGGCAGAGCAGTTTCGCGACAGTGATGGCGGCGGTAAGGAGATTCTTCTCTTCATCGACAACATCTTCCGTTTCACTCAGGCAGGTTCTGAGGTGTCGGCACTTCTTGGCCGTATGCCTTCAGCCGTAGGTTATCAGCCGACCCTTGCCTCTGAGATGGGTATGCTTCAGGAGCGAATCACTTCAACAAAGCAGGGCAGTATCACATCAGTGCAGGCTATCTATGTGCCTGCCGATGACTTGACCGACCCGGCTCCAGCCACCACCTTCAACTTCCTTGACGCCACCACCGTGTTGAGCCGTAAGATTGCCGAGCTTGGCATCTATCCTGCGGTTGACCCCCTTGACTCCACGTCTCGTATTCTTGATCCGAATATCATCGGAGAAGACCACTACAACACTGCCCAGGCAGTTAAGCAGCTTCTCCAGAAATATAATGAGCTTCAGGATATCATCGCCATTCTTGGTGTAGACGAACTTTCTGACGAGGATAAACTCGTTGTGGCTCGCGCCCGCCGCGCACAGCGCTTCCTCTCTCAGCCATTCTTCGTGGCTGAACAGTTCACAGGCGTGCCCGGTGTGATGGTGCCCCTCGCTGAGACTATCCGTGGTTTCAAGATGATTCTTGCCGGTGAAGTTGACGAGTATCCCGAACAGGCGTTCCTCAATGTCGGCACAATCGACGAGGCTATCGCCAAGGGTAAGAAACTCCTCGCTGAGGTTAAGTAAGAATTACCTGACATTTTTTAACGCAAACAAAGAGAATTAACAAGACATGACACTTAAAATTATATCCCCGAGTGAAATCCTGTTTGAAGGAAAGGCTGATTCGGTTACACTCCCCGGAGAACTGGGTTCATTCACTGTTCTTAAAAACCATGCGTCGATCATATCTGTGCTTAACAAGGGCAAGATAGTGTTCCGGACTCCTGAAGGAAAAGAAGAGGAAGTCGATATTAAGGGAGGTCTTGTTGACGTCGACAATAATGTTGTCTCGGTTTGTGTATATTAAAACGGTTGACACGACAACAACTGAAAATGTTTCATACAATGAGAAAGCAATTATTTTCCATAATAACAGCCGTTCTTGCGCTCCTTATCGTCTGCCCTCAGAATGCTTTTGCTTCTGAGCAGAAGGAGGAAGGCATAAATGTCAAGGAGGTAATTTTCCACCACCTTGGCGACGGTTATGGGTGGGAGGTTCCTTTCAGCCATGTCTACAGGATTCCTCTTCCGGTGATCGTCAGAAGCGAAGACGGCAAATGGTTCTGCTTCTCCTCATCGCGTCTTCTCAAGCACGTCGCCGAGGTTGATCCGCTTACCGGCAAGGAACACATCGAGAATGTGGCTGATATTGTCAGCATTGACAAAGACGGCAAGACATATCAGTTTGTCCTTGCCCATGTCAGCAAGCACGAAAACAAGGTCGTGCAGCTATTCCCTTTGTCTGCCGATGAGGAAACTGCTGTAAAGGCTCAGGCTGCTGAGATGGCTGCCAACAATGGCGGAATCGTTGACGAGCAGGTTATCGACGGCTATGTAGGAGTTAATGGCACCTATTATCGTGAATATAAACCCTGGGATATTTCCATCACAAAGAATGTCCTCGCTCTTTTCATCACTGCTATAATCGTCACTGCAATGGTGATGTCGGTGGTGAGATACTATTCAAGAAAAGGTTACAAGGCTCCCAGAAAGGGCATGGGTTTCATGGAGATGCTTATCAGCTTCATTTATACCGATATGATCAAGGCGTCTCTGCATGACAAGGCAAGAAAATATGCACCTTTCCTCCTTACGTGTTTCTTCTTTATCCTGACAATGAACCTCCTCGGCTTGATTGTGATCTTCCCGGGCGGTGCTAACCTGACAGGTAATATTGCCGTGACTCTCGTGCTGGCTGTGCTGGTGTTCATAGTCACCAATATCAACGGGACAAAACACTACTGGAAAGAAATCTTCTGGCCCGATGTGCCCTTGTTCCTTAAGTTCCCCCTCCCGATCATGCAGTTTATCGAGATCTTCAGTACGCTGACCAAGCCTGCGGCACTCTGTGTGCGTCTTTTCGCCAACATGATGGGCGGCCACATGATTGTCATAACCCTCACGCTGCTTATCTTTATCTTTGCAGCCTTTGGGGCAGTGGCAGCCGGTGGGTCCGTAGTGATTTCGGTTCTGTTCTCAATTTTCATGCTTGCACTTGATGTGCTGGTAAGCTTCATTCAGGCGTATGTGTTCACTCTTCTTTCCACTATCTTTATCTCAATGAGCACTGAAGACGGTCATCATGAGGAGAAGCATGAGAAAGTGGAGCATGTAAGCCTTCAGGGAGAATGATTTTCACACCTCTTTATCCTCAGAAAAAAATAATAAAGACAATTAAAAATAATAACAACCATTAATACTTTAAGAATTATGTTATCAATGATTTTAGCAGCAGTAGCACCTCTTGCAGCTCTTGGCGCAGCTCTTGGCGCCGCAATCGCAGCTATCGGCGCCGGCATCGGCATCGGCAACATCGGCTCTTCAGCAATGGAGGCTATCGCACGCCAGCCTGAGGCTGCCGGTGACATCCGTTCCAACATGATTGTGATCGCCGCTCTTATCGAGGGTGTGGCTCTCTTCGCAGTGATTGTATCTGCTCTTGCTCTCTTCCTATAATCTGTTTCGACCAAAAACCATTTAAATTCTTAAAAAATGGAATTATTCACGCCCGATTTCGGCTTGATATTCTGGATGTTTATCGCCTTCATCGTTCTTTTCTTCATTTTGTGGAAATGGGGTTGGCCGGTAATCCTCAAGAATATGGATGAGCGTGCTGACACCATCGACAAAGGGGTGGAATACGCCCGCAAGGCTAAGGCAGAGCTTGACTCTGCGCGTCAGGAAGCCCGGAAATACATAGAAGAGGCACAGACAAAGCAGGCTGAAATGTTGCGTGATGCAGCAAAAATGAAATCACAGCTTGAAGAGGAAGCTCGTATAGCAGCTTCTGAAAGGGCTAAAGAAATGATTGATGCTGCCAAAGTGTCGATAGAACAGTCACGCAAGGAAGCTGAACTTCAGTTCAGAAATGAGGTGAGCAAATTCTCCCTTGACATTGCTGAGAAGATGGTGCGTAACCAGCTTAAGAATGACAAGGCTCAGAATGAGCTCGTAAATAAATTGTTGGACGAAATAGAGAAAAATTGATCTGATGGATAACGGTCTCATACCTCACAGATATGCCAAGGCTCTTTACAAATTTGCTCTGGAAAAAGGAACAACCACCAAGCTCTATGACCTCTCAAAGAAGGTGATTGCGGCTTTCGAGGCTAATCCGAATCTCCAGAAAGTGCTTTCAAATCCTTTTGTCAAGAATGATGACAAGGAAAAGCTGCTCATTTCCGCTGCCGGAAATGACCTCAATGAGGGCTACGAGAGATTTGTAAAGCTGGTTATTGGTCATCAGAGGGCTGATTATGCTTACGCCATGATGCTTGCCTACCGCGATATCTACCGTAAGGAAAATCATATTTCCCGGGCAGTTATCACAACAGCCTCAAAGCTCAATGACGGGCTTATGGATAAGCTCCGCGCCATTGTGAAGAATTCTTTCAAAGGCTCCGTCATTGAATTTTCCGAATTCGTCAATCCTGACCTTATCGGCGGATTTGTGATTGATGTCGATTCTGTAAGGATGGACGCATCAGTAAGCAATGAACTCGAACAACTACGTCAAACCCTATTAAGAAGCAAGTAAATAAAGATGCTTAACCCAAGCGAAATATCTGATATCTTAAAACAGCAGCTCGACCAGGTGACCTCACAGGTCAAGTTTGAGGAAGTGGGCACAGTGCTCTCCGTGGGAGACGGTGTGGCTCATGTCTACGGACTTGAGAATGTGCGCGCCAATGAGCTGGTGGAGTTTGAGAACGGCGTCAAAGGCGTGGCTCTCAACCTTGAGGAAAGCAATGTGGGTGTTGTGCTCCTCAATAATGTAAATGAAGTGACTGAGAACATGTCGGTGCGTCGCACGGGTGAGATTGCTTCTATCCCTGTAGGGGAGGGGCTTTTGGGACGTGTGATCAACATTCTCGGTGAACCTATTGACGGCAAAGGACCCATTCAGGGTAAGCGTATCAATCTCCCTCTTGAGCGCAAGGCTCCCGGAGTTATCTTCCGTCAGCCTGTGACTCAGCCGCTCCAGACAGGTCTGAAGGCTGTCGATGCCATGATCCCTATCGGTCGCGGTCAGCGTGAGCTTATCATTGGCGACCGCCAGATCGGTAAGACTGCCATCGCAATCGATACTATCATCAACCAGCGTCAGAATTACCTTGACGGTAAACCTGTCTACTGTATCTATGTGGCAATCGGTCAGAAGGCTTCTTCTGTGGCTGCATTGGTTCACACTTTGGAGAAATACGGTGCTATGGACTACACCGTGGTGGTGGCTGCAACTGCATCTGACTCTGCGTCAATGCGCTACTACAGTCCGTTTGCAGGCGTGGCAATCGGTGAGTATTTCCGCGACACCGGCAGAGATGCACTCATTGTCTATGACGACCTCTCGAAGCAGGCTGTGGCTTACCGTGAGATCTCTTTGATTTTGAAGCGCCCTTCCGGTCGTGAGGCTTATCCGGGTGATATCTTCTACCTGCATTCACGTCTGTTGGAACGTGCCGCAAAGATTATCGATAATCAGGAGGTGGCTGAGAGTATGAACGACCTTCCCGAAGTGCTCAAACCTATGGTTAAGGGCGGCGGCTCTCTGACTGCGCTCCCTATTATCGAGACCCAGGCAGGCGACGTCTCCGCATACATCCCGACCAACGTTATCTCAATTACCGACGGACAGATCTTCTTGGAGACAAGTCTCTTCAACCAGGGTATCCGTCCGGCAATCAATGTGGGTATCTCTGTGTCGCGTGTAGGTGGTAACGCTCAGATCAAGTCAATGAAGAAGGTTGCCGGCACCCTTAAGATTGCACAGGCGCAGTTCCGCGAGCTTGAGTCATTCACCAAGTTTGGTGGCGACATTGACCCGGTTACAGCACGCACTATCGACAGGGGCCGTAAAAACCAGCAGCTGCTGATTCAGCCCCAATATCAGCCCTGGCCCGTTGAAAACCAGATTGCCGTGATCTATTGCGGCGTGAATGGTCTTCTTGAGAATGTCCCCATTGACAAGGTTCATGAGTTTGAACAGCTCTTCCTTCAGCTCGTTAAGGCTAAATATCAGAAAGAGGTGCTCGATCAGCTCAAGGCAGGAAAGCTCACCGACGACGTTGAGCGGAAGCTCCGTGCCTGTGCTGCTGAAATCTCCAGCCGATATAAAAAATAAAATATTGTTTGCATTGGCGGCACAACTGCATGCCGCCAATGCAAATTTAAAATTTTGACATGTGGAGTGAAATCTGCATGCCAATCAAGTAAAACCACATCAGAAACCAATAGCAAATGGCTACGCTCAAAGCGTTAAGGATACGGATAGGATCAGTGTCGTCGAGTGAGAAAATCACCGGTGCCATGAAGATGATCTCGTCAGCAAAGGTTCATAAGAATGAACAGGAGTTAAAGAAGCTTCTCCCTTTTCGTCAGCAAGTGATGTCTATAATGGGACACTTGCTTGAAACCGGCATGGAGTTTAATTCACCGCTTATCCTTGAAAGGGAAGTGAAGAGTGTCGGTGTTGTGGTCTATGGCACTGATGATGGACTTTGCGGTGCTTACAACATCAATGTCTTTAAGCATCTTCTTATTGAGATTAACAGTCTCAGAGAAAAATATGGAAGCAACTTGGAGATAACCGTCTATCCGGTAGGTAAAAAAATTGCCAAGGCTTGTCGGCGCTTGCAGGCGTCTGACCTTTCCGTAAAAATACCCGAGGGTGTTGACTCAAAGATGGATTCCAAGAGGGTCAACGAATTTGCCAACGAACTCAAAGAAGATTTCCTGGCAGCTCGTCATGACCTTGTTGAGGTTGTCTACATGCGCTATGTCTCAATGAGTCGGCAGGTGCCTACCACCGAACAGCTCTTCCCGGTGAGCCGGGAGGCTATAGAGGGGAACAAGGATGTCGCAGCTGTTGAAAATGACAATAAGATGTATATCTTCGAGCCTGATGCTTCACGCATTTTCAACGAGGTGTTGCCGATGTTTGTTCTTTCCACTATGCAGGAGATCACGATTGAAAACCGTGCTTCCGAGCAGGCGGCAAGAGTAATGGCGATGCAGAGTGCCAACGACAATGCCAAGAAGCTCCTCGAGTCGCTTCAACTTGAGTTTAATAAGCTCCGTCAGCAAAGCATTACAACCGAACTTCTCGACATTTTGGGTGGTCAGGTGGAGCGTTGATGCGAGGCTAACTTCATGAAACAGATTCAAAAGCAATATTAAATGAGTAGTATAAAGGAATATTTTTCGGAAGCCGCCAAAGGTTTTAAAAGCCTTGTTGACGGCATGGTGGTCACAGGCAAAGAGTTTGTGACTCCCAAAATCACCGAATGTTATCCGGAGAACAGATCCACCCTTCAGATTGCTGACCGCTTCAGGGCTGAGCTTACCTTGAAATATGACAGCGAGGGTCGTCACAAGTGCATCGCGTGCGGAATCTGTCAGATGAATTGCCCTAATGGCACAATCCAGCTCACCACCAAGATGGTGGATCTTCCGGACGGTAAGAAAAAAAGAAAGCTTGACAAGTACATGTATGACCTTGGCTCCTGCACATTCTGCATGCTGTGTGTCACTACGTGTCCGCAAGATGCTCTTGAGTTTTCCAATGACTTCGAGCAGGCTGTCTTCACCCGCGGTAAGCTCGTGAAGCAGCTCAACTATCGCCCTGAACCGGCTGAGGATCCCGCTAAACCGGCTCCTGCTCCCAAGCCGGCAATGGATCCGGAAAAGCTTGCCAAGATAAAGGCTGAGGCGCTTGCAAAGGCTGCTAAGATAAAGGCTGAGAAAGAGGCGGCGGCAAAAGCTGCTGCAGCTGCACCCGCTGATAAGGCTGCTCCGGCTGAGGCTCCCAAAGATGAAAATAATGAAAAATAATACATAATGGATTCAGTAGGAAATATAATCGTGTATTTCGTGGCTGCACTCGCCATAGTGATTTTCTCATACATGGCAGTGACTTCGCGCAAGATATTGCGTTCCGCGACCTACCTTCTCTTTGTGCTCATCGGCGTTGCTGTGGTCTATTTCCAGTTGGGGTATCAGTTCCTCGGAGCTGTGCAGATTGCTGTGTATGCAGGAGGCATCATGGTGTTGTTCGTGTTTGCCATATTGCTTACTCACCGGCCTGACGACAAGACCCGCCGCCTCACATCACACAGAAGGAACTGTGGCATACTGTTGTCGGGTGCTTCCGCAGTGCTTCTCCTTTTTGCATTGTTCTATATGCCGCTTCTCCACGGTGCTTCCCTCTCGGATTGCATCGCTGCCGGCAATGAAATCACAATGCACGACATAGGCGAAGCTTTCACTGGTAGCAACCGTTTCCAGTATCTGCTCCCATTTGAGGCTATCAGCGTGCTGCTCCTCGCATGTATAATCGGTGGCGTAACCGTTGCCCGTAAAAGATAAATGGATATGGATATAAGCATGTTATGGTATCTTGTGCCGAGTGTGGTGATGTTTGCCTGCGGCATCTACGGGTTTGTCACCCGAAAAAATCTGATTGCGATACTGATTTCTCTGGAACTGATGCTCAATGCTGCCGACCTGAATTTCGTGGTTTTCAACCGCTACCTGTTCCCCGGCTCAATGGAGGGTATGGTGTTCACTCTTTTCGCTGTTGCGCTTGCTGCTGCGGAAACTGCGCTCGCCATTGCTATCATAATCAATATCTACAGGGCAATTGGTAACACCGACATTACTGAAATCAATAAAATGAAATTCTAAGATATGGACATTACACTTCCAATTTTAATTTTGGCGATTCCAATCACGATGTTCCTCGTCTTAGGAATAGGCGGTGTGAAGATGTCGCATAAGATGGCTGGCATCTTGGGAATTCTTGGGCTGGGCGCAACTGCCGTGCTGTCCTACATTGTGGCATTCACTTATTTCTTCAGCGGCGATCCTCTGTTTATCATTGATGGAATCCGTCAGCAGTATCAGGTGTTTGATGTCACTTGGTTGGCTTTCACTCCCAAATTAGTTGTCAACATCGGTTTCCTTCTTGACCCGATTTCAGCTATGATGCTTGTGGTCATCACCACAATCTCTTTCATGGTTCACCTCTACAGCTGGGGATACATGGAAGGAGAGAAAGGTTTCCAGCGTTATTACGCCTACCTGTCGCTCTTCACATTCTCAATGCTCGGCTTGGTTGTGGCAACCAACATTTTCCAGATGTATATCTTCTGGGAGCTTGTGGGTGTTTCTTCCTACCTTTTGATCGGCTTTTTCTATAAGCTGCCCTCAGCAGTGTCGGCGTCAAAGAAGGCATTTATCGTTACCCGTTTTGCCGACCTCGGCTTCCTCATCGGTATATTGATTCTGTCTTACTATACCAATACCTTCAACTTCATCGAGCTGACCAACAATCCGGAGCTTGTGCTTGCCACAACCGGCGGCGCAACTTTCATGGGTGCCTCAGTTCTTACATGGGCGATGGTGCTGATCTTTACAGGCGGTATGGGTAAGTCAGCGATGATGCCGCTCCACATCTGGCTCCCCGACGCAATGGAGGGTCCGACCCCTGTGTCTGCCCTTATCCACGCTGCCACAATGGTGGTTGCCGGTGTGTATCTGGTTGCCCGTATGTTCCCCGTTTACTGTGTGGTCGATGCCGCCCTGACTTTCGTCACTGTCATCGGTGCCATCACGGCGTTCTATGCGGCGGTTGTGGCTTGCGCACAGATCGACATCAAGAGAGTGCTTGCTTTCTCCACAATCTCACAGATTGCATTCATGATGGTTTCTCTCGGTTGTGCCTACGACCGTCCTATCGAAGGGGTTCACTACAGTGGTCTCGGCTATATGGCTGGTATGTTCCACTTGTTTACTCACGCAATGTTTAAGGCGCTCCTCTTCCTTGGTGCCGGCGCATTGATCCATGCTGTCCACTCAAACAACTATACTGCAATGGGTGGTCTGCGCAAATATATGCCCATCACTCACTGGACATTCCTCATCGGCTGTCTTGCAATTGCAGGTATTTGGCCTTTTGCAGGATTCTTCTCAAAAGATGAGATGCTTGCCGCCATGTTTGCCCGTCATTGGTTCTGGGGTGCATGGATGACTATGGTTGCTGGTCTGACAGCCTTCTATATGTTCCGTCTTTACTTCCTCGTGTTCTGGTGGGAAGAGAATCCACATTATAAGGAGCATAAGCCCCACGATGCCCCCTGGCAGATGTCGTTGCCTCTGATTGTGCTTGCGGCTGTCTCTTGTGTGGCTGGTTTCATACCCTTCGGCGAATTGGTTACTTGGAACGGCGCTCCTTATCATATCCACATCGAGTGGGTGAAAGTGGCAATCCCGAGCCTTATCACAGCCATCATCGGCATCAGCCTGGCATATGTGATGTACCACGAGAAAAACGACCTTCCCACAAAGGTCAAGAATTTCTGGCCTACATTGTGGACAGCTGCCCACCGCAGATTCTACTGGGATGAAATCTATATGTTCATCACCCATAAGATTATCTTCGGAATCATCTGTAAGAGCATTGCATGGTTTGACCGTCATGTGATCGATGCCACAATGGATATGTTTGCGAAAGTGACTCAGAAGACTTCCTACGCTATCCGCGGGATGCAGTCAGGCGAGATACAGTCTTACGTTGCCTGGTATATTGCCGGCGCAGTGGTCGTGGCAGCTGTCACTTGGATTTGTTTGATTTAACATTCATATTGCAACACAGAAAAAGCTTTAGATTATGTTTGGAAATATATTAATCTGGTTTGTAATAATCCCCGTGCTCATGATGGCAGGGTTGGGTTTGTGCCGCAACAGCAGTATGAATGCCATCCGTGCGGTCATGGTAGTGGGCTCGGCAATCCTTATGGCTCTCGCCATTTGGTTGTGTGTAGACTATCTCCGTCTCCGTGAGATGGGTGTCAACGATGAAATGCTTTTCACAGGAAGCTGGATGTGGTATGCGCCGCTGAATATTCACCTCGCTGTGGGTGTTGACGGCATATCTGTCCTGATGCTCCTGCTTTCCGCAGTGATTGTGTTCGCAGGCACATTTGCCTCCTGGAAAATCAATCCGCTCCCGAAGAATTTCTTCCTCTGGTTTGCTCTTCTTAGCACCGGCGTATTCGGGTTCTTCATCTCCATCGACATCTTTACGATGTTCATGTTCTATGAGGTTGCTCTTATCCCGATGTATCTTCTCATCGGCGTGTGGGGCACAGGACGCAAGGAGTATTCTGCCATGAAACTTACCCTTATGCTCATGGGCGGCTCCGCATTCCTTATGCTCGGTCTGCTCGGCATCTTCTGGCACAGTGCTCCTGAAGGTGGTCAGCTCACATGGAACATTCTTGAGATCTCTCACAATGCCTCCATCGCTCCCGAATGGCAGAACATGCTTTTCTGCTTCACCTTCGTAGGTTTCGGTGTGCTTGGCGCAATGTTCCCCTTCCACACATGGAGCCCCGACGGTCACGCTTGTGCCCCGACAGCCGTGTCAATGCTCCATGCAGGTGTGCTTATGAAGCTTGGCGGCTACGGCTGCTTCCGCATCGCCATCTTCCTTCTTCCCCAGGCTGCCAACGAACTTGCCTGGATATTCATTATCCTCACAGGTATCAGTATCGTCTACGGTGCGTTCTCAGCCTGCGTTCAGACTGACCTCAAGTATATCAACGCATACTCTTCAGTGTCGCATTGCGGCATGGTGCTCTTCGCAATCCTTATGCTTAACACCACTGCAATGACCGGTGCAATCCTTCAGATGCTTTCTCACGGTTTGATGACGGCTCTCTTCTTTGCACTCATCGGTATGATCTACGGTAGAACCCACACCCGTGATATTCGTCAGATGGGCGGCTTGATGCAGATAATGCCTTACTTGGGCGTGTGCTACATGATTGCCGGCTTCGCTTCTCTTGGTCTTCCCGGTCTTTCAGGCTTCGTTGCTGAGATGACAATCTTCTTCGGTTCGTTCCAGGACGCAGACCTGTTCCACCGTTGCTTCGTAATCGCAGCCACTTGCTCAATAGTAATCACTGCGGTCTACATTCTCCGCGTGGTCGGAAAGTTGCTGCTTGGTCCGGTGCAGGATGATCATCACCGTTCCCTGACCGATGCCACATGGTTTGAGCGTCTGTCTACCGTTACCCTCATTGTCTGCATCGCCGGAATCGGTTGCTTCCCCAACTGGATTAATGAGACAATCCAGCACAGTTTTGCCCCGATCATCGCAGCTATCCAGGGAGGCGTGTTGTAAGTAAAATGTATTGAATAAGATAAAAGTAATTCAACAATGGACTATTCACAATTTGGATCTATGATTCCCGAACTTATAGTGTTAGGGATATTCATGCTGGTATTTTTATTCGATACATTCTCGAATGAAAAGGGAAAGAAGATTCTGACTCCGTTCACCACTCTTCTATTCGCACTTGGCACAATCGCTATCTGGATCATTCCGGCAAGCGGAGAAGAGATTTTCGGGGGAATGTATATCAACGACACTGCCACCAACGCTATAAAGGCAATCCTGAATATCGGTGTCTTCATCGTGTTTCTTCAGAGTGCCAAGTGGGTTGAGAGCGACGAAGTGGCAATCCGCAAGGGTGAGTTCTATGAGCTGATTCTTGTCACTCTCTTCGGCATGTATCTCATGGTGTCGGCTCGTCATTTCCTTCTATTCATCATCGGTCTTGAATCGGCTTCACTTCCGCTTGCAGCGCTGGTGGCTTTCAACAAAAACTACTATGAAAGCCATGAGGCAGCCATCAAATATATCATGACTGCTGTGTTCTCCTCCGCTGTGTTGATGATGGGTCTTTCATTCGTATATGCTTTCTCAGGCGGTTCACTATATTTCAACGACCTTGCCTACACAATTGGTCAGGGTGAGATGAGCGGGCTTCTCCTTGTGGCTCTTTCATTCGTTATCTCCGGTATCGGTTTCAAGCTGTCGCTTGTTCCGTTCCACCTTTGGACTGCTGATGTTTATCAGGGTGCCCCCACTGCCATCACCAGCTACCTTTCGGTTATCTCCAAGGGTGCGGCGGCGTTTGCCTTCTTCGTGATCTTCGTGCAGTGTTTCGGTGCTGTCTATAGCGATGCATGGGAATGGATGATGTATGGTCTGATTATCCTCACCATCACTGTGGGCAACCTCTTCGCAATACGTCAGAAAAACATGAAGCGCTTCATGGCATTCTCCTCAATCTCACAGGCGGGTTACATAATGCTTGGCGTGATGGCTGAGAATGGTCTCGGACTCGCAGGCATGATGTTCTACATCTTCGTATATGTGGTCAGCAACCTCGGTGCCTTCGCCGTTATCACAGCTATTGAGGAGAACTCCGGCAAACTGAGCATGGACGACTATAACGGTCTTCACAAGACCAATCCCTGGCTCGCATTTGCCATGACCCTTGCGATGTTCTCCTTGGCAGGTATTCCTCCGTTTGCAGGTTTCTTCAGCAAGATTCTAATCTTCACCTCAGTGACTGCAAGCAATTCATGGGCACTCTATATGCTCGTATTGATTGCCTTGATCAACACAATCATCTCCCTCTACTACTATCTGCTCGTCGTGAAGGCAATGTGGATTAGTCCTGAGCAGCCGAAGATTGCCGCATTCAAGACATATCACTGTGAGAAAGTTGCCCTCTGGCTTTGTGTCGCCGGTATAATCTTCTTCGGCATCGTGCCTTACATCTACCAGTATTGCTACGACGCCGTGATGAATTCCTTGGGTGTCCTCGCCGTAGTATTCTAAGACATATATTTACTTTTAATAGATGAGTCAGGCTTCCGGACTGTAAGGTTTGAAAGCCTGACTTATCTTTCTATGACTGTCGATTATATTCTATAATGAAATATTGAATTTATATAATTTACAATGGTTCGGTAAAAAATACTGAAGTTATTGAAAATTAAGTTAATATATTGATTTTGCAGATACAAATGAATCGCCAAAGCGTTCATTATAAAAACATTAAGAATATGAACGTA
>JAAVCP010000070.1 GCA_014802265.1 Bacteroides sp. | reverse complement strand
TGAAGTGATTTTTTGGTGGTACTTAAAATTACTCATTTTCTGCCAATTAGGCAAGAAACCATGTCGTTTTTTTATGTCCTTTTATTTATAAATCATTAACTTGCGAAACTTGAATAACTTGATTTACCATTTTCACATAAATCCTTAAGGTAATCTTCTTTAAAGTAGACTTCCATATCAAAGCATATTTCGCTACAAAATTATGAAATAAAAAGAATATTCACAAAAAGCGAATAAAATATTAAGAATAATAAAAAGAGGCTGGTCATCGCGACTCGCCTCTTTTTCAATGTCAATAATAATTATTCTTGCATAAAACTAAATTGTCATACAAATTTTTGAACTCCCCACTTCCAATCATGAACTCTCCATTCAATTAGGTTTTACCCGGATTGCAAAACCTCCGCCAGGAGCCACATGCTGCTTAATCTTTGACTTGGCATCAACCTTAATATTACGGATACTGTAAGCCTGTGGGTTAGTGCGGAAGTCAGCATTGGGAGCGTCCTCATAGATTGTGGCAGTGTATTTCTTCCCGGGTTCAAGAAATGAGAAATCAATTACAGCCGTACGACTGTTTTCGTCGGTAACACCGGCTACATACCAGTCATTGCTATTCTTGTCGCGTCTTGCTACGGTTATGTAATCACCAGGTTCTGCCTCAAGCCATTTACTGTCAGCCCAGTCAAGAGGCACATCGCGTATGAATTGGAAAGCATCAGGGAAACGCTCGTAGTTCTCAGGCAGGTCACATGCCATCTGAAGTGGAGAAGCCATGGTCACATAAAGTGCCAACTGACGTGCAAGAGTGGTCAACCCCTTACTTTCGCTCCCTTCTCCATAAGCCGGGAGATTCATTTCAAAAAGTCCTGGCGTATAGTCCATCGGACCTCCTTTAAGACGAGTGAAAGGGAGCATCACTGTGTGTTCCGGCGGATTCCCTCCAAAAGCCTCATATTCGCCTCCACGTGCCGATTCCTGTGCTATCCAGTTGGGATAGGTGCGTATCATGCCGGTAGGACGCACTGCCTCGTGACTGTCTACCATGATCTTATAGTCGGCAGCACACTGTGCCACATGGTTATAATGATCTACCATCCACTGGCTTGAATGATATTCAGAACGGGGAATTACATGCCCCACATAGCCGGTCTTCACAGCAGGATAATTATGGTCGTTCATAAACTGGAAGGCTCGGTCAAGCTGGCGCTCATAGTCAGCAGCGTTGGCAGCCGTTTCATGGTGCATGATCATCTTAACTCCCTTCTCAGCGGCATACTTCTGAATCTCTTCCACATCGAAGTCGGGATAAGCCTTGTCAAACAGGAACTGACGGTTTTTACGCCAACCTCCCCAGTCTTCCCAACCTTCATTCCATCCCTCCACAAGCACTCCATCTATACCGTTGGCAGCAGCGAAATCAATATAGCGTTTCACATTCTCCGTGTTGGCAGGATGTCGTCCATTGGAGGGGAGGGCTGAATAATCCGTTATGCCCGGTTTTGCATTATACTTGTCTGAGTAAGCCCAAGTGCGGTTTTTACCGATAAACATCTCCCACCAGACACCCACAAATTTCATAGGCTTAATCCATGATATGTCTTCAATTGCTGAAGGCTCGTTAAGATTAAGTATCAGCTGAGAGGCAAGTATGCCGGGGGCATCTTCCGAGATAATAACAGAGCGCCAAGGGGTGGTAAACGGGGCTTGTAAATAGGCACGCACACCATTTCGGTCAGGAGTGAGATGTGATTTAAAGCTCAAATCAGCGGGATCCGCATCAAGTGCCATTGCCGGATAACCCTTCAGAGCCGCCTCATGAATGTTGATATACAGATTACCGTCGTTACGCTTCGCAAGAAGGGGGGTTTGCACTGCCAGACCGGGAATTAGGGAGCTTTCAGTGTGGCGCGGCAGATTCATATTCTCCCCAAGCTCACTCATAGGTGTCTGGATATACAGACGCTCGTCGGTGTCATAGTCGCCGGGTATGCAATATAAGGTGAGGTCATCGGCAAGATTGAATTCCGATGTCTCATCACGCAATGTCAGATAATTTACGCTGCCCTGTTCTGGAATCTCATAACGGAATGCCATTCCGTCGTCATACACCCGGAAACGTACTGTGAGTTTCTTGCCGTCGGGTGTGGTAAGCTCTAAAGGCATCTCGTTGTAATGGTCACGAATAGTGGCAAACTCACCCCATACAGGATTCCATTCACTGTCATGAGTAGTGATCTCACCGGGAGTGGCAGTTGTCACTATTGTGAAATCTGCCTCATCAGCTTTGAGACCCAGTGCACTGTCTTTGAATACCGGTTTGCCATCGAATGTGACGCTATACACGGGGTGCCCGTTACTGTTAATATCGGTCTCTACCGCAATTCGACCGTCAGGCGATGTGAGGCGAGGGGCACACACACCGGTGCAAAGTCCCCCCGTCATAAGCATAAATGATAATATTACCGCTTTCATAGCATATATTATCTTTGATAGATTCGATATTCATAGGGCTGAAGAGTGGCTGCCACGGGCATTACACTTTCCATATCTGAAACCAACTCTTTGACAGAAAGTCCTGCCACCTCAATAGGCATCTTCACCTCAAATTCCCTATTGTTGGGATTGGCAGCGATTACCAGATGGGAATTTCCCAACTGATATTCCATCAGCACACATTTACCTGCTTGGAAGGTTGAGAGTTGTCCTTGGCGGATTTCTGCCGTTGACTTGAAAATCTGATTTAGCTTCTTCACTCCGGCGATCTTTGCAGAATTGAAGTCAGCAGATTCATAGGTAAAGAAAGAAGCTGTGCCTGTATAGTTGCAGAGCTGTGAGGTGTAAAACATCGGTGTGCCTCCGCAGAAGAGTGCTATGGCGTATGCTGCCTCAGCACCTTCCTCGGTGCCAAACAACTGTGCAATTGATTTCTCAGCCGCAATGTCGTGGTTTACGGAATAACGCATGATGCGTGTGGCATTATCGTCAGGAGTCTGCTCAATTTCTTCCTTAACGGCATTGACCAACTCACCTTGAGATGCACTCCCGTTGAAAAGTCCGGAAAGATCAGTGGCGAAATGCCAGCCATATATCATGTTGGCTCCGTAGGCGTAGGCATTGGGATAAGATGTCTCGGCGAGAATGAAGAGGTCAGGATTGCTCTGGCGGAGTGTCTCTATCGCCTCTTTCCAGAAATCATCGGGCACACCCTCTGTGTTGTCAAGACGGAAACCGTTTATCCCTGTCTCTGACACCCAACTTTTCATAGCGGCAATCATGGCGGCTCTCATGTCTTTATTGTCATAGTTTAGCTCAGCCACATCCGCCCAGTCGCCCGGAGAAACAATGTTGCCCTCTTCGTCGTGCACATACCAGTCGGGATGCTCAGTAACCCATGGGCAATCCCATGCAGTATGGTTGGCAACCCAGTCGAGAATCACTTCCATGCCGAGGGAATGAGCGTTGTCAACGAGTGCTTTGAAGTCAGCTTTGGTGCCGAGACGCGGATTGACACCGTTGAAGTCTTTTATGCAATATGGTGAACCGATTGACTTTTCTTCACCGGGAGTATTGATTGGCATTACCCACACGATGTCGGTGCCATAATCTTTTATCTCTGAAAGTTTCCCATTGAGAGCCACAAGACCGCCTTGCTCGCCATACATACGGGGATTTGCCTCATATATTATCTTTTCTGTCGTAACGTTGACAGCTGCCGGCTCTTTAGGATTTGTCGGGATCACAGCATCGTCGCCTGAGCAAGAAGTTGCTCCCAATATTCCGGCTATCCCACATGTGAAGGCTGCTATATTAAATAAATTTTTCATTTTTCTTTTCTTTTTCTTTTATTCCGAAATCTCGTCGATCACTGCAGAATCAGAAGTTACCGTAATATAGATATCCTGATCGAAGGTTACGTTAGGACCGTCAAACTGTGTCCCCTCACCATTATTGTTGAAAATGAGGTTTACGTTGGCACCTGCAACACTTACGGGATATTTCCAATAGATTTTGCCGTTTACTTTTCTTGCCTCAAAGCTTACGGCACCGGGCCATGCCCCAAACACTTCTGCGTCGCCCCAGGCATAGACAGCAAGGTCGTTCCAGCCGGTGTTGTCGCATACATACAGGCAATAAGTCTCTGTAGGTTCATCAGGACCGGGAATCTCACCGCTGCCACCGGTGTAGGTTGACGGGTCAATCTCTTTTACTACATTTGTAAGTTCCAGATACACATCATGATCGATTGTATAGGCAAAGTCGGGCAACTGTGAGCTACCGTTGTTACTGAAGATAAGGTTCTGATTAAGTCCGGTGTTGGCTTCTCCCATGTCAAAGTATGTGTAGTCCACTCCGTTGATCACCTGGTTGCCTGTGGGTGTTACTCCGGGCCAGCCTCCACCGAGGTCGTTTACATCGCCCCACTGATAGAGTGTGAGGTCATCCCAACCTGTCAGATTCACCACAAACACTGTGTAACCGTCATGAGTAACGGTCTGACCCGGTTCAATTTCCTCACAGCCTGAGTCGGTGATACGGAGGAAGATATCTCTGTCAATGGTAAATGCAAAGTCAGGAAGCTGGGTACCTTCCCCATTGTTGAAGATAAGATTCTGGTTAAGACCGTTATTGGCTGCACCCATATCGAAATATTTGTAGGTTACACCGCTGATGTTGATTGAGCCTGTCGGTGTGGCACCGGGCCAACCGCCGCCGAGGTCATTTACATCACCCCACTGGTAGAGGTAAAGCTGGTTCCAGCCTGTCTGATCGTCAACATATACCACATATCCGTCATGTTCGATCTCTCCCGGATCAGCTGGGGTATCGAAATAGCTTTTCCATCTGTCTACACTGAGATTGATGCGTGTGTTGGTCTTGCCATATTCGGTGCGTACTACTTCCTGATTCTTGAAGGTGCGCTCAGGTCCATTTGCTGAGCTTACGAAATGATATCCGTCGGCAGGGGTCTTGCCACTTACGAAGTCATTCGGGAAAAGGTAAATACCCCATTTGTAGTCAACATTGGTTGCCTGCTGCAGACGCCACTTGGGATTACCGATGGCAGCATCGTCCCCCCCGTTAAATTCACCGGAGATATAGATCTCATCATCGGCAGCGGTGCCGGAGGGCATAATCACTTCCATGAGCACGGCATCTTCACGAAGCTCGAACTGCGGAAGCTGGCTCTCGAAAACTATCTCATCCTTTGTGTCGCACGCCGTAAGCCCTAAAAGGGGCATAAGGGCAGCGAGAAGGATTCCATATATCTTTTTCATTTTTGTTTTCTTGAAATTTGGTGAGTAAAAATTAATAATTAGGCACTTGGCGCAATCCTGAATTAACCATCATAGCTGTGGCAGGGAGTGGGAACCATTCATATTTGCGGTCACGTTTTTCAGGAAGCTCAAAGCCATCTTCAGTAGCACGCCCGAAGAACCACCACTGACCCTGTGTGAATTTGTCAAAGCGGCGTAGGTCAGTGCGACGGCGACGACCTTCGTTGAGGAACTCAACACCCCATTGAGATAGCATCCAGTCCATGTCAAAGGCATCAAATCCTTTTCCGGGAGTAGACAGCGGAGTCTTGTCAGTGAAATAGCGGCTGCGAACCTGGTCGACATAACCTTTTGCACCTTGAGAGTCGCCTTTGCGCATCAGACACTCCGCAAGGGTGTAATAAGCTTCCGACAGACGGAATTCCACCTCAGAAATATTGGCGAAGTCAATGCCGTGACCCTCAGGATAGATGGGGTATTTCAATAGGCGATAGCCTGAGTTGGTTTCCCCCCAGCGTGGCGACATTACTGTCTCCAGTGAACGCCCGAGATTCTTGAATGTGCCCACTTGGTCAACATACACCAAGGGCTCACCGTCACGGTCGGCATCAGCGAGGACTGCCGCACCTGTATAATAGTCTTTCTGTGCCCCCATCAGGAACATCCCTTCCCAGTTTCCTGCCTCATCGCAGTGGAAAGCTTTCTTTCTTATGTCTTTGTCGTCAAACCTCTCATATACGGCTCCAAGTTTATCGCCGTAATATGTAATGAATGAACGTGGGTTTTCGGTTCCACCTGTGGATAGCACCACTCCGTAGTTGTCGAATGATGGTGCAAGGCAGACGCAGTTCCATCCAGCCATGGTGTAGGTGCCGCCTACAAAGTCAAAGTAATTATAGGGTAGGAAAGGGGTGTTGCGGTTGTTGTTCCACAATTTGCCCTGCTCCTGTGCGAAAGCGTACACCACCTCAGCACAGTTTTCATTGCCATATGAGAATATCTCACGATAGTCAGTGGCAAGCTGATAGTTACCATAGTCACCCTCTATCAGTCCGCGTGCAATCTTCTCGCATTCATCGAAACGTGCTTGCCCAGTGAATACCTCCGAATTGAGCAGCAGACGCATCTTGAGCATACGGTTCATGCCTTGGGTGAGCCGGGTGCGTGTCTTCCCTGTCTCAACAATCATGTCGGGATAGGCGAGATCAAGCTCAGAACTTATAAAGTCGAATACTTCATTACAGCCTGATTCAAAATCTTCACCTGCCGAGCCGTTTACTTCACCACCTGACAAAGTATTTATGGGAAGACTTCCACCCCAAAGCTCGAAGTTATTATAGTATGCCCATGCACGCATGGTGCGCACTTCGGCTATGTAAGCCTTAAGGTTTTCTTCGCTCACATTGATGCGTGAGGGATCGATTCCCGAGAGATCGTTGATGATGTTGTTGCAAAGTCCGATAGTGGTCCATGCCTTTTCCCAAGCCTGGTTGATGATAAGAGATTCGGAGTTCCAGGTCTGTGATGACAGCACAAACTTATTAGCCTCGTCCCAGCCCCACTGCCCGCCGTTCCATGTGCGCCATGCCACCTGGTCGGCAGAAAATTCGTTGAGATACCAGAAATATTCCAGGAAACCTGATGCCGCCGACGCATATACTGCGGAAATAGCTCCCTTTATGCTGTTTTCATCTTGATAATAGACCGATGCGTCAACCCGGTCAAAAACTTTTTCGTCAAGGTCTGTGCAGCTTGCCAGCCCTAAGCAGGACAACAGCGTGCCACAGGCATATATCTTAATTTTTTTCATTCTTTTTGATAATTTTAAGGTCGATGCATTTATTTAAACTTGAATGTCACACCAAAAGTCAACTGCAGTGCCGAGGGATATGCGTCAGATACGTCTACGCCCGGGGTGATGCCGGTGGAGGGAACGATTGATGGATCATTGCCGTCATAGCCGGTGATTGTGAACAGATTCTTGGCAGTGCAATAAAGACGCAGGCTATCAAGCACTTTTGAGTTGAAAGGAATGTTATAGCCCAGGGTGATATTTTCAAGTTTGAAGTAATTTCCGTTTTCAAGGAAATAGTCTGAGATCACACCGGCAGAAGAGAACAGATCCTTGTCTTCAAGGTATGCCGAGCGGAGCACGTTGTCAGTGCCGCAGCCGCGAAGACCCATTCCGTATTTACGCATATTGAAGATTTGGAACCCGAATGCACCGTTCCACATCATGCTGAGGTCAAAGTTTTTCCAACGCAGTGTGTTGTTCCATGTCAGGAAATGCTTTGGGGCACCATTACCGATATAACGTTTGTCTGTCTCCGGGGCAGCCTGGGTCGCATAGATTTTCTCATTGTCTTTGTTGTAGACAAGCATGTTCCCATTGTCATCTATCCCTGCAAATTTATAACCGTAGAACTCACCTATGGAGCTTCCCTGCTCCACGCGGAAGAAATAGTCGTTTGAGCCTACGCCGGGTTTCTGATAGAGGTCAAGATAGGAAGCCTTGTAGACTCCGCCTGAGAGCTTGGTGAGCTTGGTGGTGCCGTAGGCGTAGTTGATACCGGTGGTCCATGTCACGGGCTGATTTACCACTGCCTCAAAGTTGAGTGCAACCTCCACACCTGTATTCTTGATTGAACCTACGTTGACAAGGATATTGGGGTAGACGTAGGGTGGTTGCGGAGCGGTATAATTGTAAAGAAGATCCTGAGAGCGGCGGTCAAAATATTCTACAGAACCGAAGAAACGATTGTAGAGCATGAAGTCAACACCAATGTTGGTGGCAACTGATTTCTCCCAACCCAAGTCGGGATTAGGGTTGTTGGAGGGTGCGTAGCCGTTTACCCATGAGCCGTCGATGAGATATTGACCGCTGCCGGAATAGGTGGCAATCGACTGGTAGGCATCGAAGTCACTGCGTCCTGTCACACCGTATGACACACGTGGCTTAAGACTCTGAACCACATCATAATGGTCGCTCAGGAATGGCATCTTTGTCATTTCCCAGGCGATTGAGGCAGCCGGGAAGTAACCCCATTTATGGTTGTTGCCGAATTTTGTTGAGCCTTCATAGCGAAGAGAGGCAGAAGCATAGAGCATTGAGCGCCAGCCGTAGTTGACACGACCGAAGAAACCGATAAGTGTTGATTGGCTGCGACCCGCATACATGCTTGCCAGACCTTCACCAAGATATGAACCGTTGCCTATGCCATACCAAAGCAGATCATCAAACATGAAGTTATTGTTCTGTGCAAACACCTGCTCCCAGTTGGAACGCTCATAGGTGTAGCCGAGCATTGCCTTCAGGTCATGATCATCTTTACTGAACGAGTAGTTTCCGAGCCATTCCACACGGTCAGTCCACCATTTCTGGTATTGGATTGAGGCACGTCCTGCATATCCGTTCCAGAATGATTCTCCTGAAGTGGAAGGGGTATAGTAGTCGCTCTTCAAGTCATTATAAGAGTAAGAGTAACTTAACTGGGTAGTGAATGTGTTGTAGTCATTATGCCAGATGTTCCATTTCAGGTCGGTCGTGCCAAGCAGATATACACGGCTTCCGCGGCTGGTGTTGACCTTCATCTGCTGCACAGGGTTACGGGCACCTGTGGGTGATGTGGGCTGGTAATAAGAGCCGTCTTCATTGAAAATAGGCATTGTGGGGTTCATGCTTAGGGCTGTGTCAAACATACTGTTGTCGCCCCAGTTCTCATTTACTTTACGGGCATTGAGAGAAGCACTTATCTGCAAGGCGTTGTTGAGCACACGCTGCTGCATACTGAATCGTCCGCCGTAGTCTTCACGTGCGCTTATGATGTCAACGCCAGTGGCTTTCTTATAACTCAGGGAACCGCCGAAGTAACCGTTGGCATTTGTTACGTCTACCGAAATATAGTGGTTCATGTCATACGAATAGTCACGCAGAAGCTCATCATACCAGTCGGTGGAGGCACCGTAGTCCTGACCACGACGTGCGGCACGGAATTCGGCTGGGGAAAGAATCTCAGGCTTGTCTTTTGCAAAGTTCCATGCATAGTAGCCGTCATAAGTAACGTTGACTTTACCTTCTGTGCCGGAACCTTTCTTTGTGGTGATAAGGATAACACCGTTGGCACCACGTGTGCCGTAGATAGCTGCCGAGGCAGCATCTTTAAGCACGGTCATTGACTCAATGTCTTGCGGGGCGATTGTGCGTATGTCGCCGCCTGCCACTCCGTCAATGACGATCAGAGGTCCATTGCCTGCGGAAAGAGATGTCGCGCCACGCACCTGGAGTGAAGATGATGAGTTAGGATCGGCAGGGGAGGAAGTAGCCACGTTGAGACCTGCCACCTTGCCGGCAATCATCTCCATTGCGTTGTTCATTGCACCCTGCTGGAAATCGGAGCGGTCGACCTGTACGATTGAGCTTGACACCTCTTTGCGGCTTAGAGAGCCATACCCTATCACGACCACTTCTTCCAAAGCTTCGATGTTTTCTTCGAGGCGAACATTGATCTCTGTGTGTCCGTCCACCTTTTCCTTGCGGTCGAGATAACCGACATAGCTGAAGATGAGAGTGGCGTTTTCATCCACGTTGTCGATGGAGTAGTTGCCGTCAAAATCAGTGGCGGCTCCCTGTGAAAGCCCCTCGACTCTCACGGTTGCCCCGATCAGAGGCTCCCCGTTCTGATCAGTCACGGTGCCATGGACCGTAACCGCTGCCTGAGCGCAGATAGTGGTCATAAGGCTCAGAAAACCTATCAGCCACACTCTGCGAAACACGTGCGTCATTAACTGTTGTTTAATCATGATGGTTTGTTTTTAAGTGGTTAACTTTTGCTGCAAAAGTATATATAAAAAAACTCACATTAATACTCATCAAATAAAAATCAATATTAAATAAAATGCTATTATGTTTAAAATCAACATAATAGCATATATAAAGGCGTTAAAAAATCTAAATGAATTGTAAATAAAATAAAGGTATTTTAGCTCTTTCAGCAGTCACCTCAGCCGGCATTGTGTCGATTTTGACCATTCTCTATTGCTGAGATTTCCAGCACATCTTCCTCGAATGTGTCAGGATTAAGCGAGCGTGCTTTCATCTTGCTGCGATAGGTATAGATGGTCGATAATGAGCATCTCAGAAAGTCGGCGATGCGTTTATTGTCAGTTATGCCCATGCGTAGGAGTGCGTATATGCGAATCTCAGTTGAGAAAGGCTCGCCGGCATGAGTCTCTACTTTCCCTTCTTCTTTCAGCAATGAATTGAACTGCACCACAAAATTCGGGAAGATAGTCAGGAATGCTTTGTCAAACGTCATGAAGAGTTCCTTAGTTGCATCGGCAGCTGCGGAATTACTCTTCAGAGATTTCTTAAGCTCATCGTTTTTTCCGGTAGAATAAAGCAGGAACATAGATTTCCGGAAATGGTCAAGAGTGTTTATTGAGCGTGAACTCATCTCCATGAACTCCACAAGATACACTTCTTTTATTTTGTTTGCCTCACGTAGTTTGTCGTTCAGAAGTCGTGTTGTGTCAGCCACTCCGCGCAGTTCCTTATTCAGTGTCTCCACCTGGCGGGTAGTCTCACGCAGTTTTTCATTTGCTTTTGACAATTTGCGCGTAAGTCTTATAATAAGGAACAGTCCGACGGCAAATATGGCTGCCACTGCCACTAATATATATATTATGGTTCGCATACGTTTTTGCGTCATATTCTGAATCATGTCATATTGGCGATCAATCAGAGGGAGCATCTGGGCAGCCTGTGTGGATCTCATTCTTGCCGAGAAAAATGATGCGTCTTCCATGCTTTTCTTCACAAACATGTTAGCATGCCTCACGTATCCTTTCTCATAAAGGAGTTCTGCCAAAAAGCGCATTGCCATGTTTTCTTTTATGGAGCCTTTGATGTCGCTGATGGCGGCAAGCCCTAAGAGTTCTAATTCTTCATCACACCCCGGTTGCAGTTTGCTTATGGGGAAAGCCTGGGTAGACTTCAGCATAGAGTATTCCCTTTCCCCTTCTTGGTAGGATTTAGCAGTGCTGTCAAGTTTCGCTATTGCTTTTTCATATTGTCCTGTCTCAATTAATTTCGCCGATTCAAGACGTGCATAATCAAAAGTGGCAGGGGAGGCAAGGCTTAGTGCTGAGTCACAATAATGTCTTACGAGTTGCTGATAATGTTTTTCAAATTCTGTCCCGAGAGAGTTTTCATACATATATTGGTAAATTGAATAGCCTACGGAATAAAACCGTTGTCTTAAGTCAGTCGGCAGTGTGGCAGGATTAATTGTATTTAGGAGTGTGAGGGCTTCCGTAAACAGACCTGCATGCCCCAGTATATCGCATTTAAATAATATGGCTTCTGTCTTGTCGGCATTAGTGCCTTGTTTTTCTGCCAATGAAATATTTATATTAGCGTAATGTATCGCAGAGTCACATTGATATGCTTCATATTCTTGAATCAGTTTGCGGTTTATATCGTATTTCTTGTGGTAATCATGTGCTTTTTCAAGTCGGTTATGCAAGGCTTCTATGCGGTCTGTCTTAGCCTTGTCATAACTATCTGATTCCCGGATTGCCGTCTCAATTTGGTCAAGTAGCCTTGGTAGCTCAATAGACTTTGCTGATGAGATAGACGAAAGAAGGATAGCGGCAATGATGATAAAGAAAATTCGGTTCATGATCTAAGACTGATAAGGCTGGGAGATAAGGTTTGAAAAATAATATAGCCGCCGGGACCGATATTTACCCGGCGGCTTTGCGTGTGCTTAGTGTCCCATTCCGGTAGGAACAAGCTAAGTTACAGGATTAAAGACTGCTGAGGTTGAACTTAGCAAACTCGAGGTCGTCCTGAGCCTGCTTGAGCATATTGCTGTCAAGGCTGATGGCTTTCTTAAGATTGCTTATCACAGCACTTTCGTTGTTAGTGCGTGCACCTACGATAGCTGCAAGATAGTAAGTTGTAGCGTCCGGATCAGGCACTGCGGAAAGGATTGACTGGGCTGCAGAGTAATCTTTTGCAAGAATCTTGGCGAGGGCAGCGTTGTTTGTCTTGGCATTGCCGAAAGCAGTGTTAGCCTTAGCCACTTCACCCTGAGTCAGATAGTATACACCAAGTGCATCAGCTGTCTCAGGCACACCGGCAGCTGCACCAAGAAGCTCGTTGGCTTTGCTGTAGTTGCCATTGAGAAGCTGAACGAGACCGAGGTTCATGTCAACTTCCTTAGAAGTGGGATCAAGTTTCTTTGCCTGCTCGAATGCGCTCTGGGCAGCAGCGTAGTCGCCAGCCTCATATTTTGTCATACCGAGGTTATTGAAAGCACGGTAGCTGTTGGGGAAGAGCTGAGTGGCTTTCTGATAAACCTGCATTTTGCGTGTGTTGTCATTAGTGAGGGTTGCAACATAGAGGATCTCATCTTCAGTGAGTTTGGAAGGATCAGTGTCGAAAAGCTGAATAAGCTCCTGATCGCTCTTGCCAATCACATTGATTGAAGCCTGAATGCGAGAGTAGCGGAGCTGAGGAAGGATCTGGTCAGCAAGCTCGTCGAATACGCTTGAAAGATTACGGATCTCTCTTTCTCTCTGCTCGGGATCCTTATACATCTTGAGGACGCTGAGGATAAGGTCTTTGTCCTGAATGTTGCTCTTTGAAACGAGTTCCTGGAAACCTTCCCAGTCTTCTGGGGTGAAAGAAGATGTAAGCTCACCAAATTCAGTGATCTTGTCTTTCTTGAGCTGGTTTTCCATAAACTGGGTAGTCACCTGCTCACGTTTTTCTGCAAGTTGGGTATTGAAAGCGAGTGTTCCGTCAGGAGAAGCGTAAGAAGCGATGTTCACGCCGGCAATCTCCTGGTTAGGAGCAGCGTTGGCAGCCTCAAGACGTTTATTGAGATCCACATAGTCGGGAGCATCAATCTGATTCTTACGGATATTTGCCTGATTGATGAGGAAGCGGATTTCTGCGCTATACTTCTCGTTGATTACTCTTTGGAATTTGTCTTTGGCAATAGCGGGAGTAACAGTGGCAGCTGATGCAAGGGTAGAAGTTGCGATTATACCGTCACCAACTTTTACACGGGGAAGACCGTAAAGTTTACCGTTCTGATCAACCTGAAAGTCAAGATATAGATTAGACTCTGACATTTCGGGCTTGTACTCAGTATTGAAAGGAATCTGTACAGTGCCACCGTTGTCATAGCTTACCACTTGACCATTGGCACGTACGTTTTCTCCCTGAAGGATAACGGGAGTGCCTTGAACAGAGCCTCCGGCGAATTCAAGCACTGGAGTTGCTGTCACCTTGGCATTCTTTACCATAAATTTGGCAGGGAAATTGCCGGTGATGGTAGCGGGTACGTTCTGACCAACCGTCTCCAGTGGAGTAGGGGTGGTGTTGAAATAGTTGCTCTGGAACTCTCCGAGCTTCTTGGAGCAGCTTGTTGTTCCCATGAGGGCAACGCCCAGAGCAAGATAAAGAACTTTGTTGTTCATAACTTGTGATTGATATTAAGGGTTAAATCTATAATTTATATATGTCAAACGAAGAGCGATGCCCTTCCGGGTCACTGCAAACACTGCATGATTCTGAAATATCGTGTAAAGATAGACATTATTTATGATATAAGCCATATAAAACCGTAAAAATCGGCTAAAAATCATAAAAATTAAAAAAAATATAAAAAAAACGCTCAGAAATTTGGTGGAATGAAAAAAAGTATCTAACTTTGCACTCGCAAAACGGAAGCAACACCAACACTCCGCAATGCGACAATGACTCCGTGGCTCAGTTGGTAGAGCAAATGACTCTTAATCATTGGGTCGTGGGTTCGAGCCCCACCGGGGTCACTGACTAAAGCGGTAAAACGCAGAAGAATGCTGAAATCACTTGATTTTCAGCATTCTTTCTTTTTGCCCAAACCGAAGAATACTGAAGAATATTACGGTCAGCTGTGAGTGATGTGTGAGTACTCACACCTGTGAGCAATTCGACTCACAGTTACATTCACAGAAGTGTGAGTAGGTTGATTTACCGTAAGTTAGGCTTAGAAAACCACTCAAAGAGTGGGGTTTTAGACTCGGGATTGAACCTTTGACCCGGTTTGGGTCACAAAATCGGTCAAATTTCAGACGATTTTAACATCGTTTAATATTTGAAAGGTTATTTAACTATAAATCCAGCCAAAATCCTTTGTTTGACGTTGTTTTCTGCGTTTTTCCCATTTTTCGGTGTGAGTAACCACTCACAGTTGAAGGGGTTTACATATCTGTTGGCATATTCATCTCATACTTGCAATGACAAGGTCTGCATAGTTTGGTAATGTCGGTGAAAATGATTATATTTAAGTAACCATTAAACCCACAGACTATAACAACAGATTCGTATTTTACCCTCGGCTTCTACATCAGGAAGCCAAAGGGAGACAGGGCAGAATATTCCATCTTTGCCCGTGTATCAGTGGCGGGTCAGGCAACCGAGTTCAAGATTGGTCGTACTGTTGACCTGGCAAACTGGGATGCAAAAAAGCACGTGTGTCGTGGACGTACTCGTCGTGACCTCGAACTGAACAAGTACCTTGAACTTGTGAGAGCAAAGATGTGCGACATTCACAATATGCTCATCCGAGAGAATAAGATTGTAAATCCGTCAATCATGAAGATGCTTTTCCTCGGAAATGGAGAGAAACCTAAGATGATAGTAGAGGTATTCCGCGAGACCAATGAGAAGCGTAAAGAAGAATTTGAACGCGGGGATATTGTATTTGCCATATATCAAAGGTGGACGCGCTGCGCCGACTATCTTGAAGAGTTCTTCAAATTCAACAACAACACACTTGATATTCCTATAAACGCGAGTTCGGGATACATATCATAAATTTCCCACATAAGCGTAGTTGCATATATTATCGGGCGATCACATAGTGGTCGCCTGAAATTATTTCAGAAACAATCCTTAGTTCCGGATGA
>JAAVCP010000069.1 GCA_014802265.1 Bacteroides sp. | reverse complement strand
TCCATATTTTGAAATTTATAATTATTCCTCCAAATTACTAAAATTGTGACTAAGAGCACGCAGGAGGCGACACAAATCAGCGAGCCGGCCTTGTTTTTTATCCTGCCGGTGTAAAAATCTCAGGATTTTTATCTATATTTACCTTCGGTAATCATGATTAGTAAATATTGTTTGTTACCCCTAATTTACTAAGAATCATTGATATTACCAAAAGAATCGGCAACTTTTTAAGCTGCCGATTCAACTTTTTCTGAGGCTATTATTATCCCGAACTCGCGTTATAATTAATTTTGCATTACGTACCACGTAATAAAACGAGTTATGAAAAAGAAAGTCGATCACCCTCAGTGGGCACTTGACCAGAAGCGTCCCGGAACTGAACTGCGTTGCATACGCGGTAAGTATTATCTGTATGAATGCAGCAGTTTTTACGACAAGGAAAAGAAGAAGACCCGCAAGAAGACCGGGGCTTATCTTGGGATGATAACCGAAGAAAAGGGACTTGTCCCGCCTCGCCGCCGTCAGATTGAGATTGAGAATCAAAGACTGGATGCGGAGGTGGCCAGCGGGAAAATAACTGTACCCGAACCAAAGCTCGGCCAGGTCAGGGAATATGGTCTTTCCTCATTTATCACAGCTCAATGCGCGGAACTGATGGATAATCTGAAATTGACTTTGCCCACGGTATGGAACCGTATCATGGCTATGGCTTATTGCCGTCTGCGCAATCAGTCACCGCTGAAGTATATACAGGAGGATTTTTCCAACAGCTATCTGTCGCAGTCGCTCGGCACATCCGGTCTCTCGGCCCGTTCGCTGACGGATTTTCTAAAAAAACTCGGCAAGAACCGCGAAGGCATACTTGCTTTTATGAGAAAGTATACCGGAGCAGGCGGAAATATTCTTTTTGACGGCACGGATATATTGTCGGCATCTGCCAAGATGGACTTTCCGAGAATGAGCAAGACCAAACTGGGAGGATTTGCCGAGGCGATAAATCTTATGATGGCCTTCTCAACAAAACAGATGCTTCCGGTCTATTATCGTATTCTGCCGGGAAACGTGAAGGATATAACCGCCTTTCTTACAAGTCTTGACGAATTTTATGATACATCGGCCACGGCTATAGGTGACAAGGGATTTTACTCGAAAAAGAACGTGGAGGAGCTGGAGAAGCGCAAAATAAACTACATCATCGCCCTTCGCCGGAGCACCGCGGGGATAGACTACGGCGTATTTGACAACCATAAAAGCGAAGGTCATTTCTTTTATGCCGGAAGACTGATAAAGTTAAGTTCCCAGAGCATTGAAAGCCGCAAGGTATATCTGTATTACGATGCCAAGCATGCTGCGGAAGAGGAGACCGACTACCTTCGCCGCGTGGATGACGAAAAATATGAGGAATACACAATAGAGACATATGCCCGCAAAGCTCCGCAGTTCGGGACAATCGCACTTATGACATCAGGCGACATTCAGGCAAAACAGGCTTTCGACGATTATAAAAGCAGGTGTGAGATCGAACAGGAAATAGATGTCCTCAAGACAGACCTCGATGCGCTGACCTCATATATGCAGGACAATGACCGTCTGGAGGGATGGATGTTTATTAACTTCATCGCCCTGCATATTTTCTATATGATCCGACGATGTCTGGTCGAGAGTAATCTGACCGATAAGATGTCTACACGTGAGGCAATCAGAATTTTATGTCGTCAGCGCATCGTCAGACTGAATGATGAGTGGAGAATAGCCGAAGCCTCCAGTAAGGATAAGACCCAACTGGAGGCTCTCGGTATACCTATTACGTAATTCGGTTACTGAATTATGGATTAAAACAATTGGGTGGCAAAATCCTTTCAAAAGTTTGTTTTTCGCCGACGATTATATTAATTTTGCATTTGAAAAAAAGGAATTACAACAAAAATGATAATGAAAAAAGGAAAGCAGTCTTCCTCCCGACCATCCATCCAATCAAACTGGGCAGAAGCATTCATATCTGCCACCGGCGCTATTGAACGCGCCCACATCATCTTCTATAAATTATTCGCAAACCAATACAAACAACTATGACACATCGTCTGACAGCTATTTTAATTGCTCTGCTCGGTGTTTTTACCGTGACAGAAGTAATGACCGCCGCACCGGTCGACGGTCATGTTTACCGTATAGTCAACGCTGGCTATAACGAAGCAATGATTGCCGCAGGCGCCGGAAACATTACCGCCGCCGCCATCAACGAGGACGAGCCTGCCCAATTGTGGTTGGCTGAGGCCAACCCTGCCGGGACAGGGTTCTACATGCGCAATCTAAAAACCGGATACTACATAAGCAGCTCGCGTGCCCGCTCCCAGGTGTGGCAGGCTCAGTTCTGCATTGAGCCCGATGACCCAAGCATGCTTCTCACCTTCGTGCCTACCGATGACAACTACTTCATCCACACGGTAGCCGGCTATGGCAAGACCGATGACGAGGGTACCCACGGATTTGCCCACGAAGACGGCAGCCATCGCGTAGTGGGTTGGAACACCTCTTCGGAATACACCAAGTGGAATCTGGTAGAGCCCGACGGTATCACCGCAGCACAGATTGCCGATGCGAAAAAGCAGTGGCAAACCTCGGTAAGCGAGATTGAGGCTGGAAAAGTGTACCGTATCCGCAACTATAACTATGGCCACGCGCTGGCTCCATCGGGTGATATGCTCGTCGGCGCACAGGTTGCCGAGGCTGATACCACCCAGATGTGGCTGATAGAGAACAATCCCTCCGGCGAGGGATACCTCATCCGCAACTATGCATCGGGCAAGCTCGTTGCCAGCTCGCGTGCATCGGGCAAGCAATGGAGCTTACAGGACACCTACGTGCCTGACCAGACCGTATCGGCACTACGTTTCAACAAACGCAGCACAGGCTTCGCTTTCTCCACACTAAGCACCTACGAGCCCGACAACGAGGCTAACGATTACACATATGCCCATGAAGACAGCCAGCGTGCCGTGGTAGGATGGCTGGTAACGACCAATCCGTCGGTATGGCACTTTTCGGTTGTCGATGACATTACTCCCGCCGATATCACCGCCAAGACCAAAACCTGGCCCTGCTTCAAGCAAAATACCGTAGCAAATGCCCTTGCAACCATCTTCACCGATGCAGCCTGCACCGAGCTAACCCCCGAATACGCCTCCATCAATCCTGAGAGCCTCGACACTGACCCCAATGTGCTGGCACTTCCCGAACCACTCCGCCCGATGGTGCGCAAAATTCGCCTCGGCGACTGGTCGGAAACCGATCCCTACAATGGCAACGAATGGGACAGCAGCCACGCACGTAAATTCCGCGTGATGATGGCTGAGCCTTACTCCGACGCCGGCCATGGTGCCACACTTGCCGGCATCCAAGCCTACGGTGACGTGAACAACCCTACTGGTATAGTTACCGATAATGGTACCACCCTTTATATAATGGTAGACAAAGAGCCCCGCGAAGGCTCTACCCTCCGCATAGCCGGTCGAACAGGCGAAGGCACTCCCATGGTGACACTCAACAACAATAGCGACGGCTTCCTCCTCAAAAAAGGTCTCAATATAGTAGAGTGCAACCAGGACCTCGCCGACATGATTATTTACTATACCGTTGCTACCACTAACAACCGCACACGCCTGCGCGAACTCACCGACTACGAAGACATAAAAATTCACATCGAAGGAGGCTCGCTTAACGGCTACTTCAATGCCCAGGGTGATGCCCTATACGAGCCTGATACCAACGAAGACTGGCTCTACTACCGTGAGCGCGCTCGTCACGCCATGTTCATGCTTCTGTCCAAATACAACTCGCTTTACATACACTTCCACGATATTTCCGACGACAACGGCAATACCACCCAGTGTCTGAAGAGTCTGTGCTCGCCCGAAGCGTATGCGCAAGGTCTCTTCGATCTCAATGCCACCATGCGAGCATGGGACGATATGTTCGTGGCCGAGACACTCATCATGGGTCTGCAGCCCGATTCGCTGATTGAAGCTGAAAAGGCCGCCGGACGTGACTACTACGACACCCTCGCCGGCGACAATGTGGCACGCGACGACTACTACAAATATTTCAACAACCGCCATCTCGGCATATCGCTGCGCGAATGCGGGTTCATGAACGCCACATGGTGGCGCACCGCCTATAACCCCGGCACTATAAGCAGCATTATCCGTGAATTCCCCACCGGTGACTTATGGGGTCCCGCCCACGAATTCGGTCACCTTAACCAGGGCCCGATGAATATAGCGGGCTGTACCGAAGAAAGCAACAACGTGTTCTCTAACGTGGCACTGTTCTACCGCAACCAACACACATCGCGCGCCGACTATCCCTCGGTACAGCGCCAGCGCTTCAACGAAGGTCAAAATTTCCACCAGCACGACACCTGGGGCACCACTCGCATGTGGTTCCAGCTCTGGCTGTACTACCACGTCATCGGTCACAACAAGAAATTCTATCCGCGCCTCTACGAGCTGCTGCGCAACGATCCACTACGTCGCACCACCGCTCCCGGTCACGAAGGCGAAGTGAACCCCATGCTTGCCAAGGATGATCTGCTCCACTTTGCAAAAATGGCCTGTATTGCCGCCGGCGAAGACCTCACCGATTTCTTCGACGCATGGGGATTTCTCGAAGTTCAGGACGGCTACTTCATCGGTGACTACACCTCGTACACCTCCTATCTATCAGCAGAGGATATAGCAGAATGGCGCCAGGAAATAGCCACCCTCGCCGCCGAAAACGGCTGGAAGAAGAACCAGGCAGTCATCTTTATCGATGACCGCGTGGGCTCGGATAAGCAGTCGTATGAATTCGACAAGAACAAATGCGGCACCATGGGCGGTCTCAACGACTTCCGTCAGGGTGCACCCGTAAACGGTGAATACTCCTTCACAATCACCGGTACCACCGTCAAGGTAACAGGTGCCACCGGAGGCGTAGGCTTCCTCATTCATGACGAAGCCGGCGAACTAATAGGCTTCGCCAATGAAACCACATTCGAAGTAGGTCCTGAAGCAGCTGAGAAAATACGCTCGGGCCAGTGCACATTCCAGGTAGTATGCCCCGACAACAGCACCGTAACCGTTGTCGATGCCATTCACGGTGGCAGTCTGGCGCAGCGTCTCCAAGCCATGGACGAACTGCTGGATAAATCGGCTGAAGTGCTTGCACTCTCCGACCGTTACGGCCGCAATCCAGGCTTCCTCCGTCCCGAATTCACAGCCGAACTCCAGAGCATATATGACGATGTTAAAACACGCCGTGAAGAGGGCCAGATTACTACCGAAAACAGCGTTCAGTTCTACGATGCGCTCTACGAACAGTTCATGGCCGTACGCGACATCACCGCTACCCTCGAAAACACCATCCCCGTCACCCCTGGTGCAATCTATGTATTCACCTCCAATAAGCTCTATCCCGGCAAAGGCATCAAGGCCAACGCCAACGGTACACAGCTGGCAAATGTAAACGCCGACGAAGTGAATGCCGACGATGACGCACAGCAGTGGATATTCGAGCCCACTGACGAAGAGGATTACTACTATATCCGAAATGTGAAATTCAACAAATATATCGGCAAAGCATCGGAAGACAAAGGCGCAATACCCCTCCTTGACCAGCCCATGAAGCAACTGGTACTCTTCCGCGAACTGGCATTGTTCTCCATAAGCCCCGAAGGAAGCGACCACGATTCGCTGCACGACGACGGCTACGGACGTCTCACACGCTGGGACTCGTCGGCAAGCGCATCGCGCTGGACGCTCAACATGCTCGACAACTGGGAATATAAGGGCGCCCTCGCCGATCTCCTCGCTGTAATAGCAGAATCGGAAGCTCTCCTCGCCAAAGCAGGCACCATCACTGATACTCCCCAGGGACCCGTGGCAGAACCTTCGGCGGAATACACATTCGTAACCCCCGAAATGCTCATCGACCTACACACCCTCGTCGCTGCCGGAAAAGAACTCGTCGCTTCAGCCGACTCTGACTCTATCGACGAACTCAAGGAATCCTATGCAGCCATATCAACTGCTTACCAGACCCTGCTCGCCGCCATAAACCGTAACGTAAGACGTCTGGAAGAACTGATAGAGCAAACCCGCGAACTGGCTGAGTCCATTGCAAACGCCAGCGAAACAATCGAGCCTATATCGTTTGCCGAAGAGGACATGTTCTCCAACGCATACTACACCGGTGACAACAAAGATAAATTCACTTCGTGGAGCGTGCTGTCCGACAATAACTACGACACCTATTTCCACAGCAACTACGACAATGTGAATACCACCGACGGTCTTGACCACTACATCCGCATGCAGCTCCCCGTAGTCTCCGATGATGACCGCACCATCATCTTCAGCTACGCTACCCGCAAAGGTAACGAATCGAACTTCTATCCCGTCGAAGCCACTCTCGAGTACAGCGCCGACGGTGAAGGATGGAGCACCGCAGACGAACTGGCAGACGAACTGCCCATCATCTCGGCATTCCTTTTCGAATCCACACCCATCACCATCCCAGCCGGGACACAGTATATCCGCTTCATGGTGCATAAAAACCGCTTCTCGGCTACCGATGCCTCCTCGAAGCAAGCCGGAGGACACTGTTTCTTCGTAGTCAGCGAAATGGGAATCTCTGATTACACCGTTTCCTGCGAACTCGACCTTGAAACATATCCCAAGGCTGACACCGATGTCATCCGCAATGCAATGACACAGCTCCATTCAGCCGCCCAGACCCTGGCTCGCCCCGACTTCGGCAACGCCCAGTTCGATGCTGCCTACGAGGCTCTGCTGCCCCACTACGAAGCCCTGCTTGAGATCTTCAGAGATGGCAAACCGGTGGTTGCCGAGAGCATCGAGCTCAGCGATGTTGAGTTGACACTCACCAACGACGAGACCGTAACTTTGACTGCCACTGTTCTTCCTGCCGATACTAAGGACAAGACCGTCACCTGGTCGTCGAGCGATGAGTCTATAGCTACTGTAGATGAGAATGGTAAAGTCTCGGCTGTAGGTGTCGGTAAGGTGACGATCACCGCATCTTGCGGCGAAGTGTCGGCTGAATGTGCCCTTAAGTGCTATCCTAAGACAGGAGATGCCAACTGGAACGGAACAGTCACAATCACGGATGCCGTGGATATTTCCAACTATGTAGTGAAGAAGAAAGAGGTTCCTGAAGACTGGGACAAGGAGGAGTGGACGGAGTTCTATACCGTAGGAGCAAATGCTAACGAAAGCGAGGATGGAAAAGTAACTTTCGCTGATGCCTCAGCTACTGTCACCATCACTCTTGAGGAATCAGCCACTGAAACCAAAAGCTATATGGTATCTGCCTCAACCGGATCTACAGATACACTCGTTATCGCCGGTGTGTCAGCAACAGAAGATGGCAAGAATTCAGTTGCTATCAACCTTGATAACTCCCGTGGATATGTAGCCCTTCAAGCTGATGTCTACCTCCCCACTCCAATGAATGTCGAGGTTAAGTCCGGTGAGAGAGGATCAAAACATTCCTTGGAGACTCATTGGTTTAATGACACACACTTCCGTTTGGCTCTCTACAATTTCGTAGGCAAGACATTCGCTGAAAGTGAAGGATCTCTGCTTGAACTGGTGATTGAAGGTGATATGTCGGATATCGAAGGCATTAAACTTTCCAATATACTTGCCTCCGACCCCAATGCCAATGAATATGTCCTTGATTTCAGAATGGATCTAACCACAGGTGTGGAAGGTGTTGCCGGAGACGACATTCGCATTGCCAAGGCTTCTGAGGGTATCCGTATCCTGAATGCCGCTGGTAAGAGAATCGATGTCTGGACAATGGAAGGACAGGCAGTTAAATCATTCGTTGCTAACGAATCTCTTGAGATAATCAACCTCCCGGCAGGCATCTACATCGTGAAGGCCGGAGAAAAGACCTTTAAAGTAATTTTGTGATATGCGTAGTAACAATTTAATCGCTTTCCTTTTGCTCCTGATGCTGGCTGTCCCGTTTACAGCATCAGCTGACAAGTTCTATCTCAAATCTGCCGATCTGGAACCGGGCAAAACGGCAACCCTGCAGTTTATTCTCGAAAATACGCTGGAATACTATGGGTTTCAGGCAGAGCTAACACTCCCTGACGGTCTTGAGGCTGCCAAGGACAGCAATGGCGATCTTGAGATCACCCTTTCCAGTCGTGCAGATGAAGGAAACTATGCCGTCAACAGTAATGAGATAACCGATAAATATCTCATTATGGGCGCGTTTTCCACTAATCATACGCCCTTCACCGGAAACGATGGTGTGCTCGTGAATCTGAATGTTTCAGTAGCTGATGATTTCGCAGGCGGAAACGTTGAGATTTCAAATGTAATGTTTATCAACAGTCAAGATAAGGATGTGGAGTTTGACTCCACATCCGCATCCTTTGGCGTGATGGTGACAGGTGTCACTCTCAGTGAGACTAAATTGAACCTTACCGAAGGCGACACTGCTACTTTGATCGCAACTGTCGCTCCTGCCGACGCTACCGACAAGACCCTCACCTGGACCTCTTCAGATGAGGCTGTCGCTACCGTCGATTCCGAGGGTAATGTGACTGCTATCAAGGCTGGACACGCCACCATCACTGTAACCACAGCAAACGGTAAGACCGCTTCCTGCGAGGTTTCAGTTACTGCCAAGGGCATCGTCATCGAGGTGACAGGTGTCACTCTGAACGCAACGGAGCTTAGCCTTACCGAAGGTGACACTGCTACTTTGACCGCGACTGTCTCTCCTGCCGACGCTACCGACAAGACCCTCACCTGGACCTCTTCAGATGAGGCTGTTGCTACTGTCGATTCCGAGGGTAAGGTGACCGCTATCAAGGCTGGACACGCCACCATCACTGTAAGCACAGCAAACGGCAAGACCGCTTCCTGCGAGGTTTCAGTTAGTGCCAAGGTCATCGTCATCGAGGTGACAGGTGTCACTCTGAACGCAACAGAGCTTAGCCTTACCGAAGGCGACACTGCTACTTTGACCGCGACTGTCTCTCCTGCCGACGCTACCGACAAGACCATTACCTGGACCTCTTCAGATGAGGCTGTCGCGACTGTCGATTCCGAGGGTAATGTGACCGCCATTGCTATCGGTGAGACTGTCATTACGGCGACTTGTGGTAATGTAAGCGCTACATGCACTGTGAAGGTTCTCCCGATTCTTGTAGAGACTCTTACCATCGATCCTACCGAGATGAACTGTGAAGAGGGCATCGAGTTTAAGATCAACGCTACGGTTACTCCTGCTAATGCTACCAACAAGACTCTCTCATTCGAGTCGAGCGACAACTCTATCGCTACTGTGGATGAGGAAGGAAATGTCAAGGTGCTGAAAGTCGGCAATTGCGTGATCACAGTCTCCACTATTGATGGCAGTAATCTTTCTGCCGAGTGCATACTCACAGGTGTCTCCGGTGTAGAGTCCATCTTCGGTGAGGATGCTTTGGTTGATGTCTACAACATGAACGGTGTCCTTGTCAATAAAGGTACAAATCGTGAGGAGCTGAAGCAGCTCGTGCCGGGAGTATATATCCTGCGCAGCGGAAAGACTGTTGTGAAGATTACCGTAAAATAACCAATCCCCTTATAAACAAACATCCGGGTATGCGCCAAAAGGTGGATACCCGGATGTTTGTTTATAAGGAAGATCATTTCTCTTCGAATCCGCACCCATCACCATCCCACACAGTATATCCGCTCATGCTTCTCAGCCACCGATGCCTTCTCGAAGCAAGTCGGAGAACACTGTTTCTTCGTAGTCAGCGAAATGGGAATCCTACGAAGCCCTGCTTGAGATCTACAACGCACCTCCGTCCAGTATCGACACCACCTTCATCAAAGATGTCAACAGCATGGACTGCGCAGTGATATATACCCTCGGTGACATACGCATAGTCCGCAGCCCCACCCCTGGTATCTATATCATCAACGGTAAAAATACCCTCGTCCGCTAAAACGGTAGCCCCACAAAAAAGCACCTCCACATCAGAGGTGCTTTTTTTGTTATGTAAAGGTCAAAAACTATTTTCTCCAAAAATTAATCCCCTGTCAATCAGCGAGATTAATAGGGGAGTGATGGTTGATATTGTACTAAAAACAGTACTAATATTCCTCTTCGTTGAAGAAGATAGTAGAATTTGTATTTCAACTGTTTATCTAAATTACTCCTATTTTAGATAAGTAAATTAGGTGATAAAAGACCATGAAATACGACGGTCCTTTAGACGATAAAGCCTAGCAGGACGACAGGATAGTTGGGAGGCATATTTGCGGAGCTATCGTGAGTCCGACTCATGTACTCAAATCATAGGAGATGATAATTGTTATCATCGTCTATTTCGTGTAGCAAGTCTCGTTTATCAAGTAAACGTTTATCCAATTTTGATGGTACCATAATTGTTGCGGATATTAAAATTCGTGTTTCCGTTTTGGGTAACTGATGGTGAGGTGCTGTTGATTTCTGTAAGATTGTTCGTCTGCAGATTGGTGCCTACTGCTTCGTCAGTAAACGATGCCTTAATCTGATTCATCAGATATTGTGCGTTATCCTGTGTCAAAGTCTTCATGTCAAGACTGTTCATATCGTGAATATAGGTCCAGACATCATTTATGTTATTCATGATGTCGTTGATGTCGTCAAGTTCTCGTTGGAGTAGTTCAAGACTACCTGTTTCCTGAG
>JAAVCP010000068.1 GCA_014802265.1 Bacteroides sp. | reverse complement strand
TGGGCTGAATGTTTGCGAGTGCCACGATTGTGGCGTTGACTGCGGTTGCAGACTGAATTGCGGTTGCTTCCATACTTGTAAAATTTTAAGTTCTTTGAAATGTTTGGGTTCTGGTTCTTTTCCCTTTTGTTTGAAGCCTTTTGGCTTCTCGCGTCCGGGGAATTTTTACGGTACATTCAGGACGGAGGGCACAAGGGGACGGAAGGCAAGCGTGGCAAGTGAAAAAATACGGAATACCCGATTTGGTACAAATCGCGGAAGGCTGTCGGATTTTTTCATGCAGCCAAGCCGTAGGCGATCGCTTGCAGTCGGCACCGCCCTCCGTAACTTTGTAGCGAAAAATCCACGGTCGCGGAAGTCAGCGGATCAATGGGAAGGAAAGCCCTGTTTTGGCCTGAAGCCGAAGGAGTATTGTAGAATATGGAGCCGTTAAGAGCCGATGAAACGCCCTTTTGTGAAAAATCCCTCTTAAAACACATCTTAATGCCTGATTTTCACGGCAAATGGGACAAATGTCCCACTGAATATCAGATATTTTTTGTAACTTTGCTTAATTACAGATAATAGACACAATGACACATAGATGGGCATATAAGCCATACTTCTTAATATCAGTTTTCGTCTTGGGATTACTGATGCTCACGTCATGTACAGTCGGATATAAAAACGACGGCAAGGAAGTTACATGGCACACATGGAACGAGGGAAATGGGCATAATTCAAGAAAGGTTAATGCCGACCCGGAGACCTTTGAGGTACTGGACGATGATTATGGCCGAGATAAGATACATGCTTTCTATCGAGGTGATAAAATAGATGGAGCTGACGGACACTCATTCCGAGTGTATGAAAAAGGTTATGCCGCTGATAAATTTAACGTATATAATGAGGGGAAATTAATGGCGGGAGTAGATCCAGTTACTTTCAAGGTACATTCCTATGAATTGACAGAAGATAAGAATGACTTTTATAATAGTGGCACCGCCCTAAATGTAAGAGATAAATCATCATTTGAGATTCTGAAATACAGTTCAGGTGAAAAGTCAAGTTGGGGAAAAGATAAGTACAACGGATATTACATGAATGGCACGGTTATTCCTAACATCGATTACGCCACATTTCATCCCATAGACGCAAAGTGTCCTGTTCAATCAGGATGCTATGCCGCCGATAAACATAGAGTGTTTTTTATGGGGAAAGAGATACCCGGCGCAGACCCGGCTACTTTCAGGGTAGTGGATTTCTATATTGGACAGGATAAAAACAGGGCCTACCAAAAAGGACAACCGACACAGATAAAAGATTACACTAAACTTACGCAATTAGGAAGGTTGATGTATTCTGACGGTACACATATTTACGATTCACATTTTAATGTTCTTCCCGAAGCGGATGTCGCAACTTTCGAGCATATTTCCGACAACTGGTATAAAGATTCGTCACATATATGGTGGAGTAATAATTTGGTTAAAGGCGCAAATCCAAAAACATTTAGCCCTGTCACTGTCACATCTTCCGTAGGAGTAATGTATCCGGACTTTAATTATGGAAAAGATGACCAACATGTGTTTTATCAGGATTCCATTATCCCGGGTGCCGATGCAGCAAGTTTTGAAAAAATAGATTTCCCAGACGGTGACAGCTGGACTGTATTCGACCGTAACCGCGTGTATCAAGGCAAAGATTCCCCGAAACTCAGAGAATACATAAAAAGGAAATACGGCCAATGATGGATCAGATTGGTAAATTCATAGCCTCGGCAGTTGTCATGTTCTTATTCATGTTCAGCCTGATATTCTGCTTCGACTCCCCCGACACGATGACCAATATCCTGTTGGTCAGTGCAAACGTGCTGTTTTGGGGCGGCATCCTTTGGCTCATCAACAGGAAAGGAGGCAAGCGATGAGACTGATAGGTAGAAAATCATTGCTGCTTGGCATTTCACTAATAATGTCATTTATTGGGGCCTTGGGTGCGGGCGTAATGCTTGGAACGGGCTTGAATTGGTGGATGTTTGCCGTTTTTGCAGCAATGGCGATTTTTGGGTCAGTTTAGGCTTCAAAGATATTGAAACCGGTGCCGGATGTCGGCATTATCATAAAATACAATTTTCCCAAGGATGCAGGTTATTACCAAAAGGGAAAACGGAAGATTACACCTGTAAACGACAACGACATTTTATATCATCTAAAGATGTTTCTACCCTTTATTCAGATTGGCATGTTCGTATTCGCTACAGCGTTATTTGGGACTTTTCACCAAAGTAGTGAAACTATGCGTCGAGTCGGGGCAATAAATTTTGAAGGTGGTCAGGCAGAGTTGATAGTTGTCGAGCAAGGCGCATTTGGTTCATACGCTGACCTTAGAATTTACAACAGCGAAGCGGAGCATATTGAGAGTATATATATCAGAGCAGAAGATTCCATGCCTACTATTGATAGCATCATAGGTAAGGATGTCTATGTCAGTTATCGAAATTTTTACTCCAACGATTCTATCCTTACTTATGATAGAGTTATGTTAGGCGAGTCACTTATTGACCATGACAAATTGAAGTTCAATTACCATTTCTTTAATATCAAATGAAACCGTGGCAGAAAATAGTCGGTGTTATAGTCTTTGGAGCGATTGGCCTTTGCGAATTGCTTTTGTGTTTTAATGCCTATCTGGATTTGAGATATTTTATTGAGCCATACGATATTCAAGATATAATAGATAGAATGTATCTGAGGGTTGATTCATTGTCGGTTGCCCTTTGGCTCAATTATTTCATTGCTCTTGCTCTATTCATTTGCCTTTGGCGGAAAGGGGGTAAGCGATGATGTTCTTCAAGAGATTATTTGTCTGTTGTTACCGTTTTCAAGAGCGTATTGGAAATGGAGATATGCCTGTATTTATGTCTATGGGCATGATATTGTTTGTCATTTACTTGTATCTAATAAGCATCTCAATTGGAGTGTCATTCTTTTTGGAAAATGTAATAGGCAATCAGGCCGCGTTAGACCTTAAAACTCTGACGTTCTGTAATATTGTAATATGTTGCTTTTGGGGAGGATGGTTTTACTTAAAACATCTTCGTGGTTACAGACTGAAAGAAACGTTATCTATTGAAATATCACTCACTGATAAGGTAATTGCCACTATCTTCGTTATCGGTAGCATCTTATGTCTATGTGCTGTATTTGCTTTCATGTGGGCTGTAAATAATGGATTTATATTGGAAAGGAGTTAAACGATGGGAGATTATTCTATTTCAAAGTACCAACCGGAATTATATGATGAAACCGGATGCTATCGTAGAAATGAGTGGACTTCGGTTGGAGATATAGGTAAGGCTTTTTATAATGGGGTTCTGTCCATAGATGAGTATATGAAAGTTGAACAACGATATATCGAGGTAGCTATGACTTTGGCTCGATTATCAGGATGCACCTATCTAACTATAAGCAATCTGGAAGGTCAGGAAGATATAATGGATTTTGTTTACGGCAAGCCATATAATATTCAATTATCTGTTATAGCACAAAAAATTAAACAAGGATTGAGAGTGCATATTTCGAATTGTGCTGATTATTTACGATTATGTATCAGAGAGTGTTGTTGGGCTGTATTTGACAATCATCGTCACAATTTCTCAATTGATTTCGGATATGATTTCTACATGCATATTCGTACTGATTTACCGGAATCACAAGTTGAAGAAATTGTATCAGATTATAATTTATACCTTAGACCATGAAACTGACCGATAAACGATTTTGGATTTTTGAGGCATTTACCATTTTATTTGCTGTGGTATTGATGTTTCTTGCGTTGATAATCCTTGATAAATCCCTGACAATGGAAGTTGTGTTAATCATTGTTGGCCTGAGTTGTATAACCAGTGCTATCACTTGGCCAATTGCTGATGGGAAACAATGGTTTGTATTTGGGCTAATCTATGAAGCCTTGTTCATTATCTTGCTATTCGCCTCTCTTATAATAGATGGGTTAATTCGTGGACTTATGGATTGGATTGGTTTTACTCTGTGCTTCGCATTTGTTTTCACGATCGCTATTATTTGCCTTATACCTTCAATGGTTTTAGCATTCGTTGGCTATCATTTATTTAACAAGAATATAACGAATAAAGAATAACCAAAATGATAGATATAACCGAAAGATACAATCGGGATAAGGAATCTACTATACAGTATGATATTTCTGAGCTTTTGCAAACAGATTTAAGCGACCATCTGAAAGCATGTCTTATGAATCTGGACAATCCAATTATATGTAAATTCGTCGCTTTATTCCCTCTACAGGATAAATCAAAAATCTCTACAATAAGAAACTCATTGAACGGCATGAAAGATATTCTGCCAATGGACTTGTTTGAAGAAACCAAAGATGAAGTAACAGAGATTTGCAATGATTATAAATGGATGAACAGTAAGGAAGGAAAGATGATTTTACAAATTGAAAAATGGATAAACGAGGCAAGACATTGTATCGCATCTGATTTCTCCTCTGAACATATCTACATTGGCAGAAGTTTAATTGAACCTGTCAGTCTTATCGTGGGAGGTTATGTGAAAGAATTGAACACTAAGACCAATATTGAATCATGTCTTAACAATATGAATCCGCCAATAGACATCGAATATAAAATTGAGATATGCGATTGAACGATAAACGATTTTGGATAGTATGGGTGATCTTTCTCTTCTTCGCAGTTACGATTTGTATAATAGAAGGGGGGAGCGGGGATACAGCGTTGCTTGGTGTGACTTATGCGCTGTCGCTTTTATCGACATGGCTATGTCACAGAGTTAAACCAAGAACCGCGTTTGGCAATCTAATTGTAATGATCGCCTATAATATCATACTTGGTTATAATCTTGTTTTTAATAGCAGATATGGAGCAGGAATAACATGGTGGTTCCTTATATTATTGCTCAATACTATTCAATCAATCATATTGTTAGTATATTCTATATTTATTAAACTAAGAACTCCCAAATACCTATAATAAGAATTTATAAGCTCACGCACATGGATTCCAGATAGAAGTCCTTATGCTATTATTATTAGTAACAAATAGATTTCAATCATAGGCACGGACGCGTGAGCCATTGACGAGCAGCCATAGGCAAACCTCGATGGCTATGTGCGTTTGAGCCGTCACAGATACCGCCGTCGATACTGTCTGTCATAATCGGCTGGTCGTAACTCCGTGTCGCATACACGGAGTAGGTCTGCCGGCAAGGTTCCCAAAGATAGGCTCATACGCTTACGCAGTGACACATGGAATATGTCACGTCGTGTAAGCGTGTGCCGTGATGCATAGCCGAAGTGGTAAGAAATTTCGGTCGATCAGCCTTAAACGCAGTCTAAGGTTGTCAAGACCGGCAAGTCATCGTTTTCAGATTAGTTTTCGGAGATAGGCACGGACGCGTGAGCCATTGAAGAGCAGCCGCAGGCAAACCTCGATGGCTCTGGCGTTTGTGCCGTCATAGGCACCGCCGTCGATGCTTACATAATACCATCGGCTGAATATTACTCGGTGTTATCGACACGGAGTTAGTCAGACGGCTTGGTTTCCCGAAGTCGGCACACCGGTACCCGGCGCCATACTTGGCTTGTCGGGGACGTGTGCCGTCAATGCGTAGCCATAATATTCGTAGATTCCGGCGATTTCAGTTGCAAGTGACAACCTGCGTCTGAAACAGCCGGGCTGATATTCCAAACAGGCGGTTTTGCGAGGTCACGAAGCAAACCGCCCCGACCATTTATGTCGAGGCGGAAAGAGGTTAAAGGTGGTTTTCAATCAAACCATTCGGGATTACTCTCTTTGAGGATTGCGATAAGTTCCTTATCGGAGAGTTTTAGGTCACTATCTGAGGTATAGAAGAAGATTTCCTCGTCCACTTCTTCGGCTTCCTTATCGGCAAAGCCGTTACATTCTTCAGTGATTTCATAAGGCATTAGAACATCGAGCAGACTGTTCCTGCGATAATCAGCTCCTCACCCTCGTTACTCTTTACAATTCGGCAAGTATGGTTCTCACCCTTGTAGGTTATTTGAAACCGAGATAGCCGAACTTGAAGTCCGGCGTATTGAAAAACAGAAAACCCTCAACGCCGAGAGCGGGAGCGCACTAAAAAGCGACCACACCAATCTTTTCGGCAAGGGGAAGTATACGGAATTTGATCATTAGAACGCCCGGCTGCAGATCAAGGTCGAGACCTCCAATATGGATCGGGATAAGGCTTTGGTCAAGGTTGAAGAAATGGAGTTGCAAGTGGCGCATATACCTGTGTCTACAGAGCAGAGCGCCTCCACCATCATTGAGAGGAAGTAGGCGCAGCTAATTCAATTAAGGTCTTTGTCCGTCCGTTTCTCGATGACCGACGGTTCGACAAAGGCAGAAGGGAACTCGACCATCTGACTTCCAATCTCCTTTCTGTCCATGAGGGCGTGAACAGAAATCAAAGAAGAGGATTAATACGATATATTATCCCTGATGAAATGCCTCAGAATAGGTATCCAATTGATAATCCGATTGATTGATGGAACCGTACTCCGGGCCCAAGACTATGAAACGAAAATGGGTCATTTATTCCTTGCACCTCAGTTGCCTTATAAATCTTACGCAACCCATGCTGGAGATTGAGGCCTATCTGATAATGACTGTACAAAAGACAATTCGCTTCTATACACAATCCATAATCGGATCGATTACCTATAGCGGTCTTAAAGGATGGAAGAAACATCTGAGCGACATCTCCATTGGCATCCATTTTTAATTTTGATTTTCCACTCATTCCATATGCGTAATATATACCTCCTGCTATTTTTATCGTATAAGTGGAGCCTACATAACTTTTGTAACCGACAAGGAAAGGAATGTTGATATAATGCCCCTTCACATCTATCGATGCTTTTTCATAGGATGATACAACATCTCCTTCGGGATGGAATTCAGTTATTTCGATCAATGATTGGTTATATCGATGACGGCATGAGTAAGCTATTCCCGGCGAAAAATAGAGTTTATCGCCAACTGGTATCTCAAGATTAATTCCAGCTTCCCACGAGAATCTATTCGAGAACTGGGGCATAACTTCGATACCAACATTAACTTTAGCGCTTAGCGTAAGAGATAAAAGCGTGAAAAATGCCAACACAGAAAACTTCTTGCTATTCATTTTGAAGTACTTTACATCTGGTATAAAAAATCATATCATACTTATAACGAATTGCCATTTCAGATATTGCTAACAGGGCATTATTAACTCTATATAAAATGAAAAAGATACGGGGTTTCCTGACGGGCACCAAAAAATTGGACTATTTTTCCTCTATTTGTGCTTTTTCATCGTAACGTGCCCATTTTCAGGACTTAGAATTTCCGTATTCTGTCAAGACCGGGCAAGTCATCGTTTTTAGATTAGTTTTCGTGGATAGGCGCAGACGCGTGAGCCATTGAAGAGCGGCCACAGGCAAACCTCGATGGCTCTGGCGTTTGTGCCATCATAGGCACCGCCGTTGATGCTAACATAATACCATCGGCTGAATCTTACTCGGTGTCAGCGACACGGAGTAAGTCAGACGGCTTAGTTTCCCGAAGTCGGCACACCGCTACCCGGCGCCATACCTGGCTCGTCGGGGACGTGTGCCGTCAATGCGCAGCCATTGTATTCGTAAATTCCGGCGGTTTCAGTGGCAAGTGACAACCTGCGTCTGAAACAGCCGGGCCGGTATTCCATACAGGCGGTTTTGCGAGGTCACGAAGCAAACCGCCCGACTTCTACCGAGAGAAGCCGGGAAACTCTTAATAAGTCACAGCGTATTAGGATACTCTGATTACCTTATACGGCACTCCGTGTTTCTCGGCATAGTCCATAGTGAACTTGGTGCCTCTGCTCGTGCCGTTCCAGAAAGCGAGAAGATAATCGCAATTCTCCACTATTTGGATATTCCTCATCAGCGGTGCGTTCCTGCCGTATCTCCTATAGTCCGGCAGAAACTCCACAATGGGGATATTGTTCTTGACTGCATATTCCTTTGCATAAGTGTCCGCTCCGGTTGCTCCGCCACTAACTATAGTGTCGGGAACAAAAGGGAGAAAGGAAGCGATGTCAATGGGTTGGCAGGTGCGACTGCCTACGATAGCCAATCTCTTATTCATAATGATGTGTCGTTAGTTCAGCCAGTTGCTTGTGGCACTGATAGCCAATAGCGACGGCTCAATCTTGATGTATTTCCTTAAAGCCTTTCTTGCCCTTGCGAAAGTGAAGCCGGTGTTCACCACGTTATCAAGCAGAAAGATGTCGGAATGTTCTTGCAGTGTCTCCTTGCAGTCGGCACTCTCCTTGACCTTCAATCCCGTCCTCACGCCTTTGAGGGAAGTACGGCATTTCTTGATGTCATAGAGTTTCTTTCTCGGTGTTCCCGAAAGGATGTCAACCACCTCGCAATCCTGACGGATAATCCTGATGGTGTTGGCGAGTTCCAAAGTGTACTCCGCATTGCCGGAAGACTGCGGGACGGGTATCAACACTGCGTTTGGTGTGAGGATTTGGGAGAGAAGAAGGGCGGCTATCGCAATGGCGGTCGTGTCGCTTTTCTTCACGTCCTTTGACAGCTTCCTCAATGAATGGGGATATACCTCTGCATCGTGATACATCTTTCCATAAGAGCCCAACACCCTCAATTCCTTAATCGTAACCTTTTCCTTTGTCCGTTTCATAAGCAACTCAAATTTTTCTCCCTTTGGTTTGAAGCCTTCTGGCTTCTCGCGTCCGGGTTGTTTTTTCGCTGCATTCAAAGACGGAGGGCAAAGGTGGCGTAAGGCAAGTGTGGCAAATGAAAAAATACGGAATACCCAAATCTGTGATTTGAGACCGAAGGCTCGGTCTCGAGCTGAAGGTTGCGGAAGGCTGCCGGATTGTTTCATGCAGCCAAGACGGAGGCGGTCGCTTGCCGTCGGCATCCGCCCCCGTAACTTTGTAGCGAAAAACTCACGGTCGCGGACAGCATGCGATTCAATGGGACAGCCAGAAAAGAGAAGCCCCGGCTCTCACGAGTCAGGGCAGTCAGGTTCTTGATGGCTAAAAACGACTTGTATTATTATTTGCTGTTTGAAGCCTCCAGCGAAGCCTTGCGGAAGCGTTTGAGCAGCGGCTCCAGATTGAGGGAGGCGCGACGGGCGCGGAGACCCGCCGCCTTGTTGCCCTTGTCGAGTTGTGAGCGTGCGTCTTTGAGGAAAGATGCCGTCATGTTCTCTATCTCAGATATTATCTCGTTCATATCATATTGTTTTTGAAGTTTATATTACGGGAATTTCAAACGAATTGACAACGCATTGCGCTTTGCGGTCGAGGATAAACCAGTATTCCGAACGGTATGGGGAGCCGGACTCCGATACCGCCTCATACTCGATCTTTACCTTCCATCCGGAAAACGGCTTCTGCGGTGCGTCAGGAGCCTCATAGCCCCCGAGGGAGCGGAGGGCCGACAAAGCGGACATCTGACGTGTGACAAGCTCAGTCACGGCATTGTCCTCGAAATCGAGGTTACGCAGGCCGTCGGTGCGTTTCATCACCTGTTCGTTCACCTTCATCATTGCGGTGGCGATGGCCAGCTTCTCGTCATCGTTGATGTAGCAGCGTCCGAAAACACTGTCAGGGCGGCTTACGGCTAAGACCTTTATTGATTCCGGGTTATCTACCGAGGCATACAGGGCTGTCTTAGCTACCTCCGGCGCGCGGTGCACAGGCGAATTGCCCCACCACAGGCCGAGCGCTATCAGCCCCCACACCACCACGGCACCGCCGAGCAGAATGGCAAGTTTTGTCCCCGGCTTCATACCTTGATCACCTTTAGTTTGTCGGGAGAGAGACCGAGACGCTTGCGGTAGACCACACCGTTCTCACCGTATAACTCCACCTCGCGGGAGGTTACGCCGGCGGAGCAAATCTCCTCCACATCTTCGAGAGTCATCAGATGGCCGCCGATGTTGCGCCATATCACGAAACCGCAGGGGTCGTTCTCCAGCTTGAAGTTGGAGCAGTTGAAGGCCTTTGCACCCACACGTATCTCTCCGCCGCAACGGGGACAGCGTGCCACGACCGACTCCATCGACACCACACCGTCGTTGCCAAGCACAAGGACGGTGGGAAACGTTTTCCACTCCTTCGTGGCGAAACCGTCAAGAAGAATGCGCCGCTTATCCAGCAGCTCTGCGATCTCACCGTCTGACATCTTGCGGTTGCCTATCACACCGTTGATGAAGAGACCGCATTTAGAATCTTCACCAGTGTTGTTCTCACAGCGGTAGCCCTTGCAGGTCTTTACCACATTGCCGCCGCACACTGGACAGCGGCCGATAATCTTTGTTTCAGAATCCATATTAAGATTGTTTAGTTGATATTCAATAGTATCTTATATTGTTCCAGTCAGTGACAAGACCATTGATGATGTTCTTGCCTGACATCACCGCCGCCCATCCCTCCGGATCAAGGGAAAACCACAGGTCGTTCCAGCTCAGGGTGCGTACCTGCCAGGCGAGAATGAACAGGTCGGTGTTTATCGCCTCCAGCCTTGTCACGACCTCGTTGGCGACATAATACCTTTCAGCGGAGTTGAGCAGATTTACCTTGTGTTTCTCCGTCTTTCCGTCGGAGCCGGTCACATTGTATGATCCGGACGTCACGAGCTGTTGCATGAAGGGATACAGGGCTGCCATCTGTGTCGCCGCGTCGGTAATCTCATCAGAAACGAGAAGTGCGATGGCCGTTCCCTTGAGGTTTCCCTTGACTGAGTTTTTGAGAAGGGCCGTGTTCTTGGGAATCTCCGTTGTGACAAGCTCGGCCGCACGTTTGATCTGATATAGGTTCTGCATCGCACCCTGGGCGTTCGACAGGTATTCCAGCATCTTGTCTTCAACGTTGTGGACCCGGTCGAGAGCGAGCGTTACGGCAGTCTCGGCTGCTATGATCTTCTCCTGCGTGGTCTTGCGCTTCTTGTGTATGCTTTTCAGCTCCTCAGTCTGGAGAATCACAGTTGCCGTAAGAGTCGGGTCTGTCTGCTGCGCCGACATCTTTATTGGAGACATGCACAAAAGTGCCATCAAAAGGGAGAGACATATTGAACGGACAGTCATTTTCATAATTCAGTCAAATTTTTAGGCCGGACTTTCTCTTTCCGGCGAGGTTATTGTCACGGTCAAGTTTGGAGGGCGTTATTGTCGGCTCCAGACGCTTGCCAAGGAGACAGTCGTTCCAGTCCTTGAACTCCGAGGGAGGCTGCCACTGTCCCATGCGGTAGCGCACGGGCAGATGCTCCGCAACCTGAGCATATAAGGCCCTTTCTGGCGTAAGGGGGAATGACTTTCCCTTTGCCTCCACTTTCAGGCCGTCGTCGGTCTTGGTTATTCGCAGGGGAAGATCCTCAGTCAGAGCCATAAGCCGAAGACCGTTGACACGTCCCGGCAGATCGTTGTCAAAACAGTCGAAAGCCCGTGCGTTTGGAAACCGCTCCATCACACCGAGAATCTGGCGGTCGGAGAAAGTACCCCCGATTGATACCAGTGCGATGTTGTCTCCGGCACGCAGGCGGTTGAGCTGGTAAAAGGCCATCGCGTCGAAAGCTGACTCGCAGAAGAACACGCTACGCACGGATGCTCCGTTACCGCCTGACAGGTCGGCCACCCATGCAGCCGTGGAGGAATTGGTGCCCGCCGCCTTTGACTTGTAGCCGCCTATGCCACGGATTTCATATCCAAGAACACGGTCGCTGTCGGCGGCGGTGTAAGGAAAACCGATGTTGTAGCCGCTGAAATTCTCGTTGTGGCGGTCTGACACAAGGGAGATAAAAGGGGCGAGAGTCCTGACGGTGCGCTCCGATATACCACGCTGACGGAACAGCGGATGTAACTTCTCCGTATCGAGAGGTCGGACATCGTAGCGCGAAGGGTCGAAAATCTGTGGAACGGATGCGGCACGCACATATTCGGTATGGCTGTCATACTCCGGCTCGGGCATATTGGCAAACTGCGCCATTACCTTGGCTATCTTCTGCCACTCGTTCATGCCGGAGACATTGAACGAATTAAGGTTCTCGCGTATGAAAGCCACGACATCTCCCTTGGAACCGTCGCGCCGGAAGAAAAACTGGGAACCCTTGTCACGGCGGTTGCTGACTATGATGGTATCCCTTTTGTCGCGTCCCTCGCCCAGCACAAGCTCAATGTACCGGCCCACACCCGCCTTGCGGTCAATGCGGTAGCCGAGTGAATAAGCCACGTCGTCGATGCCGACACGTTCCTTCAAGTCACGGAATCTTATCTTGTAGTCACCTGCCATGTTCAACCGATTGAAAGTGATTTTGCCGGGCGACGGTCGATGCCGGCGATTTCCTTTTCATAGCTCTTCCTGATGGTGTTGCCGAGAAATATGTCCTTCTCGCGCTGGTCGGTCATTCGGAAATAAAGCTGTGCCGTGGATTTTCCGATGGGTTTCATGCCGAGATCGACGCCGTTATAGGAGGCACGCACGGCATAGTCGCCGGAACGGGTCTTGATTATGGCCGCGTTCTTGAAAGGGCAAATTTCGTCGGGAAGCGGGGCAAGCCACGGATCGTTCTTCGCCAGATAAGGCTGTTCGCCCAAAGCGAGACGCTGCGCGTCCACACGGTCGAGAATCATCTCCGACGCCTTGTTCACATCGGCCATGACAGAGACGATAAACTTCGGTTCCTGTTTCAGCTTGCCGATCCACGAATCAAGGTATGCGGCCGAGTTGTCGGTAATTCGGGAGTCAAAACCCATCGAGTGGCTTATCATGGCCGCTGTAAGTTCAGCCACAAGTTCCTCCTTGGCATATTTCGGGTCACCGAATTTGCCTCCCATTTCGCGGTTGAGCCTTTCGGGTGTCATCGTCGAGTGTGCCATCTCATGGAGCATGGTGGAATAGAACTCCATACCGTCACGGTATATCTCATCAGGGGTGGCACCGATGTTGAACTGCTGCTTCATGGGAATCACGACTATATCCCTGGAGGGGGAATAATATGCGCCGTCCTCCTTGCGGTCGGCCTGAATGGGACAGAGCCACGTCTGCTGCCGGATCATGTTGTCGAGTGCCGGATGCTGGTACATCCCGTAGGTGTCGCGCATCTCAGGAACCTTGAACTTGTCGAGCAGCTTCTGAAGACGCTCAGGCTGTACCTCGCGGAAATTGGTCTGGTCGATGTTATAGACCGGGAACGCCTTGACGAAGGGTATCACGTCGAGATCCTTGCGCTGCTCCTTGCTCATGGCGCGGTATTCGTCAGAGCTTATTTTCCTGCCGTCCTTGTCACGCACGAGCATATCCCAGTAGATTACCGGAAAAGCCTTCTCACCTTTGAGAACGTGGGCCTTGAAGTTGTGAGCCTGCTTGAAGGTGAGGAACACAGGAAGTTCGTAGCCCTGCTGTGCTGAATAAAGCTGGAGGAAGAATGAGTTGGAACCTGAATAGGTGCGTCCCATCACGTTCTGCGGAAGACCCACAGACGTGGCGTTGCCTATCCAGCCCTGCCGCCATTCGGAGTTTTTCATTTTCTCCATGCGCTCTATCATCATTTCTGCGAAGCGGTCAACAGCCTGCTGGCCGGAACCTCCGGAACCGTTAGTTCCAAATGCCATAGCTCTCGTCGTCTATCAACTGGCGCTCCATCATGTCGATCTCGGTCTCATCGTAGTAGAACTCCGCCGACTCCTCCGAAGGGTCTATGCCGTGAAGCTCGCACCATTCGAGGTAATCCTGCGCGCTGTCGCTTTCAAGCATGAAGCGGAGGAAACCTATCTTGCCGTCCTGAAGGAGCTGTACCAGCTCGTCGTATTCTATTTTTGCCATAGTAGGTAATTGTTTTAGGTTGGAAACTGGGTTACATTTTCAGTGATGCCGACTTCTCGGCCTTCATCGCCGGGGCTACGAGGAGTGATTTAAGTTCAGAGCCGAGATACTTGGCGGCAAGCTGCTCAGAAGAGGCGGTCTTGGTCTTGAAGAAGGAATACCCGTCGTCATACGAGATATGCTTCCTCAATGTCGAGCTTCTGTCCTCTCCGGTCTTTACCGTCACCATATACTTATTGGCTTCTCGGTCTTTGACAACACGGATAGACTTCGGATCTATCCCCTCCGGCAGTTTGAACTGGTCATAGTAGGCTTTGAGATGCAGACGTTCCCCGAAGTTCTTTGTCACGAGGTCGCCGGGAGTCATGACACGGTCGAAATATGCGTTGAGATCCTGACGGGAAGCCAGGGTTGACATCTTCTGGTCGCCTACCTGTGCGTAGAACTTGTATTTGCCGAAGTCGTCACGTTTCTGGTCCGTTTCCTTATAGACGTTGAACTTGTTTACGGTAAGGGGGCCGTCAGGACCGGCGAGGCCGTTGGGGAACGAGAAAGCCATGTCCGGAACTTTCGGCATGAGCTTCGTGGGATAGTAGCGTTCCATGAGCTGCGGCACCGTGATTTCCTTCTTCTGGTAGGCCGCGAGGTCCGCCGGATCCATCTTCTGTGGCTTAAGCTGCTCACCATTTATCTTGGCGGTGAAATACCAGTCCTGTGAGTCCTTGCCTTGAAAGGCATGACCGTGTGTCACCTTGTCGCCGTTCACCGTCACCATCTGAGGCTCACGGGGCTTGCGCTCCTGCTGTGCCTCAGATTTCTGTTCTGTCCTGACTTCGGCTTTCGCCTCAGTCTTGACCTCAGTCTTAGCCTCGGCTTTCACCTTCGGCTGCTCCTGTTCGGGAGCCTTTTCTTTCTTTTTTCTTGGCATGTCTGTTGTATTTGATAGTGTTTCCTTTGATTCTTTCTCAATCTTTTTCTGCCTTGGGTCTTCAAGTTGCTCGCAGATGGCTACCCTCATTCCGGCACGGACGAGCTTGGGAAGGTAAATATCGAGGGAATATTCCTTGAAAGAGACCACATCGGTTTTTACCCCTCCGATTTCTCTTTGCACAAGATCGAGACTCAGAATATCCTTGGCCTTGTGAGCGTCCTGTCGGTAAATCTCGTATGAATCGTTCTGCCGGAACAGGAGGATGGCGTCAGGGTGACGGGCTTTCATCTCGTCGTACTGCCTCATCAGCGATGGCGGCAGGTCTTGGCTGTTCTTTCTCATAAGCGTTTCGGGTTCCGAGACAGTCTGACCGGTTGATTCCGTGTATTCCCGATGCAGTAGTTCAAGATTGTTCCTGAAATCCTTTCGGGCATCTCGCAATTCATCAGCATACACCTTTCTCTCATCCGGGTGCAGAAACCGATATTCCGTGTAATAGTCCTCTTCCAATGAGGCAAGGTTTTCCCATTGTCCGTGAAGGTCTCTGGGAAGAAGCGTCATATCTCCGGAATAAAGGTCTTTCGGATTTGCCAGCGATGTGAAATATACTCCGGCATCAGATAACCGGTCTGACTTGTCATTGACATAATCAGGCATTGCTAAATTTTTAGCCCTTTGGATTCCGTGCGTTCATTGGAGGTTGTGAGCCTGCCGGCGCGTTCGGTGGATTGTTTGTCAACCACCTGCTGATACTCCCAGCGGTTCTTGTCGGTCATAACAATGCCTATGAATTCGGGATGATGCTCGTCATATCTGAGTTTCTGCTGACGTTCCCATTCCTTCATGTCGCCCTGCACGACCTTGAAGCCCTGAGGTTCCTTGAGATCTATGCCTACCGTGACTTTCTCGCCGCCGACGTTGAGTTCCATCGGTTTTCCCTCGCGCACCTGCTGTTTCTGCTGTGTGCCGAGTTCGATGTCGTTTACCTTTTCCATATCCTTGAGCTTACGCTCAATCTCTACCTCGGTGGTACGACGGTGAATTACTGATTTGGTCTCGGGGTCGAGCTGGAGATACTGCTGTGTCTTCTCGCCGTTGATGTCGATGGCCTTGGTCAGCACATCGCCACGACGCAGGGTGTCAGCCTCCTGCTGTGTAAGTTTCAGTTCGTTCCCCTTTTCGAGAGAAAACTCTTTCTGTACGGGGTATGCGATGAGTGTGGGGTTCCCCTCCTTGTCGGTAGCAAGCTGTAGCTTCAGGGGTAAGGTGATGACGGTGCCATTGTGTGCGTTTATGGACACGGACAACAATGGTGTAACTTCCCCGTCAAGTAGCTTCTGCTTAACGTCTTGCGGCAGTCTGTCCGCTTTCTCGCGGTCGATGCCGAGTATCGCCAGCTTCTCGTAAGGGAGGTTTTCATGCTGATTTTTGTTCGGGATTTCCATTTGTAGGTGTTTGAGGTGATAAATTTGCGGTGTAACCGCTTGTCGGCCTCAAAATTATCCCCACATGATTGCTAAATTAGAAATTCCGAACAGTTTTGTTGCGTGTTGCCTTGTCGTTTTAGCAACACTTCCTGCCTCCGCGCAGTTCCACACCATCACGAAGGATAGCCCGGTTACGGGAAATATCCGGGTCTCCAACTCTTATAATACTGATTATAAGGAGATAGCAACTGATGAATCTGAAGAACCGGTACTGACTTTTGAAAATGACATGAATTTTATGCCGGAGAGTGAAAATGTGCCACAGGCACCCTCTGTCACCGTTTTCGCCTCGCATCGAAAGAGTGTGAATGAGCGGGATACGCTTCCGACTCTGACTATTCCCAACCTTATGGCAGAGATAAAACGGAACAACATCAAGTATCCTAAAATCGTACTGGCGCAGGCGATACTTGAAACGGGGTGGTTCCGTTCTTCGGTATGCCGGAACAAGCACAATCTTTTCGGGCTTACCAATCCGAGGACAGGCACCTATTATGAGTTCAACCACTGGACCGAATCTGTGGCCGCATATTATTCCAAAGTGCAGTACCGCTACAAGGGAGGCAACTATCTTCTATGGCTGAAAAAGATCGGCTATGCCGAAGATCCGGGCTATATCCGTGCCGTCATAAAGGTGCTGAAACAGCTTTGAGGAGAAATAGCATTATATATGCAACCAAAAAGGGTTGCATATACTTAATGCAACCAAAAAAGGTTGCATACGCTTAATGCAACCAAAAAAGGTTGCATAATCCAAAAAATATTATTATCTTTGTCCAAAATTAAGTTCTTCTATGAAATCAGGCGCAATAATAACTGGAGATATTGTAAATTCCACCAAATTAACTGTGGAAGGTAGAGATCTTATGCTCAGGAATTTACAACTAATTCCGGAGGTGTTAGCTCCTGTTCAAAATGTCTCTATAGAGATTTTTAGAGGAGATAGTTTTCAACTTGGAGTTTCAAAAGCAGAATCTGCCCTCAGGTGTGCCCTTGCCATAAGAGCATTGTTGCGTAGTCATAAAGTTCATGGCTCAAAAGTGTTGGATGCCCGTCTTGCCATTGGTATAGGTACTTTAGACTATGAATCTGATGCACTATCGACAAGTGATGGAGAGGCATACAGATTATCCGGCAGACTACTTGATGATATGAATAAGTCACGGCTTGAAATCAGAACTCCGTGGCATGAGGTGAATGAGGAATTAAAACTACCCACCGCCTTTGCAGATGATATTGTAAGCTCATGGTCGCAGAATCAAAGTAAAATTATTCTACGGAGTCTTATTTCGTCAAAAACTCATGTAGAATTATCTCAAGAACTTGAAATATCACGCCAAATGGTAGATAAATCCCTGAAAGCTTCAAAGGAAGAACTTATCGAAGCATATATAAAAAGATATGAAACATTGATAAACAAACACCTATACCAAATATGATAATTATCCTTATAAAACTTATCGCTGCACATCTTATCGGGGATTTCATATTTCAAACAGATAAGATCTGTGAAATGAAGTATAGTAATGAACTATCAAAGAGCTTAACGGGCCTTGCTATTCACAGTGGCATTCAAGCTATGCTTTCCTATGTGTTCATCGCAGAATGGACACTTTGGATTGTGCCATTAGTTATTTTTGTCAGCCACTTTTTTATTGATCTAATAAAAATTTCTTTTAATGGGAAGAGATTGCCGGCTTTTATATCAGATCAACTTGCTCACTATATAATAATTATAGGATTATGGTGGGTGCTATGCGCTAAAGGGTGTTTCAATATCTCAACACCTTACCTCTCACTCACTTTTTGGGCCATACTGACTTCCTATATAGCTGTATTAGTACCTACATCCATTTTAATAAAATCTTTCATTGAGTTTGAGGGGTGGATTCCGAATCAATCCACTTCAACAGAAGAACGATCTCAACAAGAAGGACAACCTCAACAAGAAGAACAACCTCAACAAGAAGAACGACCTCAACAAGAGGAACGACCTCAACAAGAGGAACGACCTCAACAAGAGGAGTCATTACAAGGATTACCGAATGCAGGAAAATGGATAGGCTTTCTTGAACGCGTACTAATACTAACATTTATTTACACGAACAATATAGAAGGCATAGGATTCTTACTGGCGGCAAAATCAGTTTTCAGATTCGGAGAACTTAATAGAACTCAGGATATTAAAGTTACAGAATATGTATTGATAGGTACATTTGTCAGTTTCACTATTGCTATTGTTATAGGCTTTGGCGTTAAATGGCTTATTGGATTAGATTATTGATTTGTATAAAAATAAAAGTCTTGTTACCTTTGCAGACACAAAAGTGTATTTGGATTGCCCCGACGCAGCCAACTGCACTATAAACAAGATTAAATCGAGTCCAGCTCCAGGGGTTGGGCTCGTAACTTTTTATATGGTATCTGACGAAAAATTTGGTTGTTACAATAAAAAGAGCTAATTTTGCTCTCACCAAAGTGCCGGTATTGATTTTAGTCTCAATATCCGCACTATAAAAGGACTAAGAGGTCAGGCATGATGCTTGGCCTCGTCTTTTACAATAAAGTGTATTTGGATTGCCCCGACGCAACCAACTGCACTATAAACAAGATCAAATCGAGTCCTGCTCCTTGGGTTGGGCTCGTAACTTTTAAGGGAGCAGACCTTCACAATGATGGCTGCTCCCTTTTTTCAGATACAAACGGAAATCAATAGCAAATGAACCGGATAAACGGCATAGAAGGCATATTTGGCTGTCTTGCCACGGATAAATCCGCGTGAGCCGTCATATAGGAAGATTACTGCCGACGCCAGAATTGCTCCGGCCACACCGTAATGAGCCATAAGGGGGAATGTGAAAATTATCTGCAAAAGAGCCTGCGAGGGAAAGCATATATGCCGCCGCTCCAGCCACGGATTTATGGTGCTGAAACGAAGAATGTAGAACAGCATAATCATAGCCACACCCCTCCAGTCATAATCAGAGCCGAGCCACCATGCCGCCGATGCTATCAGAGCCACCGATATAAACGAAAGTGGCCCGTTCTCACACAGTCGGTCAAACAGGGCAAGTGCCACGACACCGAGTGCGAGGGTAAACATCACATTGTGGGTACCGTCGGAACCATTAAGGAGATACCAGGGCAATTCACTTATGACACCGAACCCCAACAGCATAAGGAAATACCTCAATCGGTTACGGCTGTGTGCGAACCCCTCCGCCACAAGAAATGCGAACACCGGGAAAGCGATTCTGCCGAGACATCGCAACGGCTCATAGAGCGTACTGACTTCTCCCAACAGGAAATATGCGCAATGGTCGGCAATCATCGAGAGAACCGCGATAATCTTCAGAGAGCTTCCGCTCAACCGCAGGGATAGAGGCAGGGATATTGGAAATGCTGAGTCCATAGGCTTAATCCTGTATTCCGAGAAGTTCACGCACCATCTCCTCCACTTCCTGATTCACGCGCTTGAAATTGCGGTTGAGCATTATCTCCTTCTCTCGCTCGTTCTGGAAAGAATAGATTTTGGGTAGATCCACATAACGGCTTTCCTCCTCCTTTATCCTCGCCATATCGAAATGGGTCTTGCAGAAATACTTGGTCGTCTTGAACTCCTCTGACTCCGCGATGTCGAAATGCGACAGCATCTTCTCATCGGTGGCCGTGAAATCACGCGCCGCCTGACCTGCAAGCCAACCGGTAGCCATGTCAGCGATTTTCGCCGCCGGAACGAGGTAGTCCATCTTCTCAGATATTGAGGTGGATATTTTGGAGTCGTTGATTGTGATTGAGGTGCTTGTCTGTTTGGCTTTGCCGAACACATCATTCTGCGCCCACTCCAGCGTCTCCTTGTTACGCGCAGCACCCATGAAGATATTGCCGCATGTAGTGATGATTTTTTGCATACCTACCTTTCCATAATCAGCCTCCAATTGAGGAAGTTCCTGAAAGCCAAGAGTTACGGCAACCTTGTTAGAACGTGCAGTGCCTATCAGTCGGTCTATCTTGTGGAAATAAAGCGTAGGAAGCTCATCCACGATGATACTCACCGGAATGTTTCCCTTAGAATTGACACGGGTAATCAGTCGGTTCAGTACAAGAGCATTAAGGGAGCCTATCACCTGTTCCTTCTCCGGGTCATTGGCAATCACAAGATAACTCGGACTCGCAGGGTCGGAAATCTTCAAATCGAAATCATCGCCGGTGAACACCCAGTAGGCTTCAGGAGAAACCAGACGTGCGGCATTGACGCGCAGTGTACCCACCATACCCTCCAGCTGGTCGTTGGCCTTGTTCTCGTATGCAGACTTGAAGGGCGCCATAAGGGAGGCAATCTTATCGTCCATCATAAGGATGTCGAACACCTCCGAAGAATTACGTACGAGCAAGGAAAGGACGTGCGGCATATCCGAGTATTCGCCCGTGACGGTGTCCGGCACCACCTCATTTCCGGTCTCGTCCTCATACCAGCACCTGTCGATAAGGATTAGCTTTCCCACCCGGTCGATATAGGAGTATCCGTTAAGGTCAACGAACATTCTGTCCTCGTCAGTGGAGACAAACGTTCCGTTCTCGTCCACGAAGTCCAGCACCACCTCCCCCTGCTCATTTATGGCGTTGTAGTCGTCCCAGTTGCGTATCACTATCTCCAGTTTCTTTCCCTCATGTGATATGAAGCGTCTGAGCTTCCTGCCGTTCTTATATCCGACAGGGTGGAAATTTACGAAGAAATATATGATCGCTGCCAGAAAGTTCTCTGCGGAATTGGTGAAGAACGCCTCCGAACCTCCCTTTTTCTCACCGCCTCCCTTGTTGAGAGAGGCAAGCAGGGTCGCCGCCGTCTCCGAAGCTGCCGCAAGATCCGGAATATATTTCCGCTGAATAGGATTTATACGGTTGGAATACTCCACGTCGGTAAAATTCACAATCCTGAAACCACATTTATCCGGGAGTTTATTATAATGTTGGTTCTTACAGTATTGATAGAAAAGAGTCTTGGCGAGTGTCGGAAACTTGTAGTCATATACCATCATGGCGAAACCCTTTGCGGCGTGCTGACGAATGAAAGGGTCGATGATACCGAAGGACTTACCCGAACCCGGTGTACCCAATACGATAGTACCTCGGAACGGGTTGATGATATTGATCCAGCCCTTGTGCATCTTGCGCTTGAAATAATAGATCATGGGAATATTCACGGAGTAAGGTGTCTCCGCTTTTTTCTCTGACTGCTCGAAGCTCTCGTTCTCGAAATTGAAGCGGTCTTCACCGACCTTATGATTATAATACTTGGCGATGCCGTCAAGACCCTGATGCACAAGCATAGTGCCGATTACAGAACAGAACGCATATATGATGCGGTTTGCAGGAAAGCCCATCCACTCCATGCCTACCGGGAGGCCGTGGAACACGAAGCAAAGTCCCACGAGCACAAGCCCGGCAAGCACCGGATAGACAACCATTGTCATGACGTTGAACTTCAAAGCCTTCTTTGCCTTGGTGCCGATGCAGACAACACAGATGCAGATAAGTTCAGCAACCTTGCACCCTGCAACCGAATTGAACACCTTGAAGCGTCCGAGCAGGTCGAGAATGAACTGTGTTATCTTGTTGTCCGCCGTAATCGGCAGGTTCATGACGATTTCGATTATCAGGAAAATATAGATGCAGCTACGGAAGTAGTTATACATCTGCTGTTGTTCCTTTGTCTCTTCAAAAGCCATCTTGAAAAGGATTAGAATGGAATTTTAAGACCGACAAGAAGACCATTCCGGAAAGTATCTCCGTGAATGAAGTTGACGTTGTTCTTCTGTATCAGCGAGAACTCCCAACCGTTCTGAAAGACGTAATTGTATTCAAATCCGGCTTCCAGTCCAACAAAGAACTTACGTTCAACTGCTCCGAACTCCGGACCGAAACGGAATCGCAACATACCGTTCTTGTATCTTGCGAGACGATGCTTATATAGAATACCACCGTCCCAGTAATAGCCTTTCCAGAACTGACCGTCACCTGATTTCCAATGATTGCCGATTTCGCCAAACACTTCAATGGCGTTGCCGTAAGTAAACGAGTGCTCATAGCCAGCCGTGGCGTTGAGTGTGGAGGGGAAAAGGAAACCTGCGTTTACGGTGAGTTTTCCCTGTGCGGAGGCGCCAATCGCGACGATGGCGCACAATAGGGAGAAAAGTATCTTTTTCATAGGCCATTACTTATAGATGTGAGGGTGAACAGTATAGGGTATCTTTTTGAGAATATCCGAATCGAAACCATCCGCATTGAGGATGTCGTCGTATTCGATAGTCATAGCAATTACTCGCCCGCTTATCTGATTCTCTGAGATCTCGATACGAAGCACTTTCTCGTCGGGGAACGTCAGCTTGGGAATGACAAGCACGTTGCGGTATTTCTTCTTGAACCGCTTGGCCAGATTGAGGGAGTAAGCCGGGGTAAGCTCGATGGTCTGCGAGTTTGTGGCCTTTACCTCCTTCTTGTCAGTCAGCTTGACGCGCATCTCCTCGATGTCATATGCAATCTTGGTCTTATTTTGCAGTGAGTAGTCAATGAAGAAATAGTCACCTATCGAATAGATGTTGTTTACTATAGCCTTCATGCCGTTTGCCCTGAACACAAGCTGGTTGAACTTGCGGTCGCTTCCATAGACCGCCCAGGCATAACGGGCCATCTCGGACTTGGGCATAGACACCTCCGGATTGATGTATGACTGCAAACCGGAATACTGCACCTGATAGATAGAGGCTGCTCGGGTCGGAGTGGCTGTAAATACCACATCATACTGCGCCAGATGCCGTTCTCCGATTAGGGTAAGAGTGCCCAACAGCTCACCCTCACGGTAAGATGTCGGCTCTGCTTCCGGATCGGTTTCAACGTATGGTTTGATTCGCACAATGTTGTCAGCACACTGGTTGCCGATAACCTTTGTGGTCGAGAGGTCAACCATCTTTATGTCCTCCGGCATGACTATGTGGGTTGTCACTTCATCGTTGATGAGGATAGTCTGCTTGGAAGCCACTGCGGAGGCAGAAAGTGCAGTGGCAAATACGGCAACTGCCGCAATAAGGGATTTAAGTTTCATATTCTGTGGATTTTGTTGATTCATTGATAATGTTTACCTTGCTTCGTCGGAGTTGATCAGATAGACAATAGTATTATACTTGATTTTTGCCTTGTTCTTGCGGATATTGGCCGATACAGCCGAGGTCGCGGAGTTATACATATTCTGGAGTGCCTGCAACGCTATCGCCTCACCGGATATGCCCGAACCATACCCATTATCGGACTCAAAGCTGATGTTCTGCTGAACGGTGTTTGCTCCGGCATCCTTCATAAAGTCACGGAAAGCCGACTCAGGTACGTAGAAACCTTCCATGCCGTCGTTGTCGAAAACAGAGAGGTTTACTTTGAGAAACCGGGAACCGACCAGAATACTGGTGATTGTAGCCTTTACACGTTGCTGACCGAAACCTGCGACAGTTCCATAGAGATAAGTGCCTTTTTTCAGTCTGACATCGTGAATTGTCACATCGTCAAGGAGCTTGAAACGAAGACGTGTACCCTCATGCGCTTTTGTTGTCTGGTCTATCATCGCACGGATCAGTGGAGCGTCCACATTGTCGGCAGAGTTGCCGAGGGTATTGAACTTATCAGAGTTCGTTTCCTGAGATTTCAGGACAAGCAGCGGACGGTTCTTCTCGCGCTCGATTGCCTTTGCCTTTGCAATGGAATCCGCCCTTTGCTTCTGAGCAACTTCCTCGGGGTCTGGCTTGCCATATCCTAATCCGGACTCGATGGCTTTCTGACGCTCAAAGCTGCGCTGCTGTATTTCTGCAAGCTCTCTTGCGTATTCGTCCCGTGGATCAACTGCCGGAACATAGTCAGCGGGATTATAGCTGTCACCGTAGGCGTAGGAGTTGATATGACGCCGGGATTCGGCAAGTGAGCGTTCCAGTTCCTCAAGCTCCTGCTGCTGACGGATTCGCTCTGCTTCAGCGGCATCAAGCCTGTTCAACTCCTCCTCCGAATAACCATGATCAAGATATTCATCATCGGCCATTTC
>JAAVCP010000067.1 GCA_014802265.1 Bacteroides sp. | reverse complement strand
AGCTCAGCTGGTTTAGAGCGTCTGCCTTACAAGCAGAGGGTCTGCGGTTCGAATCCGTAATCGCCCACTTTCCCCGAACTTTTAAGAATATTTCGTAAACAAACGGTTCATTCGTGAGAATGAACCGTTCTCTTATATAGTCTCAGATATTATCCCTATATTTGCAGCTGAAATATATTGAGTCTACCAACTATGATTGGAAAACATATCCATTTGACTGTTCTGTTTATACATTAAAATTATTTATTGTTGTGTAGTTCATTTGTACCGATTTACTTAGTATCCTATTTTCATAAATAACAAAATTTAATTTTAAATATTGATAGCTTATAAACAATTTTAATTAATTTTTGTTATATTAATATAATAATACTTAACATCTGTTTTTATGAAAATCAAATTTTTTATCTTTTTATTCTTAGGTGCTATCTTGGTAGCCTGTCAAGATGACCTACCATTTAAACCAGTTTCTCAAGATAACTATTCTAAAACAGTAGTTGATTATGATCCCAGCATGCTATTTGCTGAATAGGAGTCACTGACCACTACCGAAACACGTTCGGGACAGATAGTGTATCCTGAGTGGTATGGAGGATGTTTTGAGGAAGATGATCTTCTTGTTATCCAATGCACTGATATTACAAAAATAGATTTGATTCCCGAAGGTGCAAAATATCGTATCTGTAAATACTCATAAATGAACTGGATTCAGTGACAGACCTCATTAATGAGCATATGAGTAAGGTTAACAGAACATACGGCTCAAATGTGATGGGATTTGGCATCTCGGGAAAACTCAACAGAATCCAAGTTTTCTTATATGATACTTCAGATGAGAAAATTGAAGAGTTCAAGAATAATATTTACCCAGAAGAGGAATTTTTAATATTCCGAAATATACTGGAATTAGTATATCCTAAATCGACACGTGATAGCTATGAAGAAGCTCTACCACTATGGCCTGACAATTATATATTATGCGGGTCTCACCTTCTTAATCTTTATACAAATAATCAGGCTTCATTAGGATATCGAGTTAAAGATAAAAATGGGAATAAAGGATTTATGACGGCCGGGCATTTTGTATACCAAGGACGATATGTAACGAATGCAGACAGAGATACCATTGGACTCTGTAAACAATGCTACAGACGTAATATAATGGATGCTTCTTATTGTGAATTAGTCGACGATAAATACGAGCTTTCCAATAATATTAGAACATTTGCTATTGATACACTTTCTACCCTTTCTACTCAGCCGATTGAAGGGGCTGATATAATTGCAGTTGGTTATAGAAACTCTTATCATGGGAAAGTATTAAATCATTCTTTTAAATTTTCTTTTTATGATAATGAAGGACGCTATTGCATTTATACTGATCAAGTTTTATTAGATTTTATATCTACGCCTGGTAATAGCGGAGGAGTAGTGTGCTATAAAGATAAGGATACAAAAGACTTAATGACTGTAGGAATTTTAAGTGGAAATTGCACCACAGAAGTCTCTCCAGTACTTGGACGCACTGTAGCATTTTGTTGCAAACAAAATGCTATACAGGCCGTAATGGGAGTAAAACGATATTAAAATTTAGAACCTCATGAGAAAAGATATTATTATTTTAGCTTTAATAAGCCTTATTATTGGTGGGGCATGTACTGTCAAGCGCCCACGAACAGACAGCTTAACTAATTCTCCGGCTTCAGATGTGAGTATCTTGCCAAGTAATTTGTCTTCTTTGCAGGATAACAAACAGGAGGTCTCAGATTTGGATGTGCAACCTACCTATGATCCTTCAGTACTTTTTTCTAAATGGGCAGAACAAAATACAACATTAGGACTATCGGGGCGTATTCTCTATCCGGATTGGTATGGAGGATGTTTTGAGGAAAATGATTTTCTCGTTATGCAATGCACAGATATTGAAAAAGCATATTTGATACCGGAAGGAGCAAAATATCGTCTATGCAAATATTCCTATAATGAACTGGATTCAATCAGTGATATTATCAGTGAGCATATGAGCAGAGTAGATAAATCACTTGGTTCCAATGTAATGGGATTTGGAATCTCAGGAAAACTCAATAGAATCCAAGTTATCTTACATAATAATTCAGATGAGAAAATTGAAGAGTTCAAGAATAATATTTACTCAGATGATGAACATGTGGTATTCATGAATATGTCTCAGCTTATCCAATCTAATTCTGACAAATAGTACAGTCTTCCCTTTGTGTAGTACTGAACATGCTACAGACAGGGTAGTAAAACGATATTAAAATTTAGAGAATCATGAGAAAAAGTTTTACAATTTTAACTTTGGTATGTATAATAATAGGTGCGAGTTGCACTACTAAGCATAAACATACAGAACATCAGATTATTACTCCTGATCCAGGTGTTAATATAAATACTGCTCCTCCATATCCTTTACAAGATGATTCGGTTCACAGTACCCCAACAAATGCGGATAGCATTGAAGACACCTCTATGCTTCAGATGCCTACAGATTCCACCTCATACTGGGCCGATATGTATATGGATGATTTCATCAATTGGGAGGAACGTGTCGGTATGAAGCAAATGTTAGGCTGGAAATGGTATCCGGCATGGTATGGTGGTTTCTATATTGAGAATGGCAAGATGGTTTTTATGTTGACATCTGAGAGCGGGGTTAAAACTCTGCCCGAAGGTGCAATTTGGAAGAAATGTAAATATTCACATAACGAACTTGAAGCAATCAAACAAAAGATTAGCAATGAGGTATACAAACATTTGGATATATTTGAATCCGCCGGATTTACGATAGATGATGAAACAAACCGCGTGGTGGTATATCTACAAAACAACAGCCCGGAGGCTCTTCAATTTTTTAAGAAAAACATATATGACGGTGACACGGTAATTATCGAGTAAAAAATTTCAAGGCAAGAGCATGATTTTTAACAATCCTTTATAACTTGTGCCAGATAGCCAAGATTACGCATACCCTTCTTACGTCTTCGCCTTAGACTTAACTTGTCAGTCTGTTTTAAGCAACTCCAGAGCACACTTTCTGATTATGGAAAGATTTAGCGCACCGTTCTTTGTCCTGATCCGGCATTGGTCCTCCCTGAAGGTAATATCCAGATGCCAGTGAGGCCTGTTCTCAATCTCCCAGTGGTCGCGTATACGTTTCGTCATGGTTCAATGCCTCCACGACTCGCCATATGGTATCCCCGGAAGGAATACTATTCAGCTCTGTGTCACACAACAGATATGGGGAGCACTTCAGGAACTGCTCACGGCAATAGGGAGCGTCTTCGGTCTGTTGGACGAAAGATGGACTTCGAAATGTTCCAGAGGTTGCTAAACTTACTGCCTAAAATTTTAACTCTTATGAAATCAACTTTAACTTTTCAACCACTTTTTACATTGACCCAAATAAAAACCCTTTACCCTTGTGTAACAGGTCTGTCGAAAGGTGTACGATCCCCCACCTTGTATATAATGACGTGAATTTGGATAATGGGGTATATATAAATGGAAACGACCGATTCACATCAGCCGTTTTCTGTCTTTCCATAATACTTTTCTAACTAACCTAACATCATGAATTGAAAATCGATGAATATCTTATGAACCTGTTTTAATCGATCTTCTGTGTTTATAACGCATGAAACATAAAATTTGTTCACGAGATTATGAATTTTTTAATGAATTTATTTGACTTTCCTTTCTATAAATTACTCATATTACTAAATAATTAACTATAAATAAACATATTACAACTTTTTAAAATATTAATACAAGCCAGATAATAGCTGCCTGAAATTTGAACCTTATGCCGTTTTGATATGTTTTCTTAATAAAGAAGTTGTTACAACTTCAAAGACAATTTATAAAAACATACCCACACCTCAACCCGTGTGGCATCAGAGGGACTCGGAAAGCCCGTAAAAATTATTTAAGTCATGACACTATCTGTTATAATATGGTTGATTGTAGCCGTAGCCTTGTCGGGTGCGATGCTCGTAAGAATAGTTGATGAAAACAAACCTGTACGCCAACACCTCCTGCACGCGATACCTCATTACCGTAACCGACAAGTATGACAGCTGCATCAGAATCATTCGAGGCAGTTCTCGTTAGCGATGAACCACTGCAGACTGCCCCTTCTGACCTCAGATCAAAAGAGGTATGTCTCTTCCTGGCAGATTACGCCGTGAGCCTTTTAGGTTGCGGCGCAACCTGTATTCGCCTTGTAAAAAACGTGGTGAGAATGGCAGCAGCCTTCGGTAAGAAAGTGGAACTCACCATAATGCCGCGACATATACACATTACCGTGTGGCACCCTCACTGTGATGACATCTTCACCTCTATCGCTTCAGTAAAAAACACCCCGATCAGCTTTAACCTCAACACACGCCTTAGTGAACTCAGCTGGGACGTGGCTGACAACGGACTGACCATTTCAGAGGCAAAACAAAAATTTCATGAGATAATCAGTTCTGACAAGGCAAATCCCTGGCTGACACTGTTGCTCGCCTCACTTGCCAACGCCTCTTTCTGTGGCATATTCGGTGGAGACCTTACGGCAATGGTCATAGTCTTCCTTGCTACCGCTTTTGGTTTCAATCTCAAGCAGATGCTTGCTGCGCGACATGTTGACGTGCGGGTGATTGTCTTCCTGTGCGCCTTTGTGTCGACAGTGATTGGCGCTACGGCAAATCTGTTCGGGTTAGGTAATACTCCCGACGTTGCAATAGCCACAAGCGTACTTTATCTTGTGCCCGGCATCCCCTTTCTCAATTCCTTCAGTGACCTTCTATACCGCCATTATATCTGTGCATTCTCCCGCTTTACAGACGCGCTGGTGCTCACCGGCTGTTTGTCTTTGGGTTTATGTCTGGGAATGAGACTGATGAATGTGGCAATGTTCTGACCCTAAAATATCAATTTCACACTCGCAAAATAGTTATGGAAATATTTATACCGCTTCTGAAAGATGCTCTCCTCGCTGCCATAGCCGCCATCGGATTTGGGGTAATCAGCAGGATACCCCGTAGGGCATACGTATGGTGCGGTCTTATCGCTGCCATCGGGCATTCCCTACGTTATCTGCTTATGCAGGGGCCATGGTGCCAGATGCATATCTTAGGTGCCACGGCGATTGCAGCCTTTGTAATCGGCACATTGGCTGTCTTTGTGTCACCTCGGGTAAAAACTCCGGCAGAAGCATATCTGTTCCCATCATTGCTACCTATGATTCCCGGAATATATGCCTACAAATCTTTTGGCGCGGCAGTTATGTGCCTCTTCGGTGACAATCAGACCTCATTTGACTTTTACTTCTATCAGTTTGCCGAAAACGGTATGATATGTATTGCCATTGTCTTCGCCATGGTGATCGGAGCCACAATCCCCATATTCACCTTCAAATCCACAGCTTTTACAGCTACACGATAGCCGATAGATCCACAAAACAAAAAGACCCACTATTGTATTTGCAACTTAGTTGCAGCAAGTTTTTAGTATTTTTGCACTCGGGAAAGCAGCCCGTGTGATAAATACTTTTAAAGCATGGGCATATTTTTCTGATATTCAGATATTATATGCACTAAACTCAACATGATAATACGAAACATCGACAAGTGGATTATCTCCTTCTCCCTCCTTTGGGGCATGACAGCTTGTTCTGCTCATTCCGACAGTCATGACGATCATGACATAGAAGAAACTGAAGCAGCCGAAGAGCATCACCATGAAGGCGCAATAGTGATGGAGCCGGAAAAGGCAGCCGGATTTGGAGTCAGAGTAGAGACAATGACCCCGGGGCAATTTTCGGAGGTAATAAAAGTGAGTGGAAGAATCGAACCGGCACCAACTGACCGTCTGACCGTCACTGCCCGTAAAAGTGGCATATTCACCATGTCGCCGGGCTTAGCAGAAGGAAGTAAGGTAAATGCCGGAACCGCCATTGGCTCAATATCCTCAAAAGGTATGCAGGGGGGAGATGCGAATGCAGCGGCAAGGGCAACATTAAATGCGGCTAAAAAGGAACTCGACAGACTTACGCCATTATACAAAGATGGACTTGTCACGGCTTCTGTCTACAACGAGGCGGAGCGCGCATACAATGAGGCACAGGCATTAGCAGCAGACACCCCCACGACAGGAAACAGTGTGGAGACGGCTCCCACAACCGGTACACTCACAAATCTTATGGTCACTTCCGGTCAATATGTGGAGGCAGGTACACCTATTGCCACAGTCACAAAAAACAGCCGACTGACTCTGCGTGCAGATGTGCCCGCAAAATATTATCATGCACTCCCGTCAATAACATCGGCAAATTTCCGCCCTGAATATTCCGAACAGATTTTTTCCATAGCTTCTCTCGATGGAAAAAGAATCTCATCTACCGACATTTCTGAATCAACAAACGGCTACATACCCCTTTACTTTTCATTCATAAGTAATGGGGAGACCATTCCCGGGAGTTTTGCCGAAATCTACCTCACCGGCTCTCCGCGTGAAAACGTGCTGACAGTGCCCAAAGATGCACTTATTGAAATGCAGGGAAACAAATATATCTATATCTGTGAAGACGGACATGCATACGAGAAACGACTTGTGAAAACAGGTGCTTCCGACGGCAACCGAGTGGAAATAACAGAGGGCATTGAAAACGGAGAACAGTATGTGGCAGCCGGCACTACTATCATACGCATGGCAGAGACCTCTGCAATTGCCCCTCCGGGTCACACCCACAACCATTAATAAATTAGCACTTCCCAATTCCTAATTACTGATTGAAAAAGAATGCTTGATAAAATTATAAAATTCTCGCTTGATAACAGGCTGCTGATTATCGTATTGAGCATCGCATTGATGATTGGCGGCATGATGACGCTTTTCAAGACGGAAGTAGACATCTTTCCTGATCTTAATGCTCCCACAGTCGTGGTAATGACCGAAGCCCCGGGCATGGCTCCTGAGGAGGTGGAGCAACTCGTAACCTTCCCCATAGAAACCTCGATGAACGGTGCTTCCGGAGTCAGAAGGGTACGCAGCTCATCTGCCACAGGTTTCTCCGTAGTGTGGGTAGAATTTGGCTGGGACACTGAAATCACAGAAGCACGCCAGACAGTGGCAGAAAAACTCCCTGCTCTTCAGTCATCTCTACCTGCCGGTGCAGGAATGCCCACCCTTGGTCCTCCATCGTCAATCCTTGGGGAGATATTGATAATAGGGTTGACCTCCGAATCTTTAACCCCCGGAGAACTACGTTCCACTGCCGACAGGCTTATCAGTCCCCGTCTCTTAGCCATCAGCGGCGTGTCGCAAGTCTCTGTAATCGGTGGGGAGGTGGAGGAATACAGTATTATCCTCCGCCCTGAAAAAATGCGTCATCTCGGTGTCTCCCTGGCTGAGACAGCCGATGCCCTTGAAAACTTCAACTCCAACGCTTCAGGAGGCATATTATATGACTACGGTAACGAGTATCTGTTAAAAGCAACCCTTGCCACCTCTGATGTTGATGAAATGGGAAACGTGGTGGTTAAAAATGACGGCGACACTCCCATTTTACTCTCCGATATTGCTGACATTAAAATCGATGCCAAGACACCCGAAATAGGTAAGGCATCGCTAAACGGAGAAAGCGCAGTAATAATAACGCTGACCAAGCAACCCGGTGTCGGCTCAATTGAGCTTACCGACAAAATAATCACCGAACTGGCAGACCTTGAGCCGACACTGCCGGGAGGAGTGAATATCAATACCGACATTTTCCGCCAGGCAGATTTCATCGGAAACTCTGTTTCCAATCTTCAAAGCTCGCTCTTCGAGGGTGCAATATTTGTGATTATTGTGCTGTTTCTGTTCCTGATGAATTTCCGCACAACGCTAATCTCTGCGTTGGCACTCCCCATGTCGGTCATAATAACCATATTGATTATTCATCTCTTGGGACTCACCATCAACACCATGACCCTGGGCGGCATAGCCATTGCCATAGGGTCGCTTGTCGATGATGCAATTGTAGATGTGGAGAACGTCTACCGCCGTCTGCGACTCAACCGGCTTCAGCCGAAGGGATTCCGCAAACAGGCGGCGCAGATTGTGTTTGAAGCGTCGCGTGAGGTCAGAATGCCTATCCTCAACTCTTCACTGATAATCATGGCAAGCTTCCTCCCACTGTTTTTCCTTGATGGGATCGAGGGAAGAATGCTGATTCCTTTGGGCGTCTCATTCATCATAGCTTTGGTGGCGTCAACCGTTGTGGCTCTGACTCTCACCCCCGTGTTATGCTATTTTATGCTTGCGAAAAGTAAAAAGACAGAAGCCTCCCTTGAGAAGGACCCGGTCTTTACCAAGAAAATCGGTGTATTATATCGTCGGCTTTTACAGAGCGTTGTCGGGCAGCCAAAACCTCTCTTTATAGTAACTGGGTTACTGCTCGTATTGGCAGCCATCGTGTTGCCCACTTTGGGACGCAGCTTCCTCCCCTCGTTCAACGAAGGCTCTTTCACTATTAATGTCAGCGCATTGCCCGGCATATCTCTCGACATGAGTGACAGCATAGGCAGACGCGCCGAAGAGCTGATCCGGCAGGTACCCGAAGTGAAGCTGACTGCCCGCAAGACAGGGCGTGCAGAACTTGACGAACACTCCCTCGGCTCGAATGTGTCGGAAATAGAGGTGCCTTACACTCTTGATTCCGGGCGGTCAAAGGAGGAAGTGATGCACGATCTTCGTACAAGGCTCCAATCGCTCCCCGGCGTGAACATTGAGTTAGGGCAACCTATCAGCCACCGTATTGACGCGATGCTATCGGGCAGTGAGGCACAGATAGCTGTAAAAATTTTTGGTCAGGACCTTGACCGTTTATATTCTATCGGTAAGGAAATCCAGGAAGCTATGGCTGGAATCGAAGGCATTGTCGACATCAATATAGAGCAGCAGATTCCGCGTCCGCAGATTGATATTCGTCCGCGCAGGGAGATGCTTGCCCGTTATGGAATCACTATCCCCGACTTTAATCGTTTTGTAAATATTGCATTGGCTGGAATGACAGTGTCGCAGGTAAATGACGGCACCCTACCCTATGATGTCACCCTGCGTATTCCGGAAACTGAGAGAAATTCAATCGACAATCTCGGCGACCTTATGATTGATTCCAATTTAGGTCCGGTACCTTTAAGCCACGTGGCAGATATCGTGTCATCGTCGGGGCCCAATACGGTCAACCGCGAGAATGTGTCACGCCGTCTTATTGTGTCTGCCAACACGTCGGGCAGAGACCTCCGTGGGGCAGTAAACGATATTAAGACAGCCATAGCCGATAAGGTAGAACTTCCACAAGGTTACTCAATAACCTACGGCGGTCAGTTTGAGAGCGAGGAATCTGCCTCACGCACTCTTATGCTTACCTCAATCGGAGCCATACTGATTATCTTTTTCCTACTTTACGCTGAGTTTAAGAGTATTTCGCAGTCATTGGTGATTCTTCTGAATATGCCTTTGGCAATGATCGGTGGCGTATTGATTCTCTGGGTCACCGGAAGTGACCTTAATATCCCTGCCATAATCGGTTTCATATCTCTGCTCGGAATCTCAACGCGCAACGGCATGCTCCTGATCTCCCATTATAATCAGTTGCATCACGAGCAAATCCCGTTACGTGAAAGAGTAATGAGGGGATCTCTCGACCGACTGAACCCTATACTTATGACTGCTCTTACATCGGCATTGGCATTAGTGCCCCTTGCCCTTAAAGCCACAAGCCCCGGCAATGAGATTCAAGCTCCCATGGCAACTGTCATTCTCGGAGGATTATTGTCTTCAACTCTTCTCAATATTTTCCTCGTTCCTGCCGTTTATTATATACAAAACAAGAAATCTGAGAAATGAAGATATATAAAATTTTAGCCTTTCTGCCCGGGGTGATGTTTATTGCCTCTCCATCATTTGCGCAATCACTCTCCCCTTCCGATGTGGCAATGACTATTCTGAAAGCTTCTCCCGATAACCAAGCTGATGAATTAGGCATAGTCTCGATGAGGGAATCGCTTAAGGTGGAGAATAATCTTCCTGACCCGGAGATTGAGGGAGAATATCTGTTCGCACCCGCCGGAGAGACAAACCGCTGGGGTGCCGGAATATCATGGGGTATTGAATGGCCCGGTGTATATTCAGCGAAAAAGAGTGATGCACGCGGAAAACTCTCTGCGGCGGAAGCAGCTGTAATGATGGCACGCAACGAGCGGCTAATAGAGATAAAGCGTCTACTCCTTGACTATGTGCTTGTGGAGAAGCAGTTGGCATTGCTAAAGGAGATTGGAGCTGCCAACGATTCTATAATGCTCCTTTCTGAGAAAGCAGAAGGACATGGAGAACTGACACGTCTTGACATAAATAAGCTTAAACTTGAGCAGGCATCTCTCAACAGCAATGTAGCCGGATTGAAGAACGAGCTTGCCGAGACTGTCACTAAACTTGACCTTATCTATGGCACCGACAGTTCTCCCCTACTGAAAGAGATGGTGTGTGAGTTTCCGGAAGTTTCTCTGCCTACTGATAAATGGGAAGTGTTGCAAGATCCTTCGGTGGTAGCTGCAAATGCCGAGGCAGAGGCAGCCAAGGGTGCGCTCAAGGTAGCATCAGCAGAATCCTATCCCGGTCTATCGATCGGTTATCAGCATGCTTTTGAAGATGGTTTTCATTTCAATGGGGCAACTTTAGGAATCACCATACCGCTTTTCTCTGCCCGCAATAAAAAATCGGCAGCAAAGGCAGCCATTACCGAAGCGGAGTATAAGGTTGACTCTGCCAAAGCAGATGCTGAGTCTGAGGTAGTGGGAAGCCTGAGAAGAATCGTGATTCTTGGTCTTCAGATTGATGAGATGGCACCGGTGATAGATAACACAGAAAACACAACGCTCCTTATGAAAGCCTACCGGGGGGGACTCATAACCCTCATCGACTATCTAAACGAGCGCAACTACTTCACCAACGCGGCGATGGAACTCCTCACCCTCCGCCATTCCGCTGCCAATGCCATGCTCGACATCGAGCGCCATTATCCCCACAACTAATCCGTAAGGTAGGGATCTCCATTTTTAATAGTTCCCTCTTCTGTTCTGTGAGTGAACCCGTGGGTTCACTTCATTTTTTGATACACCCCCTCCTAATATTTCATGCTTGTTTTACATATTCTATCCCCTTAGCATAGGCATATAAAGCTGTAGGGACAAACTGTAATTGCCCACAATCCAAGCTGCGTGTGCCTGTATCAATAATAGACGTGACCACGGCTTGTTGTAAATGGTTTGTCTCCATAAACGTAAGCAATGATTTCAATTCAGACGGTTGCCTATAATAACGATCACTCCATTTGACCTCAACAACCCTGTCAGGTTTCTGGGTTATGCGATTTAGTCTGACAAAATCCACTTCTCCGGAAGTTCTTCCTTTCTTCCAATTGGAATAATATAGCTCATCAGAGTTGGCATCTAATTGGCAAAAAACTGCAGTTTCCACTAAATGATTAAAGGCAGCATCTGTCTGCGACAAAGGAGAAAAAACTGCAGCAAACACGGAAGGATTTGTGACATAAATCTTAAATGTGGTCACTCTTTGGAAACGCCGGGAGTTTTCATCAATTTTATGAACTACTCTGATTAGAAATGCCGACTCCAGATAATCAATATACTTACGCAGAGTTTCTTTCCTGATGCCTGATTCTTTTGATAAGTCATCATAGGAAAACTCTTCACCTGACCGAAAGACGATGTGGATAAAAAGCCTATAAAGATCTCGGCTGTCATTTATTCCGTAAAGACCGGGCAAGTCTTTCAGTAAAACCTTATCTACTATATCTTCTTTTATATAACGTCCCTGATTATTTCGCAATTGCATTGAAAAAACCACTTCCGGATAACCCCCGAAATTAATGTAATCGATAAATCTGTTGTTCAATTTGTATATATCAACAGCGTCATAACCGGGTGTTGTTTTTCCAAACCACTCAACGTTACAGGGCACGATGAGGTCTTCTTCGTTAATCATTGCCAGATATTCACAAAATAAAAGTGGTGGCAGTGAAAATTGCGTGAATCTGCCGGCTCCGCTTTCTAAAGATTTCATTTTCAAAGCTGCCGCAGCTGACCCGGATGCTATGAAGCGTATGTGTCTACGGCTGTCACATAATACTTTCAGATGTCTTTCCCAATCTTTCAGATATTGTATTTCGTCAAAATAGACATAATATCCATCTTCCGATCCATCTGACTTAGAGGCCTTAAGCAAATTATCCACCATATCCTCAAGAGACATACCACTATACAGAGGAGCATCAACAGTGATATAAAGAATTTTTCGAGGAGCAACTCCTGATGCAAGCAAAGTCTTGATAGAATGAAACATCATCACTGTTTTGCCTACACGACGCGGTCCAAGCAATATCACACTACGACCCTTTGGGAGAGAAGTTATCAAATCTATGAATGGATTTAGAAACATTCTGGGCTTCATGAAGTCGAAATCATTAAAAATTGCACCATTACTCCACCAAGGGTTGTCAACGACCATCCTTTTTAAAATTTGTTCTTCGGGAAAGTTTGTCATACAAAATAATAATTTGAACACTGGTGTAAAATAGAGTGCAAATATACAAATAAAATCTCTTATTCTAACATTTTTGTTAAAATAAGCTACAATCAAAACGTCTTATTCTTACAAAAATGTAAAAATAAGACGTTTTGCCCCGTTACTTTATACTTATTTTACACTGTCTTTTCCGGCATCACTATCCCCGGAACTAATCGTCAGGTCAGTAATCGTCTGGTTAAATTTGATGGTATTGGCTTCTTCAGCCAATTGCCGCAGATATTCCTCTGTTGGCATCTCTATCTCCAATTTCTTGCGGATATTATACTTCGTAACGTCAACTGTCCTTGGCGAGCGTTCCAATAGGCTGGCAATCTCCTTGGTTGAGAGATTTATCAGCATAAAGGCACAGATACGCTTCTCTGATTTTGTCAGCGTGGGGTGACGCTCACTGAGCAAGTCAAGGAATTTTCTGTTGGTCATCTCAAACTGCATTGAGAAGAGTTCCCACATCTTTTCCTTGCCGCTGATTTCTTGTAACTGACGCAGAATGGCATCACGTTCTTTCTTGTCGAGCTCACCCTCGGTAAGTTTCTTTTTCAAGGTATCAAGTGCTGTGTCCAAGTGAGCTAAACGCAACAGCAGGGCTGTCTGCCGACGGTTCATATTGTCTTCGGTTTCCCTACTTCGCGTCTCAATAACCTGGCTGTTGTGAGTGTCAATACGAGCCTGTTTCACCTGTAGTCGCTGTTGCCTGAGCAGTTTTCGGAGCCGGAAATTCCTGAGCAATAGCGGCAGCACGGCAGCCACCAATACAAGTATACACAAACACAACGCCATCACCCACCCCATTAAATATTTGGCAGACTTGGTGGCGTTCTCAGCTTCCTTTTGTGTCTGTATATACTTCTCGGCATTTATCCTCTGAAAATTTGCCATCTTCGCCATAATAGTATCGTCAACCACAAGCGCAGAGTCAAGTGAGTTATATGCCATTGCAAGATACCCTTCTCCGGCAAATGCCTGTCCCCGTAAAATATAATATGCCCTTGTGTTCCCCATAGAGTTGACCTTTATAGTCTGTTGGGGATAGGAATACAATACTCTGAGTGCATCACTATATTTCTTTTCCTGAATATAACACCATGCGAGCATGTATATGGCTGTACGCTTCACCTGACCGTTAATCTTAATTTTCAGAGCTTGCTCAAGATATTGCCTGGCAGCCTCTGTCTGACCTTTTGTAATGTAGATTTGGGCAGTCTGTATCAGAGATGCAAGTTGAGCCTGCTGTGAGGAACCTAATTCACGTGCAAGCTTCACTTCCTTATAGGCAGAATCAAGATTATTTTCCTCAATCAGAAGGGTTGCTCTTGAACCATGACACCTCCCTTCGGCATCTCTGCGGAAATCGTTGGTAAGTGGATAATTCGCTACCATTGCCTCAGTCTTCCGTAGCCATTCCTCTGCTTTTGTTCGGTCTTTAAGATCATCATAGATAGTGAACATGGATAACGCAGTTTTGACATCCCAATATTTCAATGAGTCCGGTTTGGGAATATCAAGGAGATTGGTAAATTCAGCCAATGCACTAAGCATATTTCTACTGTTATGCAGACTGCTTGCGCGGCTATGAAGCAGTGGGAGCTTATAGTGCAGTGGGAGTGTCTTAGATTTTTTAAGCAAATCATCGGCAAGTGTCAAGGCTTTATCGGTATATCCGGCAGCTCCAAGTAAATTAATTTTCTTAAGCATGATCTCAATATTATCATTATCCCCTTGGGTCACATTTAATAGGGAATCATACCAGATTATGCGTATTTCGGGATCAACACTGTCACGTGAAGCCATCTCCTTGAAATAGTCTTCTTTTAGTGTTGACGACAATCCTTGGCTGCGCACCACGCCGGCTGCATAGACCACACAAAGCAATATGAACGATAAAATCAGTTTCCTCATAACCGCTGCAAGTTAATATTTTTACCTTAAACAACCAAATTTAAACTATGGTTTATCTTTAAAAAGATACTTATTTTGTAATTTATTACATAAGTAAAACTCCTAATAATCATAATGATACGATAATTTAAGTAAAATATAAAGATACTTAAATTCAAATTTAGGAGTTTTTTTGAAAATAGGTGCTTGAAGAGTTACACCTTTCTATTATTAACTTTGCCATCGAAGAATTTTGTCAAACTAAAACCAATGACATTATGAAAAGAAAACTTTTTACATTAATGCTTGCTGCCATTGCAGCAATTTCGGTGTTTGCCTCCGCAGACAGGGGCAAGTTCTACACCATCGACTCTCAGGGTCGAAAAACCTACTGGTCACCCGAAGGCAAGAAACTCAACACCGAACAGTCTGGCATAAAAATGCCAATGAAAGCTCCTGTAAAAATTGCCACATTAGGTGAGCCAAAATTATTGGATATTGAGGTCAAATATAATGAAAATGAATATTTGTGGGAATGCCTTACTGGTGGTCCTTCCAATTACACTGATTTTTCCACAGAGTATTGGGGCTTAAATGAAAAGAATTTAGGCATAATAGAAGTACCTGATGGAATTGAAGCTTTAATTTGTGTTTTTTTAAAATACAACAAAATTAGTAAAATTGATGAAATAAAAATAGTTGCTAAAGATATCACAAGTTTGCAAAATGGTTCAAAGGTTATCTTTGATATTGAAGATTGTGTGCATAAAATCACTTATATACCTGTTGCAGAAGATGGAAATCCTCTAAAATCTCTTGAAGAAAGTGAATATAATGAAGTTTATGCAAATATTAGTATTAATCACATATCGGATAATTTATTGTATGACTTGAATACTTTCCTATATGAAGATATAGAAGAACCTGGTAGATATTATTTCCCAAGTATATATCTTAATAATTGTGGAGCTAATTTTTTTGTAAGTAATATTATGTTATGTGAACCATCTCAAGGACACAATTTTACAGCTATTGAAATGCCCGTATACGTAGGTGAATCTTCATTAGAGTCTACAGATATAATATTAAAAAATGATCCTACACGATATCAAACATATATCCAGCAGTGGTCAAGATCTCCCTATTCTATAAGTAATGGAGATAAGTTATATTTTTTTTCACAAATAGGGCTTGTACTTAAACCATCGAATATATGTCCAGTTATTATACAAGGGATCACAGATCATGATTCAGATAAATTTATTGGAATAAAAGATTTGGATACTGAATTAAAGGTATGTACTAATAATCCTCTTACAGTAGGTTCAGATCTTGCAGGCATATGTTTAGTAGATATCATGCCTAACGACGATACGGGAGACAATCCATTGATCTCAATGTGGTGGGAAGCAAATATAAAGGAAAGTCGTAAATATCTTCCTATTAATTATACAGGTAATGGACCGTTAAATAGTCCATTTGAAGCTTATGAGAATTTTATTGAAAACAATTATAATGAATGGTTAGACACAAAAGGAATATCTAACCCACATTTAGCATTTGAGGATTCTAAAGCTATGGAACGTATGGGAAATAATAGTCCAATTATTTCTTTATTTCCTGCAGAATATTATCTATATTTTAGTTCCGACTTTGTACCCTATTATACTCGTTTAGTAGGACGATATGGCGAGTGTGATTTCCAAGGTCAAACTTTACTTGAAGAAATAAACTCCTATGAATATGATGAAAATAATGTTCGCAAAGAGGTATTTATGTATGAAAATATTTCTATAGATGGAGAGATAGAGGGTTGTGTGACAGCTGAACTTAGTATAAAGCGAGGTTCGGGGATGAATGAAGACTATATTCCACCCGTATTGACTTACTTAGGGATGAATAATAAGGAGGGAATGCTTACGGATCGTTTTAATACTGCAACTGACGGTATAATTTACTTCTATGCCAGTGATTTCTACGCGAATTTTGATTGGTCACTCGGTGAGCTAATTAATTATCCTCAATATTTGTGTAATACAATCCCAACAGAAAAAATAAAAGTTGAATATGTTCCTTATGGTGGTAACAACTATTCCGAACTCCCTGTTACTGAGGTTCCGGAGAAATATTTCTTTCCTGGGTGGGGTAGTTACTATACTGTTCCTTTGGAAAGCGTCAAGGGGTATTCAGAGAATGGTTGGTTTGACCTACGCATTACCTTGGAAGATGAAACAGGTAACAAACATGTGCAGACCGTGTCACCCGCATTTAAGATTCTTGATGCCACAGGTATAGAGTCTGTTAATGAAGAGCTGACTACCACACCGGTTTACTATAATATGCAGGGTGTTCAGGTAGCTAATCCCGAGAACGGTATCTATATTGAGCGTATCGGTAACCAAACGCGTAAGGTGATAAAATAAGCTTCATAATAAATGGAATTTAAATGAGAAAATTAATTCTAACATTAACAATAGTTTTGCCGGGACTAAGCGTCCCGGCAAACGTTTTGACTCCCGATCAGGCATTGCAAAGATTATCGCAAGCGGGAATATCAAAACTGCCGTCTGCTTCCTCTTATAAATTGGTGAATACTACTGAAGGAGATACAGGAGCGACAGCTTACGTGTTTAATTCTGAAAACAATGGTTTCATAATTCTTTCTGCTGATGACTGTGCATGTCCGGTTCTCGGATATGCGGATAACGGAATCTTTGACAGTCAGAATATTCCCTGTGGAATGACAACATGGCTTGATTTTTATTCCCGTCAGATTGATGAGGCAAGAGCCGTTGGATTAATAACTCCATGGCGAAAAAGTAGCAGTCAGATAACTGACCGCGAATCATTATCCCCTGCCTTAACTACTCAATGGAGCCAAGGCGAACCATATAATAACTTATGTCCCATGCATAATGACAAGCGATGTGTAACAGGATGTGTGGCTACTGCAATGGCTCAAGTACTAAATTTATATCGATACTCAACACATGGCAACGGTTCACATTCCTATATATGGACCCATATTGAAGATGGACAAATATTATCAGAAGAACTTACTCTTGATTTCTCAGAGGTAGAATTTGATTGGGATAATATGCTTGACAGCTATAGCGAAAACTATACAGAGGAGGAAGCTAACGCTGTAGCTCAACTTATGTATGCCTGTGGAGTAGCTGTTAATATGAAATATAATCATAATGCAAGTAGTGCAGTAGCCAATTTCGTATCATATTCCTTATGGCAGTATTTCGACTATAATTCTGGAGCACAATGTGTGCAACGTGATTCTTGGAAAGAGAAAGGAATAACTTGGGATGATTTTGTCTATGAGCAACTTCAGCAGCACGGTGCAGTGCTGTATAATGGTATAACCTCTGCTGAAGAAGGTCATGCCTTTGTATGTGACGGTTATTCGGAAGACGGTTATTTCCATTTCAATTGGGGCTGGAACGGTGTCAGCGATGGTTATTTCAGACTCGATGCTCTTAATCCTGAAGTGCAGGGAACCGGTGGGTCAAGTGCTTCCCTTGCATTTAATTATAATCAGAATATTATCGCATTCCTTGATCCTAATGACAATGGGGGTGAATTTTTACCACCAATCAGCGGTCGTGATGAAAACTTCAACATCACTAATAAAAGTGTTGAGCTTGGAGGAAAGTTTACTGTGGCAGGTTGGATAGTCAATGAGTCACAACTCGATTATGATCTCGAATTCGGTTGCTTGCTTACTGATTCTGAATATGGCACAGAAGGTGAAGTAATTTCCGTTATGGATTTCACCCTTCCCTCTTGCGAGGCAAAAACAATCTACAAAAAGGCACAATTCCCGACTGAAATTGCTGACGGATTCTATTGCATACGCCCTGTTATAACATGGGAAGGTCTTGGCAGATGGTGGACACTTCCCTGGAATGTGAAGAAAGATCATGTGTGGGTGGAAGTTAAAGACGGAACAGCCTATTTCAATGTGGATCCCGGCAATTCCGGCATTCAGGGAATTCACGAAATCAAGTCTCATCTGCCCTACTACCTTAACCTCCAGGGAGTAAAAGTAGAAGACCCGCAGCCTGGCGAAACATACATCAAAATCACCGGCACCAAAGCAACCAAAATAATCTTCTAACCACCCTGTTGTCTAGACCTTACATATTACTTGTGAGATATTCTCAGAGTGTTTGACTATAATATGAGAGTGTATCAAAATTCAGAATTTTGATACACTCTTTATCATATCTCTTGTGCATATCTCCAGCATTATAGTTCCCTCTTGCATTCTGTGAGTGAACCCACAGGTTCACTTCATTTTTTAATGTACTCTCCTAACTATTAAAGAAGTAAATATCCGATTCTAAGCTTCTGAAAAAATAAGAAATTATGATTATAAAGAATGATCTATCAGGTTAATATTTAGAGCCTTCTCTATATCTATCAGGGTCTTTAATTCAAAATTAGCTTTCCCACTTAAATAACGAGTCACATTTGCCGGAGAAACCCCAAGTAATTTTGCCACTTCAACGTTTTTAATATTTTGCATACGCATTGCCCTGGCAATCTTAGAAGCTATCAAAGTAGATGCCAAAACTAATTGGCGTTCTGTTTTTCTTTGATTTCTTCTTTTTATTGCTTCGTCTGACGGCTTTTCAGCAATTGCCATCAATCTTTCCTTATTTATCTTTAGAGTTTCTGTTTTCATCATATATCAACTCCTCCAATCAATAATCTTTTTTATTGTTCAATCTCATTTATCCTCAATTTCCTCAAGGTCAAAGAAAAGTAATTTTGTATGATCTGTATCAGCTTCTGTACTTAGAGGTAAGAAGTTATTTTTAAGATAAAAAGGTATTGCGTTGATATATGCGTCAACTGTTATAAAACGGCATCCTGTTTTATTATCTACTGCAAAATATGACTTTATGAAGTCTATGATAAATGTTCCGAGTGATTGTCCTTTGACCGACAAATCAATTCCGAGGCGCCCTATCTTTACTGCCGGATAACTTTTGAGTCTTTTTTCGTTGACAAAACGTTTTTTACGAAAACGATTGAATTCTGTTTTACTCTCAAAATCAGAGATTGATACTCGATCATTTGCAAGGCTGAAGAAACCTACAACGTTATTAGTGTTTTTGATCTCAATCACATATGTTACTGCTAAACGAGCCTCTCGGTATTTAACAGCTTCGTTCAAGATAAAATCATTCAAATCTTCGTCACCACAATTAAAAGAAGCAACAGACTCACCTCTACGAAGACGACGTATTTGATACTTATGTGCAATTTCTTCTGAAGTCATCTTACTACTTAGTAATCATTGACATAGCTGCGCGATAGTTTGCTTCGCGTCTACGACGGTCAGTAATTGATTCTTTCGGTGGATTTTTCATGCGTTCCTCGAAACGTTTCGCATCTTCGCCAAATAGTATTGGGGTTTCTTTTATTGGTCGTGCCATATTTAAACATTATTTTATTTAATCACAAAAATACAAAAAATAATTGAGATTACCACTAACTTACGCAGGTTGCGGAATAGTTTCTACCAGCCAGTCGGTTATGCGGCGTTCCTTGGAAGAATAATTGGCGCCGATACAGATTACAGTCCTGCCGTCAACCTCGAAAGGTAAGGCGTATCCCTTTCGCTCAATTTGGTCAACTGCCTCGCGAGATGTGCCGTCATACTTCAGCTCTATAATGTAGACATATCGGTCTGTCTTACAAAGAATATCCATGCGTCCGGAGGAAGTTTTGACTTCTGCCTGAATCTTAAGCCCTAAAAGTGTCATGAACACATAGACCGCGTTGTCAAAGTTTCTTTCATTTTCCATCTCCATATCGTAGGGAATCGCCGCAAAAAAACTGCGTAGCCTTCTCATGAAGCTGTCAGCATTCCCCTTTAACAGATCTTTAACAAACTCATTGATATAGAAGCTGGAGGAACGGTTCGGAAGACGGGCATACTCAGGCAGCAGATAATTGAAAAGTCCCTCCTTCACCTCTCTGTTGGGAACGCCAAGTGTATACTCCTGCAGGAAGTCATCATACCCCTTTATTGTGAGGTAGCCGGTTTGGTAAAGCAGTGCCACAGGCCGGGAGGTATGAAGGTCGAGCCCCAGCATCTCATCAAGTGTGCATTCCGTATGCAGGAACTCCTCGAGATTAGTATCAATATGCCTAAGCGACTCCACAATAATTGTGGGCAAGCCGGTTTGATTCCAATAGTTTGCAATCTTCTTATCGCCCAAAGCTCTAAGTAGGGACCATGGATTATACATATCGGAACCCTCCTCAGCAAACCGATAGCCGTCATAATTGGTTTTAAGCTGATCAAGAGTCTCGTCATGATTCCAACCATTTTTTTTAGCCAATGTCTCAATACCTCCCTTGAAAATTTTCTTCAGCTCCTCCTCGGTGATGCCACAAATATCGGCATACTCATTGCTGACAGTAATGTCCTTTATATTATTTAGGTCAGAAAATATGCTGAGTTTGCTGAAACGGCTTACCCCTGTAAGAAAGACAAGCCGTATGTACTCTGCACTACTCTTGAAATTGGAGTAGAGCGATGCCAACTTTGTGCGGTAGTGATCAAACCGCTCATCACTGTTAAGATTCCCAACAAGTGGCTTGTCATACTCGTCAACTAATATAACAACCTGCCTGCCTGTAATCCTGGCGGCTGTCTTTATAATCCTCTCGAAGCGAACTGAAATATTTACTGGTGGATCGGTTATTCCATATCTCTCTTCCCAATCTCTGAATATTTCATCAAGCACAGGCTCAAGAACATCTAATTCTACATACCGCTCCTTGTTTAGATCCAATCGGAGAACTGGGTACGGCTCCCAATTCCAGTTGGCGGAGTCTATATAAAGCCCCTTGAACAGCTCGCGTCTCCCCTCAAAGAAATATTGTAAGGTTGACAGGAATAGGCTCTTCCCAAATCGGCGCGGACGCGCAAGGAAATAATACTTGCTTCCCTGCACGAGCTTCTCTATGTATGCAGTCTTATCTACGTAAACGAATCCTCCTTCACGAAGCGACTTAAAATCCTGTTCTCCGATGGGGTATCTCTCCTTTGATGTCATAGCTGTCTCTCCTTTCTTTGGTGGGAAATATGCTTTCAGCTACAAAAGTATATAAAAATCCTCTGTATACCAAAATAATAGATGAGTTTTATAATTCAGTCAATTCTTTATGCTCAAAAAATAAAACGTTTTACACGCAAGACAATTGTAATGTCGTTTGTTAGGAATCAATTGAGCGTAGAAGATCCTCAAGAGATTCCTCAGAGGAGAGGTTAAGATGGCGGCGGAGTTTCTGTCGATTTTTTCTTACAGTATCGGGCTGAAGCATAAGCATACGCGCAATCTGTTTCCCTTGCATACCCACCTTTATATATGTGGCAAGCCGCAGATCTCCCTCAGTCAACTCCGGATAAGTCTCCTTCAGGCGCTTGTGGAAAAGCGGGTGAACATTATCAAACAGTTCTCTAAAATGATCCCAGTCCTGTCTGCCACTAAGGTGCATCTTTACATTCTGCTCAAGATGACGCGTCTCCTCCGATTTCAATTTACCCGCTTGTTCCATCTTATGAATATCTGCCAACACCGACTCCAACACGTTATCTTTTTCCTCCATAACTAACGCAGACGATACCAACGACCTCCGCTCCCGCTCCAAATCCAAATGATAACGTGTTATGGAAAGTTTTGAAGCCTGAATCTTCCGGAGCAACAGCAGTGCGATAATTAATGCCAACACCACTAAAGCCATCACAAAAATCCACGTCCACAGCCGCTCAATCTTATGCCGGCTCGCAATTTCAGCCTCAGAACGCTCAATCTCACTTCGGCTTTCAAGATTGCTGATATCAACGGCGACACGCTCCTGAAGTAATCGGTCTTGCATATCTATATGCAGTTTATAACTCAGTAAAGCACTGTCGCGTTCCCCTTTCATTTCCTGCACTTGTGCCAACAGACGTGATGCCCTTGCTATGTCTTCTAAACCGGTAACCTCCGAAATAGTCTCCATAGCAATATTGAAAAAACTATCTGCTTTTAACACATTATTCCTGACAAGATAATAATCGGTAAGTTCAAATGCAGGCTCACGCATATCCATGAGTTTAAGACCCCGTTTTTCTATTGCATCCCATGCCTTAAGCAAAAGAGTAGTATCTCCTAATATCTTATATGACTGTGTCAAGACATCTATATAGAAATCTATATCTTCCTTTGCCTTATCATCAGAAAGGAGACGCTTCATAATTCGCTGACTCTCGACAGTGTCGCCAGCTTCATACAATAATGTTGAATTATTTAGACTTGTCTTAAGATGATAAGTATCTATGCCATGTTGTTCATAAAGACTGTCTGCTTTCATATAATACCCCATAGCCCGCTTTATATCACCTATCCCTCGCATAATATGCCCAAGATCAAGACTAATATTAGCGAGCATAAAACCATCAGATGTCTTTTCATAATAATGTTCATACGTTTTCAGTTCTGAGTAGCGTTTTGCTAAATTATGTGTATTCAGGATAGTCATAAGATATTTGATACGGCTATGTGTATAGGGAGCATTAGCAGAATCATTGAGAGCAAATGCCTGATTAAGTAGCTTCCGCGCTTCCCGAGTATCATGGTTACGATTGATTATACGCCCTCTCCAGAACAAAGTTTTTGGACGTAACTTTATATCCATCTCAGCCAAGGAATCAAGACGGCTTATAAGACTTAGAATCGTGTCGGAAGATTCGTAATCTATGAAGTCACGTTCAAGAGCCACGATCAATGAATCAGCCTCCGGGCTCACACTTTCCCATCTGAAGAGGTAGTGAGCTGTCCGAGGACGACTACAACTCACTATCAAAACTACAAGAAATAAGATTAAAGTTGATCTCATATTATAAGTCATTTTGAGTTTCACATGGCAAAGATATAGCAAATACCCTTAAAAACCACCCGTTTTTACCCCAATACCCCTAAAATACCCCTCATTTTTTTGCCAAAAGATTTGGATAGGTCTAACTTTGCCACCGAATCCGCCGATGAAAGTAGCGCTGCTTATCGGGGAGCGGAGAGAGTAATTCACAAATCTAACGTTTATACACATGAAGATTTTTAAATTTATCACTGCTGCATTGGCAATGTTGTTTATCAGCAACGGCACAACAGTAAATGCCGATGATGTCATAGTACGCCACATGACGAAAGAAGGCAAAACAGAGCGCTTAGTTGTAGACCATACTCAGTTGCCCGACCTCCAGAAAGCCATTCGCGAATCAAAACCGCTTGACCGATTCAAGACCTCATCTGAAAATCCAACAGCCACATTAATAAAAAGCCCGATGCGTGATCCGGGTCCATCTGAACAACCGGAAGGTTTTGCCGTGCGATTCGCAGTAGAGGAGGAAGAAGCACCAAATGGGTGGATATATGACCCATGGAAAGTATACGTATGCAAAGGAGATGGAGCATACGGGCGTGAGTACTACAATTACGCCTACTATCCCGATGAATACATGATCGAACAGGGATACGCCTGGGGGTGCTATGTCCCTGAAGGAGAATATACCATCATATTATGTTCAGAGATATGTGAAATGATTGATGCGGGGGAAAGAGGAAATCATGTTACAGACTTGTACGTGGTAAAAGAAAATGTAAAAATTGATGGAGAAACAACCATTACTTTCCGGCAAAGTGAGGCAAAGAACCTGATAACCGCAAGCTGCCTATTACCTGATGGCACAGAAGCTCCGGCAACTACTTATATTTATGATGAGAATGGAAATTGGTTAGGGCAAAGAAACGATTTATGGGTAGGAGCCAACAGGTCTTTTGTAAATATAAATGGGGATTATTCTTTAAATTTAGGACGAAGAGAGGGGTATCTCGATTATGTATACATTAATGATATTTCCTCCAATTGGGTATATGTTATAAACATGGCAGTCGTTGATGAGAATGGTGCTTACGCAAACTGTGTCACACACCCGGGACCGATCACATCAAGTATGCACATACAAAATGATCCTTCCAATTACGAACTGACAACCGTAAAATTCAATTCTTCCATTCCGGGTGTCAATACTGCTACCAAAGGTTTTGGGATAGCTGCAAAAATAGCCTGGAAGGGGTCTGACTGGAATCTGCAGACAGGTGGAATGATCTTCGACAGTTTAGGAATCAGCGATGAGCTGCCTCTTTATATTAATGCAAAACCAAGTGATCTTGTGTCTCCGACTGCTTTTGACCTTATCACTGTTGCAAGCGTAGCAACCGATAAGATAAAAATAATGGCTGAAGACTGGGATGGCAACCCTATATTGGATGAAAATGGAGAGCAGTTATTCTATTATTCTTATCCAACAATTTCTGCCCCCGGGCTATATCGGAGTGACAGTGGGAAATATATGTGCATCGACTCTTATGGATATGATATTGAGGAATATCCTGATGAATCTTTCCTGTTGCCTTATGATAAGGACTTTTCTTGGGAGAAGACATCGGAATCGGTATTCTTTTCAGATGCCCCGGTCCTTTCTGTAATGGCTGATAGCTTTATCCGAGATGACTATTCTCGATTTATGATCCTTCCCTCTTTCTATTATCCCTGCCAGTCGTCATACAATCTTCCTTATTCATTCTCAATGGACTATAACGGTCAGTCAGTTATTGAAAATGGAACTGAGGAATCCTTTGATTGGTTTGATTGGAGCCTTGAGAACTACAAAGAACCGGGAGTAGTCGACGTAAGATTGTCTGCCGTTTGGAATAATGACGATCCAGGTGCAATATTGAGTAACGAAATACACATTGATACACGTAATGAAGACTATTGGGTACCACAGATAACACGTTGGCAACTCCGTAACACTAATGGTTCAATTACTCAAGAAGCTAATGCAGAATCTGTAATCTACCTTATGTGTCTCGAAGATACAGATGCCGATTTTCAACTGTCTGTTTCTTCACAAGAAATAAGTGATTATATTTTCAATGTTGAGAAAATTCAAGAGGAACCATTCTATGAGATGGGAAATTGGAACATACGCCAAGTGTATAAGGTTACTCTCGAGGATTTCCCGGGTGAAGTAGGGAAGAAGTATTCGTTGAAATTTAATCTCTCAGATGCTTCAGGCAACACCTCTACTCAGACAATCGGCAATGCCTTCGAATGGAATGACACAACAGGCATCAATTCAGCTACTGCTGACGACAATGTCTATGTAGCTGACAGCATTCTCCACGCTCCTGCCGCTGCAGAGGTATTCACAATTGATGGTCGCCGTGCTAACGGCAATACCCTCACTTCCGGTCTTTACATCGTCAAAATCGGAAACAAGACAACCAAAGTCTTAGTGCCTTAATATAAAAATATTGGTATAATAATATAGAATGCTCTCCCGAGAAAGCACTTTTAGCCAAAAATGCTCTTTCGGGAGAGCATTACATAAGACAATCATTCAAGTTTTGTCACCTTCTCTAATTGAGGCTAAACTCTTGTTACTATGGTCAGAGTGTAGCCACTGTTTTGACAAGTTCTACTCTCATTCCAAGCGCATCAATTATTCTGTAAAACATGCTGACACTGGGAATGATTCCACCATTTTCAAGACGAGATATATAAGATTTGGTGACATTGACTTTTTCTGCAAGTTGAGATTGCGTCATCTTTACTTCTTTCCGGGCATCATGCAAAATTTGACCGGTGTAGAAAGCTCTTGCTTCATCAAGAGCTTCCTCCCTCTCCGGACTACCGGATTTACCAAACTTTGCATCAAGCACAGCATCATAATCTCTTATTTCATGATTGTTTGTCTGCATAATATGCCTCCTTAATTCTTATTGCCTTTTCAATTTCATTTTCAGGGGTCTTTTGAGTCTTCTTCTGAAATCCGTTAAAGAGTACTACAATTTTATCCCCGTCAAAGATAAAGAACACACGATAAATATTTCCATCATACTTAGTCCTAAGTTCAAATACCCCTTCCTTTATATATTTAACAAACTTAGATGTAAGTCTGTCTTGAGTTTTAAGTAACATTAGCCCATATTGAACTTTAGTTTGAGCCTTTTCATCTAATTCTAACATGAATCGCTCGAAATATCCACCGTATGTAACTATTCTTCCTTCCATCACACAAAATTAGGGAAAAGTTGTCATATATTAAAACTTTTTCCATAAAATATACATTATAACCAAATTTTAATAACCGCTTTTATGTCCCACAGACATATTATCCTTAAGAGAGAATGCAATATAACTGACAATGGAATCACAAATGATAATTACTCTTTTTTAATTAAAATAACCATAAGTTTTTGATATTTACCGGATTATTATCTTTACAAATCTAAAATCGGATTTTAGATTTGCAAAGATTTACGATTGAGCGCACTTTATCATCTAAGATTCAGCAACTTGCCACAAAATTTCCTGTGGTTGCCCTGACCGGTCCACGCCAGTCAGACAAGATCTTTTTTGCTTATGAGATTAAATCGGGGAGCAAAGTTATTTCACCGGTTTGAAAAAATGGGGTGGCATCTCAGATACTCCTTCAGACCGTCTTGCAGTAATTTACGGTGGTGAAATATCTTTTAATACCTCATTCGGCAAACCGATCTCATTCCAAACCAAATTCAACATCTAATCCCCACGCAAATATAGCTTACTATCTCTCAGACGACATCTTTTGTTCCACCGATGGCATAATTATATAGCATTATAGAGGTAGTCGACAACTGCTAATATCGTATTCTTACATCAAGACATGCAGTTTTCTTACTGGAATTTATAAAAAGTCAGACAATCATTAATGAGGTATTGAAAGACAAAAGACTACCTGAACTTATCAATCTTACAGACACTGAGGTGATGAAGATTCATTCCCAACGTATGAAGGTGTAAGACATATATATACCTGGGAATTAGAGGGATTTCTGCAAATGTCAATCCCGTAAAGTTTCTCTTATTACATAAGTTAGGGATAAGAAACGATTTATCTTTTAGCATCGTTTCTTATCCCTAACTCGCGTACTTAGAATTTATACTCCTTAATATTTTAATTTAGAATTCGAATGTCTCAAGCTTCATTTCACCGAGACCTCTCATTGTGGCTACTTCCTCGAGGAAAATATCTGACTCGCTGTGAGCTTTCAATGCTTCTTTGTCGCGCCATGTCTCGCAAATCATGAGCACGTTAGGACGAGTAGCACTCTCAAAAATATCGTATGCCACACAACCTTCCTCTTTGAGGGATGCACCGGTAAGACGTTTTGCCGCCTCAATCACTTCTGCACGTTTCTCTGGAACAACGCTTATAAAACAATTTAGTCTTAACATATTCAACTATTTATAACTGTGATTTATAATATTTACTTTTATGGGGAGAAGACATTATTATTACCTCACCCTATTAATGTTAACAATTTTTACATCGGTTTGTTCGCCTTTCCATATCTTCTCTCCACTGTGTGCTCATCCCTTCAAATCCTCCTCAATATATGCACCTAAGTCTAAGATATTTAATCCGGATTCGTGTTATAAGATTGTAGGGACATGATTTCTCACATCCCTACTTTGATTATCAATTGATTATTTAATCACTAATAGCTACGTAGCTAAGCTTAAACAACTCTCTCATGGTTATCCAAACGCTATTGGTACCGCAATTTTATTCAAAAATGCTCTCCATGGAGAGCATTTTTGAATAAAATTGTTGTCTACAGAGAGCATTTTTATTATCTTTGCAAAAAACTAAATTATGGAAAATCTCATAAAGACCTCCCAAAGACTCGTGAATATGGTACAAATGACCACATTCCGATACCTATATGATAAAATTAACTGGAATGACAGACTGATACTTATAAAGGGAGCACGAGGAGTAGGTAAAACTACGTTATTATTGCAACATATAAAAGATGCCTTTGGTCCAACAGGAACAGCACTCTATGCTTCATGTGATAATCTATGGTTTACAGATAACAAAATTGTTGACCTTGTCCAATACCATTATGACCATGGCGGAACGCATCTATATCTTGATGAAATTCATCGTTACAATGGTAATTGGCAACAAGAGTTGAAGAATGTATATGACTCTTATCCCGACTACCATGTGGCATTTACGGGTTCTTCGATAATTCATCTTGATTCAGCTTTGGCAGATCTCAGCAGAAGATGTCTGCCTTATCAACTTTACGGTCTCTCCTTCAGGGAGTATCTAAATTTTGAAAAAATAGCCAACCTCAAACCTATTACCCTTGAAGAATTGCTACTGAGCAATCATAAATACGAATGGGAGATAATTAATAACCTACCGTCAAAAGTGTTACCCCTCTTTAAGCGGTATATTTCCAAAGGATATTATCCGTTTTATCCACACAAGGACCTTGGAGAATATTATGGCAGAATAGAAAGGTTGCTTGACACATCAATCAATAGGGATATTCCCACTGTTGAAAATATCGAATATGAGACACTGTATAAAATAAGTCGCCTCTTATACGTTATGGCAACCGAAGTGCCGTTTACGCTTAACGTGCAAACACTTAGTCAAAAGATACAGGTCTCCCGTAACACTATTATTAGAATGTTTGATCTACTTGACAAGGGAGCGATCATACGTTGTATTTATAGTGGTTGGCGTTCTCCGAAATCAGTAGTAAAACCTGCTAAAATTTTATTTGACAACACTGACATTATGGCGGCATTGAGTAATGTCAATGATGTAGGCACAATCCGAGAAACTTTTATCGCATCAATGCTCGCACCAAATCACATTATCTATGAACCCCCAACAGGAGATTTTCTTATAGATGAGAAATATCTTCTTGAAATAGGTGGGAAACGCAAGACCTTCAAACAAGTGGCAGACATTCCTAACAGCTATGTGGTGGCTGATGATGAGGAAACATGCATTGGTAATAAGCTCCCTCTCTGGATATTCGGCTTCTTGTACTAACTAATGGAAGTTTCTTAATGTGATCACTTAGTCTTTCTATTTTTCGACCATACTCGAATTTTTTATGATTTATGTTGAAATTTTCGTCCATGGACGAAAATTTCAACATTTTATCCAAATTTTTCAAATCTTATTGAAATCAATTAATAGAGTTTACATCAATTAAAAGTTCATGCTAATTTCGAGAGGAGATACGCCAGTTATGAATGCCAGCAGCAATGTGGAATATTCTGCCCACATAGTCGTTAGCCCGCACTCTACACTCGTCCTT
>JAAVCP010000066.1 GCA_014802265.1 Bacteroides sp. | reverse complement strand
TTCCCTAATTTAGATTTTAGCACAACAGCAGGGAGTAACATTTCGCTTGCAAAAGCATTGCACAGACTCTCAATTTCTTTAGACGTTAAGTCTGCCGGAATGTTGAGAAGCAGATGCCCAAGTTCATGAAGGGCAGTGAACCGCTTACGCTCAGTAGGGAAGTTGCCATTGACAACTATCAGCGGTATTTCTTCATTAGCAAAACCACTCAATCCATCAAAGCCTTCATTCTCTGAAAGCTCGATAACTTTTATGCCATTGTCTTCCAGTACCTCTATCACATTGGATATGCCGTCATTGCCGAGGGATAAAATCTGGCGGATCTCACCTGCAAACTCCTTCGCTTCTTCCTGAGTCCGCACTTCTTTACGAGGCAGGGTAAAATGTACCTGAGAACCGGCTATCTGCTCGATTTCAAGATAGCGTTCCAGTTCCTCACGAACACGCACTTTCACTGCATTTGCCATTTTCTCAGTGAATCCTGATTTCTTGCGGAACTCCACCTTGTCGACTTCTACGGTAAAGGGGCGGAAGAAATAGTCAATCTTCATATCCAGAGCATTGGCCAGGTCTATCAAGATACGACTGTCGGGCTTCATCTGCCCTTTCTCATACTTATTGATAGCTTGTTTGCTGACAGGCACAGCCATGGATTGGGCAAGTTTCTCCAGTGAGATACCTCTCATCAGACGGGCTTGTTTGAGCCGGCGAGGAAATATGTCGGTTGCTTGATTGTTCATATCCATTCTATTTGGTTGACAAAGATAGTAAAAATATCTAATATGTCAACCATAAACCAACGTAAAAGTTTGCCACTAACGTATCTATGAACAAAAAAATACCAAAAATCACACCGGAATGTGACTTTTGGTAGTTCTTTTATACAGCTCGATGTAACTTGCCTCACTCAATGAAGCCTATCATTTCCTTTTTGAGGTCATCATCAATTTCTCGGTATCGAGCAAAGGCACGGCTGCCTTCCTTGTGACCACTCAATGCACCTACAAGATTTGGATCTTTGACTTTCTTGTATAGGTTGCCGACGAAAGTACGTCTGGCAAGGTGGCTGCTTGCTATCTCATTAATTGGACGCTGCTCTTCTTTGCCTGTGGTGGGATTAAGAACCGTTACCATTCTTGTAATACCGCAATCTTTGAAGATGCGTTTAATGGCAACATTATATTTCTGTGAGCTTATGAAAGGCAGAATCTTACCATACTTTTCAACATCTTTATACTTTTCAAGAATATCCTTTGCCCTTTGGGTGAGAGGCACCCTAATGACATCAGAACGGTCATTCATGGTCTTGCTGGCGATATACTCCACATAACCGTTGATTATGTTTCCGGGAGTCAGGCGCATCAAGTCAGACACACGGCACCCTATACAGCACTGAAAGATAAATATGTCGCGTTGTGTTTCGAGGGGTTTGTTAGCAGACAGGTCGAAATCGGCAATTATATCACGTTCTTCAATAGTGATATAAATGGGTGTACCATATTTCTCAGTGGTCTTACCGTGATACTTGTCAAACGGATTACTTGTAGTCAGTCCTTCCTCAATAGCCCAACGGAAGAATGTTCTCAGACAGGCAAAAATACCAATGATGGTGTTATCGCCTTTTTCTGACGGCCTGCGAGACTTATGGTTCTTCCTTGTTTCAGCCGGGTACTGCTCAAATATCTTTGGGTATTTGTCAAAGATCTCCGGCTCATTCCTCAGAAATTCCTCGTACTGCTCCAGCACTTCAGTAGTAAACATATCGAAGCCAAGAGTAAATGGCGCACGACGTTTTACTTTACGATACAGCTCAAACCTATGCAGGCTACGGCTCAGTACGCCATATCTACGACGACGCCATTCAGATAGTCCTCTTTTATCCGGGAACTCTTCTACAAGCTCCGTAAACTTCTTTTTGAGCTTCTGCTCAACTTCCTTCGGCTTGCGTTCCTTCTTCGGATTGTGGAAACGATAAATCTCTTTCTCAAAGAACTCCTTTGTCATTTTTTCAGCAGGGGTCGTTTCGCATAGTGTGAATAGAAATTGCTCCAGATTGTAGATTGAATTTTCCAATTCTCTCAGTTCAGCAGCCAACTTCTGATTGGCTTTCGGTTTCACAATTTTACCATCCTTGAACCTTGCTGCTTCAAGAAAAATACCGCTGCGAACACGCACTCTCGTGGTCCTGTTGCAGTTTATTCGGAGCATCAATTCTGAACGTCCGTTGCCATCAATTTTTGTAGAGATAGACCTTGTTATCGTAGCCATATTTGCCGTCTTTTAGGGTGAAATCATAGGCTTAACAGTTTTTAACAATGTCATAAGCCTATATACAAAGTTACAAATTAGTTTGTTACGCTCCAAATTTTTTGTCCCCCGATTGTCCCCCAAAGTGATTTTTAGCAGTTGGAAATGGAGCTGAATGGCTACTTGTTTTTATAAGATGGCAAAATTAAATCATTGAAATATAAGTATATATCAAATTTTCCATAACTCGAACTCTCTTCCAAAGTTCTCCATTTCTCTTCATTTGGTTGCTTCTGTTCTGGGCACAAGAAAGGCGATTTAACAAAGTGTAAATCACAAAGTTAAGTCGCTTGTTTTATTTTCTACAGGCAAATTACAGGCAAAATTCAAATATTCCGCGTAACTTTTGCCTGCGAATACGCATAGACGGCAATAGAGGGTAAGACCTCGATTCCAACCCGTGAGTCCCGCTCACGAGTTGAAATTTATCTTTTCATTGGGTCTCTCTTAGTTCCTCTATCAAATCTTCGAGGATATAATCGTCGCTCATAAGTTGCAGACCATATTTCGGGTCGGTCATCTGCTCATATACCTTTGTGCTGTAATAAAGGTCAAGAGCTCGCTCAGGCGATATTTTCAGAGTGTCTGCCAAGATCCGTCCGTGTACTGCTCTAAATCGCCATTAAAGTAAAATGAATCCGGTGGTATAAATCGTTGTATATACTCATACCATGAGTTTTTATACTCATTATTACATTTGCTATTACATTTACTGTTTTGCTCTATATTTCTGCTCTGGACTGGTTGTCGATTTTGGGTCATATTGTTCAATCAGCCCATCTGAAATCATTCGAGGTATCAATTTATTTTTCACATGTGAAGCACTATAACCTAATCTTAAAGCAATTTCTTGTGCGCTAATCCAATCTTTGCAAAGTTCTATAATCACCTTGCTGGATTCTTTGTAAGAAACTTTTAGTCCCTGAGAAATTTTTTCTTTTACTATCGTTAGACTATTACTATCTCCATTACTATCTCCATTACTATCTCCATTACTTGTTGTAGTACTTATCGGCAAAGTGAGTTCAACCTTATTTGGTTCGGATCTTTCTATAATGATAGGGGTCTCAAATTTTGCTTCATGCCATCCTTGAACTATAGTATCAGCTCCACTTCCAGCCTTTTCTACAGCCCCAATAAGAGAAAACATCGTTTGTAATGCCGGATTCCGACATATACTTTCCCCTCCATTAAAGTATTGTTCTTTTGAAACGAGTAATGTTCCGGGATTTGAAAAGAGAATTCTATCCGGATATTTGAGAATCAAAAGTTTTGAGTCACTTTGATATGAGGCGTGTACACACAGATTTACAAAAGCCTCCCTCAATGCTTTATGGGCTTTAGTTTCATCCTGTCTTTCGTTTCCCCTTAGCTGGAATGGTACTGGTAGGAATGATTGTATTTTGGGAAGAATCTTTCTATATGCTTGATAAAGATTCCCTTCCCATGCTCCATCATTAAAAACTCTATCGATCCATCGCTCACTTCCACGTGCATATTCTCTATAATCAATCATAAATTGTGGAATAACGTCAGTAATTGAATCATGCTTACCAAACATTAATAGTCCGGCAAGCGTAACACCCTCCTTTCCAGTAACACGATCTTTGGCATAAGCCTTCATATGCTTAAGCAAAGAAATATCATCATCTTCCGTCCACGGATGAGTAGGCTTTAGAGTAATAAACAGTTGTCGAAAGCCTCTAAGAGACTCCTTGTCTATATCCTCAATAGAAAATCCTTCTAATATTTCAGCATCCATAGCCAACTTAGGACATTGCTCGGCAAGCATTATAGCCACTTCCCATCCCTTACAAAGATAATCACCACTGGCATTTCGACGATATGTTGACCTCATCGGATTCTGTCCGACATATACAGGTCGGTCCTCTCTGGTAGCTCTTGGAATAAAAAATATCAGAAAATGATTTCCGTTATACTCATCTTTTATGACATCCTCATTAGAAACTAATTTACTGCTTACTTGATTAGGATCATTTACACTATCCCAGAATATCTTTTCATAATGATTAACTGTTTCCGCTGAAAGGCCTTCGGGATAGAATTCCTCGTTCTTTTCCTTCACTCCAATAATGATGACCCCACCATCAGTATTTGCAAAAGAAGAATATGTAGGCCAAAATTCCTTATGAGGAAAACCACCCTTGCCATACTTGAACTCCACATATGAAGTTTCCTTTCCAGCCATAAGATGGTCAAGATAGTCTTTAAAGGTTTTATATGTGGTATTGGAAGTGTTCATATGCAAATAAATCTGTATTATTAATCATGTGTACTAATATTCCGAGATTATCCGGCCACCCAGTTTAGAAGTGTCTCGCTAATGTCGTCGGCAACCCAATCAAGGCTTTGGGTATGAAGTTCCTCATACCTTTTTATAAGCCTGTTTTGGATTAAGCCTTGTTTGCTCAATCGGTCGTGCATCTCCTTACCGGAGATACCCAACTTACGCGCGCCGCTCTCAATCGCCATTACAGCGAAATGAATCCTGCGATATATGTCGTTGTCTGTATCCATATTGCATATTATATTTCGTAGATTATTGAATTTGAACCCGTGAGGCCATCTGGTCAGCAACAGACCACACCGATTCATTGGCAAGCCGAACCTCAAATTTCAGCTCGCCCCCCTGCGTATAAAAATTATCTGTCTGCAATCCATAATTAAAGCTGTACGTTATATCCATATTTTCTAGTACTAAATTACTTTTCGTTAAAGTGAAAAACTAGCACTTCTAAAGATATCATTCGTTCATTATCATTCGGATGGTGAAAAATATAAGAGAAAGAATTATCATCGCTACTTCCTTCATATTTAATAAAATACTCATGCGACTCACATGTTTGTTTTTATCTTATTAATTATATCTGTAATGCCATCTTGTTTTACAAATATTATCATAGCTGCATTTGTATCCCGCCATGTTAAATATCGATCAAATAATTGATTTATAGCTTTAGATAAGTACTTTGATCCTTTCCAGAATTTACATTCACCAATAAAAATATTAGATCCATCTGCTTGTCGAATTAGCAAATCCGTTTTCCCATTACGATTAAAGGTCTCTCCAGTTGCTGTGCAACTTTCAAAACAAGCTTCAAGAATAGGTAAAAAAGCATCTCTTATTCCTTCTTCATCCTTACCTATATAATTACTAGGCTTTGTTTCAAATGACCGTCCAATCTTTCTTAAGATTTGTAATACTTTAAGATATACCTTATAGTTTGATGTGGACTCCGTAAGGGAAATATCATGGTTATGAAATTTTGAGAGACACTCTTCCGCCATCTTTCGGGTTCCGAAATCCATCCACAAATCATCAATACTAATGCTCTCAATTATGCTTATTCCACATTTATTTTGCACCTCCAATATGTTTATTCCTCGCATTGCAAGTATAGCAGTCAGTTTTTCTGCAAATGATTTAAATGCGTTCCTCCAAGTATGGAAATAATCTTCCACTGAATACATATTAACGGAATTACTGATGGAATTTAATTTATCAGTTCCTAATGAATACAGAAAAGTCCATGTCTGAAATTGCCGAAGTATGCTGATAACATAGTTTACCCTGACATTATCCGAGACACAGTAGTCAAGATTGTCAATTATTTCATCGAACAATGGACAATAATTAGCAATCCCAGACCAAGGCCATGTATCGAATGCCTCTGTTCGTTTTCTAATCTCAGCAAGCACACCCTCAGGGAAATCTGGCCTCGCAGGTACCTCACTACCAATACCACAATATTTCCAATGAGCCATTTTAAGCACAAGTATAGCTGCTCCTTCGTACTGGAACTCTCTAAAGAATTTGTACTCTAATTCCCTATTCATAATGCCAATTAACTAGCTAATCGGTATACTGCTATTCAGTTTTTGAGGATGTTATTTTCAGAAAATTCAGAGTGCCTGATTACGCGGAGATCGTTCATCAACCTTATTCCTTTTTGAGATAGATTCCAGAATAAAGCCTGACCACCTTTTGTTGTTTGGGCGGGTGCAATGTGCATGAGACCCAATACTCGCATCTGTACTTTGATAGTTTGGAAATCTTTGGAACAAATCTCAGGGTTATAGGCATCTTTTCGACCAGTCTCCTCAATTAAGGCCTTTGATATTATTTTTTTTGCAAAATAATCATTCTGTGGTTATAAGAAGAAAGGAGATATTAATCCGAATAAATCTTTCCACGAAAGTGTTATTTCCCATTGGTAACGAGAAGTACCATGAGTTCCAGACAATGAAATGCTCTCATCGAGAGACGCTATATTGTTAATCTCATAATTAGCACTTTGGGTTTCGCGCTTGTATTTTCTCAACTCGTCTAATTCCTTGCGGAGTTCATTTATCTCTTGTAGAGTTTCCTCATTTGCGGGTGTATTCCCTCGTACCCAGCCTATAGCAGGATACGTTTTTATAGTTTTGGTAAGACTAACAGCGACTTGCCCATTAAGCTGATCTGCATTATTCCAAAATTGGACTAAACGACCTGTTTTTACTTTATCTCTAAATGCCTCTAGCTTTTCGCGCTTGGATGAATCTAAATCAATTTTGTCGCATGTCAGTTGGTTTATATTATTATGTAAGAAAGCTAGCACAGGTATTCCCTTAGAAACTGCATAATTGTATTCCTGTTCTGTATAGCTGATACCGTCTTCAGTCATTGAGCCGTATCTTCCACCTATAATTAAAATGTAGTAATCGCAATCATCGATTACCTTTTTTATGAATTCTAACTGTTCAGTATCAATTGCTGAAAAAAGTTCCATCCCTGAGGGAATGCAGTCCAAAGCCATAACGGTTTGCATCACCTTACTTCTTTCTTCTTTCAAGTCAGAGTAAGTAGAGCTAATGAATACTTGATATCGCTTATCCATATTGTTTAGTAATTATTTAGAAGGCGAAGAACTTGTCTTGCATTCGGTTTTTGAGGTTGAACTTCATAGTTGAGTCAAGGGCGCGCTCTATGCAGATGAATTTTTTGTCGGGATGTTGCATAAAGTAATCTACCGTTGAATC
>JAAVCP010000065.1 GCA_014802265.1 Bacteroides sp. | reverse complement strand
GATATCCGTTCTTCAATACTGTTGTTTGGTTTGTATCTGTCCGATACTCTCTGAAAATTTTCTCTTAGAATTTTCAGGGTTGCATTACTGTTTATTTGTCAAGGTTCTGTGCTGCGTATCTGTCGTTGTTCAAACACGCAACGTTGGTATATTATCATACCGGAAGCCCGCAGTCAATATCTTTTTGAAAAATTTTCTAATTATTTTTTCAGGCCAATATTATTTTGAGCGGTAGAGTTTTATTTTATCACTGTTTTTTGTCTTTTGTCAATATCCCAAATCCAAAAATTTGCAGCACTCTCGGCTGTAAATTTTTCTACAAAATCTTGTTTTAATCTCTGTATCCCTCATATTCCATTGAGCGCATTTTACAGCTCCCGTCAAGTTTTCGAAATTCTCCGTACCCCACAAAATGCAGTCCGCACTTTTTCATAACATTACCCGAAGCAAGATTGGGCTCACAATGACTCGACGCAAACCTTTTAGCCCCGAAATTTTTATGGGCATAATTAATCATCGCCTCTGCCGCTTCCGTGGCATATCCCATTCCCCAGCAATCGTATCGCAAATTATAGCCGAATACCCATCTGTCGGATTCCTGATCCGGTCCAATGTCGCCGCTTCCAATCAGCTTTCCGTCCGAAACGCGTTCGAAGCCAAAGTGGTACGTACTCGCCTCTTGACTGATGAACGTCAGCCACTTTCTCACCTGTTCGATCTCTGTATATGTGGTATAGACCATATACCTTGTCACACGTTCGTCACTGACCCATTCAAATACATCATTTGCATCTGAGACCGTAAGCGGACGCAATAACAAACGTTCCGTTTTTATTGTAATGTCATGCATCGTTTTCTTCTCCTTATAGAACTCACTGTCATGCGATATCCTGTCACACGAAACAATTAATGCCCTTCTATATTATCCCGAAACGGCGCCGAGGTTTCCAGATAAATCGAAAAAGTCCCATCCTCTTCTTTCTTTATAACACAGCATTCATTTTCAAAATCGTAATACGCTGCCATCGCTTCTTCTATTTCACTTTCGTTCATTTCGGTTGAAAATATTATCGTAGACATGCATTCCACATGATTCCCTGTTCCCGATGAGTTCCCCGTCTCAGAATTAACATTAATGATCTCAAGATCTGAAATTCCTTCTGTCAAATCAGCCTGCAGTTTCTTCGTCTGCCGATCAGTCGCCGCATGGTTCACGGACATGCCGACAATTTCAAACACTATGACACCCAGTATTAATATGAACGGCAAAAACAAGATTGCCATGCCGATTCTTTTGAACCACTTCATAATTTTCTCCTGCAAAATGTCACGCAAAGAATCTTTGCAACCGCTTCTTGCCTTCCATAAAATTATATCTCACTAATGATGAGTAAACAAATATATATTCTTTTCCGAAAACAATAAAAACCTATTGACTGTAACGGAACGTCATAGATTATAGTGGTTATATCAAGAACAGGGAGGTCCACCAACATGATGACTGTAAAAGAAATATCAGAACTGACGGGTATCAGCGCGCGAACGCTTCACTATTATGATGAGATCGGATTGTTTACTCCGACGGAAAAAAGTGAGGCAGGATACCGGCTTTATGACGATAAAGCCCTGGAGACATTGCAACAGATCTTGTTCTTCCGCGAGTTCGATATTCCTCTCAAAGAAATCAAGGCTATTATGGAAAATCCTGCTCTTGACAAAAATCAGATTCTGCAAATGCAGAAGAAAATGCTGGTGGCAAAGAAGGAACGTATGGAACGTCTGATCGCCAGCATCGATGACATTCTGAAAGGAGAAAACAAAATGGATTTTACAATTTTCAGCAAAACTGAAATTGAAGAAATGTTTCAGGCTATGTTGGAGCATATGCCGGAGGATATGAAAGACCTGGCGGTCAAAGAGTTTGGGAGCGCCGAGCAGTGGAAGCAGCACTATATGGAAGTCGTTTCCTCAGAAAAAATGCAGAAAAACTATGCCAAAGTAGTTGAATGGTACGGTGGGAAAGACAACTATTTATCTGCCATAAAAAATCCCGTCAGCAAAGAAGTTGCGGAAAGTTATAATAAGCGGCTGGAAGCGATCTTGGAAAAACTGATCGGCAAGCATGACTGTCCCGTGGACTCTTTCGAGGTAAAGGAGATCGTCGGCGAATACGGTTTTGCGATGAAGCAGTTCAGCCAGACCAAAAACGAGCAAGAGATGATGCTTGCCATCGCACGCAGCTACCGAGACGGGGTATGGAAATCAAAAATAGAGGCGAGATACGGAGAGGGCGCTGCCGAATTCTTTGCCCGGGCAATCGAAGCATTTTACGGTCAATAAAGAGGTATTAGAAAAACGCTTCCGGCATTTTCAGCGCCGGAAGCGCTTCTTATACTTCATCACGACCCCGCCGACTGATAATGCCGCATCCCGAACCGCCATGCCGCATAACACAACAGCAGAAAACCGACTGCTCCCAACGGATATATTCCATAGTACCACTGATGGGTGCGTCCTAACAAGTATTGTAAAGGATAATACTGCACCAGCGTGTACGGAATAATGTATGTGCAGAAGCTCAGCATTTTCTTTCCATAAATATCAATCGGATATTTCCCATGCTCCTGCGCGCCATATGTTAAAATATTAACCAACTCAAGTCCTTCCAATGTAAAAAAAGTAAACGCCGCCCGCAGCAAAAAGAAACTGGTGAAAAGCATTGTACCACCAAACAGCATGAGAACGACCGTCAAGCTTCTGCCAAATGTCCACTCAACCGGGCTGACAGCCACACCGTATGCAAACATGACAACCGCTTGAAGAATCAGCCCGATTCTATCTATCCGAAACTTACCGCCAAGAAGCTGTAGAATCGTGCTGCATGGTCTGAGTAGGATCCGGTCAAATTCCCCCTGCCGCACAGTGCTTGCAAATGTCGCGAATCCGCCGCCGATACATTCCGCCAGTGCAAAATCCATCTGTATGATAGAAAAACAAAGCAACACTTCCCCGAATGTATACCCCTTCACGTGCCCGAACCGCGAAAGCATGAAATACACGCCCAGTATCCCGTTAAAAGACAGGAGAAACCTCCCGATAACCATCAGAAAAAAAGACATTTTATACTGCATCGTACTGCACAGTGCAACAGATAAATAGTGAAAATATAATTTTGTACTCTTCCTTATTCTCTCGCACATCTTTTCTCACCCTCCCTGCACAACGATTTTCCGCTCCGCAGCCTTGCACAGTACTCTTCCTGACACAACGAGCGTAATCAGCCAGAAACATTGCATACCAATACTACGAAACATCTCCGTGCCCGCCAGCTCTCCGCTGTAAATCAAAAGCGGTACGTTGAACATTCCCGCAAACGGAAGCAGTTCTACGACCTTTCTAACCGCGTTCGGCATAAACGGAAGCGGAATAATTGCGCCGGACAGAAAATCTATCATAGAGGTAAAAAGCATTCGCAGCCCCTGCGGCGATATCGTAAAGAAGGCCAGAATATAAGTGAACATGCAAAACGCCACTGTCACTCCAAGCCCCAGCAACAGCGTTATCACAAACAGGGCGAAATGCACCGGACTCTTCGGAAGCATAAGGCGCAAAGGCCGCGGCAGAAGAAACGCGACTGTCAACAGAGGTACGCATCTCAGTCCGGCACCGGCAACCCGTGCGGCAACCGTTTTCGCAAACCACATATGATAGACGGAAACCGGTCTGCATAATTCATACGCAATCCCTCCGTTTACAATGCTGTCAAAAATATCTTCGTCCGCATTCCATGTCGTAAATGCAGAGAAAAACGCCTCCCGAAGCCATATGTAGGAAACCGTTGCAGAAAGCGCCATGGGATAAGCCTCCGGATCGGACTCCTGAAAAGCCATAAATGCCAGACACTCCATAAGCCCCCACAGAATCTGTGTCACCGCACCGCTGACTGCCGCCACACGATACTGCAATCCCATATTGAAGCGAATTCGGAAAAAGGAAAAGTAGGTCTTGTATTTTTTCATTTAATTATCTCCTCTCAATCCATGGAGAATGCAAGCTTTTCGCATCCTCCCAGACTTGACTTAGTTGCACATAGACTGTGTACTGTACAGTCTTAGCGCAACTTCAAGTCTTGTTACAGAATGTCTAACTTCTGATAAAGGCTGGCAACAATGTGCTCAAGGCTCCCGTCATTCTGATCGAATGCGTCCGCTGCATACATGTCACTTGCAGTTGTCCCTTCATACTTCTTCGCCGCCTGCCCATGCTCTGCCGCCAGTCTCCGCATATCTTCCAGCGTTCCGTCCATAAGCACCCGTCCTCTTCCGATCAGGATAATACGCTTGGTCAGCGCCTCAATATCCTGCATGTCGTGAGTCGTCAGAATAACGGTAGTCTTATGCTGCTGATTCAACTGCATAATGAATTCCCGCACTGCCAGTTTTGACACCGCATCCAGACCGATCGTGGGTTCATCGAGAAACAATATTTTCGGGGAATGCAATAAAGATGCCGCAATCTCACAACGCATCCTCTGTCCGAGCGATAATTGTCTCGTCGGCATTTTCAGAAGCTCCTGCAAATGCAGAAGCTCCGTCAATTCCTCCAGATTATTCTGATATTCATATGAGGGGATAGTATAGATATCCTTCAAAAGTTCAAAGGAATCAATCACGGGAACGTCCCACCACAACTGCGAGCGTTGGCCAAACACCACACCGATCTGCCGCACATGCTCCATGCGATTTTTCCATGGTATACGTCCGTCCACGAGACAATTTCCACTCTCAGGGGTTAAGATCCCGCTTAGAATTTTGATCGTAGAACTTTTGCCTGCTCCGTTGGGTCCGATATAGCCCACCATCTCTCCGTCCTGAATGGTGAAACTGACATCCGACAATGCGCGAATGATTTCCACATCCCGCCGGAACAGCGCTTTGCAGGCCTCTTTCATGCCCGCGTTTCTTTTTGCTACTCTGTACGATTTACATACATGCTCCATCGTAATCATATAGCTTCCTCCTGGTAGTAATATTTCTGCTTTCGCAGATGAAAATATCTTGCCAAGTAGGTCCTGCCTCTCCGGTGACAGCCGGAGAATACCTTATTCACTTTACAAGTCCGCGCCTGCCGTTTCCGGAGGCGGACTTTCATTATAGCTTGATGGTGGGTGGGGTGTCAAGGGCGGAGCGTAATCTCCTTATAAATCCTTAAAGTGCTTCCGGAGCAATGGACGAAGAAGAATATAATATGTGGTTGGAAGATACCTTAAAATTGTTTAATGTGCCAATTGAGGAGTATATTTGATTGACATACATTGATAGAAAACATATAATTCAATAAAAATACGAAGGAAGCCTGCATGAATATTGACCTTACAAAAACTCAACTGTATCTTGATTGGCTCAAGGACAAGTTATACCTAAATGCTATAGCTCCATCTGCAAAAAACCGTATTATTTATAGAGGACAAGTATATCGCTGCAAATTTGGTATAGGCATAGGTAGTGAGGAGTGCAAAGAAAGACCTTGTGTTATTCTCCAGTATAACTCTGCCAATAGAACGTCACCCAATACACTTGTTGCGCCTATTACACATACTACTTCTACTTTGCCCATCGTGGTGCCGATTGCAGATAAGGTTGATTCCTCTGGCAAAGTCATTCTTGATGGCAATGTATTATTAGGAAATATTACTTGTGTAAGTAAGGCCAGACTGGGAGACTATATTACTGACCTCACACCAAATGAGATGAAAGCAGTTGATAATGCAATCTCTATATCTCTGAATATAAATCATTACTACCAGACATTGCAAAATGACTTTAATGATAAATTGCGGTACATAGAAAAATTGAGAGAGTCTCGATCCAAACTCCAATCCGATTTGATTACTCAGCAGACTCAAATTGCTGAAATTCAATCTTTATTAGATAAATACAACTTTTCAGATATATCAAGTCTGGCAGCATATTTAGAAAACATTCTAAAATAAGTGTAGACAAGCTACTTTTTTCATGCTAGTATAAAGGTACAAGAAAGGTACTCACGAGCGGGGTATCAGTATAGTTATTCAAGTAAGGGAACTACGAGTGAGTTCCCTTTACTATTGTCCATACATAATATTTTTTTCAAAACATATAATATTATTACAATTTTTCTTTGGACGGGTGCCGAAGAAACTATTGTAACCAAGTAAAGGAAGTCACGAGCGGGCTTCCTTTTACATTTTTTTTAGTTCCGATTCAATAAATTTTCTAAATAACTGACCAAAAGTTCTTTGTTGTATTTTTAATTGTTCCCTGAAGAACCAATCACTTGAGAGTAATATTATCCGCCGGAACGCTTTCATTTCTTATGAAGACGTAAATTCACTTTCGGAATAGAATCCATTTTCATTTTGATTGTCTCACTTATAAACTCCGCATCGGATTTCGCATTTTCTAATCCGACAACTTCATCATCATTCGTAATGCCCCAAATCAAAGTGCCACCAAAGCTATTAGCAAATGCGCTGACACTTTTCAGCCAATCCTTTACCTTCTTTCTTGCAACACTACGCTTTTTATCATATTCGGTTGCCTCTCCGGTGACAGCCGGAGAATACTTTATTCACTTTACAAGTCCGCACCTGCCGTTTCCGGAGACGGACTTTCAGAATAACTTGATGGTGGGTGGAGTGTCAAGAGTGGGACGAAAATGGACTGCCACATAGTTCATATTGCATCTGAACATAAGAATCGCCCCGACATATTACTCTTGTATTTCCAGTGTTTTTAAAACCATTATTTTCATAAAAATGTCTGGCCTTTTTGTTATCTTCTAATACCCACAACTGCACTTTCTCTCCACCTAATAACTTACTTAAATATATTACAACCTGCTTACCGAAACCTTTACCCCGATGTTCTGCGAGTATATAAAAACTTACTATTTCATAACCATCCGATTCCTTCATTACTTTGACAACTCCGACAGCTAACTCAGCTTCGTATAACAAATAATAGAAAACATCTTTATTGTTACAAGACTCTAAAAACTCCTGTGTCCTTTTAGCCGGTGTGTCTGAGTGTAAATATTCCGGAGGAAACACATTCTCATAAGCTTGTTTCCATGCAGTTGAATGGACTAATCCCACTACTTTCGCGTCGTTTATCCCTGCTCTTACAATTTCCATAGCTTTTCTGCAAATAGCCTTTCTTATATTTCCGTCTGAACCAAACGACCAAAAATCATTTCATCTTGAAAAATTGTACTCCCTTTTCGGGAAAGTGTTCCTGTTGCTCTCTTAAGAGAAATTTACATCTATTCTTTCTCTGCAAAAAAAAGATAAAATTGAATATATTCCCAAAATGGCATTTTCATCGTCAATTGCAGGTCTTTCATTAGTGTTATGGCTATATACTGCATCATGAATGTTATAGCAGTTCATATGATGTAAAAGTGTACATGCTGTACTATAAGCTGTATCTATATGACCATCACCGCCACCAACTAATATAACTGCGCCCTTTTTAGATTTTGTGATCGGCTCTTCCTTTCTAAAATATCTGGCGCAAAAATATGTTTGAAGTCTGCTTCCAACATCTAATAATTTTCCAGTCAATTCCGAAAAATAGAGTGGTGAAGCAATCAAAATATTATCACATTCCTGTATATATTTATAGATTTCTTGCATTTCATCATTTATTGCGCATCCGCTATTTTTCCAACAATACCGACAATCCAGGCAAGGTGAAATCTTACACCTGTAGGCATCTACGATTCTATACTCTCCTGCTATTTTTTCGGTGATTTTATTAATAAGACTGCTAGTATCACCATTTATTCTTGGAGATCCATTTAATATCAGAGTTTTCATTGTAATCTCGCTCTTTTGTTTTGAAATTCGCTCACTATACCGCTCTTTTCTCCTCCTTCTTCCCACCTCTGTCCGGGACCCAACGCCATTTTCCCGATATATAATCTGGCTTTCCCTGTCATATATAACCACCGGAATCCCTAAAGCCCTATTTTTTTCCAATTCAATTCTTACTGCTTCATTTGCACACTTAATAACTGTTTCATCTGAAATATATTCTTCTCGTTTCATATATGCTTCTTTTCATTTTATCCCCATTGTCCAGTTCAAGTAACTCAACCTATGTACACTAATAATTCCGGATATGCATCTTTATTATCCCTGATCAGCCATCTCTTGAAAGCAGCAAATGGTGAACTGTCCCTTAGTTGCTGTTGTAAAAGACATTTCAAATCTTCCTTTTCTTCATCTTCCGCTTCCTTATATTCGCGGACATATTCCTTAAATTCTGAAAGTTCTTTCCTTAAAATTCTTCTCAATATTGTAGCCTCCATTTTCTTTTGAGGCGTAGAACCATAATAAACTTCCTGCAACAGCCTTACTGTATTTCGTGTTTCTATTCTGCAGTCCAGCATATCAAAAATCAACTTCTCATCCGTTCCAAAATATCCTTTTTTTCGAAAGGCAATCAGTTCCTCGACATTCTCTTTTGTACAGTCAATAATGGGATCAAATTTATCAAGCTTTGTATTATTACAATGTGCACAGGCTAAAAAGAGATTATTCCAATCATACTTTAGCTCTATATTTCCACGATGCGGGATTAAATGTTCAATTTGATAAGAAGTAATCTGTTTATTTTCACAAATGTAACATTTTCCATGAAACATTTCTTTTAATGCCGCATTTACTTCGGGGATATTATAGGAGCCATTTTTTGATTTTTCTTTTTTCAGGGAATCTATTGCTTTTTGAGATTTTTCTGTTACTTTGCGTTCCACTTTTATCATAATTGCTTTCCTTCTATATCATAAAATATATCTGTTATTTCCGGTGATAATCCTTTTGGAATATTCCGGAATTCACTTCGGAGTTTAGCCCTCTCTGCATGTTCTATCTCCGTTAAATCTGATTTTTCTTTCAGATACTTATATCTGTTAATTTTTTCTTTTAATTTATCTGAATATTCATCCGCTCCAAAATACCCCTCTGCAAGAGCATCCGAAGAATATGCGGATAAATCTTCTAATTCTATGCAATTCTCCAAATCATATACTTTGGCATTCGAGAGTGAATTCAAAATATATGGCGAATGTGTAGTAACAATAAACTGAATCCTTGGGAAAAATTCTGTTAAAAACGGCATGATCTTCTTTTGCAGAGCAATATGGAGATGAGTTTCAATCTCATCAATCAATACAATTCCCTCTATATCATACTGACTAATTTCATCACCTAAGAGCCAGTTTTTATCCATTCGTAAAATCAAATCCGATACAATTTGAATAACCGAAGAATATCCATCTGAAAGAGTCTCAAGACCAAAAGGAATTCTGCCGGATTCATGGATCTTAAAACTATACTCTTTATAGTCGTATTCCAAATCAATCGTATCGTTATCCAACAAAACCCGCAAAGCTTCCACAAATCGGTCAAACCACCCCTGAATTCTATCTACAGTCACTATATCGCCCTCATTTCTTGCATATGACTGCTGTGTCTTCAAATGCACCATATATTTATGAAGAAGTTCTCCCGGTTGTGAATTAACTGCATAAGCATTACTCAACTTGATGTCTTCAACTCCCTGAGAGCGGACAATTTGTGTTTTTCTATTCGCCGGGAAATATGCTGTTATAAAGTCGCCCTGAGCATATAAAGACTCTATATGCTCACTGTCGTTGAGTAAAAGCTTCACTCCATCTGCATATTGTTTTACTTGTTGCAAAACAAACGCATTATCGTTTTTTATTTCATATTTCTCTGTTTCTGTCTCTGCATTATTTATGTGTTCTTCTATTTCTAGCGATTGAGGAATATATCGTTCAATTAAAGCTTTGAATTGTTTATCATTTATTGCCCGTAAATACTTTTGCAATGCCATGAGTAAAGAAGTCTTTCCAGATCCATTTTTACCAGTAATAATCAAATGCTGCCTTTGCTCCGAATTTAAAGGGATAACTATATTGGATAAATGTCTTAACTTATCAATACAAATTTCAGTAATATAATGTTCCATTTTTCTACTCCTTATCGAGGTTTTCTATCATTTATTATATTTCATGCTTTTATATGATTCAATAACTTCCTTTTTCACTGTTACATATTCATAAATTAAGGATTTTCTCTATTGTTAGTTATTTAGTAAGATATCTATACACATAGAACATTCTTCTCACTAACCAATCATCAGCTTTGTGAAAACTATCATCCATTTCAAGTATTCTTAACATCTGATCTTTCTTCTTATTATCTTCCTTGATTGTATCCAACATTTTATCAGAGTAATACCTTATCCAATGAATATTAAAGCGATTATCTTCAAAGCAATCTTCCGAGAACCAATAATCAAACTCATCATTTATTCCTATATATCGTTCAAAAAATTCCTTATCATTACATTTATTCTCAACCAACAAGATAATACCTGCTCTAATAATATCATCATCTGAATATGCACCATAGGATCTGATTCCCCTCTTTTCAAAATTCCTTTCATTGATAATTTGATCAAAGGAGACCGTACAAGCATTATATATAATTTCTACATCTTGAATTTTGGCGTTTTTATATCTTTTATATATATTAATAACTGAAAAATCCAACAATGAATTTATCTTAGCTTGTGCCGCCGAACTTAATAAGAGAAAAATATCGTTCATAGCCTTTAAGTGAGCGTCGTCAAATTTGTCTTCCATTACCATTTTTGAGATATGTGGCATTGAATTTTCTTTTTTACAATCAAGCAACAGTTCAGTCACTTTTACAAAATCTTCGCATTGCTCATTACTGATATCCATAAGCCACTTTTCTACATAATTAATAAGCTTATCCTCATTTATTTTAGCTATTGCGATATAAGATTCCATAATATGCACTATTTCAGGAAAAATAATTTCATAATTTTCAATTTCTTTCATCAAATCGAAAATTTTTATCACTATATTATCTTCAGTAATATAATATGAGCATAATTTCAATAGCCTTTTAATTTCAAATGATTGCTCTACCCACAGAAAAATTTTTTCTCCACTTACTGTTTTATCTTCACCCAAAAGTTCCTTATATTTATTAAGTCGTTTTATCAAATAATTCGTGAGTAACTTTGTATCATTTTCGGATAACTCTGCTATATTAAAAGCATGAATCCTAACCAAATAATCTATATCATTTTTATCACATATTTGCGCCAAAATAACAATATCGGTAAATGTTAATTTGTAATAACAGTTGTTTCTCGGTCTTTCCTCCTTTTTCCGTTGTTTACATTCCTCAACATAATACTCAAGCCATGACATCAATGCATTCTTGACATATGTTTTATATTCTTTAAATCCAGTATGTAAAATCATATTTTCATATGTAAACTTTATCTCATCTAGAACCTCCTGCTTAATTATATCTGCTGTGGATATACCCATTAAATAGCTTGTTTTACATACCGAATCCTGCAGAATCTTATTTTTATGCTCAATCAAATACAAATATCTATCATTATACGGATATTTTTTGCACAAATTCTCTAAGAAGCCAAACTTATCTCTAAAATCCACTGGCAAATAATCAAATTGCTGTTCAAGAGTAAAATTCTTCATCTCGTAATTTAATTTTTTAATAAATTCATCTTCATATATCTTTACTGCTTGACCTAGAGTAAAAAAACTCATTTCTCCAGAAGTATGCTTTACTAATTGCGTAATAATCTTATATAAATAGCCTCTGTTTACTTGAGACAAATAATATAAATCCCATTCCTCATTTTTCTTTAAATTATAAACCAATTCTGTAAACAAAAAATAGCTTTCTCTATATCTCGAAAGTTTAGCTAAATAATATGCTTTCTTGTATTTTTCATAATTCCCAACATAGTCCTTAGAGCAATACTCCTCCATTCTATCAAAATCTGACAAAAAACTAATATTGTCTGTAATATCAATTTCTCTCTTTTTCCATTTTCCTTCTGATAATTCTACTTCACAATGGGATAGAAAACATTTAAGAGATGAATATTCTTCAATGCTTTTAGCAATTGAACTTTCTCGTTGTACATCGCCTAATAAAGAATCAAACAGACTTACGACCTCTCCTCCATCACCTATATAATATTCATTTGCAAATATCGTATTAAAATCTGTGCGCCTGAAGTAGTGTATATTTTCAATCCCTAGTACCTTATTATTCAATTTCTCAACTACATTCAACTTTAAATCATTTTTATTTAAAGCACTATAATTCAAAATTTCGCTTAAAACAATTTTATATTTACTTTGATAGTCGTTTTTCTCAAATTTCCCAAAATCATTAGCATCTATTACGTCCAATCCTCTCTGCTTTTGATATTGTTTCTCTAGTTTGTTTAATTTTTCACCAGTATGAATAAAAATTGGACGAATAAATGTATCTGCTTGTACATTTTTTACCCAGTTCAAGATTAGTTTTATATTATAATCATTCAGCCCATATCCTACAAATATTACTAATGTTGTCGCAAAAATCGACTTTGTCAGCTTATCGATAAGCATAAAATTTGTTTCATAATCTAAATAGTCCTGTTCTTTCAATACAAATTTAGTGCTTAAATCCCCGTGCAGTTTAATCAAATATTGGTTTGACACACTAGAAGAAACTGACGCATCTGTATTAATAACACTGTAATTCCTACCAAATTTTACCGAAGTCTGTTCGAGCAATGTATCATAATTTGTAGTCAATATATGTTTGGGTCTTAACGAAAAAATAAGATCATGAACTTCATTTGCATCATATTTACCAGCAAATTCATCATTTATTTTCTTTAAATACATTTTGTCTTTATATTTGTTATAATACATTTGTGGAATTTTCAATAATTCTTCTGTCGAAAAATCTTTCTTCTCGTTTTCCCTAGTATATCCCATTTCATCCGACATTTTTCTAACTAACCCGTTCCATGAGGGATATCCTGATAATGCAGAGATGCCTGCACCCACAAATACAGATATTTTATCCATATCCATATATTTTTTTATTTTTTCAAAAATTTCATTTGGCATATTGTATCCCTTACTTTTTTACTATTCATTTTAATAATTACCAATTTATATCCATAACTCTAATTCTATTCCATGCAGTTGAATGAACTACCCCCACTACCTTCGCATCATTTATCCCTGCTCTTACAATTTTCATAGTTTTTCTGCAAATAGCCTTTCTTATATTTCCGTCTAAACTAAACGACCGAAAATCATTTCATCTTGAAAAATTGTATAAACATATGCAGAGTTTTCAAGATACAAACCCGTTTCAATATCCGTGAGCTTATCAAAAGTCTGAGAATTATAGAAAATCTGCATTGCTTTATCGTATTCAATTCGCAAATCTTCAACTATGTATTCAATAATATCCTGAATATTATATTCAATCAGAAGTTCCTGTTTGGTCATCATAAAATACCCACTTTCCTAAAAGGGTTTACTGCCTTTTTTGCATGACTTCAATCAATATAAGAAAAGCCTCAATAACACCCAATCCTCTCTGAAATCATACCATTCCTACGCCACTTCTTTATACCTCATATACACATACTCATAGATCTTCTGTCTATATGTAAAAATCGCACTATCCGAATAGCACTCCGGCAGTCCTTCCCACAGAATCTTTCCAATAAGTGTATCTACCTCAGCTTTCGTTTCCTGCTTGTCCGTCCAGTGGTCAAGTTCTGAAATCTTACCCTTAATCTTATCTAGTAAATCTACCGCAACCTTTTTGATCTTCTTGATATCTTCCTTTGAAAGGTTTTCATCAAAAAGCATATCGTATAATGACAATTCTTCATCACTTGTAAAACCTTCACGGACATATCTCTGTTCTTCCTGATTCATGGAATTTGCTAAATCCATAAGTTCCATAAACATCTTTTCAATATTCGCCCGATCCTGCTCCTGATTATACTCTTCAATGATTTTCTGATAGCGTTCATAATAATCAATACGCTTAGGGTTAGCCTTAAGCATTTCATCTAAACGTGTCTGGATCAGTTCATCCAGCTCCATAAACATAAGGTTTTTCTTTTTAACCTTAGCAAACTCTCTGCGAAGCAAATCAAAATCAATTTTGCTGATATCAAAACGCTTTTCTATACTCCGATTTTCCGGTGTTTGCTCTATCAAAATATATTCACTAATAATACCATTAATCTCTACCATCAGATCGACTGTATCTACATGCTTCTTCTTTTTCTTCAGATCATCATATATGGCAATAATGGCATCTTTCTTTTGTCTGTCTCCATCTGAAATATCGTGTCTGTCGAGATACTTCATCATTCGATTAAGCTCATTACCATAAGTCATAAATTGCTTTTTACTCTCTTTACTGTCACAAACAATATTCGCCGCCTCCTGCAACAATGCCAGTTTAGTAAAATCCCGTGCAGATATGAGATTATTCAATATAAACCCTTTGCCACACAAAAAATTATCTGCGGCAGCTATGACTTCCAGCACCCTCTCTATTAACTCCCCCTTATCAACTGTGGGATCTGTATTTCTGCCGCCCACATTGGCCGTATAATCAGCCAGTGCCTTACGGAGCGCTTTAACAATTCCAATATAATCAATAATAAGTCCGTTGCTCTTACCCTCTGCTACACGGTTTGCCCTTGCAATGGTCTGCATCAGTGTATGCGCTTTTAACGGTTTGTCCAGATAAAGACACGACAAACACTTTACATCAAATCCCGTAAGCCACATAGCACAGACAAAAACCGCTCTCAAATGAGAGTCCTGATCCTTAAATTCTTTGTCCAGCTCACGTTTTTCCATCTTCTCACGGTGCGATTTAATATCCAGATCCCATTTCTTAAATGTCTGAATTTCATTCTGCTCTTGTGAGATTACCACAGCCATCTCGGTATCCATCATCCACTTTATCTTGCGGTCAAGTTCCTGCGCTTCCTGTTGTGTGGCAGCCTTTCGTTCATCCTTTAATGCTTCGATTTCTTCCTGCCAATACTCCTGCACATAGTTGTACATGCGGACACAGGTAACCTTATTGAGGCAGACAAACATTGCCTTGCCACTTGTCCAAAGATCAGAATAATGCGCCACAAAATCTTTAGCGACAGAACGAAGCCTTGGCTCCGCTGTCAGAAGATGGATTTCCTTTTCAAATTCATGCTCTAATTTCTCAACCTGCTCCGCATCAAAATCTGCTGCTTCAATGGCATCAAGAATTTTATCCGTAATATCAGGGTTGTGAATATCAAGTATCTTCTCGCCTCTATTCTCATAATAAAGAGGCACAGTAGCCTTATCCTCTACCGCACGCTTGAAATCATAAATAGAGATATAACCGCCAAAAGTACGCTCCGTAATATTGTCATTTGACAAAAGCGGAGTTCCCGTAAAACCAATTCTGGCAGCCGTCGGAAGCAATCCCACCATATTATCTGCAAATATACCGTATTGGCTTCTATGAGCCTCATCCGACATGATAATGATATCGTGGTCAGGGATAATCGGCTTTTCCACTTTCTTATTGAACTTCTGAATCAGGGTAAATATAAAGCTTGGATTTCCCTTTAACTTATTGATCAAGTCGTCACCGCTTGTAGCTATGAATTTGGAAGCCTTTGTTTTTCCCAGAAGACCACAGTTTTCAAAAGTGTCGCTTATCTGTGTATTAAGCTCATCCCGATCTGTAAGTATAACAATGGTAGGTGAACCCGCAAACTTCCTGCGAATTTTCTGAGAAAGAAATACCATAGAATAACTTTTCCCAGAACCTTGTGTGTGCCAGAATACACCAAGCTTACCATTGTTGAGCTTACGAGCCTCATAAGCCTTAACTGCCTCATTTACTCCAAGGTACTGATGGTTTCTTGCAAGTATCTTGACTGTAGTTCCGCCAGAGTGGTCATACAGAATAAAGTTCTCTAACAAATCGAGAAAATTGGCTTTATCACAAATACCGCGAAGCATCGTTTCTAACGCAACATTACCGGTTTCCTGCTCATTAAGCCGCTTCCAATCATGAAAAAACTCATACTTACTCCCAAGTGTACCTACCTTTGACTCAACACCATTGGAAAGCATTAAAAACGCATTATAATAAAACAGATGTGGAATGGTATCCAAATAATCTGTGTAATTATTGGTATACGCGTCCTGCACATCTACTGTATTCTTTTTCAGTTCTACAAACAAAAGCGGAATACCATTTACAAATCCTACGATATCCGTGCGTCTGCGATACAAGTCGCCATGGATTTTCAGCTCTTTAACAGCAAGAAAATCATTATGATCAGGATTGGTAAAATCTATGACAGCTGCTTTCTTTTCCTCTATTTGACCGTTTGGCTTTTTCACCTTTACAGGAATGCCATCACGAATGTAACCGTATTTTTCCTCATTTATCTGCATTAATGAAGCAGTCGAGAGATGTTGTTCAAAAGTCTTTAGCGCATCCTCCACAAGTGCCGGTGTCATCCATGGATTAAATTTTGTAAGAGCCTCTTTAAGATAACGCACCAAAAGAATATCCTTGTAAGATTTTCTTCCAAAAGAACCATTCTCTCCAAGAACTTCTGTGTTATATGCAAATTCGACTCTCCATCCGAGGTCTTCAAGAAGGTGGCCTGCACTTTCTTGGACTAATATGTTTTCTGAGTAGTCGTAGCTCACAGCGACACTCCTTTCCCAATACTTATATTTTCATGAACAAAGTCATATCTGTAAAATTATTTGTTACATATTCTTCACGTTTAATCCTTGTTCTAATTCTTCTATTGTAGGTAATGTACCTTTAAAATCTTTAGGTAGCAACGCATTTAATTCATATTCAGATATACCTATCGGTTCTGTAGATGTTTCCACCGCTTATTTTGCTAGTATGTTATCTTTTGTCTTACATATAAGAAGACCTATTGTTTGTGTATCATCATTTCCTTTGAGTATATGATTAACCGCGGATACATAGGTAGCTGTTTGAGAAATAAATCCCGGTTCAAAGTCTACAACTTTTACTTCAACAACCACATAACAATGACGCTTTATATTGTAGAACAGCATATCAATATACTGTTCCGTGTTTCCTACCTGTAAACGATATTCTCTTCCTACAAATGCAAATCCTGTTCCAAGTTCCATCAAAAAATTCTGCACATTGTCCATAAGTGCATCTTTTAACTCTTTCTCATCATATCCCTGACGGATCGCAACAAAATCAAAATTATACGGATCCTTTGTCATTTCCTGCGCCAAATCACCAGTTCCTTCAGGCAATGTATATTTAAAGTTTGTAACTGCATGTCCCTGCCGTTCATACAAATCTGTGCTTAAAAAATTTAATAAAACTGCCCTTGACCAATTGTTTTCAATAGTTTTATCAACATAAAAATTAAACTTTTGAGGATTGTCATGACATTTATCTATCAACAGCTTTATGTGTCCCCAAGGAATCATAAAGACTTTGTTTGATGCCATTTCAAATTGTTCCCCAACTTGGGGAATAATTTTATTACCATTATTTTCTATAAATTTTTCCTCAACTTGGGGAACAATTATAATGTTTTTAAACATTTCATAAAAACGCATCATATATCTCAAATTAGTCGGCGAAAAACCCTTGGCATTAGGAATCATATCAGACATATCCATACTCATATTCTGAAAAAATTTGTTTCCCCATTTACTGTCCGCATGCCTTTCTGTAATATCTTTTCCGACCGACCAATAATACATTAACATTTCATTATTTACACGGATAGAAGCCTTAATATGACTTGTTTGATATCTTTTTCCAAGCTCCTGTATCCAGCTTCTGTATTCCTCATCAAGCCGCATTAATTCACTCAATATTTTCACCTTCTTTTTCTATTTCTATCTGTTTATTACCAATAACTTCATATTTACATCTTAATTTCTCCATTCATAAGCTTTGGCAATAGTCTATCTCGTGCTTGCGATAATTGACTCATTCTCTTTACAGATATTTCTATCTGCTTGATAAGAGGAGGGATAACCTTATTAAACATTTCAAGTGTATTACTATCTGGTAAAACAATTTCAAGTTCCCTAAATGATTTTTTGCTAATCTCTAAAAAAGTCGAACCACTTGCTTTCTGTCGTATTTCTTCAACGCGATACATTAAATTGTATAAAAGAAAATATCTAACATTTTCTTCAAAAGGAACGCACGAAATAAAACCTTGATTTGTACACACCTCATGTTCACAAATACCAAAATAACCTACGCTTGCCCTACTCGTCATTAAAATAGTATACGGTGGAACCATTCTTGCTGCACTTCTCTCTAATCCTAATTTTGTAATCTTCTTCTCAGAGTCCAATAGTATTATACTCTTATTTTTTGTAATATCAGTTGGTGTAACCCACCTAATTTCACCATCTTGGTAATATTCATTTACCTTCGTCGCCGGAGTTCCACCTCCTATTGTTTCACACACATCGGAAATAAGTAACCTCTTCCACCCCTCCGGCACTCCACCAATTATTTTGCATTCCTCATAATTTGGAAATCTCAAATCTACAAACCATTCCTTATAAAGACGCTGTGCCGCCTCTTCTAAGAGTTTGATTTGCTTTTGATTGTTTTCAATAAGGTCATCATACGCTTTCAGAATTCCTGCCAATTTCTCTTGTTTTTCAAAACTTTCCTCAATGACAATATCAAAATTTCGCATCGTTCCCAAAAGAAGATTTTTCTGTGCAGAACCATTTGATTCATTTACAAACTGTTGCACACAATTAAGCAAACTGTAGTATAAATAATCAGGTCTCATCAAATCTTGATTCGGCTTTACTATTGCCACGCTTTTTTGAAAAGTTGTTTTATATGTCTCAGGTATATCTTTAACAAGCGCCATTCTTCCAATTGTTCCACTATTAGTTATAAGAATGTCGTTCGGTTCCAGCAAAGTTCTATTATGCGTTTCAACAAAGGCACGCTCTGTTATTTGTCTCGCATTTTCATAACAAATATTACCATCACGAACATCCTTACAACTAACAAAATAGTAGCCAGAATTATCCTCGCTTTCACAATCGCCATGCTTACCATCTGTGATATTCAAAGTTATATCCTGCAATTTTACTGTTTTCATAATCCCATCTCCTTCATATTCTGAGAGATGGTATCCATCAATTCATTACTTTCAGCCTGCAATTCTAATAACTCCCTATGTATCTCCGTCATTCTCTCCGCAAAATCTACCCCGTCATCCTCAACAGGCGTAACCCCTACATATGCCCCCGGAGTAAGCGACCATCCTTTCCCCTCAATCGTTTCAATGTCTGCAATCTTACAAAGACCAAGAATATCTTCATACTTGCCCTCGCCAAATTTACTGTAAAGCCAATGTGCTTCCCTTACTACTTCTACAATTTCTTCTACTGCCGCAACCTTTTCGTCCCATGACGCTTGTACTTTCTTCTTTTCTTTCTTATCACATGCTTCTACAGCTTTCTTTGCTTCCTCTCTAAGCGTTTTCAAATGCTTCATAGCAACTTCAAGTCCATCTATGAATACATCATCCATTACAGCATCAAGAGCTTCCTCTCCCACTTCTGCAATCATTTCTTTAAGAACAGACTTATATTCTTCAAGTAATGCCTTGTATTTATCTGTCTCGCCTCTGTAAAGCCAAACAATAGCATTCATATTTTTAAGCTGCCATTCATTCCATTCATTAAGCGTACGGTCTACCACTGTAAAGTAATTTCTTGCATCTATAAAAAGAACTTTACTCTTTAATTCATCTGTTTTTCCTTTATCAAAGAACCACAGAGAACATGGTAAACTCTTCGTGTAGAAAAAGTTATTTCCTACACTGATCATGACATCCACATGACCTGTTCTCGCAAGGTTTTCTCTGATGTCCTTATCACTTCCCTGACTATCTGTAGCAGAAGAAGCCATAACAAATCCTGCACGCCCTGTTTCATTAAGATAAGCATAAAAATAAGAAATCCAAAGATAATTTGCATTTCCGATTTCCTTGTTCTTATTCTCTTTCGGTACACCAAAGGGAAGTCTGCCCGCATTAACGGCTGACTCTGCTTTTACTTTATCTACATTGAAGGGCGGATTAGCCATAACATAGTCACAGCATCCCGCCAAATTATGTGCGTCATGATAAAAGCTGTTTGCTTCATCACCTGACTTAATAACACCGGTTAATCCATGTACAGCCATATTCATAAGACAAAGCTGTGCATTATATTCTACCTTCTCCTGTCCATAAAAAGTCATACTGCTGTTTGCCTGTAATCCTGCCTCGTTTACAAAATCTCCCGTCTGTACAAACATACCGCCTGAACCGCAGGCAGGGTCTAAGAGAACACCGCTTGTAGGCTCTAAAATATTAACAATCATTTTTACCAGTGATTTAGGCGTAAAGAACACACCATCATCAGAGGCTATGTTTTTAGCGAATTTATTCAGGAAATATTCATAGATGCGACCAATAACATCACCCCCTACTTCATCAAGTGCATTGTTATTGAATATCCTAAGAAGTTCTCCGAGTAAATCATCAGAAAAATCTGTATAGCTCTTTGGAAGTACACCCGTGAGCTGCTCGCTCTGCTGTTCCACAAGCTCCATAGCATTATTTACTACTTCACCAAGACTTCCCATAGTCTGACCGGATACATTTGTAAGTCTCAATGAAACCACATTCTCTGGCAAATTTACAAGCCAATTGTACTGAGCCATTTCCGGAAGATACAGAGCGCTCTTAGCTGTGAAATCTTTTGCCTCAACCGGCATCCGGCGTCCATTTCTAACAGGTCTGTTTTTTAATATTTCGCCTTCTACCATTTTATATCTGCTGTAAGCATATCTTAAGAAAAGCAATCCAAGTACCGGCATACAATACTGATTGGAAGTCAACTTTGAACCTGCTCTAAGCAAATCCGCAGACTCCCACAAGTCGGCTTCCAACTTTTTAATACTTCTATTATCCATTATGGTACTTCCTCCGAATTTTCTACTTTATCCAAATTCCATCGCAGTAAATTATATATCCGTTCTTCTTGACTCCGGCTCAACCACTTTATCAAAGATGTATCCCTAAAAGCTTAATAAAACTTTAAATATAGTATATCAAAATGAATCCTCATTTCCAATAACTTCTTTTAAGCCCTTAAAATATCAAATCTTCTGCAAGAACTACTGCGATAAAAACCTTTTTTCGAAAAGACAAAAGAATATACCCAATATATTGCTACCTAATTATGGACTTCTTACACATTCCTCCCCACAATCTCCCCCACCGCGCTCCGATACTCCTCCACGTTATCAATCATCGGCGCATGTCCAGCATTCGGAATCAGATAAAGTTTCTTCTCAGGCGCATCCATCTCCTCGAAATATTTCATACTGATCTCAATCGGCGTCTGGCAATCCTTTTCTCCGAGCACATAGTAAACCGGAACCTGATAGCTGCTGCCTTCTTTTCTTAAGTCAAAAGACATCAGTTCACTCATCACCTGCATATTGGTCGTGATACCCGTTATAAAGGGAAGGAGGTCCTTCATCCCCATAACCGGCGATCTGCGCCACAGGTCGATGACCGTCTTGCTGAAATCCTGCGCCAGTCCGTATTTCCCCTGCAGGCTCCTGATCTGTCCCATCTTGCGATAGACCTTCATATCAAAATAGTCCGTCGGGTATTCGCCGATCTTTTCCAACTTCCTGATATCCTTTTTGTTACCGCTTTTATTAATCGTATCTTTTAAAATGGCGTAACCCATCCGCTCATTTTCCATGATATTAATGACTTGCCCGCAACCGATATAGAAAAGGGTATGTTCGGGGTGTTCCAGCGCAAACATGCTTCCCAGAACGCTTCCCCACGAATGTCCCAGAAGTCCGATCTTGTTTTTTCCATACGCTTTCTGCAGATACAGCACGATCTCCAGCAAATCATTT
>JAAVCP010000064.1 GCA_014802265.1 Bacteroides sp. | reverse complement strand
TTGAACCGGAATGATTGAGACACCGCAACCGCTGACACCGAGTGAGCGGTTGCGGTGTCTATTTATATTGGCACTCCCAGTGCAAAAGCTACAAAAGATAAGATTATTTTCCGGTTCATAATTATTATTTATATCTCGTTAGCCCAGAAGATATTTATTAATCTTTATGAAAATGTGAGCCAACTATACCATATTCATTAATGAGCCGGCATAACTCTTCCGATTATAAATTTGGATTTATATTTTGAGTGGAATTATTGCTTCAGCAGCTCCTTTCTGAAACGGCAGAGTGTAACCGGATCTATCTGTAGATACTTTGCAATCTCTTTCTGTGGCACATCCTGTTGAATCTGAGGATGCTCTGTGATAAGGTCGACGTAACGCTCCATTGGAGTCTTGGCGTACAGGGCATAATAGCGCTTCACCAATGATACGTACGCAGCTTCCATGAAAAGGCGTCCTTGCCTACATGTCTGATGGTCTTCCTCAAACAGTCTCGGAAGTATCGTGGCATCAATGACCCATACTTCAGATCTCTTACCGGCTATAAGGTCGTACATAGCCGGGGCATTATGCATACAATTCGGATAATCACCACAAAGAGCATTAACAAAAGCAAATCCACCGATTGTATCAGGCTTTTCAACACCTGCAATTTTGTAAACGAGATAACCGGATTTCACATAACCGCAAACATTTGTCGGCTCACCCTTTCGACAAAGGAACTCTCCTTTTTTCAACGACACGAGTTTACCATGGCTTTCTATCAAGCCGTGCCAGAATTGAAGGTCAATTCCTTCAAGATGCGTGTTAAAGTGGCGTCTCATGGGTACAAAGTTACCGAAAAATTCTGATATATAAAAGCGATATAACTCTGACTATGAGCTATGTGGTTGAATATTAATCTGAATTGGAGGTTACCGCCCACTTCTGAAATCATAAAACCTACCGATGATTTGTTCAGTTCGTGATCGCCGTTCAGCCTTTCCCGCATGATCCTTGCCGGGATTACTATTACCTCCGAATCTTCAAGATGTATAATGTCAGTCCTACTTCACCTGAACGCGTAAAGTATTCGCCCCAACTGAACGACCACCGCTCACCGAATTTCTCAAACACTTTTTTGCATAATGATAAATCAGAAGGGTTCTCCATATTGATGACTTTTGCTTTATCCATTTTTATATGTTTGTATCCGGTTCTATATATCTAATATTACAAATTTAACTCACATAATTCTACCAAATTGCTTAAGCCTATGTGTTTTTACGCCTCGACATTGTAATTATAAACTTGGATTTATTTTTTCAACTTTTGAAAGAGACCTTGATTAACTTTCTCTGATTCTCTGAAATAGACGAAATTTTGATTTCTTTCATAGGTGATATATTAATCATTATAATCATTACAAAGTGTTTGAGATATTATTACAGAGCGAACGCCTGCATTTGGACATAACTTCTGATATAGCTTATATAGCCATGGGCGAACGTAAAGAGGCTGGTCGGCTCCTGAAACAAATCCTGATGTACGTTCGAAGATTACAAAGAAATCATCTACGCCGGCATCATCTATTGTTTCATGAAGAATCCAAGTGCCGACCAAAACTATCTGTCCTTGCGGCAAAATACTGGTATATTTTTTTTCAATTTCCTCAAGCTGTATCATCTCAATCCCGTACTTATATTTTCGATTGCCTTCGTTGTCGATCAGCTCAATTATCTTGCCATCATTACCCGATATTTTCCCTTCATATAACAGGTAAAAGCTGTGTGAGAGTGCATCTACATCTGACGATAGGCAAGACTCTACTGCCTCTACATCATCCGCATCAATAGCGTATTGAATTGATATGTTGAGACCGTCGAATTTCTTTGACATTATTTCAATCAGTCGATATTCCACGTCAGGACTGTCTTGTGGAGGATTGGCAAGAAGGGTCTTTTCAACCTTCAAGAGATATTTATATCCTTTCTCATATTTGAATCCAATGATGCCGGGATGTTTGTCCCATTCGGTCGAGTTTTCTTCTTTAACCCGCAGACATTCACCATTACCACTCAGAAACATCATATCATCCGTATGTGAATCTACAGATAGAAGGATGGTCGTAATATTGTCTTTAAGTTCATCTTCATTACCACACGCTGTCATGAAAATACAGCCGATGAGGATAAAAGGAATTAAAAAGGTCTTCATTCGCATATTGTTTCAGTTTATTAGTTTTGTTTGTATCTCTTTTGATATAGTTTCTATGATTCTCTGAAGCTGACGGCGCGAGATATTAAGATAGGGGGCAATATCTCTGTATGATGCAATATCCGTTATCCGGGGATAGCATTCAAGCAGTCGAAGATACCGCTGTGCCGGAGTATGGCTGCAAAATTCCGAGAACTGATCATACAGTTGCTCAAACATTACCATCATCAAGCTCATATTCAGTTCGTGATCGCCGCCGTTCAGCCTTTCCCACATTATCTTTGCCGGGATTACTATTACCTCCGAATCTTCAAGAGCTATAATGTCAATCCTAATTTTAGTGGAGTACATCACACTCTCATAGTCTATCAATCGAGGGAAAAGCCAATTACTCTGTTGTTCCTGTCAGAAGACGTGAGGGAGTATTTGAAACTACCTGAAACAATCCACCCGGCATATTCCTTCACTTCACCTGAACACGCAAAGTATTCGCCCCGACTGAACAGCCGCAGCTCACCGAATTTCTCAAATATCTCCTTGCAAATTAAAAAAACAACAGGATTCTCCATATTGATGACTTTTCTTTTATCAATTCATCTTAAGATTGCACTCTCGCTTACAGCATGCTGATACTGAGGTGATTTGGAAGTCTTTTTCCCATAGTCGAAGTTATATACAACCTTGATGGTAGCATATTGATTGTTCCTACGGTTACAGTTTGTTCTGTTGACGGAATAAACTGCCGTCTCTATCTCTTCTTCCAATCTATTTTTCATCAGGAACAGATTGTTTGCATTGGCTTCAATAGCCCAGTTGCCGTGATTCCACATTGCAGATAGCTGATATTGCCAAAACGTCTTTCTGCTTATCTGACAATCTACCAAATCTTTGACAGGTGTTGACAACCATGCACCAAATGAAAAATCTCCGACATAATAATTCAGGTTTGCACTTCCCGAAAAAGATGACAAATTTCGGTGTTCAACTTCACCACGTGTCATATGCCTGCTCCAGTCTCCCAAGATCTGCATGTTAAGGTAATTGGAGGGTTTATAGGTTAAAGAAATGTCCGCACTCTGCTTATGATATACACAGTCATCCCTGAAAGTACTGATGAGATGTCCATCACGAATATAATAGTCGGAAACAATCGAGTGGTCCTGATAGAAATATGTCGTTCCTACTTCCATACCAAACTTATTGAGATTGAGATTATAACTTAGACGTGGACTAAGCAGGATGGAGTTATCCATCTCCGGATTACCCTTGAGAATAATTATCGGGTCAATCTGTTGCTCCACATTGTTGATGGTGTTAATCCTCGGATAGGTGTTACCTAAAGCGACAGCGAACTGAAGCTGCTGTCTCCTGTCAATCATATACGCCATCCTTGCCTGAAGCCGTGGCGTAAGATGGGTTATCGCCTTCATTCCCCTAAGTCGGTATGTAAGAAATGATACTCCCGGATTTATATCATAGAAGAAGCGTCCTAAGCGTTGAGAGTAATCGGCAAAAAGAATCGTTTCGGAGGAACGCAGGTTCTGGACATACTCCGACATTCCGGAATAATGAGAATCACTGATACGTAGAAATTCGTAGAACATGAAGGTAATCATGTTTTGATGGTTCAGCGCCATCGAATAATTGGCGTTTACCTTGGAATAGTAATAGTTTCCCCTACAATCGAACTATATGAGCTGGTGCCGGCATCATATCTACGGTCATAGTCGTTTCTGGAATAATACGCATCAAGGACATAGTCCAGTGACTTTGTAGCGGAGATGGTGTGAAGCCCATAGAAATATACACTCGGGCGTAGAGTTTTATTCCTGCTGTCTATTTCAAGAATTTCAGGATTGGTGAATGCAGAATCGAAAATCCCGTAACTGACCGTTCTTCCATCCGCATTGTTCCTGTGGTTCTTCCACGACATTCCACCGCGTAACATCCATATGTATTTGTTGCCACGGTTGCTGATAGAGGCTTGCACATATTTCTCCGTCACTTTATTATCTGCTTCGTTATATTTATTCTCCCGTTTCAAAACATTGTCTTCAAAACAGAATGTCTCCTGCTCATTCACTGATGATTTCGGATTCTCCAAGGAATATCCAGCCCACAGGTTAACACTTTTTGTCCCCTTAATATATTTTGAAATCAGGTTGTAATCACCATTAAGGAATCCGAGTCCCTGCAAAGCGTCTAACTGTGTATAGCCGCCGTTGTCCTGTTTTTTCAGAATAAAGTTGATTGCTGCGACATCCTTGGCATATATTCCTGACGGGAGGTCATAGTATTCGACGCTTGCTATATCCTTCGGACGAAGTGACTGAACTTCACGAAAATCTACCTCTCGTCCGTCTATATAAATTGTGGCAGTTCCGGCAGGGGTGTTTACAGTGCCGGAATTTCGATTGACAGATATGCCGGGAATCATAAGGTTTCTCAACAGGTCGTATCCGCTCATGGCGTGTTTGCGCTGCTCTTTCGTAGGGATAGCGAGTATGTGGTCATCTTCCCGTGTAATGTAAGACACCTCCACTATCACCTCTTCAAGATTACGAGTCTTTATAGAATCAGATCGGTGTGATTGTGCGATAGCTATTAGAGGCAGGAAGAACGATATGACAGTTAAGAAACTAATCTTTCTCATGGATGTCAGCCTCGTTCTGTGCGCTACCATAAACGTAGTGATGCGTGGTGTGAGTAGCTTTTTCAAAATGTTACCAGCAATCCTATATATCGCAATGCAAATAATGATTGATGCTACCTTTTTCATTTTCTTAAAGAGATTGATACAGTTTCGGAGTCAACGTCGGCTCTCAAAAGATGTGAGCTAATTGGATGTTGTACAGTTATATGTTATAATTGAAGATGTTAGTTGTCTGGATAATTCCAACCGCTTATTTTTATTTATAGGAAATGTTCATATAATTCGGAATGTGAATTATCAAGTTATAACTGCTCTTCATTTATAACTCACCAATTTACTACTTAGCGATGGTTGATAAGATATTCCCAGGCAGCGTCGTGATCATATGGGATTTCACCTTCTATAATTGCTTCCTTGATGATATTTTTAAGTCGTGAAATCTCAGGACCAGGGGCAATACCCAATCGTTCCATGATTTCATTTCCGTCAATGGGATTCTTCCAATTGCGCAGGTTATCAGCATCGATCACATCTTTCATTCTTTCCCGCAACTTTTTGAATCCTTCAAGCTGACGCATAACTTTCTGAGGCTGTTTTGATGTGATATCACTTTCAGCAAGCATCATAAGATCTTCAATGTCATTGCCGGCATCAGAGAGTAAGCGTCTGACGGCGGAGTCGGATACTCCTTCTTCCCCAACTGCCTGGGGGCGCATGTGCAACCCAACCAGTTTTGCCACATATTTCATTTTATCGTTGAGAGGCAGCTTCATCTCACGGAATATGCGGGGAATCATCTTCTCTCCTATGAAATTATGATTGTGGAAAGTCCAACCTAACTTTGAATCATATTTCTTTGTCTTAGGCTTTGCAATATCGTGCAAAAGGGCAGCCCAGCGCAGCCATTCATTGTCAGATCGTGCAGCTACATTGTCAACCACTTGAATGGTATGATAAAAATTGTCCTTATGCCCTTTCCCTTCTTTCATTTCCACACCTTTTAACGGAATCAAGGAGGGGAATACCCATGGTAGCAAACCGGTCATGTCAAGGAGACGCCATCCCACAGAGGGATGTGAAGAGCGCATAATCTTTGCAAGCTCATCATTGATGCGCTCCCTGGTTATGATTTCCATTCGCGAGCTATTTTTTCTTATAGCGTCGAATGTGGCAGGGAAAATCTTAAAAGAGAAAGGGAAGGGATAGTCGGGATTTTTTTCTGTGATTTCCGGTCGGAAAAGCTGAGTGGAAAAACGTATTGCCCTGAGCATTCTCAGAGGATCATCAGAGAAAGTTATGTCCGGATCCAGAGGGGTGCGGATTATTCCGGCTTTCAGGTCGTCAAGACCATTGAAAGGATCAATAAGCTCACCAAATCTATCGCTGTTGAGACACACTGCCATAGCATTTATAGTAAAATCGCGGCGTCTCATATCATCTTCAAGGGTGCCGTCTTCCACGATAGGATTGCGAGAGTTGCGTGAATATGACTCTTTTCTTGCACCGACAAACTCTAATTCAAGACCGCGTGACTTCACCTGGGCAGTCCCATAGTTGGGAAATACAGACAGATGAGCGTTTTTCCCTAAATGCTCTGCCACCTTTTTCGCCAACTCAATTCCTGAACCAACCGTGACAAAATCATAATCTTTAGATGGACGCCGGAGAAAAATATCACGTACAAAACCACCTACGGCATAGACTTCTCTTCCCATGCCGTCCGCAATTTCTCCAATAGTTTTAAAAATCGGATCCTTTAGTTGTTCCTTTATATTCACAGTTATAGTTTTTATTCACTAATGAATAGAGTTGTTACAGTTCCTGGATTTCATCAGGGAATATGGTAAGTGACTGCAATCCTTCAGAGGTTACCACGTATGTGTTTTCAATTCCGACTGCACCTACTTCCGGAATTACGAATTTTGGCTCAATAGCCATCACCATGTTTTTCTCAAGGATAACCTTGCTTCTGGCAGTGATCACCGGAAGCTCATTAAGCTCGATTCCAACGCCGTGACCTATGAACTTCGCTTTCTGTGAATGACCCATGAAATAATCTTGCAACCCTTCTTCGGCAACAATTTTTTCAGCTATGGCGTAAAGATCAGACACCTTTATGCCCGGCTTCCCTATATTTTCGCAAGCCCGCAGTATCTTGATGGAGCAATCGTGAGCTTTATAGGCAATCTCAGGAATGTCTCCCACTCTCCACACGCGAGTCATATCAGATTGATAGCCGTTAAAAGCTCCCGACATATCCACCATGACAGTTTCACCTGGTTTAAGAGTGGTGCCGTTGGCTCCTACAGGAAGGGCTGCGCATACTCCGGCACCTCCCATTGAGAAATCAAAGGGACTTGGTGCATCAGCATTGTCACCGGCAATCACTGAACCCATATTGATATCCATCATGGAGCCGGCGGTACGTGTAAAGCCGAGACAGCCTTCAAGACGGAGCACTCGCTCAATTTCTATCTGAAGCTCAAGGTCAGTCATATTCTCCTTATAACAATGCACGACCCGACGGTAGACCTCTGACTGGTGCATGGCATCTTGCTTTATTTGGTCAATTTCCCAATCGGTTTTGACCATACGTGCCTGGCTAAGTGGAACAGACCCATTGCAGATTTGTGAGTTAGGAAACAGACCCTTCAAGCGAGTTATCTCAGAGTAGGACAGTGCATCAAATTCCAGACCGATATTTTCCGGTATGGCATATCCTAATTTCTCAAGTTCACCCGGAATCATCTCAGGCTTATGAATAGGAATGAGATGATTTTCTTTTTCGAAGATATTAGGCTTTACTACGAACCAAATTGGATCTCCGACAAGAGGGATATAGACATATCCACGAAACATTCTGAGGGTGGTATAGTAAATATTAGCCCCGGAGGCAACAAGTATTGCTCCGATGCCATTTTTACTCATGTGGTTTATTATGGATTCCATGCGGAGATTAATCTCCTGCATCATATCGGTGGCTATAAGTTTCATTTTTTAATTTTAGAGTTTATGATTTTATTATATAGAAGGCAGAATCTCCTTTAAATGCAGGAAGCTGGGAAGATCAAATTCCTTTTTGCCGGAGCGCACGAGTTTGATACCGATGTCAATGATTCCCTTGGTTTCCCCGGTCTGTAAGGGAGTAGCTAAAGAGATTTCATAACCTTCAGGCACTATCATGTCGGTTGCCAGTAGCATAGATGTCTCAAACACTCCTAAGTTGCCTTTGCCATAAGGGATTCCGTCATTATCAAAAAGAGGAATTTCCACTCTCACGGAATCAGGTTGATCTTGTGCCAAAGAAATACTTTCCACATCAAATATAACACTTTTAGAGGCACACGTGTTAGCATATCTCACGAGAATAATCACATCAAACCTACCTGAAATCATATCTGTGGAGTCAAATGGAACAGGATTGAAAGTGTAACCCATATTTGGATCGATGCCTTCCTCACTGACATCTGCAAACTCAGAATATACCACGGGAGTCAGTTTATTACAGGATACTAAAAATAAAAAACACAAAATCCACCCAGTGAGCCGTTGGAAAGACGACTTTCGGGTGGATATATTATGACTGGAGACTTGCATGAAAATCAATTTGAAGGATTCTGAGGTTTCCGCTTTGGCTGCTGATTTTTCTGCCTGTTTTGCTGGTTTTTTTGATTATTCGGCTGCTTCTGATTTGGGGGTTGCTGCTGATTGCCGTTGTTATGTTGACGTTGAGCAGGTTGTTGTTGGTTCCCGTTTCTTTGATTATTTTGCTGATTGCCGTTGTTGGGCGATCGCTGGGCGTTGTTTGGCTGTTGGTTGCCATTCGCTTGCGGTTTCTTTTTCTTCTTTTTCTTGTTTCGGTCGAAACGAGTAAGGCTATCTTGACCGATAATGTCACCATATTCCTTTGTGGGTCGCTCGTCTTGGTTTGTATCGAGTGAGTCTACACGTATGCCCTGACGGTTGAGGGCAGCGATTTCGAAAGCACGAGAGGCAGGAATCGTAACAAGGTTGGCAGGGACATTCTTGTCGGAGGAATAAGTCACCATTCGTGACAGAATATCTGTCTTAAATAGAAAGAAAGGACCATCTTTAGTCTCAAGCACAAGATCCTTACTGGGGAGTTGCTTCTGAGCCTCTGCGTAAGAATCAATTTCAAAATTGAGACAACATTTCAATTTTGCGCATTGCCCGGCGAGTTTCTGGGGATTCATCGAGAGGTCTTGCAGACGAGCTGCCCCGGTTCCAACGGAGACAAACCGGTTCATCCAAGATGAGCAACAGAGTGGACGTCCGCAAGGACCGATACCACCGATCCTGCCGGCTTCCTGCCGGGCACCGATTTGCTTCATCTCAATTCTCACCTTGAAGGTGTCGGCGAGAATGCGGATAAGTTTTCTAAAATCGACGCGCTCATCAGCGATATAATAAAATATTGCCTTTCCGCCGTCACCTTGATACTCTACGTCTCCGATTTTCATTGCAAGTCCGAGTTCTTCTGCAATGGCACGGGAGCGAATCATTGTGGAATGTTCGCGTGCACGTGCCTCCTCAAATTTCTCAATGTCGGAAGGGCGGGCAATACGGAAAACTTTCTTAAACTCTGAGTCGGGGCTGAGACCCATTTTTTTCATCTGGAGGGCTACGAGTGGACCATCAAGTGTAATGCGTCCGATGTCATGCCCCGGGGCAGCCTCTACTGCCACGATATCTCCGATTTTAAGTGGTAATCCAAGAGGGTTGGCATAGAAGCCCACACGGGTGTTTTTAAACATAACCTCCACAATCCCCTTAGGGTCACGACCCGGAATGTCAGCAAGCCAGTCGGTGGAAAGAAGCTTTCCACGAGGCTCGCGTTTCGCACATCCCGTGCATGCCCCGGCTCTTCGGCAGCCGGGACAACCACTGGAAAACACACCTTTATCTTTTTCTTCCATGATTATGAAAACAAAGAGGGTGGGTTATTTGGCGAATGCCACAGCGCGAGTCTCACGGATAACGGTGATTTTCACCTGTCCGGGATATGTCATCTCGTCTTGAATTTTCTTTGCAATTTCGTTAGACAGCTTGTCAGTCTCTTCGTCAGTAATCTTATCTGCGCCGACAATCACGCGCAACTCGCGTCCTGCCTGAATTGCGTATGTCTTGAGCACACCGGGATAAGAGAGGGCAACCTGCTCAAGATCATTGAGTCGCTTGATATAGGCTTCAACAATTTCCCTACGTGCGCCTGGGCGAGCACCGGATATTGCGTCACATACCTGCACAATGGGTGCGAGCAGGGAAGTCTGTTCCACTTCGTCATGGTGTGCACCGATAGCATTGCAGATGTCGGGTTTTTCTTTAAATTTTTCGGCAAGCTTCATTCCCAGGAGAGCGTGGGGGAGTTCAGGTTCATCGTCAGGCACCTTGCCAATATCATGAAGGAGTCCTGCGCGGCGAGCTTTCTTGGGATTAAGACCGAGTTCAGAAGCCATTACTGCACACAGGTTAGCAGTCTCGCGGGAATGCTGGAGAAGATTCTGACCATAAGAGGAGCGATATTTCATTTTGCCCACCATTCTTATCAATTCAGGATGCAGACCGTGAATGCCAAGGTCAATTGTGGTGCGCTTCCCTGTCTCGATTATCTCTTCCTCTACCTGACGGCGTACCTTTGCCACTACTTCCTCTATTCGTGCAGGGTGAATTCTGCCATCAACCACAAGCTGATGGAGGGCAAGACGCGCAATCTCACGGCGCACCGGATCAAAACCTGAAAGCACAATAGCCTCAGGGGTGTCATCAACGATAATCTCAATTCCTGTGGCAGCTTCCAAGGCACGTATATTTCTACCCTCACGACCTATGATTCTACCCTTGATTTCATCATTGTCTATGTGGAACACCGTCACAGAGTTCTCAACGGCTGTCTCGGTAGCAACCCTCTGGATAGACTGAATCACAATTTTTTTTGCTTCCTTGGAGGCAGTGAGTTTTGCATCGTCCATGATGTCGTTGATGTAGCTTGCAGCAGCAGTCTTTGCCTCATCTTTGAGCGACTCCACAAGCTTTTCGCGTGCCTCCTCAGCAGAAAGTCCTGAAATCCTTTCAAGCTCCTCCTGAGCATTCCGATGGAGAATTTCAACTTGCTCACTTTTTGCATTTACGCTCTGTTCGCGAGCGTCGAGAGTTGATTTTGCTGCATCAATCTCTTTTTTACGGCGGCTAAGTTCCCCCTGTTGCTGGTTAAGTTGCTGTTCTCTCTGCCGTGCGCGTGTTTCTGAAGCCTGAGCTTTCTGAATCTTCTGAGAAGCCGTCTTCTCTGCCTCAGAAAGAATTTTCATTTCTTCTTCTTTAGCTTCGAGCACTTTTTTCTCCTTTATGACCTCGGCCTCACGTCGGGCATCGTCAATAATGATGTTGGCGGCAGACTTAGCATTGCGCTTTGCAACTCCGAGAGCTATCACATAGCCAGCTATAGCAGCTGCAAGCGCAATTACAATCCATATTATTTCCATTATAGTTAATCAGTTATTATTGTTTTAGTTATATCACAGACGAAAAGCAGTCACGCCGCCACAGACGCACTGCGCAGGAAAGAGATAATTTACCATCATCAAAACAATAAAAACGAATAGGGAAACGAGTCTTCCATTAAGACAAATTCACATATAGGGATTATGACCGCTTCAAGATACCCTTATTTTTGGTTGCCGACTATCTCAGAGAGCCTGAGGTTGCATTGCTCTGCCAATTCTATTGCGTTCTCATAACGGGAGAGGAGTTCAACATAAAAATACGCGAACTGGTATGCAACCATGGCAAGAATCTCCTTATCAGTTTTTTTTGAGCGTTTCTTGCGCCATTTATCAAAGAGGGTGGCGACTGCTTTTTCAGCGTCGCGCACCACGTCTTGATGGTCAAAAGGGACGGTGAGCTGGATATGCTCTCCGCCTATGTTGATTGTCATTGTTATGTTGTTAGAATCGTTCATCGTTATTCCTCCTTAAGCATGGAGATACAATTGTCGATGGTTCGAATCAATCGGGCAATGCGGCGTCGGGTACTTATTATCGAGTCGGGGGAATCGGCGAGCCTATGAGACATTGTGAGAAATTCCTTGTCGATATTAGCCTGCTTGAGAAGCTGCTGCTTTTCTTTAAGCTGGTCTCGGAGGTCTTCGTTCTCTTCTTCAAGGACTTTTATCCTTGAATACAACTGTTGTTGAATAGCCTCAAGCTCCGTTATTTTGTCACCGATTTGCGATAGGAGAGTAATAAGCGATTGAGCCATCACTGTCTAATTTTTTACAAAAGTAATACTAATGCCTGAATTATGCAAATTAAAATAGGGTTGTAGTTAGAAAAAGTGGTATAGCAATCGCTAATACCACTGTACTCCATTAACATTTGAAGACCGCTTATCATATTTCAAGTCTTTTAACAAAGAAGATTTAACTGCAATGTGGAAGTTGTAAGACTTATATGGACCGAGCGGTACAAATGATGCCGACATCGTGAAACAATGCAGGTCGCGGGAGATGGAACAGTTCATATACGCAATCTTTTTGAGATCGAAGTTATATGATGCAGAGAAAGAGAAGTTCCAGTTTGTAGTGGGGCGAATGTTGCCGGAGAAGGAGAGATTTTGTGTCCATTTCCCTTTATATTCCATCTTGTTGTAGTCAAACGCGCCGTAGCCATAGTTTACGGAGTAGTTAAATGTAAGGTTCCACGGGCATTCCCATTTTGCGTATCCGTCGGCATCAGCCACGGCAGCCTCTTCTTTTGCCTGCTGTCTGCGTTGCCGTTTCAGATCACCATAATTGTCGAAATCATCAGCTTCGGATCCATCTTCCCCGTCGAATGGGTTTTCATCATCTGGGTTCCTTCCGTCACCTTTATCCGTTTTTGTGTCTTTCTTTTTCTTGAATGTGGCGTTGTTGAGAGTGTATGAGAAAGACGTGCCGGTTGAAGAGAGACGCGCCCATCCCTTATGAGCCTGCAGCCTGGTGCGGTTGACGCGCACAGGTGAACCTGATGCTGAAAGTTGGTAAATGTAAGGATCCCAGGTGGCAGATAGGTTGAGGTTGAAATTCTTTACAAGACGCAGCAATATTGAAGTGTTGATATTACTCCAGTTCATTGAGTCGGCTGCAAAGTTATAGCTCTGGCTTATGGTGAAGTTTTCGATAAGAGAAATCTTCTTTACCCCCGTGGAGTCGGAATCACTTTTCACTTTCATCTCAAGGTTATTGGCAAGGCTGACCGACACTACGCCGGATTTGCCCTGAGATGGAGAACCAAAAATTCCGTGGGAGAAATAGTTATATTTACGTGTCTGGGGATTACCTTGATTGTCGATATAGTCATAAGACCCCCATATTCCCCACATAGGGTCAGAAAAATCGGGTGATGCGGAAAAAGACACCGTAGGTGTCAGTACGTGGCGAATCATCTGCACCTTGTCTCCAAAAATTTTCAATGGTTTCCAGAAACCATACACCTTGGTGTCGAAAGATAGGGAGGCATTAAAGTCGAACAGATTATAGAACCCATATACTGTGTCGGTGACTTCCCTTGATGCCTGTGTGTCCCATTCACGACGTATTTTTGAGGTATACATACGATCGTTCATGGAAATAGAGGGAGAAATATTAATATATTTGAACAGAGAGAAAGTAGCAGACACAGGAAGTGAGTGGCGCAAGCCATTTCTCCAGTCTTTAATAAGACTTTTTTTGAAGAACACGTCTTGCTGGGCTGTAAGTGAGTTCTGGAATTGTCCTGTGTAAGACATTCGTATTTTCTCATACCATCTCTCTCCACCTACTGATTTTTTTCTTTTGAAAGGAGCCAGCTGAGACATGGAGACATTCAGGTTAGGGAAAGACACGGCAATTGTGGAGTCCTGAGTACGCTGGGATATGTTGGCAGTGGTAGAAAGGCTCCATTTTGTCCCCGGGAAACGGTAGGTCATATTTACGGTAGATGACTTTGTGTTTTCCGTAAACGATGAGTTGTAATAGGAGTTCAAATCATTACGGGTATAGCCGGAAGTTGTAAAGTTGACCGAAGCAGAGAAATTCATGTTCGGATTAGCCTTTGTATCTTGCGAATGACTCCAGACCACCTGAAAGTTTTTTTGCTTTGAATAGTCAGGGCTACCTTTATCACCTGTAATGGTCGTGATATATGAGAAATCGAAATTACCTCTGAATTTGTATCTCTTTGTGTAGGAAGAGTGCCCCGATACTCCCCACGAGCCTTTGGTGTAGAGCTCACCGCGCAGGGCGAGGTCAACATAATCGGATATTGCAAAATAGTAGCCACCGTCGCGCAGGTAGAAGCCACGGTTATAATCTTCGCCGAATGTCGGGAAGATTATACCACTGGAATAATCTTTTGTAAATGGGAAATAACCGAAGGGGAGAGCAATAGGAAGGGGCACATCTGCCACTACCATATATACCGGACCAGTGACGATATTTTTGTTAGGAATCATTTTTCCTTTCGTCACATTAAAATAGAAATGAGGATGGTCATGATCGTCGCAAGTGGTATATTTGCCATTCTCCACAAAGAAAGAACCATCTTCCATTTTTTTTGAAGCCCCGCTGGTGAGATAGCCTTCCCCCTGCTCAGTGATGACGTTGGTGATAAATCCTCTTTCTGTCTTGAAATTATATGTCATCTCCTTAGATTCATACGAGTCACCCCCATCGGCAAAAACGGGTGTGCCCACGAGGTTGCCTGTAGAGTCAATAGCTCCGGTAGCATAGACGGTAGACTTATCAATCTCCATCCTTATTTCTTCAGAGTTGAGTTTAAACTGCCCGTATTCCACCCTGCTTTCCCCATAAAGATAGGCATTGTTTTGCCCGATCATCACCAAAGAGTCTTTTGCATCGAAGGTTACAGCGGCATTTAGGTCAACCTCGTTGTGGTTGATTCGAGAGAGTGTGACGCGCGTTGTGTCTTCCGGAATGGCAGTTCCGCGACGTGCGCGGTGTCCCTCATTATAGGGTAAAGAATCCGTAATGCTCGGATTAACTATAGAGTCGGTGGTGGAAAATAATGAATCTGTGCGGAAAAACGTAGTGTCATTTTTTATAATCACCGCTTCAGATGCGATTTCAAGAGAGTCAATGGGCACAAACAAAGGGGTAGCCGTTGAGTCGGCAACCTCGCCTTCTTTCCTGACATTGGGTGTGTCAGTGGTGCGGGCTTGATGTGCGATTGACAGACCTAAAGAGGTCAATGCCGTGATATATAAGAATATACGCCTCAATGATGGCAATGTTATTGTTGTTCTGACTGCAAAGTTAGCAATAAAATGCTAAATATATATTTAAAATACGTAAAAATGAACTAATAAAATATTAAGTTTTATAAAAATATTTTAGAAGGGGCTATCCAAATAAAATGTGTATCTCCATAAAACGCTTGATAGAATCCTCTCCAAATGATCTCATTTGCTCAGTCACCTTTTCAAGAGATTTCTCTTTAGTCAGATTCCCGGATTTAGAGAAAAATTTATCGGCATAGCATATTAGTTTTTCTTCAATGGAAATCGGAAGCATGTCGCGGTGGGGGAGCGGCAGATTCTGACGAATAATGTCATTACAGGATAAGCCGGACCCCGTGTGGCGTTCACACACGAGCGCATGTCTGTGAAGACCTAAACTGTCGAGCATAGCTCTTCCTTCAATCCCATGACAGATATATGGTTTGTCGCCATAGCAGAATATTGAGGGCGCATTGCATTTAATCACTCCGATATCGTGGAGCATTGCAGCGGATCTTACAAATTCCTTGTCAATGTCAATTTTGCGTCGAGACGCACACTCCAAGGCTTTTTCTGCCACACATTGCGAATGAGTAAGGACTGTGGCAAGGAGTTGTGGGTTGTCGGAATAAAACCGATCGAAAATTTCATCAATGTCTACCATTTCATAACTTATATAAGTGGGATTTATGAAAAAGAGTAAAAGCCCTTTTGCCGGGAATGGCAAAAGAGCTTTACGAGATTAATATGTTAATGATCAGTCAAGGATTTCACACCAGCCGTGAGTGTCGGGTTCCTCACCATACTGAATGCCGCGAAGTTTCTCATAAAGCTTAACGCTCCAGGGACCTGCCTGACCGTCTTTTGAGTAAATATACTTCTTGCCATTGTCGAGATCGTCGATTTCACCGATGGGAGAAATAACAGCAGCTGTGCCGCATGCACCCACCTCTTCGAAAGTCTCCAGTTCTTCAACCGGAATGTGACGACGCTCTACAGTCATGCCAAGGTCTTCAGCCAGCTGAGTGAGGCTTTTGTTGGTGATTGAGGGAAGGATTGACTCGGAAGCGGGAGTGATATATTTGTTGTCGCGGATACCGAAGAAGTTAGCAGCACCACACTCATCGAGGTATTTTTTCTCTTTCGGGTCAATATAAAGCATCACTGAGTAGCCGAGGTCATGTGCCTTTTCGCCGGCTACGAGAGAAGCAGCATAGTTGCCGCCCACTTTTATTGAACCTGTGCCCTTAGGAGCAACACGGTCGTATTCACGGCTCATGCACACTTTTGTGGGCTTGAATCCCTCTTTGAAGTATGGACCAACAGGAGTCACAAGCATGATAACCATATATTCGGAGGCAGGTTTTACACCTACACGGGCAGTGATGCCAATCTCAAGCGGACGGATATAAAGGGAAGCGCCTGTGCCGTAGGGGGGAATGAAACGCTCGTTGAGTTTCACCACTTTTCTTACCATCTCGCAGAAAAGCTCTTCGGGCATGGGCTGCATCTTGACACCCTCAGCAGAACGAATGAATCGGCGTGCATTCTCTTCCATGCGGAAAATTCTCACTTTACCATCTTTGCCACGGAAAGCTTTCAAGCCTTCGAATGACTCCTGACCATAGTGGAGGCAGGAAGCTGCAATGTGAAGGGGTACATATTCGGAGTCAGATACCTCGATTTCTCCCCATTTCCCGTCTTTGTAAGTACAGCGGACGTTGTAGTCGGTTTTCATGTAGCTGAAGGAAAGATTTCCCCAGTCAATTTCAGTCTCTTTCATAAATTAGATTTAAGAATTTATAAGGGTATATATTATGGTTATGCCTATATAGCAATCTTGCATGTCAGTTCTCCTACTTTGACAATATACACGCCGTGGGCTTGGATTGATAATTGGGATGTCCCAGCCGGGAGAGTCTCAGAGGAAACTAATCTGCCAAGGATTGTGAAAATCTGAATCTTTACCGGCTTGGAAGACGACACCACCACCAAGGAGGGTGCAGTCAAGATTTCAATTTCAGTATCCTTTACAATTGACTTTAACTCAGAATATTCCGACTTTACTTGTTCCCAGCCTTTAGTTGTGGGCATAGCCGACGCCCCCACCAAGGAAGCGAGTAAGCACACTGCAGATATGAGAATAGTTTTCTTCATGATTCAGAATAAAACGGAATAAAGGTAGTTTTGGGGTGTAAAATTACAAAAAAAAATGGAAAAACAGAAGTTTTCCCATTTTTTAGTATAATTTTTAGCTTTTTGACGTATCAAAACAACGTTCTAAGCTTAAAATCAGATTGCGTGGAGCAAAAATTATTTACGCTCCTCTTTCTGCATCTGCTCTTTGAGAGCCTGAAGAGCACCAAGGTCGCCGAGAGTTGTCTTCTCGATAGCGGGAGTGGCTGGAGCCTCGTCATCACGGCGGGGTTTCTTGGCTGCGGGACGCTGAGCACGAGCCTCTGCCTTGCTGGCATCTTCAGCGATGCGGCTGTGAGAAAGAATGATGCGCTTGCTGTCTTTGTTAAACTCGATAACCTTGAAGTTGAGCTTCTCGTCGAGTTTTGCCTGAGAACCGTCTTCCTTTACAAGATGTTTGGGAGTTGCAAATCCTTCTACACCATATTCAAGAGCAATCACAGCCCCTTTATCCATAACCTCAGTGATAGTGCCTTCATGGATGGAGCCTACAGTGAAGATAGTCTCGAATACGTCCCATGGATTCTCCTCGAGCTGCTTGTGACCGAGAGAGAGACGACGGTTTTCTTTGTCGATCTCGAGCACCTGCACTTCGATGTCGTTGCCCACCTGAGTAAACTCAGAGGGGTGTTTGATTTTCTTAGTCCAAGAGAGGTCAGAGATGTGGATAAGACCGTCTACACCCTCTTCAATCTCAACAAATACGCCGAAGTTGGTGAAGTTGCGCACTTTTGCAGTGTGGCGAGAGCCGATTGCATACTTCTCTTCGATGTTCTCCCAGGGGTCGTTCTTAAGCTGTTTGATGCCAAGGCTCATCTTGCGGTCTTCACGGTCGAGGGTAAGGACAACTGCCTCAACTTCGTCGCCAACTTTAAGGAAGTCCTGAGCACTGCGGAGGTGCTGGCTCCAAGACATTTCAGAAACGTGGATAAGACCTTCAACACCGGGCTGCACCTCAACGAATGCACCGTAGTCAGCCATTACCACTACGCGGCCGTGGATATGGTCGCCAACTTTGACAGTCTGGTCAAGAGCATCCCAGGGATGGGGGAGAAGCTGCTTAACGCCGAGGGCAATACGCTTTTTCTCATTGTCGAAGTCAAGGATAACCACCTTGATGTCCTGGTCAAGCTCAACCACTTCACGCGGATCAGAGACACGACCCCAAGAAAGATCAGTGATATGCACGAGACCGTCAACACCGCCAAGGTCAACAAACACGCCGTAAGGAGTGATGTTCTTAACTTTGCCCTCAAGCACCTGACCTTTTTCGAGCTTAGAAATGATTTCACGCTTCTGAGCCTCGAGCTCTGCCTCGATGAGAGCCTTGTGAGACACAACAACGTTCTTATATTCCTGGTTGATTTTGACAACCTTGAATTCCATAGTCTTGTCGACAAAGACATCGTAGTCGCGAATAGGGCGCACGTCAATCTGAGAACCGGGAAGGAATGCCTCGATGCCAAACACATCGACAATCATGCCGCCTTTAGTGCGTGATTTAACGTAACCTTTGATGATTTCGTCGTTTTCGAGAGCCTGGTTAACACGATCCCAGCTGCGGGTCTGGCAAGCCTTCTTATGAGAAAGACGGAGCTGGCCGTTCTTGTCTTCAAGAGTCTCGATGAATACCTCTACTTCGTCACCTACCTTGAGGTCGGGATTGTAGCGGAATTCAGATACAGGGATGATGGCGTCTGACTTCATGCCGATGTCGACACGAACTTCACGTTTTGTGATAGATTTCACAACGCCGGTCACCACTTCATTGTCTTTAGCTGTCTTAAGAGACTCGTCATAGGTGTTTACAAGCTCCTCGCGGCTCTTCGAACCAGCTGTTTCGCCTTTTTCATAGGCATCCCAATCGAAATCTTCAATCGGGGTTTGAACTTTAGATTCAGTCATTAAAAGTTAATAAATATGATTAATTATTCTCTATCCTGCGGCCATACTGCTCCGCAAGCGCGGCAAAGGTAATACAATTTTTGTTAATCTACAAATAAAAAGCGGTTTGCAGCTAATTTTTTTGCCACAAACCGTATGTTTTAACTAATATTTGTAAATGACAGCTTTTTCAGAGGCTGAGAATCTTGGTTTCACGTGAAAGATTATCAAGATATTCCTCTCTGTCGTCTTCCACAAGTTGATCAAATTGTTTAGCTCCGGAAGCGATGAGGTCTTCATGATTTCTCCACCATTCCCCTAATCTTCTTGCAATCCAGGCTTTCTCATATTCCTCATATTTACTGAAGGTTTCATCGAGTAGTTGCTGCGCGTCGGCTATTGACTCAGTTTCAAGAATCTGATCAAGCACTTCGCGGGGTATTATCTGCCCTCCCAAGTCGACCCATTCTCCCGCCTCCTTACCGTCGGAGGGTGGAATTGTGAGATCCGGTAAGGTAATTGAAAGATATTTGAAGATAGCGGTAGTGTAGAGTGTCTTTGCTCTTTCAAGGGCAGCCCGTGTAAACTTCATTCCTCTATAACGCACGTAGAAGTCATCATCAGTGGGGTGAGACAGCAGCCCGGTGATAGTGTCGATTGCTTTCAACATGCTGTCAACAGTGAATGGGTTGAGCACATTGAATGTCACATTGTCAAGAAGAGGAAGCTTGCGTTTCAGTCGGCGGTCGCGTGTGGGCCACTTCTTTTCGTCACGTAAAAGTCCGCATGAACGGAGCATTGCGCCCGGCACTACCACTGTTGCACCCCTTTCGTCACCGAAAAGATATGAGAAAGGGAAGGAAGATGAGTCGGGGTGAGTCTTGTGTGCGCCCATTATCATTGAAAAGGCACCGATTTTAGCCCCAAACATAATATATGCTCCTGAGGATGTCTTCACACCTCTTTCAAGTATTCCCCAATGCACTGGACCCAGTTTATACATGTGATTACTTTGATTGGTGGATGAGCCGGCATTCATGAACGATGTCTGGCATCCTATCATCAAAGTGCCCTTATGCATACTTACGGAATATGGTCCTGCAAGCAACGCACATGCTTCGCCATTCTCAAAAGAGCAGTTGGCAAAAAAGAGTGAGTCGTGGGCTGTGAATCCTTTTTCAAGTTCAACACCTTGCCCCACATAGCAGTTGCGCAATATTGTGCCGGAATCCACCTTGCCATCTTCAATGATAAAGTTTTCAGCATCTACGCCATACCCCACGTAAGTAAAAGGTCGTCCTGAAGCGGCATTGTTGATTATTGAGCCATTGACAAGCGATGTGGCTCCCTCAACAGTGCAGCCGGCACCGATGCTCACATTAAGCAGCCTTCCGCAGTCGCGCACTACGGCACCATCGCCAATCTCCGGGGGAGTGGCTTTTGATTCAAGAAATTCATTGATATAAGCCTGAAGATTGCGTGATAGCCATTTAGGTTCACGCGCCATAAGTGTGGCAATCTGGGAGGATAATCCGGGGTAGGCAATCACAGGACGCGAGCCTGTCTCGTCGAGTGCGCATATGGAGATACCGATTCCGCACGGAGCCTCCGGTTCAAAATCTATTCTTGCCACATTTTCCACAACCGCATTTTTTCCGATGCGGCAGTTATGGATTCCTCCGGGTACATTTGTGACGGTTGCCCCTTCATCAAGCAACACATTCTCCTTAAAATATACGTTTCTTATATTGGATAGATTGAGGGAGGGGGAAATAAGAACAGTGTCCCATGCCCTTGAGATGCATCCCTGTTTTTCAAGTTGTGTAATTTCCTCAGGAGTGAGCGGACGCGGCATGGCGTCAAGTGAGCTTTTAGTGTCAGAGGCTGTCGGATTCGGAATCATAGTCTTCATCATATTTTTGGTAAAGGAAATCGTTATAGGGAAATCTCTCGGAGTGAATCTCCTTTGCTTTCTCGTAAAGCATTTCCTTCAGAGTTTCTATATTAATGTGTTCTTTGGCGGAGATAAAGACGCAGTTGTTTTCCATCTTTGCCATCCAGGTCTTCTTAAACTCATCAAGCGAAATATTTTCGCGTGTGGCAGGGGTGAGGTCGTCAGGATCTTTTGGAGTATAGGAGAAAGCGTCAATTTTATTGAATACCATAATGACTGGCTTTGCTGCCGAACCGCATACATCAAGGAGAGTCTTGTTGACCACCTCGATCTGTTCCTCAAATCCCGGATGGGAAATATCCACCACGTGCACAAGCACGTCTGCCTCCCTTACTTCATCAAGGGTAGACTTGAATGAGTCTACCAGATGTGTAGGGAGTTTGCGTATAAACCCTACGGTGTCAGTCAGCAAGAACGGGAGATTCTCAATAATCACTTTTCTCACAGTTGTGTCGAGAGTGGCGAAAAGCTTGTTTTCGGCAAATACATCACTCTTGCTGAGGAGATTCATCAGTGTGGATTTACCGACGTTGGTATATCCCACAAGGGCAATTCGTGTAAGTTTGCCTCTGTTCTTCCTTTGAATACTTTTTTGTCTGTCAATGTGCTTCAGTTCCTCTTTAAGACGTGAAATCTTATCGAGGATAATTCGACGGTCGGTCTCTATCTGTGTTTCACCGGGACCTCTCATGCCGATACCACCGCGTTGCCTTTCGAGGTGAGTCCACATTCGTGTCAATCGTGGGAGCAGATATTGATATTGTGCCAGTTCCACCTGTGTGCGTGCTGTTGCGGTCTGTGCTCGTTTGGCAAAAATATCGAGAATTAGGCTTGTGCGATCAAGAATCTTTACTTTCAGTTCCCTTTCGATATTTGCCACCTGTTTTGGAGATAGGTCATCATCAAATATGACAAGTCCTATGTCATTGTCTTCTATATAAAGGCGGATCTCTTCGAGTTTCCCTTTACCGACGTATGTCCTCGGGTTAGGATATTCGAGCTTCTGAATGAATCTTTTTTCGGGTTCGGCACCGGCAGTGCGGGCAAGGAAATCCAGTTCATCAAGATATTCCTTTACCTTTGTTTCGTTTTGCTTAAGAGTGACCAGCCCGACGAGCACAGTCTTCTCGTTAGCTTCCTTGTTGATTATGTTGTCTTCTATCATTGTCAGTAGAATTGCTTTTATAATTTGAGTTGCCGAAGTTTTTCATAGCCTTTTGAGAGCCGATAAAACTTGTGGCAAAGGTAGTCAGAAGTTCTGAATCTACAAATGAAGTAACGTTTAAAAGGGGAGATAAGTTGCATATAAGGCCGGAGCGCAGAGCGTCCCGGCCTCAGGAATCCTTACAAGAAGAAATTTATTTTTTCACCTTGTTATATCTTGCATTCAGCCCCTCCACCACTTCGTCGGTGATGTCGAGTTTCGGGTTGATGAGCAGAGTTGCTGCCTTAAAGAAGATTGCATCATAGCCTCTCTTGACATTGTAGTCTTTTATAAACGCTTCGATTGAGTCGTTTACAGTCTTCTGAGCTGCCATTGCGGCATTCTGGAAATTGTTTTGGAGTTTGGCAACGCTGCGCTGTGCGTTTGTCTGCATATTGTTTAGTTTCTCTTGGTCAGCCCTGTAAGATTCTTCAGAGAGATAAGAATTGTTTTGTATCTTGTTCTGAATAGAGGTACCGAGCGATTGAATTGAGTTTTCATGGCGCTTAACTTCGCTTTCCATGTTTGTCTGCATACGCAGCATTTCCTCGTTGTAGTCTTTAGCGAGGTTATATTTGCTGAGTACGGTGTCGAGATCCACATAGCGGTAATTTGGGAGCACGGGCTCGGTTTTGGCTGTAGTTGCAGCGGGGGCAGCGGGCTTAACTTCTTTCTCGGCGTTGGAGCTGCATGAGGGCAGACCGAGACATAGAGAGAGGGCAAAAGTGAATGCCGAAACTCTGAGAAGATTTTTTTTCATTATTATATATAAAAGTTTTTATTAATCAGCAGGTTGGTTCTTAGTGGGCAGCGGGTGTTTTTTTTGAGGCTGCTTCATTCCGTGGCAGGCATGACCCGAAAGAAATGAATGCTTACGGGAAAAAATCACTCTAACCGACAGCAAAAGTAATGCAATTCCACAAAAGAATAACACTAATAAGGTTAATTTCACTTTTTTAAAGTTATTTTAACGTATGCATGGAGAGAAATTTAGTATATGCTTAACTTACAAGCATGGTTAATGCCTGTAAACGGCGCAAAATTACGAAAAAAAACATAAACTAAAAAATTTTATGCCAATTAGAGGTGATATTGTAGGAAAAATCGATGTATTTTTTGTGATAAGAAAAAAAATATGTACTTTTGGGAATTGAAAACACGCTCCATGTAAGTGAAAGGGGCGTGGGTAAGTCTAAACCATAAAAACATTTAGAATCTTAAATATATTAAAAATGGAAGTAAAAGACCTAAAGCCGGCACTCATTTGGGAGTGCTTTGACGAAATCACCAAAGTGCCGCGTCCCTCATGCCATGAGGAGCAGATCAGAGAGTTCCTTCTTGAATTTGCACGTAAACACAACATCCCTGCGAAGACAGACGCAGTGGGTAATGTGGTTATGACCAAGGCAGCCACTCCGGGTCATGAGAATGCTCCTGTAGTTGTGTTGCAGTCTCACATGGACATGGTGGCTGAGAAGAACGGTGATGTTGAGCATGACTTCATGAAAGATCCCATCAAGACTTATGTTGACGGGGAATGGGTTAAGGCAAAAGGCACCACTCTTGGCGCTGACAACGGTATAGGAATGGCAGCCGCCCTCGCTGTGATGATTGACGACACTCTTGAACACGGTCCGGTGGAGGCTCTTTTCACCGTAAATGAGGAGATAGGTCTTGAAGGCGCCCAGAATCTTGGCGAAGACATGATTTCAGGAAATATTCTTTTGAATCTTGATTCTGAAGACGACGGGGAGATTTTCGTAGGTTGTGCCGGTGGTATCGACACTACTGCCGTGTTTAAATACAACCGCAGCGTGTCACCTGAGAATTTCTGCTATTTCAAGGTCAGTGTAAGCGGACTTCTCGGTGGTCATAGCGGTGGCGACATTCATCTTGGGCGTGCCAACGCTAATAAAGTGATTGCTCGTTTTGTATGGGAATGCTCAAAGAGATGGGATGTTGAGTTGAGCACTTTCCGTGGCGGCAACTTGAGAAATGCCATTCCGCGTGAGGCTGAGTCAGTATTCGGCATTCACAGCGACCACTGCGACAAGGTTGCAGGATTCTTTGAAAAATATGCAGCTGATATTCGCAATGAATATAAAGGAGTGGAGCCGTCAGTAGAACTTAAGCTTGAAAGCGTTGAGCGTCCTGAGTTCTGCATTGACTCTACTACCTCTCTTGCCCTTGTCCGCGCACTTTATTCTGCGCCTCACGGTGTGATTTCCATGAGCCGTGACATTGCAGGGCTTGTTGAGACATCAACCAACCTTGCAGCTGTGAAGATGGAAGGGGAAAATGAGATAAAGGTTACCACCTCACAGCGTTCTTCAGTGGAATCACGCAAGAATGACATCGCCGGGCAGGTAGAGGCTCATTTTGAGCTTGCCGGAGCTAAGGTGACTCATTCCGACGGCTATCCCGGCTGGGCTCCCAACATGGATTCTACCATCATGAAGATTTCAGCAGATGCCTATGAAGAATTGTTTAATGTGAAGCCGGCTATCAAGGCTATTCATGCCGGATTGGAATGTGGGCTTTTCCTTTCAAAATATCCTCACCTCGACATGGTGAGCTTCGGACCCACAATGACCGGAGTGCACTCTCCCGATGAGCAGCTTCTTATTCCTACGGTAGAAAAATTCTGGAAGCATCTTACTCTGGTGCTTGAAAAAGTGGCACGTTCATGAGGCGTGTCATCCCCTCCGCTATTATGATAGGGTCGGTGTTGCTTGCAAGCGCGGGCAACACCAATCCCGGTCAGATGGTGTCGGAGGAGCCTGAAGTGACAATTTCAGTGCTTGACAATATTATCAGCATCGAAGACAGTTACGTTAACCGAGAATGGAACAGAGTGGCTGACTCTTTGCCAATGAACTCTACACGCTACACGGAGCTTACTGAAGCAGACTTCCGGAAAGTGGCTGACGAATTGGGTGTTGAGCTTGCTGCCATCAAGGCAGTGGTGGAGATAGAGGCAGGTCACAGTATGCAGGGATTCTGGGCACCGGGTATTCCGGTGATAAATTTCGACCAGAAGATGTGTACGCGAATGTGTGCAAAGACAACTTCGAAAGCAGGCGCAAAGGGTGAGAAAGTGCCCAAAGGATTGTCGGGGTATGCCTTGCGAGAATGGACTCAGCTTATCAACGCACGTAAGAAAAATGCGCAGGGTGCTAATCTTGGCACATTCTGGGGCATGTTTCAGATAGGTGGCTTTAATTACAGGCAATGTGGTTGCGAGTCGGTTGATGAGTTTGTAAAGCTTATGTCTTATTCTGAGCTTGAGCAACTTGAACTTTTTGCCGCCTTTATCACCAACAGTGGAATGCTTGACGACCTTAAGAAGAAGAATTGGGCTGCCTTTGCACGTAAATATAATGGGGCTGGATATAAGAAAAGGGGGTATGACACAAAAATGGCGGCTGCTTATAAAAAATATAAGGCAGCCAAGTGAATTATTAAAATCTAAGATAACCAATGAAAATCACTGATCTGGAGCCAAAACTTGTTTGGCAATGTTTCGATGAGATTACTAAGGTGCCTCGTCCGACACACCATCTTGACAAGATGAAGGAATTTCTTGTGGACTGGGCTAACCGTCATAATATCCCTGTAAAGACCGATGAGGTGGGCAACGTAATGATGAGCAAACCTGCCACACCGGGTCATGAGAACGCACCTACAGTTATCCTGCAGGGTCATCAGGATATGGTTGCTGAGAAACGCGGAGACAAGGAGCATGACTTTATGACTGATCCTATCACTACTATCGTTGACGGCGACTGGGTAAAGGCAGACGGCACCACTCTCGGGGCTGACAACGGACTTGGGTGTGCCACTGCAATGGCTGTCCTGCTTGACGATAAACTTGTGCATGGTCCAATCGAGTGTCTTTACACTGTAGATGAGGAACAGGGGCTTATCGGGGCAAACGGGCTGCAGCCCGGCTTTGTAACCGGTTCAATCCTGCTTAATCTTGACTCTGAGGAACACGGGTCGCTGGTAATAGGCTGTGCCGGCGGTAAAGTCACATTGTGTTCTATGCCTTATAGAATGGTAGAGGCTTCGATGGGCAAGACTTTCTATAAAGTCCATATCAATCATCTTAAAGGTGGTCACTCCGGCATGGAAATCAACCTTGGCAGGGGAAATGCCAATCAGCAGCTTTGCCGCTTCCTTTGGGAAGTATGGCATAAATATGGTGTGGAGGTTCACCGTATTGACGGCGGAGGTCTTGCCAACGCTATTCCTCGTGAGGCATGGGCTATAGTAGGTATCGACACTGAGGCAAAAGATGATTTCGAAAGAGACGTGGTTGTGTTCCGTGACATGATTCATGCCGAGTTTCTTCTTGCCGAGGGTAAGGACTTCACTTTCACTGCAACTGAGGTGGAGAAACCCAATATGGTGATTGACAGATATGAGGCTCATAGACTTGTATCGGCTGTGTTTGCGTGCCCGAATGGCGTACAGGGAATGTCGAATGCTGTTGAGGGTCTTGTGGAAACTTCCTGCAATCTTGCTTCTGTAAAGATGAATGAAGACACTATTTTGATCACAGTGCACCAGCGTTCATCTGTTGACTCACGCCGTGACGAGATAGCTGACCGGGTTAAAGCATTGTTCCAGATGATTGGCTGCACAGTTGTGTTTGACGATACTTATGTTGGTTGGGCACCGAATCCTGATTCAAAAGTGCTGAAGGTGGCTGAGGAGAGTTTCAAGACATTGTTTGGAAAGGCACCGAAGGTTGAAGCTCTTCATGCAGGTCTTGAATGTGGACTGTTCCTGGAGAAAATGCCGGGGCTGGACATGATTTCATTTGGTCCGACTCTTAAGGATATCCATTCACCCAGCGAGAAGGCTAACATTCCTTCTGTGCAGGAATTCTGGAAATTCTTATGCGATATTTTACGCAGGCTCGCATAAAACGGAAGTCTAAAACATAGATTCGATATAAGTGGAATTTCAACGTAGTAGTTTCTGCGGTTGTAGTTCCACTTATAATTTTATTAACTTTGAGTAAAATCGCTTTGAAGAGCAACTTTAAATGAACAAAACTGAGGTAAGTCAGGTTTTAATTATGTAACTTATCAAGCGGATTTATTTTTGTCGGCATGATAACTTATTATTTTATTCTTATTATTGATAAGTAAAAATTAATTTGGAATGTTAGGTTATTTATCCATTGGTGTGTTTATTGACGGTGGCTATTATGCCAAGATTAACCGTGCACTTAAGGCAATAGAAAGTTCGATAATCAGGGTGAGGTCACTTTTTGACTTTATCTGCGATCATCTTGCATATATAGAGGGAGTGGATCCCGCAAATTGTCAGATAACAGAGGCTCATTATTTCCGGGGAAGGTTTCGCGTGAAAGAAGCCTATGACAAGCATTTACTTTATAATGAACGCAAATTTGAAGACACACTGATAGAGAATGACGTGGTGTTTCATTACAAGCATCTTAGGGAGATGGAAAAAGATGGAGTGACACAGGTCATAGAAAAAGGTGTTGACGTATGGTTTGCTCTTGAAGCGTATGAGCTTGCCACTTTCAGGAAGTTTGATTATGTGGTGCTGATCACAGGCGATGCCGATCATGAGATGCTCGTAAGGAAACTTAAGGCATTAAAGATTAAGACCGTCCTTCTTACTTGGAATCTCGCAAACGTAGATGCCACTTCACCGCTTTTACGTGAGGAGGCAGGTCATCATTGGGAATTATCGCAGATTGTGGAAGATAATCCCAATTTAAAGAGAGACTTGCTTTATAAGCTCCGTGACTCTGCACTTAATCCCTTGGGAGATGAGTTCTAAGTTAGTGATAAAGATTAAGGATAAATCAGTGTTGATTATCAACATTATATTATAAATTAAAGAATTATGAAAGTATTAAAATTGTTTGCATTTATGGCAGTGTGCCTGCTTATGGCGGCATGCGGCGGCAACGAGGCATCAAAGGTGGAGGAGAAAGTGAAGAGTGGGGCTGAACTTACACAGGCAGACTACACTGTGATGATTGACTACTGTGGCAAATATGCTGAGGAAGCTCAAAAAATTCAGGATGAAATCAACAACCTGCCTGACGAATCAAAAGAGATGTTCAATCTTGAGGAGAAGATGGCAGCCCTTTCCAACTCTTACCCTTACACTACAACCTTCCTTGACAAGATAGCCAACAGTTCGGAAGAGGCTGTGGGTACCGAAAATGCCGAGAAGATTAAAAAATATGCTCCATTGGAATGGTTCTCAGCTCCGGCATGGGCAATGGCAGCCGACAATAACAATGTGGTAGGTTTTATTGAAGAGATGCCTTCATCAGACTCCACCGGCGTTATAAGCCAAGGGAGCGGGGTAGAGGTGGCTAAATAATACTGCCATTAGATATTCTGAATAGAAAAATATATCCGGATTTTATGTTTTGTAGCATAGAATCCGGATTATTTTTTTTAATTGATTTAACAAAATGAAACAGTTATTCTTATATTTAAGAAATATTGACAGCATATTTGGAATATGGTATGCGTTTTGTTGGCGTGCTTGTTGATTGGTCAGACACGGCACGTTTTTCACATTTTTATTTCTGATAAAAAAAGATTAATTTTGCAATGCGAGGGACAGGATGGAGTCGCTAAGTCTGATTTCATGTAAACGAGCTAACATTGACATTTTTGATGTACTGAGAGTTGCGGGCATTCCTCGATGAAAATTTTATAAAAATTATTAAAAATACCTCTAAACCTATCTGATACCAAGAAAAACTCTGATTGATTAAAATATCAAGGGGAATGCACCGTAATCTCGGGAACTGTTAAAAAGTATGGGCACACAATAATACTCCGGTTTAGGCGTTAAGAAAATAGAATTTCTATGCAAGGAAATAATGACTTGGTAAAAGAAAAATATAATTAACCTGAAAGCAAGTAAATAAATGTTTGTGTCGGTCTGGCACCGTTAACGATCACGCCGGATCGCCACATTGTTATTCATTAATATATGTGTGGAATAGTAGGATATATTGGCGACGGTAATGTCTATGATGTTCTTATCAAAGGGCTGCACCGTCTTGAATACAGAGGCTACGACAGCTCCGGTATTGCAATGGTGTCGCCTGAAGGCAAATTAAATGTCTATAAGACCATGGGCAAGGTCTCAAATCTTGAGACTTTCTGTAAAAATAAGGATCTCGTGGCAGGTGCCGGCATAGCGCATACCCGTTGGGCAACTCATGGGGAGCCGAGTGACAATAATGCACATCCTCACTTCAGTGAAGACGGTAATCTCGCCCTCGTGCATAACGGCACAATTGAAAATTATAAGCTCCTTAAGGACGTTTTGGTTCAGCACGGATGTAAGTTTCATTCAGAGACCGATACTGAAGTGTTGGTACAGTTAATCGAATATATTAGGGTTAAGAACAGTTGCTCACTGCTTGACGCAGTGCGCGAAGCATTAAAACAGGTGGTAGGTGCTTACGCTATAGCCGTTGTGGAAAAGGGGAATCCTGATTGCATAATAGCTGCCAGAAAAAGCTCACCCCTGGTGATTGGCATCGGTGAGAATGAGATGTTTCTTGCCTCTGATGCAACTCCGTTCGTGGAATACACGAAAGAATGTGTATATCTTAAAGATGAGGAAGTGGCAATCATAAAGAGGGGAGAGCCACTGAAACTCGTCACTCTTGAGAATAAGGAAAGCAGTATAGATGTCACCACTCTTGAAATGAGCATTTCGCAGCTTGAGAAAGGTGGCTATCCACATTTCATGCTGAAAGAGATTTTTGAACAGCCTGTCACCTTGCAAGACTGCATTCGTGGCAGAGTTGTGGAAGGTGGCGACAGGGTGATGCTGTCAGGCGTGCTTGACAATAAAGATAAATTTGTCAATGCCAAGCGCATAATAATTGTGGCTTGTGGCACATCATGGCATGCCGCTCTCCTTGGGAAGCGACTGCTTCAAGACATGTGCCGCATTCCGGTGGAGGTGGAGTATGCCAGCGAGTTCAGGTATTCTAACCCGGTGATTGATAATAGGGACATAGTGATTGCCATTTCCCAGAGTGGTGAAACTGCCGACACCCTTGCTGCTATAAAAATAGCCCGCAGTATGGGAGCGTTTGTCTATGGCATCAGTAATGTGGTAGGTAGCTCTATCCCGCGAGAGACTGACAGCGGCACATATATTCATGTGGGACCGGAAATCGGGGTGGCATCTACCAAGGCATTTACGGGTCAGGTGATGGTGCTCACGATGCTTGCCCTCTCAATTGCTGAGGAAAAGGGCACTATGAGCCCGGAGGAGATCAAGGAGCTGGGCAAGGCTATCCTTAAGATTCCGGAGACGGTTAAGAAGGTGCTTCAGTTGAATTCTGCCATAGAGCGTCTGTCGCTCATTTATACTTATGCGCGCAACTTCCTTTATTTAGGACGCGGCTACAGCTACCCGGTAGCTCTTGAAGGTGCATTAAAGCTTAAGGAGATCTCATATATCCACGCGGAAGGGTATCCGGCAGCGGAGATGAAGCATGGTCCAATCGCGCTTATTGATGCAGAGATGCCGAGTGTTATTATTGCTCCGAATGATCATCTGTATGAAAAGGTGGTCAGCAATGTGCAGCAGGTAAAGGCACGTGGTGGCTCGGTGATCGCTATCGTCACAGAGGGCGACACGGAGATCCGCAATATCGCCGATCATGTATTAGAAGTGCCGGAGATGCCTGAATGCCTAAGCCCGATCATCACCAGTATCCCGTTGCAATTGCTGAGTTATCATATTGCCATTAATAAAGGCAAGAATGTCGACATGCCCCGTAACCTTGCAAAATCAGTGACGGTGGAATAAAGTCTGCGAAGAAACAAGTCAAAAAAAGACGCAGACAGTGATTTTATCGTGTCTGCGTCTTTGCTTGATTCTTAATGTATTATGAGGATATACCCACTAAAGCATGGTATCGCAAAGAAAAAATATCAAAAAAAAGTTGCTGAAAAATTTGGTGGGTATTAAAAAAAGTACTAACTTTGCAGTCGAATTTCGGTTTGACCTTGTTCAAGCAGTAAATTTAATGCCTCTTTAGCTCAGTTGGCCAGAGCACGTGATTTGTAATCTCGGGGTCGTTGGTTCGAATCCGACAAGAGGCTCAGAAGGGCGAATACCAGAGTGGCCAAATGGGGCAGACTGTAAATCTGCTGGCTTATGCCTTCGGTGGTTCGAATCCATCTTCGCCCACATCAGATTGTGTTGAACAAGGAATGCGGAAGTAGCTCAGTTGGTAGAGCATTAGCCTTCCAAGCTAAGGGTCGCGAGTTCGAACCTCGTCTTCCGCTCCAAATTGCCCATGTAGCTCAGGGGTAGAGCACTTCCTTGGTAAGGAAGAGGTCGCGGGTTCAAATCCCGCCATTGGCTCCAACTCTCTTTTCGGTAACTCTCTTTTCGTTTCTGGAAGGAAAATAAAACAACTAAATAATACTAGCAAGATTTATGGCTAAAGAAAAATTCGAAAGAACCAAGCCCCATGTGAACATTGGTACAATTGGTCACGTTGACCACGGTAAGACTACTCTTACTGCTGCCATCACAAAGGTGCTTGCTGAAAAAGGTCTTTCTGAGCTTCGTTCATTCGATTCTATTGATAACGCTCCTGAAGAGAAAGAGCGTGGTATCACAATCAATACAGCTCACGTAGAGTATCAGACTGAAAACCGTCACTATGCTCACGTTGACTGCCCGGGACACGCTGACTACGTTAAGAACATGGTAACTGGTGCTGCACAGATGGACGGTGCTATCATCGTGGTTGCTGCTACTGACGGTCCGATGCCCCAGACTCGCGAGCACATTCTTCTTGCTCGTCAGGTGAACGTTCCGCGTCTTGTAGTCTTCATGAACAAATGTGACATGGTTGACGACGAGGAGATGCTCGAACTCGTTGAAATGGATATGCGTGACCTCCTTTCTCAGTATGACTATGATGGCGACGAGACTCCGATTATCCGCGGTTCTGCTCTCGGTGCTCTCAATGGCGAGCCTGAGTGGGTTGAGAAGGTAATGGAGCTTATGAATGCCGTTGACGAGTGGATTCCGCTTCCTCCGCGTGCTATTGACAAGCCGTTCCTTATGCCTGTTGAGGACGTGTTCTCAATCACTGGTCGTGGTACAGTTGCTACCGGACGTATTGAGGCTGGCGTTGTGAAAGTAGGTGATGAGGTTCAGATTCTCGGTCTTGGTGCTGACCGTAAGACTACCGTTACAGGTGTTGAGATGTTCCGCAAGCTCCTTGATCAGGGTGAAGCTGGTGACAACGTAGGTCTGCTCCTCCGTGGTGTTGATAAGGATGAAATCCGTCGTGGTATGGTTCTTTGCCATCCCGGTCAGGTTAAGCCTCACGATCACTTCAAGGCTCAGGTTTATATCCTGAAGAAAGAGGAAGGTGGCCGTCACACTCCGTTCCACAACAAATATCGTCCTCAGTTCTATATCCGTACTCTTGACGTAACCGGTGAGATCACTCTTCCCGAGGGCGTAGAGATGGTAATGCCTGGTGATAATGTTGAGATCGAGGTTAAGCTCATCACTCCGGTGGCTTGTGATCAGGGTCTTCGTTTCGCAATCCGTGAAGGCGGTCGCACAGTAGGTTCAGGTCAGATCACTTCTGTAATCGACGATTAATCAGCTTATTTATGGCAGTGATGCCGTTTGAATAACAAAAGGGGTCTTTGAAATCCTTATTGATGATAAGACCCCTTAACTACGGGAATAGCTCAGTCGGTAGAGCACTGGTCTCCAAAACCAGGTGTCGGGAGTTCGAGTCTCTCTTCCCGTGCCAATCAAACACTAATATGAAATTATTTAAAGATATAAAGGAATCTTATGACGAATTAGTCTATAAGGTTTCTTGGCCAACTCAGAAGCAACTTATCAACAGTTCCGTGCTGGTGTTGATAGCTTCCATCATCATCGCTGTGTTTATCTGGGTAGTTGATAAGGTGTTTAATCTTCTGATGGAACTCATATATAGTATCAGTTTCTAAACTTTTAAATGTAGTTGCTCAATGGCTGAAAGAAAAAGAGGATGGTATGTTTTACGTGCCATTTCAGGAAAGGAAGCAAAGGTCAAGGAGGTTCTTGATGCAGCAATCAAGAACGGTAATCTTGGAGAATATGTTTCCCAGGTATTGATTCCTACAGAGAAGGTTTATTCCACACGCAATGGCAAGAAAGTGATGAAAGAGCGTAATCTCTATTCCGGTTATGTCTTTATAGAGGCAGTGCTTACCGGGGAGGTGATTTATGAACTTCGTAACACGACTAATGTCATTGATTTTTTACGTGGACGCGCCAAGAATAGTGAGCCTGAGATGCTTCGCGAGAGTGAAGTCATGAGAATGCTTGGAGCAGCGGATGATCTCCGCGCCCCTCAGGAAGATGAGGCTCATGATTTTCTGGAAGGAGAATCAGTGAGGGTCAATTTCGGACCTTTCTCAGGATTCAGCGGGACTATACGTAAAGTGGATTCCGAAAGGAAGAAAATTAAGGTGGAGGTTAAGATTTTTGGCCGACCCACTGAATTGGAGTTGGAAAATTCGCAGGTGGAGCGTCTTTAAGATTTGATGTTACGCGATTCTGAAAGATAATTCCATCGGCATAACAAATTTAAACATTAACAACAATGGCTAAAGAAATTGCTGGACAGATCAAATTGCAGATAAAGGGTGGTGCGGCGAATCCGTCGCCTCCAGTAGGACCCGCATTGGGTTCTAAAGGCATCAATATCATGGAATTTTGCAAGCAATTCAATGCCCGCACTCAAGATAAAGCCGGTAAGATCCTTCCGGTAGTAATTACTTACTACACAGATAAATCTTTCGACTTTGTGGTTAAGACACCGCCGGTTGCCGTGCAGCTCAAAGAAGTTGCCAAGCTGAAGAGCGGTTCTGCCCAGCCTAACCGTAATAAGGTAGCTGAGATCACTTGGGAGCAGGTGCAGGTGATTGCCAATGACAAGATGCCTGATTTGAACTGTTTTACTTTAGACTCGGCAATGCGCATGGTTGCCGGCACAGCGAGAAGTATGGGTATAACCGTAAAAGGGGCATTCCCTGAAAACATCTAAAAATCTTCAGAAATGGGAAAACTGACAAAAAATCAGAAGTTAGCTTTGTCGAAGATTGAACCCGGGAAGGCTTATACTCTCGCCGAAGCTGCAGAGAAGGTTAAAGAGGTTAACTATGCCAAATTTGACGCTTCTTTCGATATTGACGTACGTCTTGGCGTTGACCCCCGCAAGGCTGACCAGATGGTGCGCGGCGTTGTCTCCCTTCCTCACGGAACAGGCAAGCAGGTGCGTGTCCTCGTGCTTTGCAATCCCGATGCTGAGGCTGCTGCAAAGGAAGCCGGTGCTGACTATGTAGGTCTTGACGAGTATCTTACAAAGATAAAAGGTGGCTGGACAGATGTTGACGTGATTATCACTCAACCTTCTGTAATGGGTAAGCTTGGTCCTTTGGGCCGTATCCTTGGTCCTCGCGGACTTATGCCTAACCCCAAGAGCGGCACAGTGACTATGGATGTTGCTAAGGCTGTAAGAGAGGTTAAGCAGGGTAAGATTGACTTCAAGGTTGACAAGACCGGCATCGTTCACGCTTCTATTGGCAAAGTAAGCTTTACTCCCGAACAGATGCGCGATAATGCTAAGGAGTTTATCAACACTCTTATAAAGCTGAAACCCGCCACTGCAAAGGGCACATATATTAAGAGCATTTATCTTTCGAGCACAATGAGTCCGGGTGTTAAGGTAGAACCCAAGTCTGTGGTTGAATAATCTAAAACGAAGACGAAATGAAAAAGGAAGATAAAGCACTCATCATTGAAAAGATCGGTAACACGCTTGCTGAATACAGCTGCGTCTACCTGACCCAGACTTCAGGTCTCAATGCAGAGAAGACCAGCGCACTCCGTCGTGCCTGCTTTAAGGACGACATTAAGATGCTTTGCGTTAAGAACACTCTTCTCAAAAAAGCATTAGAGGCAAGCGAGACTGATTATAGCGAACTCTATGATCTCCTTCACGGCGAAACAACACTTCTTCTCAGCAATGTGGGTAATGCTCCTGCAAGGCTCATCAAGAAGTTCCGCCAGAAGAATGACACTCTTCCCATGCTGAAGGGTGCATACGTAGAGGAGACTGTATATGTTGGTGAGGAGCAGTTAGACGCTCTCAGCAACATCAAGAGCAAGAACGAGCTTATCGGCGATGTTATCGCTCTTCTCCAGAGTCCTGCCAAGAACGTTATCAGCGCTCTTCAGGGTGCTGGCCATAAGATCCATGGCATTCTGGAAACATTGTCTAACAAAGAAAACTAATCAAGTAAAAAATAATAAAAAGATAATACTACAATGGCAGATTTGAAAGCATTTGCAGAACAATTGGTTAACCTTTCCGTTAAGGAAGTGAACGAACTCGCTCAGATCCTCAAAGAGGAGTATGGCATCGAACCCGCCGCTGCCGCAGTGGCAGTAGCAGCAGGTCCTGCTGCCGGCGCTGCTCCCGCAGAGGAGGAAAAGACCAACTTCGACGTTGTTCTTAAGGCTGCCGGCGCAAGCAAGCTCGCAGTGGTTAAGCTCGTTAAAGAGCTCACAGGTCTTGGTCTTAAAGAGGCTAAGGCTCTCGTTGACGGCGCTCCCGGTGTCGTTAAGGAAGGTCTTCCCAAAGCTGAGGCTGAGGGCATGAAGAAGCAGCTCGAAGAGGCTGGCGCTGAAGTTGAGCTCAAATAAGAATATCCTTACCTTATAAATAGGTTAAGAACGCGCGAGAAGTGGCGTTCTTAACCTTTTTTTGGCATATTTAACAGTGTGTAACCCATTCTGGCTCTATATTTGACATCTTTCTCTTCTTGTGAGATTTGATGTCTTTACGCTTCTCACGTGTAATTTTTTATACAAATAAAACCCCAATGTCAGTAAATTTAACCGAAAAACCGCGCGTAAACTTCGCGTCGATTAAGAATCCACTGCCGTTTCCTGACTTTCTGGAGGTGCAGCTGAAGTCATTTAAAGACTTCCTTCAGCTTGATGTTCCTCCCGAGGAAAGAAAAAACCAGGGTCTTTACAAGGTCTTTGCAGAGAACTTTCCTATTGCAGACACCCGCAATAATTTCGTATTGGAGTTTCTCGATTACTATATCGACCCACCGCGTTATTCTATCGACGAATGTCTCGAAAGAGGTCTAACATACAGTGTGCCCTTGAAGGCTAAACTGAAGCTTTATTGCACGGATCCCGATCATGAGGACTTCGACACTACCATACAGGACGTTTATCTCGGTCCTATTCCTTATATGACGGAGCAGGGCACTTTTGTCATAAACGGTGCTGAACGTGTAGTCGTGTCGCAGCTTCACCGTTCTCCGGGTGTGTTTTTCGGCCAAAGCACTCATGCCAACGGCACAAAACTTTATTCCGCCCGTATTATCCCATTCCGTGGAAGCTGGATTGAGTTTGCTACAGACATCAATAATGTCATGTATGCCTACATCGACAGAAAGAAGAAGTTGCCCGTGACAACTCTTCTGCGTGCCATCGGTCTTGAGAGTGATAAAGATATTATTCAGATTTTCGACCTTGCTGAGGAGGTGAAGGTCACTAAGGCTAATCTGAAGGCTTATATTGGCAGAAAACTTGCCGGGCGTATTGAAAAGAGATGGTATGAGGATTATTCAGACCAGTCAACCGGTGAAGTCGTGTCAATTGAACGCGCAGACACTGTTGTGGAGCGCGGTGAAAAAATCACGGAAGACAACATTGACGCTATAATTGAGTGTGGCGCAAAGACAATACTTCTTGAGAAAGAAAATGTGAGCGCCATTGACTACAGCATAATTTTCAACACTCTCGCGAAAGACCCTGCAGGTTCTGAACTTGAGGCTGTGCAGTATATCTACCGACAGCTCCGCAGCGCAGACCCACCGGACGATGCATCTGCCCGTGAGGTAATCCAGAATCTTTTCTTCTCTGAGAAGAGATATGACCTCGGTGAGGTAGGACGTTTCCGTATCAACAAGAAACTGGGGCTCGACACTTCAGAAAATGTAAAGGTTCTTACCCGCGAAGACATTATCGCCATCATTAAGTATCTGATTGAACTTATCAATTCAAAAAGTGATGTTGACGATATCGACCACCTCAGCAACCGTCGTGTGCGCACTGTCGGCGAGCAGCTCTACAATCAGTTTGGTGTGGGTCTTGCCCGTATGTCACGCACAATACGCGAGCGAATGAACGTGCGCGACAATGAGGTGTTCAAACCTATTGACCTTATCAACGCGAAGACAATCTCTTCCGTGATAAATACATTCTTCGGCACAAACGCACTCTCGCAGTTTATGGACCAGACTAACCCTCTGGCAGAGATTACTCACAAACGTCGTATGTCTGCCCTCGGTCCCGGCGGTCTTTCCCGCGAGCGTGCAGGCTTCGAGGTGCGAGACGTGCACTATACCCACTATGGGCGTCTGTGTCCTATTGAGACTCCTGAGGGTCCGAACATCGGTCTGATCTCATCTCTTTGTGTCTATGCAAAGATCAATAACCTCGGCTTCATCGAGACTCCCTACCGTGTGGTGGAAGACGGCAAGGTTGACACCAACAATGATGACGTTGTTTATATGACCGCCGAGATTGAGGAGGGTAAGAAGATTGCCCAAGGCAATGCTCCCCTTAACGATGACGGCACTTTTATTGACAATCGAATCAAAGTGCGCCAGGAAGCTGACTTCCCGATCGTTACTCCTCAGGAAGTTGACCTGATGGACGTTGCCCCGATCCAGATAGCCTCCATCGCAGCCTCTTTGATTCCGTTCCTTGAGCATGACGACGCTAACCGTGCGCTGATGGGTTCAAACATGATGCGTCAGGCAGTGCCCCTGCTGCGCAGTGAGGCACCGATTGTAGGCACAGGCATTGAGGGTCAGCTTATCCGCGACTCACGCACTCAGATTATGGCTGAGGGTGCCGGTGTGATAGAATATGTGGACGCTACAGTTATACGCATAAAGTATGACCGCACTGAAGATGAGGAATTTGTGGAGTTTGAACCTGCCACAAAGGAATATAAGATTCCTAAGTTCCGTCGCACAAACCAGGGCACTACCATTGACCTCCGTCCAATCTGTGAAGTAGGGCAGAGAGTGGAAAAAGGCGATATCCTTACTGAGGGTTATTCCACAGAGAAAGGTGAACTTGCCCTTGGCAGAAACCTTAAGGTGGCATTCATGCCCTGGAAGGGTTATAACTATGAGGACGCCATCGTACTCAACGAGCGCATGGTACGTGAAGATATACTTACCTCAGTCCACGTTGACGAATATACTCTTGAAGTGCGTGAGACAAAGCGTGGTATGGAGGAGCTTACCAGCGATATTCCTAATGTGAGCGAGGATGCCACCAAAGACCTTGACGAGCGTGGTATAATCCGCGTCGGCGCACATGTGGTGCCCGGCGACATAATGATCGGTAAAATCACTCCTAAGGGAGAGAGCGACCCGACTCCTGAGGAAAAGCTGCTGCGTGCTATCTTCGGCGACAAGGCAGGCGATGTGAAAGATGCCTCTCTTAAGGCTTCTCCTTCGCTGAAAGGTGTAGTAATAGGCACCAACCTTTTCTCAAAGGCAATTAAGAAAAAGAATAATAAGAAAAGTGCCAACGCCCAGCTCCCGCGTCTCGACGAGGAATATGAGGAGAAGCAGACAGCTCTTAAGGAACTTCTTATCGGCAAAATGGAAGCTCTCCTTAACGGGAAAATATCTGCCGGAGTCTCTGATTTCATTGGCGTTGACATCATTCCGAAGGGTGCCCGTTTCGTTGACCAGACTTTTGGCAATATTGACTTTGAGACGGTCAACCTTAATAACTGGACCGATGATGAGCGCATCAACAAGATGATCTCCAAGCTCATCACCAACTATCTCCGTAAGTCGAAAGAGATCGACAGCGAATTGCGTCGCAAGAAGTTTGACATCACAATTGGCGACGAGTTGCCTTCAGGCATCATGCAGATGGCTAAGGTGTACATCGCCAAGAAGCGTAAGATTGGTGTCGGCGACAAGATGGCAGGTCGCCACGGTAACAAAGGTATCGTGTCACGGGTAGTACGCCAGGAAGATATGCCGTTCCTTGAAGACGGTACTCCTGTCGACATCGTGCTTAACCCGCTGGGTGTGCCTTCCCGTATGAACCTCGGTCAGATCTTCGAGACTGTACTCGGGTGGGCAGGAAGAGAACTTGGTGAGAAATTCGCCACCCCGATTTTTGACGGTGCAAGCCTCGACGACCTGAATGAATGGACCGACAGGGCAGGAATCCCACGCTATGGCAAGACCTACCTGTATGACGGCGGCACCGGCGACCGTTTTGACCAGCCCGCAACCGTAGGCGTGATTTACATGCTTAAGCTGGGTCACATGGTTGAAGATAAGATGCACGCCCGTTCAATCGGTCCGTACTCACTCATCACTCAGCAGCCTCTCGGCGGTAAGGCTCAGTTTGGCGGTCAGCGTTTCGGTGAGATGGAGGTTTGGGCATTGGAGGCTTTCGGTGCTGCTCATATCCTTCAGGAGATCCTCACAATCAAGAGTGACGATGTGATGGGCAGAAGCAAGGCTTATGAAGCTATCGTGAAGGGTGACCCGATGCCTAATCCCGGCATTCCCGAATCTCTTAACGTGCTTCTCCACGAGTTGCGCGGTCTCGGATTGAGCATTACTCTTGAATAATATCAGAATTTTAGAAGGAGACAAACACAATATGGCTTTAAAGAAAGACAATAAGATAAAGAGCAACTTTTCCAAGATTACTATTGGACTTGCCTCCCCGGAGGAGATCAAGGCTAAGAGTAGCGGGGAAGTTCTCAAGCCTGAAACCATCAACTACCGCACCTACAAGCCGGAGCGCGACGGTCTTTTCTGTGAGAAGATCTTTGGTCCGGTGAAAGATTACGAGTGCCACTGCGGTAAATACAAGCGTATCCGCTATAAGGGCATCGTCTGCAACCATTGTGGTGTTGAGGTCACTGAAAAGAAGGTGCGCCGCGAGAGAATGGGCCACATCGAACTTGTGGTGCCTGTGGCTCATATCTGGTATTTCCGTTCCCTTCCCAATAAAATTGGATATTTGCTTGGGCTTCCGTCAAAGAAGCTCGACGCAGTGATATATTACGAGCGTTATATTGTCGTTAAGCCCGGCAATACTGACAAGGAGAAATTTGATTTGCTTTCAGAGGAAGAGTATCTTGATATAATGGAGAAATACCCTGAAAACAATCTGCTCCCTGATGATGACCCCAACAAGTTTGTGGCAAAGATGGGTGCAGAGGCAATCTATGATCTTCTCCAGGACATTGATCTTGTGCGTCTGGCTGCTGAGCTGCGCCACAAGGCTAACATCGACGGCTCCCAGCAAAGGAAGACTGAGGCTCTTAAGCGTCTTCAGGTTGTCAATTCATTCCTGGCATCGGCAGACCGTAACCGCCCTGAATGGATGATTCTGAAGGCTGTGCCTGTCATTCCGCCGGAGCTTCGTCCCCTTGTCCCCCTTGACGGCGGACGTTTTGCAACTTCTGACCTTAATGACCTCTATCGTCGTGTCATTATCCGCAACAACCGTCTGAAACGCCTTATAGAGATTCAGGCTCCCGAGGTGATTCTCCGCAACGAGAAGCGTCTTCTTCAGGAAGCTGTTGACTCCCTGCTCGACAACAGCCGTAAGGCTTCTGCCGTGAAGAGTGATGTCAACCGTCCGTTGAAATCTCTGTCAGATAGCCTTAAAGGTAAGCAAGGTCGTTTCCGTCAGAACCTTCTCGGTAAGCGTGTTGACTATTCTGCGCGTTCTGTAATCGTGGTTGGTCCGGAGCTTAAGATGCACGAGTGCGGTATTCCTAAGCTTATGGCTGCCGAGCTTTACAAGCCGTTCATTATACGTAAGCTCATAGAGCGCGGCATTGTGAAGACTGTGAAGAGCGCAAAGAAGATCGTTGACCGCAAGGAGGCTGTGGTATGGGATATCCTTGAATATGTAATGAAGGGTCATCCGGTTCTTCTTAACCGTGCCCCGACGCTTCACCGACTCGGTATCCAGGCTTTCCAGCCCAAGATGATCGAGGGTAAGGCTATTCAGCTCCACCCGTTGGCTTGTACGGCATTCAACGCTGACTTCGACGGTGACCAGATGGCTGTCCATCTCCCGCTTGGCAATGAGGCTATACTTGAGGCGCAGATGCTTATGCTCGGCGCTCACAATATTCTTAATCCTGCTAACGGTGCGCCTATCACAGTGCCCTCGCAGGACATGGTTCTCGGTCTTTACTACATCACCAAGCTCCGTAAGGGAGATATGGGTGAAGGCTCTAAGTTCTACGGACCGGAAGAGGCTGAGATTGCTTACAACGAGGGTAAGGTGACTCTTCATGCCCCTGTAAGTGTGCTTGTAGATGACATTGATGAAGACGGCAATCCTGTAAAGGTGCTTAAGGAGAATACTTCCGTGGGTCGCATACTTTTCAATCAGTTTGTGCCCAAGGAGATTGGCTATGTCAATGAGATTATCTCAAAGAAGTCTCTCCGCACCATCATCAGCCGCGTGATCAAGAAATGTGGTGTGACACGTTCAGCCCAGTTCCTTGACGACATCAAGAACCTTGGTTACAAGATGGCATTCCGTGGAGGTCTTTCGTTCAACCTTGGCGACGTGATTATCCCGAAGGAGAAAGAGGAATACGTGGCAGAGGGTGATGCCCAGGTTGAGGAGGTTCGCGCCAACTTTAATATGGGTCTTATCGGTGAGAATGACCGCTACAACCAGGTTATTGATATCTGGACACATGTCAATTCACGCCTTGCCAACACCTTGATGAAGCAGATGGAGGAAGACCAGCAGGGATTCAACTCTGTCTACATGATGCTTGACTCCGGTGCGCGTGGTTCTAAAGACCAGATCCGTCAGCTTTCCGGTATGCGTGGTCTGATGGCTAAGCCTCAGAAGGCAGGCGCAGAGGGTGGTCAGATTATCGAGAACCCGATTCTTGCAAACTTTAAGGAGGGTCTGTCGGTGCTCGAATACTTTATCTCTACCCACGGTGCACGTAAGGGTCTTGCCGATACCGCACTTAAGACAGCTGACGCCGGTTATCTTACCCGTCGTCTTGTCGATGTGGCTCATGATGTGATCATCACGGAAGAAGACTGCGGCACACTTCGCGGACTTGAATGTCGTGAGATCAAGAACAACGAGGAAGTCGTTGCCTCTCTCAGCGAAAGGATCCTTGGGCGTGTGTCAGTGCATGATATTATCGATCCTTATACTAATGAGGTGATAGTGGCTGCCGGCGAGGAAATCAACGATGTGGCTGCCGAGCGGATTGAGAAATCTCCCATCGAGACTGTTGAGATCCGTTCAGTTCTTACCTGCGAGGCTAAGAAGGGTGTTTGTGCCAAATGTTACGGACGTAACCTTTCCAACCACCGTATGGTGCAGAAAGGTGAGGCTGTCGGCGTAATCGCTGCCCAGTCAATCGGTGAGCCGGGTACCCAGCTTACTCTCCGTACGTTCCACGTCGGTGGTGTGGCAAGTAACGTTGCCGCTGTGAAGGATGTCACTTCTCGTTATGATGGTCGCCTTGAAATTGACGAGCTCCGCACAGTCAAAGACAAGAATGGTGTTGACATCGTTGTGGGTCGTATGGCTGAGATGCGTATTGTAGAGCCCAAGTCAGGTATAATCCTCACTACTGCCAACATCCCTTATGGCTCCAAGCTTTATTTCAAAGATGGAGATGAGGTGAAAGTAGGTGAAATGATCTGTGAATGGGACCCCTTCAATGCCGTGATTGTGGCTGAAGAGGGTGGTAAGGTCCGCTTTGAAAACATGGAGGAGGGCGTTACATTCCGCACAGAGAATGATGAGGGCACCAACCTGAGCGAAAAGATTATCATTGAGTCGAAAGACCGTACCAAAGTCCCGGCTGCTGAGTTCTATGACAAGGCAGGTGAACTTGTGCGCACTTACTCACTCCCTGTAGGTGCCCACCTCCTTATCAATGAAGGCGATGAGCTTACTCCCGGTGAGGTGTTTGTGAAGATTCCGCGTTCAGCAGGTAATGCCGGTGACATCACCGGTGGTCTGCCGCGTGTGACAGAGCTGTTTGAGGCTCGTAACCCGAGCAACCCTGCTGTGGTCAGCGAAATCGACGGTGAGGTGAAGTTTGGAAAGATTAAGCGTGGTAACCGCGAGATTTCCGTCACTTCAAAACTCGGTGAGGAGAAGAAATACCTTGTGCCGCTGTCAAAGCAGATTCTTGTGCAGGAAAATGACTTTGTGCGTGCAGGCACTCCGCTTTCCGACGGTCTTATCACTCCGGCAGATATCCTTAATATTAAGGGTCCCACTGCCGTGCAGGATTATATCGTGAATGAGGTGCAGGACGTTTACCGTATGCAGGGCGTGAAGATCAACGACAAACACTTTGAGGTGATTGTACGCCAGATGATGCGTAAGGTGAATATCCTTGATCCGGGTGACACTAAGTTCCTTGAGCAGCAGGTAGTCGACAAGCTGGAATTTATGGAGGAGAACGATAATATCTGGGGTAAGAAAGTGATTACCGATGCCGGTGATTCCTCTACATATCTTGCCGGTCAGATTATCACTGTCCGTAAGCTCCGCGATGAGAATTCAGCTCTTAAGCGTAAGGATCTCCGTATCATGCAGGTGCGTGATGCAGTTCCTGCCACTTCTGAGCAGATTCTTCAGGGTATCACGCGTGCGGCTCTTCAGACTTCAAGCTTCATGTCGGCTGCATCCTTCCAGGAAACTACCAAGGTGCTCAACGAGGCTGCCATCAACGGTAAGACTGATCATCTTGAGGGCATGAAGGAGAATGTGATCTGCGGTCACTTGATTCCTGCGGGTACCGGTCTGCGTGAGTATAACCGTCTTGTTGTCGCCAACAAAGACGAGTATGCAGCTCTTCAGCTTACTGATAATCCGGAAGAAATAGCCTTTAACTAAACCATTTAGTTCTTAAAACATAAAAATTATGCCCTGCATCTGGAGAGATGCAGGGCATAATTTTTTGATATTCAAAAAACTTTGTATCTTTGCACATATAAACCGTTATATGCTTTCTAACAAAATTAGTAAAAAGTGAACGACTATCTCTTCCCATTCCTTTCTTTGGAGAAGAAATATACAGTCTATGCCGAATTTTAGAATAAGAGATCACTCAAAAAAGTGATTTTCAAATTTTATTGCTGATTTATTTGGAGGGGAACAAAAATTAGATTAACTTTGCGGACGATGCAGGAAAGGCATTCTAAGGATTTTAGATTTTTAGCGACGGCTGAGAGTCCTTTTAGAAATAGGATAACCCGACCTGCATGACCATATACATATTATAAGAAAGCGTGTTTTGCTTTTATCGGTTCTGAGAAAATCGCCAATTAACTCTACCTACTGATAATGGCAGTCAATATCGCTCGCTTCTGTTGTATGCCTATCCCCCGAGAGGGGGATTCGTAATACGGCAAGGCGTGGGTGTTGCTGTATAGTAGGTTAAGGCGTTTGGCGATGCCTCTCAGAAATGTGCAGCGAGATAACGTCCTACGCCTTCTTTTTATAGGGTTATATATGGCAACGACCGGTCAAATTCTGCCATTCAGCTCTGTTTATCTATTTTATCACGCCAAATTCAGGACGTAAGACGGCACAAAACCTTTTCATCTTATTCATGAAAAAGTTGATATTGACCGCGACATTAATATGCCTGTTTAGTCCGGCTCAGTCGCTGAATGCAGCTCGGGAGCTTAAACCGGGAGATGTGATGCCCGGTGCACCATCTGCCGGAGTTGTAAAAATCGAGAAACCTACGGACAAGAAACTAACCATTGGCTCAAATTTGTCCCCGGTCACTAAAAAGGTAAACAAATCGGCAAGGGAGGATGAGCAGACCTTTGAGGTTAAATGCGTGTTCAAGTATGATGCAACACGTTACCAACCCTCAAACGTCGCCGGCTATAATGTGGAGGAAGGATATGAGGAATATTACGACTGGGAAAATGATTATGTCTACCTCTATATGACTCCCGGTATATATGACTTTAGAGCTACTTATTACAGAGTTTCGGACACGTCCCTGTTTAGAGAAGAGGGAACGGCTTATCTCATCCTTGAGGACATTGAGGTAAAAGGTGACATGGAGATTGAGCTTGATGCCTCCCTGATTACGGAAACCATCTCCTTTGAGACATATAATCCGGATGGGGAGAAGACCGCTCTGCGTTATCTCCGTTACCTGAATGAGAATTGGGATTGGGAGATAATATCGGAGTATAACGTCTATGATTTCTACTGCGACAATTATATCATACATAAGGAGTATGGTTCATTCAGTAATCATGGGAATGCCGGTGGCTTGGAAGTCGAACCAGGTCCATGTGGTGAGTGGAGGTCAGAATGGGCGAGCAATGTCTACATCAATCCGGTGAGTGACAAGTATCAGATTGCCCAGCTGAGAATGCTTTATGATGAGAGGGAATGTCGGATAGTTCCGATGTTTGCCGATGGGTCGCACACACAGACAGTGACAAATAAGGGGGACAAATACTCAGATCTCTACGATGTCAATTTTGCCAAGACTCCGGCAGGTAAGGAATGTGATGTGGTGTCAGATAGTCCTTACAGTATGTACTGGGGAATGAATAACGCCCTGGAGTCTCCCTGGTCTATGTGGGGTCTGCAGAGCAGTCTTTCCTCTTTCCATCATTTCCGTTTCTGTCAGACCTCCTCATCATTGCTTCACCCCGAATATATCTATATGATGAATTTCAGTGGAGAAGACACTGCCGAGATTGTGGATGTTTACCAGGACTTTGATGACGAGGGTAACCTTATTTATGAGTATGTCCGGTATGCCACTACCACTATTGACACCCCTATGTTTGTTCTGGGCATGGAATCGTGTGAGCTCTATCCCCGGATAAACAACTACTTCCTTTTACTTGAGGAAGGAGGAATGGAGTCGGATGGCACTTTCCAGCGTTCCTTGAGTTTTGAGGTGACACCGCAGTCGATGCCCGTATTCGGTTCTACGCCGCAGTTCATGTTATTCTATTATCAGACATATGACTCAGATTGGTATGCTTACCCCTATCCGATGTTGTCTTACAACTCATTAGACTATTACGGGGATTCATGCACTTCTTTTGACGGAGAAATCAAGGTCTCGGTAAATGGTGATGTAGTGGCAGACTCGGCAGAGGGACTACGGATATGGCAGAGGGAATGTATAGAGTCTCAGATGGAGACCGGGAAACTGGTGTTTGATTACCAGAACAATAACATAGAGGTTGATGGCTTGGCAGGAAAGAACTCAGCTAAGGTGTGCATTGACAATTCCGTAGATAATTTCACGATGCCCCTTATCCAGTCGGTGCAGTTGCGTGACGGCACCAACCATGTGACAGACAGTTTCTCAGATGCCTCGGAAGGTAAATTGCTGATTACGGGAGGTGATTTCCGTGAGGTGAAGGGTGAACCTATAAATGATTCTAATGAAATCCCGATGTGGTATGATATTGAGTTATGTGACTTGACTGTGGAGTATGCCCCTTACAGGAGTAACGATTTCACTCCCATTGAGGTAAAACCGGAAGGAAATGCCATGATCGGTTTCGGTTATCCGTATGTAGGTAGCCTTGAGTCAGTAGACAAGGAGTCATCTACAGGTTGGTTTGACCTCCGTATCCTGATGACCGATGCTGCGGGTAATACCAATGAGCAGATTATATCTCCGGCATTTAAGATTGACAGGCTTACAGGCATACAGCAAGTGAGTGTCAACAGGGCAAATCTGAGAGTCATCGGAAGGGCAGTGGTAGCTGACAACGATGCTGCTGTTGAGGTATTCACGCTCTCAGGACAGAGGGTTGAAAACAATAATCTCCCTGTGGGACTCTACATAGCTCGCAGCGGTGACAGCGTGGCAAAACTTATGGTGAAATAATCATAGATATGTTATTCCTAACATAAAGAAGGAGGGTATATCATAAACCTGAACTCTAATTCAAATTTATGATACACTCTCCTTTATAACATAGACCTATATTAGAGAGCGGAACGCAAGAAACATATCAAATGGAGCATTTAACGAAATGAGTAGAATGCTTGCTTTATTGAATACTATTGACTATACTTAGATAGGATAATATTAGAGGTTAGGGGAGTGGGTCATATTTATGAAGGAATAGGACAAACTTTGAGGTGGAGAAAAGTGTTGTAATTATATAACAAAAATTAATCTTAATTATGACACACGAAGAATTATCAAAGAAAATTGCTGATTTAGTAGAGGAATATATTGAGAATTTTGACAGATTTGATTCAAATCCTCAGATAAGAGTTAATCCGGCGTTAGATAGGGTAACTCTTGTTAATGGGAGTGACATGCTGGAGGAAATTGAAGACTCTGATGAGGCAGTAGAAGACGCAGCTGCCGCTGATGGTGCAGAGACTGAAGATGCCAGCGATTACCAGGCTTCTCAAAATCCTGATTTCTATCCTGTCAAAAAATTGCTTAAGACTGAGGGAAGCGGTAAGACTGTACCCGATAAAACAGCAATTAAGAAAATTGCTGATCAGTATTGATTTGGCAATATTGCAGCCGCAGTTCAAAGATTACCACTAAGCAGACAATATAAAACATTTAATCATTTATTCGGGCGGCATTCTACTTGGAATGACCGCCCGGCTAATTTTATAAAAATAATATGACAAACAATATATCTCCTTCTCCTTCAACCTCTCAGGGGAAACATTCGTTTTTATTATTCCTTATATTTATAGCGATATTAGGGGCATTCAGTTCGTTGGTTAACGATATGTATCTTCCTACTATCCCAAAGATGATGCGCGAATTTCACACCACTCCGTCAATGACTCAGATGGGACTTTCAATGGTTATGATAGGACTTGGGATAGGCTCTGTGATTTGGGGTTCGCTTAGTGACCATTATGGCAGAAAACCAATTCTGTTGCTGTCGCTTGTCATTTTTGGCGTTGGTACCGCTGTGTCACTCTTTTCAGAATCAATACTCTTCTTCATTATCTGCCGGCTTTTCCAAGGCATAGGAGCCGGAGGGGCAATGGTGTTGTCTTATTCAATTCCTACTGACCTTTATGAAGGACGTCAACTTGCAAAAGTGATGGCACTGGTGGGTGCCATAAATGGTTTTGCGCCCGCTACGGCTCCGCTTATCGGAGGCTTTATGGCAGACTCAACAGGGTGGCGCGGAATATTCGTGTTGCTTTTGATAATAGGAATAGGTATGCTCTTTTGGTCATGGAGGCGTCCGGAAAGTCTTCCCCAAGACAAGCGTTTGCCAGCAAGCAACCTAAAAGTATATGTCAAAGCGTATATGGCGTTGTTTTCCAATCGCCGCTTTATGATATATGTGCTTCTTAAGGCATTGGGTATCGGTTTGCTTTATGCCTATATCTCATCGGCACCGTTTATCTATCAGGATCATTATGGTTTCTCATCGCTTAAGTTTGGCTTAGTATTTGGGGCAAATGCAGTGGCTATTGCAGTGGGTTCCACATTAGTGATGCGGTTTAAGGTGCTTAAGAAAGGACTTGTGACAGGCACACTTATAATGTGTCTGTTTGCAGTGGCTGAGGCATTGGTGATGTATCATGAGCTGCACTTCCTGTGGTATGAATTGGCAGTTATCCCCATGCTTGTTGGCAGCGGCATGTTGTTTTCGTCAGCCAATAGTCTTGGAATGGAGGAAGGTAAGTCAGATGCCGGCACAGCCGGAGCTATCCTAAACGTTGTAAAATATATATTTGCTGCCATAGTTGCGCCACTTGTAGGCATCGGTAATATAATGCACTCCTCTGCATGGTGTTTTGTTGCATTGGCAATTATAACATTTATATTAGTGATTCCGGCATATAGGCTTAAGCCGCTCCAGTCAATGATAAAAAGCTAAGAATCTTGCATAGAGGGTGGATAAAAACATGAAGTGAATCCATGGATTCACTCACAGAATGCAAAGCTATGTTATGACAAAAGGGAGTGTGTATCAAAATTTTCGGAATTTTGATACACATTTCCTTTTATGTTATGGTTGGGAAGGCTTAGATTAGTCATTAAGATAATAGACGATGGTTGACACTACTCGTACATTTTTAATATAGGGAGTGTATTGGTCACGGTCTTCTATAGAGAATTGCCCTTGGGATGCAGTCTTTATTTTGCCAAGCTCACTATTGGAGTCTTCAGCAAACTTATTGGCTGCCTCACGTGCATTTTTGGTGGCACTTGCAATCATCTCCGGTTTGATAGAGTTGAGGTCAGTATACTCGTAGGTTGTCTGATACTGGTAGTCGCCGGCTACGATTGCTATTCCTTGCTTGAGCAACTCTGTCTGTTTCTCAATGAGCTTATTGACTTTTTCCACTTGGGAAGAGGTGACAACCACTACATTTGTCACATTATATCGGAAAGGGACATTATTGGAGTTGTAGCGGTCAGCCTGAAGGTCAAGCACCTGAGGAGGATTTACGGATATCTCCTGATCTGTTATGCCGTTGGTCTTCAGAAATTCAAGTATAGCCTTATTTGTTGACTCTATTTTTGAATAGATAGATGGAAGGTCATTTCCTACCTCTTTTGTAACCACGGGCCATGTGACTTTGTTGGCAGTTACCTCTTTCTCTGCCAATCCTCTCACAGTCACCACTCTTTGATTAGCGGATATGCTGTTAAGACCTCGTTTAATCTGTATGCCGAGCAGCAGAAGCCCGACAGCCACCAATAATCCACATACGGTAGCAGAAATTGAAATGTTGGATGATTTCATATTAGATTTTATATTTAGATTGGTTCTTTTAATCTAAATAACTTGAAAAATGGCGAAATAATACAATTTGTTCGAGATTTTTTTAGTAATTTCGCGAAATAATGACTACAAGTCTTAATTCCTGCCCCTAAATTGGAGTAAAGGTGGGAAAAACCGACAATTCTATATAAGAAATGATAGAAAAAATCAACAGGATCAAAGAGGAGATATCGGCAGCATCAGCTGCCACGGCAGAAGCTGTGGAGGAACTCCGCATAAAATATCTCAGTAAGAAAGGTGAGGTGTCGGCACTGATGGCTGACTTCCGTAATGTACCCGCTGAAAGCAAACGTGAATTGGGTCAGAAACTCAATGAACTGAAAGGGTTTGTGACAGAAAAAATCAACTCTCTGAAAGAACAACTTTCCGCAGGGGCTGATAAGGATAACGCTTCAATCGACCTTACACGCACTGCCACTCCTTTCCCGGTAGGCTCACGCCATCCTCTTTCAATCGTTAAAAATGATATTATCCGTATATTTGCCGGAATGGGATTCACTATCGCCGAGGGTCCGGAGATTGAAGATGACTGGCACGTGTTTTCGTCATTAAACTTCCCTCCTGATCACCCAGCACGTGACATGCAGGATACTTTCTTCATTTCACGCACTCCGGTGGATGTGCTTCTTCGCACACATACCTCATCTGTGCAGACACGCACTATGGAGAAGAATCAGCCTCCTATCCGCATTGTGTGCCCCGGAAGAGTATATCGTAACGAGGCTATCTCGGCGCGTGCGCATTGTTTCTTCCATCAGGTAGAGGGTCTTTACATTGATAAGAATGTATCATTTGCCGATCTGAAGCAAGTGTTGCTTAATTTTGCTCAGGAGATGTTTGGCGCGGAAACGAAAATACGTCTTCGTCCGTCTTATTTCCCCTTCACCGAGCCATCGGCTGAAATGGATATCAGCTGCGATATCTGCGGAGGCAAGGGCTGCGCGTTCTGCAAGGGAACCGGCTGGGTTGAAATTTTAGGGTGCGGTATGGTTGATCCGAATGTCCTCAAGGCATGCGGTATTGATCCCGAGGTGTATTCGGGCTATGCATTCGGCATGGGTATTGAGCGCATTACAAATCTGAAATACAGAGTGAAAGATCTCCGTATGTTCAGTGAAAACGATGTCCGTTTCCTTGCCGAGTTTGAGTCAGCAAGATAAGCAATCAGATAAATGACCACTAAGGAAAGATATGAAGGAATAATAGCTTGGTTTTCGGAGAACATGCCTTCTCCGGAAACCGAGCTTCGTTATGATTCGCCGTTTCATTTGCTGCTTGCCGTTATCTTGTCGGCGCAATGCACCGACAAGCGTGTCAATATTGTCACGCCCCCTTTGTTTGAGGCATTCCCTGATCCGCAGTCGCTTGCGTCTGCAACTGAAGATGAGGTTTTCCCTTACATAAAGAGCGTCACGTTTCCCAATAATAAAACCCGCCATCTTATAAACGCGGCAAAAGTATTGGTGGAACAGTTTGGAGGAGAGATGCCTTCGGACATAGATAATCTTATGAAACTTCCCGGGGTAGGGCGAAAGACTGCCAATGTAATGCTCTCCGTTGTGTGGAATAAGTCTGCTATGGCAGTAGACACACACGTATTCCGGGTGAGTAACCGTATTGGTCTCACAAATAATTCAAAGACCCCTCTTGCTACTGAAAAGACCCTTATTAAATATCTTCCACCGGAGATAGTAGGGAAAGCCCATCATTGGCTTATCCTGCATGGCAGATATGTGTGTAAGGCACGTAAACCCGATTGTGACAATTGTGGGATAAAATCTTTCTGTCAATATTATCAGAAGAATAAGGATAAATGAATAAAGATTAACGATAAGTAATTAATTTTCAACTTATCGTTAATTTTTTATCTTTAATCATTAGAATATAGATTTACCTATGTCGGTGGTGAATCTCTCAAGAGTCTCGATGCCCATATAGGAGTTGCCATGCTTGTCGAGTTCCGGACTCCACACGGCAATGCTCAGTTTACCCGGTATTATAGCCACGATTCCTCCGCCTACACCGCTTTTGCCGGGCATACCTACGCGGAAAGCGAAATCGCCCGATTCATCGTAGAAGCCGCATGTGAGCATGAGGGCATTAAGTCGCTTGGATTTGCTGACAGACAGAATACGCTGACCGGTGTAGGGATTGACCCCGTGATTGACCAGATACATAAATGACTTTGCCAACTCTTCACATGTCATGGTGACACTGCATTGATTGCAATATACATCTATAAGTGATTCCATCGCATTGTCAATGTTTCCAAAACTCTTCATGAAGTAGCCGAGTGCCATATTGCGGTCGGCACATTCCAGTTCTGAACGTGCCACCGATTGGTCGAAATAAATATCGGGTGAATCAGCCATTTCCCTGATAAAATTCAGAATACTTTCCTTAGGGCGTGGATAAAGGTTCATTAACCTGTCGGTTATGACGAGGGCACCGGCATTAATGAATGGATTCCGGGGAATGCCATGCTCATATTCAAGCTGCACAAGAGAATTGAAAGGGGAGCCGGAAGGTTCACGCCCCACACATTCCCAAAGCTCCTCATCATAGTGATGCATCACCATTGTCAAAGTAAATACTTTGGAAATACTCTGAATGGAAAATTTGGTCTGATAGTCACCTGTCCCATACACCTTGCCATCGGTAGTGGCTATCGCTATCCCAAATTGCTTGGGATTGACATTGGCAAGGGCAGGGATATAGTCAGCCACTTTCCCATTTCCGAAAAGTGGCTTGACTTCGTTATAGATTTTATCTATTATCTGCTGATAATTCATATTTAGGAGTAATTATCTCTGATAAAGGAAACGTTTGATACTGCGCTTAGGAGTTTTTTCAAATTCCTGCTCTACAATTTCAAACCTGTTGAGTCGGCTGTATGCCTCCAGTTCTTTATTTACGGTTTTAAGATTCTCAGCCATCACATTGTCAAGCTGTGCACGGTCAATACCTTTCTTTTTAGCCGTATCAAAATCAGGGAATATGAGAGCCACAAGTTTGCCATCATCATCAATTACAAGCGACTCAGCCACAAATGGCATACTATTGATTCTCTGCTCAATTTCCTCCGGGTAAATGTTCTGACCTGACGGGCCAAGAATCATAGTCTTAGAGCGTCCGCTGATGGAAATCATGCCATCAGGCGATATTAACCCCATATCACCAGTATTCATCCAGCCGTCATTTTTAGGGAAAACCTCCTTAGTGGCTTTTTCATTCTTGTAATATCCTCGCATCACGTTGTCGCCCTTAACCATTATATTTCCGGGCACATGTGCCGGGTCAGGAGAATCAACTTTGATTTCCATGCGGTCTACGATTCTGCCTACGGTGTGTGGACGTGATTCTTTAGGAGGCTCGTAAGTGATCAGCGGTCCGCATTCGGTCATTCCATAGCCTACCGTAATAGGGAATTTAATGCGATAAAGGAATGATTCAACTTCGGCGTTTAAGGGGGCACCTCCAATTATAATCTCCTGAATCCTGCCACCGAATGTTTCAACTAATTTTTCTCTTATCTTTGCATAGATACGATTGTTGATTATCGGAATTTTAAGAAGAATTTTCATGGAAGTGGTTTGCAGTTTCGGGAAGACATTCGCACGAATTATCTTCTCGATCACCAAAGGCACCGTAATGATAAGTTTAGGTCTTATTTGAGCAAAGGCACTGATAAGCACCCGTGGGGAAGGAGCCTTGGTAAGGAAGTTACAGTTACACCCTTTCACGAAAGGATGAAGCATCTCAAACACCATTCCATAGAGATGACCTAACGGAAGCATGTTTACCATACCGTCACCCGGCTTCAGGAAAGTCAGCTTGTCAATACTGTATCTTATATTGCTCCAGATGCTGAGGAAAGGAAGCATAACGCCTTTGGGTTCTCCGGTGGAACCGGAAGTATAATTGATAAGCGCAAGATCCTGTGGGGAATCACGGAAGTAGCAGATTGATTGAGGAGAGAAGTTTTCCGGATATTTTTTCCCGAAGAGTTCGTTGAGATCTTGACGGGCATCAGTCAGTTTCTTACTGCGGGAGAATGCAATGCCTTCTTCCATCATATAAAATGCACCCACAAGATTAGGGAGTTTATTCTCTTCAAGTTTGTCAAGGATAGCCTTATCCGCGAAGAGGAGTTTTGCATCACTATGGTTGACAAGATTATGCACGCTGTCGGGCTTAAACTCGTGGAGAATAGGCACAGCCACCGCACCATACGTAAGACAGGCGATAAAAGTCATAGCCCATGCAGATGAATTTTTGCCACATAGTGCCACCTTGTCGCCCGGCTTTACATCGGCTGCCTCAAAGAGAATGTGCAGCTTCTCAATAAGCTCGGCTACTTCTGAAAATTTATAATTGCTTCCTCCTATGTCGGAGAAGGCGAGGAGTTCCCAATTCTTTTTAATTGCATTTTCAATAATGTAATTAAGGGAACGCTCTCCGTATGGTTTAAGTGGGTCTTTAGTGTTATTCATAGTTTGTGTGATTATTTATTAGTTTGTGCCTCTTTCGCAGCTGCCTTCAGACGTGCCTCAATCTGAGAGAGTGACTCATCGCGTGACACGATCTTTCCGTCCGGACCGATAAGCATGTGGTGAGGAATGCCTGAGAAGCCATAAATGTCGTAAGGTTTACGCTGAGTATTGTAGATCACGGGCCAAGTGATATTATGTTTTGATACGGCAGCCTTGGAGTCATCAGGTGTGTCTCTTACTGCAACGCCTACAATTTCCAGACCGTTGTCTTTCCAGCGCTGATACAGAGAAGCCATGTCAGGCAATTCCTTTATGCAATAGGGGCACCAGCTTGCCCAGAAGTCAACGAGAGTATATTTACCGGGTTTCACAAAAGAGGCGAAGGTGGTTGATTTGCCGTCAAGAGTTTCCCCTTCAAAGTCAATGAATGGTTGACCAGGGGCTGTTATTGCACGTAGAGCTGCGAAATTGCGGTAATGTTGTGCTTTTGGAGATTTCTTAAGCGACTCCGGAGCAATTGCAAGCAGACTGTCTACCTGATTAAGTGGAGCATATTTAATCCATTCGATGCCAAAGTATGAGCCGATAGGATTATTCTTGTTTTCATTGTAGCTTTTCTCCACAAAGTCCATATACAGTCCCATGTCATCAAGATTCTCGATAGAGTCAAGTTGCGCGAGAAGACCGGAGAACTTATTATTCAGCGGTGTGCCGATAGCAGAGTTGGTGGAGTCGTTGACAAGTGCCACTCCCGGTTCTACCACATAGAAAGCCCTTGTTCTGCCATCTATTAATACTGAGGCGAACACCGGTGTGGAGTCGGGGCGTACAATCTGAGCCTTTCCGTCAGTCACCACGGCTGTGGCAAGCGATGTGGAGTCAAGGAAGTTCATGACTTCCACTTTCTGACCTTCAAATTTTTCCGACAAAGAGATGTCGAGGGTTGGATTCTGGTGGGAGCATGCTGCCAACAGAATAGTGCCGAATATTGCGAGGGTTGATAATATTTTCTTCATAAGTAAACGGGTTTTAATAAAGTAATAACAAATTGGAATGTTATAGGGTTCTGATAAAGCCTAAATGTCTGCATTCTGTTGCGAAGATACAAAAAATAAATTATAAATGTAAAATATATTCTATAAAAATTAAATATAATATTAAATAATGTGCTAACTTTGCACTTTAAGTGGCTGATAAAAATTAATGACATACCCTTGTTTGTCTTTTTGATCTATTTATAGCTTTCAATAAGTTGTTTATCCCTATAAACTCTTGCATACAAGTTATAGGTATCGTCAAAAATTCTCCGTAATCATAGATTCATTAATTTAGTCAACTACTTATGTCAGAAATAATATAAAAATTCTAATCTACTAATCATGAAATCTCTTATAATCAAAAAGTTCTTAACTGTGAATGGCTTTGCTACCATATTGGGAACATTGGCATTAACTGCCGTAGCAGTAGAGCCCCTGACATTCCCGGATCTGCCAAAGCCTCTTCCCATAGAATCACAGCCACTTGAGGGTGCAGAGGATTTTAATGAGGAAGTTGTTGACCTTGACATCACCCCCGGTCCTTTTAAACCGAATTGGGAATCAATAGAGAGTAATTATCCGGGTTCACCGGAATGGCTACGCGACGCTAAGTTTGGGATATGGGTTCACTTCGGACCTCAGTCAGCAGGAGAGAGCGGCGACTGGTATGCACGTAATCTATATAAAGAGGAACATCATGCCTATAAGAATCACCTGGAACGATATGGTCATCCGTCAGAGGTAGGCTATAAAGATGTGCTTCACACATGGAATCCTGATAAACTTGATCCGGCTTACCTTACCGGACTGTATAAGAAGGCGGGTGCAAGGTTTCTGATGATTCAAGGTGTGCATCATGACAACTATGATCTGTGGGATTCTCAATACCATCCTTGGAATTCAGTGAATATTGGTCCAAAACGAGACTTCCTTAAGGAATGGAGCGTGGCATGTAGGGAGAATGATATGCATTATGGCGTTACGTTTCATCATGAATACACATGGTGGTGGTGGCAGACTGCCTTTGGTGCTGACAAGGAGGGTGACAAGGCAGGAGTGCCGTATGATGGTAATCTCACACTTGAAGATGGAAAAGGCAAATGGTGGGAAGGATATGATCCACGTCTGCTTTATGGGATAGATCTTCGGGAATACGCCTCTGTGGAGCAGAATGCCCACACAGGCTGGACACCTCCTAAACCCGGTATTTTTCTCCGTCATCTTGACTATGCCCGTTGGTATGCAAAACAGTGGGCTTTGAGAATAATTGACGTTGTGCATAATTATGATCCTGATTTTATTTATACAGACGGTACTGTAGAGGGACCCTTTACCGGAAATGGAACCGGCACCGGATATAAATGTAATGCCATGCAGACAGTGATGGCTGATTATTATAATAATACTTTGAAAAATCGTGGGAAAGTTGACACATTCAGTATAATAAAGTTTCGCCACCCAACCAATGGGGCTGTGAATACAGCTGAGTTTGCATTTCCTGACAGTATTAATTCTTCTCAACCGTGGATTAGAGAAGCACCGGTAGGGGATTGGTTCTATGCCCCGGGATTTGTGTATGACTCCGGCATGATGATCCGCTTTATAATAGAGTCTGTATGTCGTGATGGGAATGCTGCCCTCAACATTTGTCTGCGTCCCGATGGTTCTATCGACCCTGAATGTGTCAAGATGCTTGAGGAGGTAGGTGACTGGATGGCAGTTAATGGTGAGGCTGTATATGGAAGTCATGCATGGAATGTATTGGGAGAGGGAAATCTTGATGATAATGGTAATCTGCGTAAACTTCCCGGCGGAGGTCTGGGACGTGGTCATGCTGATTTCAAGTTTGAGAAGAACGATTTCCGTTTTACTGTCGGTAAGGACAATAGTCTTTATGCTTTCTGCATGGTTAAGCCGGAAACAGGGGAGAGATTATTGATTAAGTCACTTTCAATGGGTAATGATATTGCGCCTGATAAAATCAGTAGTGTTAAGCTTTTGGGTTATGACGGTGATCTGACATGGAATCGCACTAAAGATGGTCTTGAGATTAAATTCCCTGATTATCCTTCCGGATCTCCCTCTGCCGTGACTTTCCGCATTAACTGAGTTAGGTCCTGCTATACAAGTTTGCAAACCATCTTCACGTGTATTTGTGATGATGGTTTGTTAATTTTTATATGTAACTTAATGAATTGTGATGTTGAGAGTAAACCTTTTCCCTCTGTGATAGTTATTGATTTAAACAAACCTTAATTTTTTTGCTATGAAATACGTTAGCTCAGGCAACGGCAAGATGCCACTGATTTCACTTCTTGCCATTTTGTCGATATCCCTTACCATCAATATGCCGGGATTGGCAGTGTCACCAATGCTTGGGAAATTGCGAGATATTTTCCATTCCTCTGAGATGGAGGCACAGCTTGTGACTTCGCTCCCTAACCTGTGTATGATCCCAGTGGTGTTGATTGCGGGTAAAATATCTACGGCATCACGACAGACAGCCGTGCTGACCACCGGCTTGATCATATTCCTTCTTGCCGGCATAGGGTGTTTCTTCGCCAACAGTATGCTTGCCCTCATTGTGTTGGGATGTTTTGTTGGCATTGGTTGTGGTCTTGTGGTACCTGTGGCTGCCGGTTACATATCCGAATGGTTTATGGGTTCATCGCGTCAAGCTGATTTAGGACTCAAATCCACTACTTCCAATGCTATGGTCATAGTTGCCAACATTTATGTGGGCATTGTGGCATCACAGCATTGGCATGCAGCTTTTGTGGTCTATCTCACCCCTTTGATTCCATTGGCTCTTGTGCCGTTTATGACTCAGAGCTATGTCAATAAGCACCGTGTGGTCAATCAGCCGAATGGCTCTGCAAGTGCAAATAGTGCCGACGGTACCAAACCATATCATTTTCAGGGCAGTCGTTCCACTTGGATGCTGGTGAGTCTGATATGCCTGTACATGTTTCTTACTTATGCCACTACCTCAATTTCCTATTATGCACCATTCTGTATGGAACATTTCGGCATGAACACTACAGAGGTTGGTGTAGTGACAGCGATGTATTATCTGATGTGTGCCGTGTGTGGTGCGATTGTCTCTCCCTTGAAGAGATTGTTTGGCAAGCACACCATCTATATCTGTCTTGCTCTTTGTGCCGCCGGACTTTTTGGCATAGGTTTCACACATAACTTTTGGATATATACAATTTCATCGCTTGTGACAGGATTTGGATATGGCATCATACAGCCGATTATTTACAACAAGACTACTTACGTAGCCCCAACCCGTAAACTGGGTACTCAGTATTTTGGTTATGTATTGTCAGCCAATTATGTTTCAATCATGATGGTTCCGTTTGTTGACGGGGCAGCACGCAAGATTTTTCATTCCTCATTACCTACATTTGAATTTATCTTCAGTGGGGCAGTGGTCTGCATAATTCTGATATGGGCATTGTGTAAGAGACACTACTACATATTTTCAATTAATCCTGATTCTCCGGCTCCTACACCTCAGGAGATCGGCAAGTGATTAACAGAGTGTAAAGAAATGGCGTTCCCGGCTATGTGGCATAACCGGGAACGCTTTAATATATTGAATAGTAGCTTTGTCAGTTAAATTGAGAACTTATTTCATCCATCGGTATTTTCCCCACAATATATACCACCGAGACATTATTGCCACCGTTTTGAGTTATTACAAGTAGATGTGTAAGTACCTTCCCATTAGAGGATAGCTTGCCAAGGACATCATATCGGTAATAGCCCTCCTTCTTGGTGGAGAGAGTTTCAAGATCGTTGTCTTTCTTCACTTTTCTGATAGTGTCCCAAAGATCGTTGTTGGTGCCGGAAGTATAAGTAGACAATGTTTCAATCAAACTGATGTCAGAGGAAGAAATGCTTAATCCTCCGCTGTTGATATGACTTCCCCCCATAGCCTTCAACATGTAGGGGGAGATGTATGTGTAATTGAAATCACCTACTGTAGATAGAGCTTCGAAATATTTTTTTGGATTGGCTGCGAATGCTGATGCAGAAAATAAAAACACCGTCAGAGAGACGAGGATAAGTTTAAGAATAGTTTTCATATCTTTCAGGTTATCGTTGTTTGTCATTAATTTAAACTTAGTTCGATTGATCAGAAATCGTCGTTAGATGCAAGTGGCTCGGAGAGCAGGGAAAGAGACGAGCTTACGGCATCAAATGCAGTGGGGATAGCCGATAAGGCATCTGCCACCATTTCCACTGATTCGTAGATATTATATATCGACTGACTGAGAGTAGAGAGAGGTTGAATCAGGATATTATTGGTCTCCACGTATGCGGTGATTCCTGACGGCACCACCTTGAATGCCTCTTCACTGACAATGTATGCATCTTTTGCAAAAGGTGGCACCGGGTCTAACGCCTCATTAGCCTCAGCGAGGAAAACTTCCTTTTCAGTAGATGTCTCAGTCGGTCGAGCTATTTTTGAGTTAGCAGAGGTTTTAGTTACCGCCTTTTTCCGGTTGCCACTCTTAGCGGTAGTTTTAGACGACACTTTTGCGGGAGAGGAAACTTCAGTTGCAGGGGAATTAAATAGTTCGGCAGGTGGGTTATCCGCTTTTTCTGAAAGTGAGGCATCGGCAATCAGAATCTGAGGAGCTGAGGGTGTCTCCTCATGTGTCAGGTAATTAAATCCGACTATCCCCATCACCGCAATTACAGATGCGGCAGCCGAATAGGTAGTCAATCGCCTGATAAATGATTTCCGATACTTCTTACGTGACTCAGCCGCCAGCATCGATATATGATTGCTGAGGCGATCTTCAAGCGTGTCAGGGACAGAGGCTGAAACCTCTGACAATGAGTTGGCTGCAAACCTGTTGAGAGAGTATATTAGCATCATATCAGCCTTTACACTTTCGTCCGGGCAATTGCACACCCCTGATGCCACTTGGCTTGCAAGCGTCTCCAGGTTTGCCATATCATTGGGCGAAATGGTAGCCTCAAAATATTGGCTGAGCATCTTTTTGATGTCAGTCATTTGCAGTATGTTTTTATCAGTCATCATATTTACCATCCTTATCATCTTTTAGAGAATAGATCTCTTAGTTTTTTTCTACCTCTCGAGAGTAACACCCTGACATTATGATCAGACAGCCCCGTGGCTTCTCGGATTTCATTGTTGGAGAGTCCTGCCACACCACTTAGAATCACCACTCTTTTCTGGTTATCGGGTAGTTCATTTAATATGTTTCCGATCACGCGAATGTTTTCACGCTGCTCCATCGCTTCCTGAGGTGATGGAGCGGAATCTGAGACATCGGGAGGCTCATCATATATGGCAGACGGGCTGTTACGGTTAGCTTTTGCAGCCATTGACAGAGCAATGTTTTTTACTGTAACGGCAGCATACCCCTTTAGATTGTCTATATAAGCGAGTCTATTGCGATTTTCCCACAGTCTTGTGAAAGCTTCCTGCACACAGTCTGCCGCGTCGCTCTCATCCCGGAGGATAGTGAGCGCGTAAGCGTAAAGAGTTTTATGCATCGGCATAATGCAGACTTTAAACTGTTTTTCGTCCATGTGCAGCAGTGAAGTTCACTTGAGATCATAATGAAGAGGTTTGAAGGTCTCTTCATTATAAAGACTATCGCCCCCTAATTTTGTTACAGTCTTTACAAAAAATTTTACTCACTGTCTGTAAGTTTGTCTTTTCAAATCCTATATAGTTTATAGAGAGTCAAAAACCCGACCTCATAGGCTCAGGTCGGGACATGTCGAGGAAAGCAGGACTTTAAAATCTTTGAGTTATCGTTATTTCACAGCTCTTTTTGAGTTGGCAATACGTTCCCATTTCTCACGGACGTTGAATCTTTTTAACTCTGTCGGTGTAAATGTCCATCGGGAATTGATATTGGGTAAGACCTTATAGGTCATAAATCCGAGAAGTCCGGCACTAAAGATAAGGAAGTATAAGGTTCCAAGCCACCAATCTGTGGCATCCGCAAGGTGATGCTTTCCTATGTAGATAAAGAAGCATACGGTCCATGGCATCATCATGAACAATACATTTGCGAATCCCGGATTGTAAACAGAGCGTAGTTTAATGTTAGTGGCAATTCCATGAACAAAAAACTGGGAAATAAATGAGAACGCCAGTCCTATACCAAGCCATATCTGATTTGGAAAAATGATAAACAGTGGGAACATTATATAAGAAATCAGACAATTCACCAGCATAGCGGAAAACTGGTTGAGAGGATATCGGTCGGGTCGCGGAGAATTTCGGAGTACGAGATTCATAATCAAGGGTTCACCACCTGGACAACCGTATTCTTCGAACTGATGGAGTAGCATGATGATAAACGCGAACCATGCAAAGCGGGATAAATCTGACAGATGAGACCAGTCACAGAACATAAAGATAAGAGCGATGGCAGCAATGACACCACCAATCCAATACCAATTTCTACAGATAAATTTCATAAACGTTGATTTTATTATTTTTGGATGATTTATTGTTTTGAGATTAAAACAAATAAAATTCTCCTAAAAATTATCTGTAAATTGTTGAGTTATTATCTTTTTTGTACTATTTTTGCAATAAAATGGACTAAAATGTAAAAAAATATTATCTGCTATGATTAAATCATTGGAAATCAAGCACCGGATTAAGACTTACAACACGTATCTTTCCGACAACTTCATTATCACTGTCACATTAAAGCCTGGTGACAGTAGCATTTTTAGTCCTAATACAGCATATCTTTTAGGTCAGAATAGGTTTATAATGATTCGGAGTGGTAGTTGCGTTTATGAAGTAGATCTCGTCAGATATAATCTTTGTTCCAATGATTTTATTTTTATACCTCAGGGATGTATAATAAGTTTGGTTGAGTATTCCGAAGACTTATCAATTTCGGTTTTATCTTCCCCGTTCATAGAGCAGACCGAAGGTGTCAAGGGGAATAATAATGAATTCCTCAATTCGCTCTTTGAAACAATGTGGATATATGTCAGCAGAGAAACTATTGAGACAGAAATACTAAAATATTTATGTCAAAGTCTTAGTATTGAAATTGGACGGTTGGGAGAGAGACAATCCAAAGAGGTGCGCACTACAAGAAAATTACAGATATTCGATGAATTTATGAGTTTGTTGAGAAACAATGACAGTTATGAACGGAAAGTTGAACCATACGCCAGTAGAATGAGAATATCGAGTCACTATTTAAGCATGATTGTCAAGGATTTGACTGGACAGAGTCCTGTGGAATGGATCAATAAGGCAATTATCCGGCGTGCTCAGATATTGCTGTCGTCAACCGACTTGAGCGTTGAAGAGGTCTCTTATTCTCTAAATTTCCCCAACCCTGCCTTTTTCAATAGGTTTTTTAAGAAGGGAACCGGTTATAGCCCCGGTAGATATAGAAAAACTATACTGTGTAATGGAACATATTCAAAATAACATGGCATACTCAATAAATTAAAATAGAAAAATTCTAAAATCTTCGAGAGCTCAGAAATGTCAATCCAAGCATAAGTTTTTCCAAGTAATTCGGTTTAATAAAGAAAAGCATCTTTGAAAAAGAACTCGTCGAAGTTGTTGTCTTAACATGAAAAAGGAATAAGCTGTGACATCAACCAAGGAGGTTGTCTCATAGCATTACCGAAGATGCCTTCAAGGTTCTAAAATCGGTTGGGTGAAACAAATTAACCTTGGATATGTGAAGTGGAATGTGAGTCTTGTCTAAAGAAAACCAGCTATACGAGCATTACTACAAATGCATAGGCTGCAAAAATCAGCCAGGGCACTTTAAATTCTTTGCAGCTTATAGAAAATCGAAAATTCCGACCTCATAGCCTCAAGTCAGGCAGATGGAAGTAAGGCTTTGATACCGCGCCATTGACGATGAAAAAATCACCCTGTGGTAATAATGATATGAAAATATCAGGCACAAGAATATATATGTAAAAACGGAAAGCTCCCGACATCACTGCCGGGAGCTTTCATCATTGCATAAATATATTTGTTTTCAGATATTTATTAGTTTATCACTGGCAAACTTTGAATGTAGTCTTCTTACCATTGATTTTCAACTTAACCTTCGGATTGGAAAATTGAGTTAGATGGTCGAATGTCAATGTCACAGTTGCCACTCCCTTTTTTATATAGACCCTGACGGAGGTGGCTTTATATTCCTTCCCCAGCCAATAAGGAATAATCCTTACATCCGTTACGGAATACTTGTCTCCTGCTTTATCGTCAGTGAAAATGATAGTTGTTTTATTGTCATTGTTATTGAAACTTTGACAATGAGGTTTTGCATAAGTGGCGATACTCACAAGAGCAAATGCCATTATCATTAAGAATTTTCTCATATCTAAATCATTATTTGTTAGAATCGGTTCATTTCATTTGCTCCGGCGCCTTGACCTTTGTATCGGTCTCTGCTTATATTAAACGAATACTGGAGAGTCAGCATGAATGTTCGGTTGTTGGTTGTCTGTGATCTGTCAATCGTGACATCTCTGTTTAGCAGTGTAATGTCGCGGTTACCTTTATTAAATATGTCTGTCACTTCAAATGTAACCCCGAGTTTATTGTTGAAGAATGACTTGTAAAGTTTCGCATTTAGGAATGAAGATGCCTTTTGATATGTATTCTTTTCGTTACCGGCACTCATCCATTGCATATCTATGTTCAGCCAGATGTCTCCCGGAATATGAATAGCATTCTGAAATTGCACAAGTCCGATGGGGTTATCAAGATTCTTTCTGCCTTCGGCATAATCAATAGAAAGCCATTGCTGTATGATTCCAACATTCGCCTTCGGCTGCCAGATGCCAACTTGGAACTGTGAGCCAATAAATACCTGAAGATTTTGAATCTTTGGGAAGTTTTCCATGGTCATGAGCTTGATTTCTCCTTCGTTTCCATAGGAACGAGTGGTATTCATTATCGGATCTTTCTTATATGAGTATGAAATTTGTCCGAAGAATTGTTTCCATGCTCCGGTCAATTCTATCGAGTGAATCTTCTCAGGCTTTAGATACGGATTACCACTCTCCAAAGTAAACCGATTTATATAGTCTATCGTGCCGTCAAGATCGGTATAACTTGGGCGCTGCGTCTTATGAGTATAATTAAATGCCAGTTGGACATTCTTGATCATCGTGGAGATTGTGAATGAAGGGAAAAGATTATTATAAACTTTGCTCTGCTCATCATTTTTCTGACCGTCCTCAAAATAGCTGAACTTCACTCGCTCGTATCTTAACCCAAGATTGGCATCTATTTTTCCAAAAGATTGGGAGATATCAATAAAGCCTGCCATATTGTTTTCATCAACACGTGTATCTGCATTCCCTATGATTGAGGCATCAGTCATATAATCTGATGTAAAACGTGACGCTGTGTATTCTTCTCCGACTTCAATCTCACCTTTCCAAACAGGATAACTTAGCACAAGTTTCTCGGCAAACATGCGTCCTCTGTTGCAGCCCACTGAATTTATGAAGGAATTTTCATGATATTCGCTTTTCTCATCGCTGAAGTCTGTGTTGGATATTTTACGCCAAAGATAATCCATATTAAAATCGATTCCCAATCCGCCTACATTGCCGCTATAATAGATATTAACATAGTGCTTGGGGAGTGTATTTATTTTGGATTCCTGACACAAGTTAAGCTTGTCATAAAGCGTTTCATCAGCAGTGATGGTTGTGAGGACAGTATCTGAAGTCTTCCATTTTATAAATCCATTAGAATAAGAAGCTCCGATAGAGTGGTTGTCATTAAATAGATACGACACACCAAATTTCCCGAAAAATTCAGTTGAGTGCATTATATTATGATGAGAAATTGACTCTTTCCAAAGCATCGAAGAATTAGTAAGCATCTCTTCATATCCATCACTATAGAACTTTCCCTTTATCAATCCCATGTTACAGAAGACATCAAGACCACCTGAACGGAATTTAAAGTTCGCCCAGTCAACATTCCTAAAGTATTTTTGCCAGGCTCCCTGAACACGAATATTTCCGCTGAAACCCTCCCCTCGGGGACGTTTTGTCCTAATACGGATAACTGATTTAACAGAGGCATCATACTTAGCACCGGGATTTGTTATAACCTCCACATTCTTGATGTCGGCAGAGTTGATCTGAGATAATTCAGAAAGATCCCTTATTTCACGCCCATTGACGTAGATTGCAGGTGAGCCTTTTCCGAAGACTTGAAAATTTCCGTCACGACCCAATACCATAGGTACTTGTGTAAGAACGTCATTGGCTGTGCCTGCATGTTCAAGCTGTGAGCCTGCAACATTTGTTACGAGGGCATCACCCTTGATTGCAGTTACGGGACGGTTGGATTTAACTACCACTTCGCCAAGCATAACCGTTATCGGATCAAGAGTTATTACACCGAAATTACCGGAAGTCGGGATGCTTAGTTTTTTATCGGCATAACCGCTTGAGGATACCTTTATATACTTAGGGCTGCCCTGTGTATTCTCAAACCGGAACATACCCTTATCATCAGTCACAGTGCCGGTGATATAGGTTGAATCTGCCTTAAGCAAAACGACATTGACAAAATCAAGAGGGGAATTATTGTCATCAACTATTTTACCTGTTACCTCACGACCAAAAGTGGGAGTCAATGCCATAAGGGCAAAAATTATTAAGATTATCTGTTTCATAGCCGTATGTATTTTATCTTCTTTTGAGTTCGATTAGGGCATCAATAAGGCTACCGTCTAAGTTTATACCTTTTGCTTCAAATTTATCGGATACCTTTTGCTTGACCTCGTTAAGAATTTGACAGTCGAGATCTTTCCATGAGTATATCTCCGAACCGTCATTATTTGTGACGACACGTGCATTCCGCTCTACCTTATTACCCAAAGTGTCGGTTAGGTTGTAGATAATTACGGCTTGGAAATTTCCGTCCTTGAGATGGTGGGTGTCTGACAATCCGATGTATTCTACTTCCGGGATTGAGTCAAGATACGCAAGCATTACCTTTTCGATATTGCGGTCGCGTTTGTCGACTTTTCCTATACCCAAGCCACAGGATGAGAGCGTGGTGAGAGCCATCGATAATGTGATGGCGAGCATTTGAATTTTCTTAGTCATTTGCATCAAATTTTTAATTTTTCTGATGCAAAATTACGTCTAAACGAGTCTTAACACCAAATATAAAAGTCTTAACACAAGAAATGCAACTCTCTGAAAATCAGCAGTTGCATTTCTTAAAAGTCTTAATAAGCCTACTCGGAGTCTTAATACCCCCTTAATGGCTTAGCTTCTCACTGAGAAATATCATAATATCTTCCTTTTCGGGCACTCCGAGCTTCTTCCGGATTGAAGATTTGCGAACATAAATTGTTGAGGTGGTTTGGGCAGTAATTACGCTTATTTCTTTCGTTGAGAAACCTGCCATCATAAGCACGATTATCTGTTCTTCTTTAGGGGAGAGCGTTTCTCCGTATCGCGAATGGAGTTTGTTATAGAATCCGGAATAGAGGTGGTTGATAAGTTCAAAAATATTTTCCCAGTTTACAAGTTCGCCATTAGTGTCAGAGTCAATGGAAGATATTTTACGGAGCATCTCGCGATTCTGCTCCGTAGGGGTCTCTGCCACCATCTTTATAATACCGAGTTGCTGAAGCATGGCGCGGCGTAATGCCGATGGCATTTTCTCATTGGTTTGTGGCGTGGAGGGCATGGATTTCAGTTCATCTACCATTTTCTGTAAGGCTTCAACACGTTCCTCATTTTCAAGCTCACGCAGTCTTCGCTGACGTATAATCAGACCGGCTCCGACAAGCAGAATCACACTAATGAGTGTGATAACAAGAATAATAACCGTCTTTTGCTGACTTTCGGCTTTTAAAGCTAAAGCTCGGCTCTGCTGCTCCAATGCACCTCGCTCTGACTCCCACTGCGATGCCTCCATACGATGGTAGCGTTCACGCTGACGGTTGTTGAGACCGCTTACATGCTTGAGCCTCATCTTACCGGTTTGTTTAAAATCAATCATAGTATGAATAAGATTGCTGTAACTACGGTAATATGTCTCGTCATCAGGTCTTAAACGGATGGCAAAACTATCAGCAAGCGCGATCTCTTTTGAAGCACGGGCTATATTACCAGTGTTCAACGCATTCATAGCATAAATCATGTGCAGATAATCAGCCGCTCCGTTCTCGGGACCTCCATGTTGAAATATGTAATCAACATCCTCTTCACTTTCTTTGTAACGCCCCAACTCAGTCAATATCTGGGCTCGCTCAAGCAGTATCTGAAAATGTATCTCACCCAATTTATTATTACGTGCATACTCGATGATTTCATCTGTAAGCATGAGAGCCGAATCCATTTTTTCAGCATTCTCATAGGTGTTCACCAAAATACATTTTGCCTCTAATTTTTTCTTAACGTCTGTTTCAAGGTTTATTAGTCGTTTAGCAATCGGTATAAGCTGCTCACCTTGATACTCCGATGCCCCCAATAATGCATAAATCCGCAATGGGTGGACCATTAGAGAATCCGGAATATTCGGTAGCCTGGAAATAGAGTCAAGCATAGAGATAGCACCAGCCATGTCACCAATCCAAAACTTATACCATGCAAAAGCCGTTCCACTTCTTATATCATGTATTAAATCAGTTCCTTTATAATAATTATGAGCTAATGCGATGAGAGAGTCGCCAATCATTGAACGGTTTTGACGCATATGCCCCCATGCTTTAAGATAATGGTATTTAGCACGGATAGAATCAGCCTTAAGCTCAGAAGGATCCATTGTGTCCAAGATAGTTATGGCACTGTCTAAATTAGTCCCCATCAAGGATTCCACTCCATTCAAAGCATTGGTTTGATTTGGTTCGGAGCGTGAACATGAAATTAAGCTCACAGCCACAAGTGACAATAATATGAATATGATATTTCTCATGGTGTTCAGTCTTGAATAACTTACTCGGGAAAACAAAGACTTTACTGTACCATATCCTGGAACAACATACCTTTGTTTTGGAAGTGTCTTATGGGTGCATCTATTGATCGCAGTTTTTGATTCATAATAAAAAAGTAACCCGCCGGCAGTTCTACGGGATGCTAACGGGTTCGGTTATCTTTGACTTGGTCGAAACCTATAGTCGCCTTATCTGATTTACAAAGGTACAACATTCTTTTGAGATGATCAAATCCTGAAACAAAAATGATAAATAAAGACCACGGCTCTTTTATTTAGGGATTCTATTGCTCTCTCAAAAATGATGTTATTGTATAGGGTATACTTTTGTGACAGAAAGAGTATTTATTATTGTCCCCTCTATAATTATTAAAGGTAAAAGGGGGTGGATTTAAACAGAAATAGGGGGCTTGCCATCGATAAAGTCCGGGAGTCTGATAGCGGAATGAAAATTTTTGGACACTGTTTCTTATGGGAAATCAGTTAGGAAATCAGTGAAAATTTAACTATCGTCATATAGTAGAGGGTGTGTTATAATAAAGCATAATGGACATTATAACACACCCTCATTAGATTATTCAATCGATGAGGAAATAGTGATTGGTATTGTGATGACTTGGAAGGTATTATCAAGAGCTCTGGATTTTTTCAGCCAATTTTGAAAGTCTTCTGATTTTAAGGTTTTCAGAGATAATTCTTTCCCGTTTGATTTGTCAATGGGTTTGATAAACTCGTTCTGGGAGAATACTACATAAATCATGTTGCGTTCAATTTCTTTGTCAGTAGAAAGTTGATACATCTCTTGATCGCCATCGTTGGTGGTGAAGAAAAGGTGTCTTTCTCCCGGTGTCACAGTGGTGCAAGTTTGTGACTGAGCATAATAAGGAAGCATACATGACATTGTTTTCTCTTCATCTTCCAGATACACGGCTATCGCACCTTTCACCGGGGTTGTAAATGCCAAGTAGCAGTTATCACCAGATTTGAAAGTAGATGATTCGTAAGCATCAGTAGTGCCATTACGTAGTATTCTTACATCAAGATCGGCAGAGGGTCCTTTTATCTCTCTTGCATATCCTTTTACTTTGCATCTCACTACAAATCCTCCGTCTTCAATGAAAGCCTCAAAAACCGGTTCCCCAATCGTTGAAATCCATTCACCTTTGACTAATGAGGAAGCTGACAACCAGAAATCAACATTCTCCCCGCTTTTAGAGGAGCGCATATCCATGCGGCTATGCTGAGTAAGCACCGTGCCGAATTCGGAAGCAATAGCCTCAATCATGGCTCTTTCCAAAGCTATCTGCTCTGCCTTGTCTCTTGCCACATTATATGGTATGTAATAGGTGTATGACCCACTGACTACTTTCGCTTTTTCAGCGAAGGTAGTCAATGTGGTTAGAGTCAACAGACTTGCACAAATACCTTTTAGTAGTGTCATCATCTGGTAACTACATTAGAGGAACCTGCTCCCGTTGAATCATTAGCTCGAATCAGTTTCGGAGTTTTCATTTCTCCGGATTCAGAAGGGTAGGGAGTCCATAGCCAATAACTATCCCAAGAACCAAGTGTTTTATCTTCATATTGTAGACTAAAATTTTTGAATGATAACTTATATTCAATCCCTTGCTGTAGAGTTGACATTTTAGAAGCATCAATAATAAATTCAATGGTATTAGAAGTAGATGAGAAATCGTAGACGGAAAATTTATCATAGTCGGATCCTGAGTAGTCTTGTGACACTGTCAATTTTGTATGATAATCTAAATTTGTAAATGAGAACATTTCATTACAGTTTAAGGAAACCTTCACGCTGCCATCTTCTTGCTCTTCCAAATCCACGTTGTAAAGATATACATCTTTAGGAGCCGGATCAATTCGATTGGCAATATCTATTACACCATCGAAGCTAAAGTTATGATAGCTTAAAGGAAAATAGAAATTACTTTTTACACATAGATAATGAGGAATAGAGGGATCTGGATTTATAAAATAAAGATAACAGTTATCACTAAAGTTGTCTTGGAAAGACATGGTATCTGAGTCAGAGAAATTTTCCTCATCACCTATATAATAAGTTGATAGAGAGTTGTTGTTGAGTATTTCCTGCGTGGGTATAGAAATCTTTCCTATACAATAATCATTGCCATTAAAAATTGTAATAAACTCAGGATCAGGAATAATCCTTTTATGTGGATTATAATTAATTTCAGAGTCAAACAAAATACTATTATAGTTTCCATTAAAACTATATTCTCCACTTAGTTGAAAGTAGATTTTCTCTCCTTCATTAAATGATAGAGGAATATATGTATAACAGAGTGATTCAGATGAACTGAAATAATCTTTTATTATTTCAGAATCTATGTTATCCTGAGATAAGCCCCATTTAACCGACCATTGACTACTATAGTTTATATCCTTTGGTAGATTAAATCGGAAGATATTAAAATCACGTCCTATAAAATATGTTTCAGCGATAGCTTGTTGGTATACTACTTCCGATAGATCTATTGGTTCTTCAATTTTTAGAGTCAGATCAATCCTTTCATTATAATAATCCGAATAATTATCAAAATCCAGATATTTTAAAAAGAACTCACCTGATATTTGGAAATAATATTTAGTTTTTTGTAAATCGGGGAAGTTGCATGTAAATGTTGAAAATAAATCATTATCAGAATAACTATGGTATGTAGCCGTTATGGGATTACTCATATCAGAAGAAGTGCTTGCAGATACTGTGTAATCCGCATAGTTTATAAAATAAATATTCTCATGTAAATTAAATCTGACTTGTGTTACTCCTTGTAGAGCCTCTACAAGTTCACATGACGCTTTACCCACACTGGAATAATCACCGGACTCAGCAGTAGTGAAAGAATACCCGGTATATACATACTTTGTATTTTTCCAATAGTATTCCCTACTACTATTATCGTTGAGATCTAAAGAAGGTTCGATTATTACATAATAGGTGGTATTTGGAGTCAATTCAGAGAAAAGACATAAGCGTGTAGATTCCGTGTCAGATTCAAATTCTTGTCCACTAATTAAATGGCTATTGTAATATTCAACTTGTTGAGGGTATTTATATTCTCTGTCAACCAAATAAATATTATGGTATCCGTAATAATATCCGTTGTCTTGTATCTTAAACAAATTATTTGTTCCTTGGGGAATAGTTACAGTAACCACGGCTGTTGTAGGTGTGATCATGGATGCTTCCACATTGTATTCCAATTTACCCATTGTAAAGGGACCCTCCTCGGCACACGAGGCAAGGAGCAGAAGCATAATTGCAAATATATACGTTTTTAATTTCATTATTTTGAATTTTAAGTTAATTATAAATTATGCCTTAAGTAGCCTTGCAGCTATCCAAAAATTAAAATACTATCATTTTAATTTGATAAGTTACTTAGTTATCCATGCTCAGAATCTATATCCAATCACGAATGCTACCATACCACCGTTCAGAGTTCCTCTTCCGTTTTTACCATAGCAATCAAACAAGACTTGTCCGTCCCAGCATGCCTCTGCGTAGAAGTGAGTAGTAATGTTGATTCCGACACCTAAAGAATATGCCGCTCCATATCCCTCTTTATATCTATAACCTTTGATCTTATTGTCACTCATATTTGGATAAAGAGTTTCATTTGACAGATTATCATGACCAATTTTACCACCGTTTACGGAGATAGCTCCTCCAAGATTAAAATGTGTGTATAGACTGTAGTTTCTCCATAGTTCGCCGGAAGTATAGCGGAATCCGATCGGGAGAAAGCGTCCTATTAGGGCGTGGATAGGATCTTGGAAAGGTATTGTACCCTCAGCTTTTACCTCATACGCCCAGTGACGCTTGAAACGCAGACGGTAGCCGAGTCCGAAATCACCCGCCATTCCGGAGAGACATTTATAACTCATCACATTATCAGTAGTGGAAATGCTGGTACGTACATTGTCTCCGACAAGTCCGCCGATTCCTGCCTCAAGAAAGAAGCCGCTTCGGTTGGCATTCTGTGCCATGCCGCTCCCTATTGCAGTGACCCACAATAAGATAAAAATCAAAAATTTCTTCATATTTATATTAGGTTTGAATTGTTATTTAATCTGTGAGTTTCCAAGAATCCCAAAGGGAGGAGGCTCCGCTCGACACTGTGAAGGTAGGTGTCTGATCTTTGCGGTTGATGATAGTTGAGTTGAGCGAAACCTCCTTAGTCACATAATCTTTTAAGTCGGCAAGCGTGACGTTCCCTTTGGTCTCCTGCAGGCGTTTCAAAAGATAGTAGGTAAACATGCCGTGACCTTTCTCATGGTAGGGTAGGGCGGTCTGGGCATCACTTGTAGCAGAGAGCACAGCCACTTTTCCTGTGAGACCTTGTTTCTTTGGCACACGGGTAATGGCACGCGCATCAGCCATGACCATCTTGTCTTCGCGGGTGCCCCCACTAAAGCAAGCATCAAGGAAAACCACTGCAGATTTCAAGTTCATTGAGCCAAGCTCTTGATATATTGAGGCTAACGGGACACACACATCTTTATTTACACGTCCGGCATCTACAGGAATCAGATATGGGTCAAGGGTTGCATCGTCGGGAGCTCCATGACCGGCATAATAGAAAATCACTTTCATATTCTCTCCTGCAACTTCGTTGATCATACGCAAGTCGCTGAATGCCTCACGCATAGAACCGTAAGAGGCATCCTTATACATCAGAATATTCTTGGCTGGGATACCCAAAGTGCGACGGCAATAAAGTGAGAATGAGTTGCCGTCATTGATAGCATAAGGCACATTGGCAAGTTTTCCATAGTTTTCATTAGCTATTATCAGGGCAAATGTATTGGAATTATCAATGCCTGTGAATGGAATATCCGTATCAACATCTGAAGGGTCGGGCTGCTTTGAGCTATCTTGATTCTTGTTACCAAGGGCACCTGATGAATTGCCAAAGCGGGCTGCCATTTCCTCTTTGCGGTCCCAATAGTTTTTCACGGCAGCCCGGTTGAGTCCGTATTTTACAAAGGTATCCGTGTCAACATAGTCCGGTAAACCGGAGAGATTGGCAAGGATTAAACATCCGTCGAAAGCTTTGTCGCCTAATGTTTCAATTCCTTGAGTGAGGCGGACAGTGGTGATATTCTTGCATTTTGCGAATGCCTCTGTTCCTATATGCTTCATGCTGATGGGTAGGTCAAGTTCGATGAAGGCAGTGCAATTGTAGAAGGCACGGTCTCCAATTTCCTCCACTCCATAGGGAATGTGAATGTCGGAAAGACTTTTACATGAATTAAAGGCATCATGCCCAATAGTCTTTATAGAAGAGGGGAGGGAAACTGATATAAGATTTTTACTGTTACGGCATAGATTTGTTCCGATGTGGGTGATCCCTTCTTCCACTACAAGCTTTTCAACTTCCCCTGGAATCCAGGGACGGTCTGTGCTGAAGTCTTTCATGGCACCATTGCCACTGATTGTTAACACGCCATTTTTTAATTCCCACTTAATACCTTTTCCTGCGCTGCCGTTAGAGGCAAACATTGCTGCGAAAAAGCAGATAAGCAATGTGATTGATACTGTCAATCGTCTCATAATTATTCAAACTGGTCCCTATGACTCCTCCTTTAGGGTGCCGGCTAATAAAAAAAGAAGCGTGAAGAGTCTGTATCTGTTGCTCGTTCCACGTCTTGAGGTTCTGGCATACCCATCACAGTTGAACGAGCAACGGCAGAAGCCTCACGCAGTATGATAGATACACCATCACAGTCTGTGCAAAATGCACAGACCGTCACATGGAGATATAACATACCCCTGAGCATCTATCGTTGTCTCATTCTCGACTGTGATTTGAAACTGCCAGATTCCAAGACGTCAAGAATAAGCGTCTGATATACGCTTTTATTATATGTCTCACAGATCCCGCCCACATTGCCCTGACCGGACTTCTGCTAAAACGGTCTGTAGGTGCAAAATTAGTAATTATTTTATAAATGTAAAAGGATTTTATCAAAAAGTATTCTTTTTAAATATGAAAGTTTCCAATATGAAATGCCAATTCTCCTTAATTAGGAAATTGTATATCCTAATATGCTGTCGGGAGAGTGAAAAGTAAAAAGACATTAAAAAAATATTTTTTATGTTTTTTACCTTATTTTTAGTCTGCAATTTTGTTTATTCTATATTATAAACTCTGTGGAATTATGAAAAATAGACTTAATAATAGGCAATTATATTTGATTGTGGCTCTTACTCTCGGAGTGGTAGGAATTGCCATTCTCGGTGTTATGATAGGTCACAAAGCACCTCAGGTGGTTGTGGACATACCGCCGATTACTCATTGGTATGACAGCGTGGAGTGGAAGTCTGAAACTGTCGACGGTGATTTCATAGTACGTGAATTCGACACTCCGAATAAAGGGAAGGGAAAGAATATGGTTAATGGGGTAGTGCTTCACCACACGGCGTGTGCCACCACTGAAGATGCCTTCAAGGTTCTCACTTCACCACGTGGTGGGGTCAGTTGCCATGTACTCATAGATTATGACGGCACCCGTTATGTCCTTGCGCCGCCTGACACAATAACATGGCATGCCGGAAAGTCAAGACTTAATGGCAAAGACGGAGCCAACGACTTTACTGTCGGTATTGAGTTTCAGGGTAATACTCTTGAAACGCCTCTTACTGACGAGCAAATTGAAAGTGCCATAGATTATCTTCTGCCGATAATAGAGAAATATAAGATTCCTCTTAATAATATAGTCACGCATGAATATATCAGAAATGAATATAAGCAACACTATCCGAAGAAAAAGAATGTATGGCCTAAGGTTGATGTCACCCCAACCGAATATGACCGCTTCATGAAAGCTCTCAAAAATCGGTTGGGTGAAACAAATTAACCTTGGATATGTGAAGTGGAATGTGAGTCTTGTCTAAAGAAAACTAGCCATGCGAGCATTACGACAAATGCATAGGCTGCAAAAATCAGCCAGGGCACTTCCCAGTTTCCCATAAACAGACGCATCGGTGTGTCAGAGCCTGGAAGTGTAACCGTCTGCCACTGACACCATTTGTTGACAATTGCCCCGGCTGCAATGGTGCCGAAGGTAGCTCCGACACCATTGCTCATAAACATCATCAAACCTTGGGCAAAGCCTTTCATGCCTGCCGGTGCAACCTGTTGAATATACAGGTGTCCGGCTATGGTGATAAAATTAAACGCTAATCCGTAGACGAGCATTGACCCTATGAGAAGCCAAAGACCGGCAGCGGGGTCTCCGGTGCCAAGCATCAGAAAGCGTAATGACCATGCCAGAAGTCCTATGGCATACACCCAACGAATACCTTTCCATTTGAGGGAGATGCCCACCAACAGTATGCAGGCTGCCTCAGAAATCTGAGACAATGAAAACAGCATGGTGGCATTCCCGGAAGCCAATGAGTCGGTAAATTCCTTAATACCTGAGAAATGGGTTATAAAAGGGGTGGCGAAACCATTTGATATCTGAAGGCAAACCCCGCTGAATATCACAAATATGAGGAATACCGCAATCTCACGCTTGCCAAACATGGCTTTGAGAGAAGCTGCCAAGGAAACTTTGGCAGCCGGCGATTTTGCCTTTGATATTTTAGCACCTACCCTTGGCAGGGAGAAAGCATAAATGGAGGTGACAAGTCCCATAACGCCGCTACACAGAAGTTGCATCGCATTATATTGAAATCTTAATCTGCCGGTGTCCATGTTGTCGCTGAGGGTAAAGCCTAAAGAGCCGTTGTGCCAGTAGGCGGAGTTTACAAACCACATCGCTGCCACAAACCCAACTGTCCCCCATACTCTGACAGTAGGGAAAGATGTAACGGTGTTATGCCCGGCTTGTGTAAGAAGACCAAATGTTGAGGTATTAGCAAGAGCCATCGTCGGCATATACAGCGACAGAAACAGGAGATATAGTGGATAGAATATTTTGAACTCCAATTGTGGATGGGTCATACCATACTGCCACATGGCAAACATTACAACTGCAGCTGCCAGATGACATGTGCCTAATAATAACTCAGGTCGCCCGGTTTGGTCGGCAAGGCGTCCCAATAGGGAAGGGGTGAGAATCGAAACAAGTCCGATTGCGGCATAAAACCATGCAATGTCACCGCCAAGTCCGCCGGCTCCTAAAAATTGCCCGAAACAGGTGAGATAACAACCCCATACGCTGAACTGTAGAAAATAAAGTAGGGAAAGACGCGCCTTCATTTTATGGTTAATTTAAGTGTGGCAACAAAGTTAACAAAATAATTTGACAATTAAGTATAATTCAGTTAACTTTGTAGCCTGAATAACTAAAATAACTATATATAGAGATATGACTCAATCAGAAATCGACTTCTTTGATAAACTTGCCCCTGTATGGGACGCGAATGAAGTTCGCTCGACTCCGGAAAGGATAAGGTCAATATTATCAAAACTGCCCATAAGGGAGGGTATGAATGTGCTTGACCTTGGCACGGGCACCGGAGTGCTTGTACCCTATCTTAGTGAAATAGTTGGGCCTGACGGACATGTAACCGCCATAGATCTTTCCGAAGGGATGTTGTCGAGGGCAATCGAAAAATATGGCAGTCTCAAGAATGTCGAGTTTCTTAAGATTGATTTTGAGGAGGAGCAGATTCCCGGAGTTTATGATGTTGTGATGCTATATTCCGTCTATCCTCATCTCCATTCACCTGCCGACACGTTTGAATGGCTTTTCAAGATGAATATGTCTCAGGAGGGTATTATTGTAGTGGCATTCCCGTCTGACGAGGAATTTATCAACAATATTCATCATGAAAGAAAATCAGAGAGCGATCATTTACCCCCTGCAAGAGTTTTGGCACAGATGATAGAGAGGTGGGGCTTTCGCACGGACGTAGTAGCGGCAGACAAAGAGGAATATATAATCATCATACGCCGCAGATGAGCTACATGGCTTAATATTCCAGTCCGTGTTTGATCAGGAGCTCTTTCAGCTTTATATTTTCTTCACGCAGCCGGTCAACTTCCTCCCTGAGGTCGTCTACACGCTCAGAGAGACGGTCGTTGCGCCTTGTCAGGAAATTAAGGCGGTCCAGGGTTTCGGAGTCATGTGCGGAGTGTGATTTGTCACGCTGGTGAGCAAGCTCATGAAAGTGATTCAGCAATTGGGTGAGTGAATCACTTTGGTCGGCAATATGAGTATGTGGAGGCACTGTCATTTCAGATGCCTCCTCAATTATATAATCGTCAAGGGAGTCAAGTTCGAAGATTTCCTTTATTTTTTCCAGCTTTTCTTCAGGAAGCCGGCTTTTGCCGTTTTCAATTGCAGAGAGAAAACTGGGACGCACCTGAAGCAAGTCAGCCAAGTCACGCTGACTCATTCCGGCTCTTTTCCGCAGTTTGACCAAATCTATCTTGCTCATAGCATTTTATCTTTTTTAGGGACTTTCTGACTACAAATTTACTTTATTTCACTGAATTTTCCAAAAAAAGCCAATAATATGAGAAAATTTATCAAACTAATTCTAATTCTTACTTAATATTGCAACCGGCGGGAGGGGCTATGTTGTCTTTTTTGCAGCGGGCTACCATGTGCTTGATACGGTCGGGTGTAGAGGGGTGAGAGGAGAACATCTGTGACATTCCGTTTGATTGAGAGGAGCCTTCAAGTTGACCGAGTTTTGTGAACGCCATTGCCATAGACCATGGGTTTTTGCCGTTTGCCTTAAGGAAGTCGTAGCCATAGTCGTCGGCATTGCTTTCCTGTTTGCGTGAATATTTTGAGCTGATTAAAGATTGCCCCAATTGCCCGAGTTGCCCTTGCGTAAGGAGTGCGGCAGTATTACCGGTAGAGGCAACCCCGTCAAAAAGGGCTGATGTAAGAAGAGCCTGTTTAAATGCATTTTTAGTGTCCTTATGTGCGACATGTCCAATCTCATGACCGATCACTCCCAGCACTTCGTCATCAGTCATGCGGTCCATTAAGCCGGAATATACCCTTACGCTGCCATCGGCACATGCAAATGCATTGACCTCATTAGTTAGGTAGACTTTGAAATTAAGTGGTACGCCATCAACCGAAGTTAATCCCTGGGTAAGTTTCGCAAGACGTTTTGAGTAGGCGTTATCAGCGGGTGCCACTTTGTTTTGCTTGTCGGAATAGGTTACATACTCATGCACATAGTTTTGAATCTGTGAATCAGATATGGTAGCTGCCTGAATTGCTTTTGATGCACTGCCCATTAAAGTATTCATATTAAGACTTGAAGTGGAGCAACTTGGGAGGCAGAGCATTGAGGCAGCTGCGATAACCATAATAGAATGGCGGCATTTTGAGAGAATAGAAGTTCTCCGGCAATTCCTTGAAATATTCATAGTGTATAAGAGTTTTAACAAGGCTGCGACATTGCCGCCTATGGAATAGAAACATTGGAGAAGTTAAAAAGTTGCTTCCGCAAGATGCATTGTTAGTTTAGGCAACCAAAAATTTTTGATTGCCTAATGTATTCGGATATTTATGCTTACTCTAATAATTTATGGGATTATTTGAGTAGAATGAAAATAAATTTCTATTTTTGTGAGGGTTATTGATTAAGGGAAAGGAAATAAAACATTATCTTTGCATCTGAATTGTAAACAGACTATGGGGAGTCATTCAGGAATTTGTCACGGCAATAGCGGGAGTCTTCTGTCTGCTGGATAAAGAAGTATACGATACTGTGATCAATCATTTTGACGAACCGGCTCATATAGCTAAATTTTTAATCTGAAATCAGCAAGTTGAACTTGCGCAATTTAAATTAACTTTAAAATTAAAGTATATGGAATACAGATATTGCGGAAAGAGCGGTTTACAGCTTCCGGTGGTGTCTTTGGGTCTTTGGCATAACTTTGGTAATGCCACTCCGTTTTCCACCCAGGAAGAGATAGTGCTCCATGCGTTTGACAAGGGTATCACCCATATTGACCTCGCCAATAATTACGGTCCACCGGCAGGAAGTGCCGAAGAGAACTTCGGCAGAATGATGGCTCGTGAGTTGAAAAGTCATAGGGACGAGCTGATTGTGTCATCAAAGGCAGGTCACTATATGTGGAGCGGTCCGTATGGAGATCAAACTTCTCGTAAAAATACGTTTGCCAGTCTGCATCAGAGCCTTAAGCGTACAGGCTTGGAGTATTTTGATATTTTTTATAGCCACCGTTACTGCCCGGAAGTGCCGCTCGAGGAGACCGTACAGGCTCTTATTGACATTGTGAAGCAAGGAAAAGCTCTTTATGTTGGTCTGTCGAAATATCCTGCTCACTTGGCTTCACAGGCATGTGACATGATGGCAGAACAACATGTGCATTGCCTTATTTACCAAGACCGCTATAACATGATATGCCGTAAGCCTGAGGCTGAGCATTTCAACTTTTTACGTGATAAGGGGGTAGGTTTCATCGCATTCTCCCCCTTGGCACAGGGACTGCTTACCAACCGTTATATAAACGGTATCCCGGCTGATTCCAGAGTTTATAAAGAGGGGGCATTTCTCCATAAAGAGGATATCACAGAGGAGTGGGTTGAGAAAGCCCGCCGTCTTAACGAGGTTGCCGCCTCACGCGGTCAGTCATTGGCAGAGATGTCGTTGGCATGGGTATTGGCAAAGGAATATGTCACTTCTGTAATAGCCGGTGTCAGCTCAATCCGGCAACTTGATGATAACGTGGCTGCTGCCGACTCCAAGCCATTTACTCATGACGAACTTAACGAGATTGACTCTATTCTGGGCAACTCAATTGTCAGATAAGATAAAGCCACCTTTAAAGAAAAACATTTTGAGATAATCTAAAGCGAGTTCTGAAAAGACTCGCTTTAGATTATCTTGGCAGCTACTTTGCTAATCAATTAGTTGATAAAAATCTGACATAGAGAGGGGGATATATCATATTTTTTTGTAACTTTGCGTTATAAAGTAACGCTTCTCTGAAAATGACCAATCAGTAAATACAAAGACATACGGCGAGAGCTGAAAAAACTTTGAGAATACTCCTTGTAGTCGTTACAGGCTTTGGTCAGTCTTCAGATGATGTTTAGGGTTCCTCTTTATTATGATGGCTGATATACAAGTTGACATAAAAGAGAGATATATTCGAGCTTTCGCCCGAACTACTTAATATCTTGCTTAAGGATCATACTTTGAGTAAGGAGGATATACAAGTAAATATCTTTTGGGTGACCGATGATTACTCCGAGCGTGGTGTGGGTTATCAGTATAAAGATCAAATAACTATCCAGGCAATACGAGGCATTAACAGTGACATTGACTGGAGCAAGTCTATGAAAGATAATGATACACAACTTTATAATAAATATAATCTCGATGGCTCTGAGATTGCTTTCATCGAATCAGTAATTAAACCGATATAATTACAGGTTATCAAAATTCAGTGTTTTCACACTCATATACTCTATGCCAAACCTATATATTATAGCAGGATGTAATGGAGCAGGAAAAACGACTGCCTCTTTTAATGTTCTTCCACAAATTCTTGCCTGTAAAGAATTTGTGAATGCGGATGAAATTGCAAAAGGACTCTCTCCATTTGCTCCGGAAACGGTTGCTATTCAAGCAGGCAAACTGATGCTTCAAAGGATTGATAAACTACTCAACGAAGGTGTTTCTTTCGCCATTGAGACTACTCTTGCAACTCGGAGTTATCAAAATTTGGTGAAACAGGCTCAGGGAAAAGGATATATAGTGCAATTACTATTCTTTTGGCTACAATCACCAGCTATAGCTTGTCAGCGAGTAGAAAAACGTGTGACTGAAGGTGGTCATGACATACCAGTTGAAACTATTCATAAACGGTTTTACTTGGGACTAAAAAATCTATTCGAAATATTTATGCCAATTGTTGATTATTGGACACTTTATGACAATAATCTTCAAACCAGATTAATTGCAGATAGTGAAAGTATTATTGATGAAGTGTTATTTAATAAAATCAAAGAATATTATGTCAGACGAAGATAAATTGAACCAGCGGCATATCTTGGATAAAGCTCTTAAGGAATCATTCAAGAAAATGCTTGAGTTAAAGAAAAAATTAGGTCAGCCGATAGTAACAAGCGATAGTGAGGGTAACCCGATTATTATAAGTGCCGAATGTGCAGAAAAAATAATTTGTAATGACTAATCTCGTAGAAGTACAATATACTCAAACTGGGCAGGTCAAGCAATACCGATGAACTCGGTATGCGTGAAATGCAGGCTATGGTTTATGCTTAATGCTGTCCCGATATTGTCCGTCTGCTTCGGGTAAGAGCCGTGTCATGATGGTTGTCGCTCTTGATAATCGGCAAATCAAGGCATGAAGAAAGTTATTGTAGCCGTTCCACAGCAAAATATTGGTTGAGGTTTTAAGGGCATACTTTTGAAGAAATGCGGATTTTTGCTGACTGGAATAGCTCGGCTGACGAAGAACTGCGTCGGTGTCGATATTCTAACGATGTTGAAAGCGGTATAATCTATGGGGGCAGATCTAAATCTACACCTCCCGAAATTGCTGCTATAAAAGACCTATACAAAATTACTGCAGTCCGCTAAAAATTTTTAAGCTGATACTAATAATTAAAAAGTATTCTGAGATAATTAAAGCGAGTTCTGAAAAGACTCGCTTTAATTATCTTGGAAGCTACTTTAGCTGGTCTGGCTGTGGTCGGGTTGGTAAATCCTCCGGGACATTTAAGTCTTCCGGATGAGACATATCTTCGGGGAGAGGTTTCTTACGCTTGATGATCTTATCAAAGGGCATGGTGTAGATGATTGAGAAAGAGGCTGAGAGGGGAGAGGTGGTACCATAGCCCGGAATAAACCAGGGGGTGGAGTTAGAGCCGTTGGTTGACTTAAACTTAAAGCGGTAACGCAGATTCCACCCCATTGAAATACCTTTCCATAGATTAACCTTAATTCCTCCCAATACTTCTCCATAGAGTGCATGTGCTTTCTGGTTGAGAATTGAGAAATTGTTGCTCTGCCCCCAATAGGAAGAATTTATGGTAATGTCGGTGATGTCGTAACGGAAAGAGGAGAAGCCGCCACGCAGTCCGAAATATGCCTGATAATCCGGATTACTCTTATAGAGGAAATTATAGTTTATACCGAGTTTGCCGTAAAACGATGGTTTCCCTTTATAGTGGAAATTGCCGTCTTCAGGTTTATTGTCGGCATATCCGATTCCAAGTTCCACCACCGGCTCAAACCAATTGTGAAGCGACACAGAAGCCCAGACATCGAAGCTGGCGTGTTTTTGTCCGGCAAGCTTCATGATCCCATCAAAAAAGTTAAATCCGATGCTTGCAGAATATAGCAGAGGGTAGACGGGCTTAGGTGACGCTGATTTTACCGTGTCAAGGTCGGCAAGAAAAAGCACCGGCTCTTCAAGTGGGTTGCCATGCTTGTCATAATAATGAAGCACCGGCTGACGTGGCTTAGTGGGGTCGGTGTCGACAGGGGTGATTTTCTTTTGACCGAATGTTGGGAGTGCTGCCGACAGACATACCACAAGAGTTATGAGTATAGAAAGGATTGGTAACTTAATCATTCTTCTTCTCCCTCCTCGGAGGTGTTGACCCTGAAATAGATTTTCAGATTCTCTATGTCGCTATTGTCAATGGTGCCTAAAGGGCATGTCACGGAGTCGATTATGTTGTGGGTGGTCTCAATTGAGGTCATATCATAATAATATACAGCCCCACAGGCTGCCGAAACAAACCAAGGCACAATATCATAGTTGAATGTTATAGTATCGGCAATATGGTAACGCCCCAGCATGCCGCTAAGATATTGGATAACATATTTAGTCTGTCCCTGATCAATACGGAAAGGGAGATAAGACTGGGAGAGATTTCTCACAGAGTCGTGCAGCACACTGTCGCCGGGGGCACCTATGCCATAGATTGAAATTGAGTCAAGGGTAATTTTCTGTGGCGTTGTTTCCGAGGTGTAAAAACCGGCAAGGGGGAGGGAATTTTTGTTGTCAAGGCATTCGCCGGAAGAGCATGACGCAAGCAAAGTCAGCCCCGTCATTACGACGGCACCGGCAGAACGCGTAAGCTTATGTATGTTGAGGATATGACTCATCTTAAAATTCTTCAGCTATCAAGTAGTTGTTTCGCTCAGGGGAGTTACGTGTGATCAGTTCGCCGATAAATCCGGTCAGGAAGAACTGAAGCCCCATTATCATTGCAGCGAGCGACAGGTAGAAATAGACTGACTTGGTGAGATAGAAATGGAAATCAGGATTACACATACTGACAATCTTGAGGGTGATGACCACCAATACTGCCAGAAAACCGATAAGAAACATCAACGAACCGAATAGTCCGAAGATATGCATTGGTTTCACACCGAATTTCGACTGGAACCAAAGAGTACCAAGATCAAGATAGCCGTTGATAAAACGGTCAAGACCGAATTTTGTGTGTCCGTATTTCCTTGCCTGGTGCTTTACCACTTTCTCACCGATGTTTTTGTAGCCGGCATTCTTTGCAAGATATGGTATATAGCGGTGCATGTCACCATACACCTCAATATGCTTTACCACGACATTTCGGTAAGCCTTCAGTCCGCAATTGAAGTCATGCAGATTATGAATGCCGCTTACCTTCCGGGCAGTGGCATTGAAAAGTTTGGTAGGTATGGTCTTCGACAAGGGGTCATAACGTTTCTTCTTCCAACCGGACACTAAGTCGAATCCCTCTTTCTTAATCATACGGAACAGCTCGGGAATCTCATCAGGGCTGTCTTGAAGATCAGCGTCCATAGTGATTACCACGTCGCCTTTGGCACGGCGGAAGCCGACATTTAAAGCCGGTGACTTTCCATAATTACGGGAAAATGACACGGCATGAATGTGGTGGCTATCTCGGCTCAGACGATGAATCACCTCAAGAGACCGGTCGGTGGAGCCATCGTCGATAAACAGTATCTCGTATGAAAAGCCGTTTTCCTTCATCACCCTCTCAATCCATGCAGTTAGCTCAGGGAGTGATTCTTCCTCGTTATATAATGGGATTACTACTGATATATCCATACCTTATTATATTGTCACGCAAAGTTACGAAAAATATCCTGATTAATCGCAATAAAAACTCCCATATCCAAAATTCTTGACAGATTTCAGTGGCATCTGATAAAATCACTGATTATTTGGAGCACTTTCGGAGAGATGGTTTCGGTGATTTCAGAATACTCGCTTACATCTCACGAAATGGCATACTGTGTCATAAGAGTTAATCCATAATTCAGCAATCATTCCACGTAATAGGTTATTATATGATTGAATTATATAAAGATACAAATTCTATATTACGTAAAATAACATACGTATATCTTTATTATAACTAATTTATATTTAATATTTTAATGACATATTACGTAAACGCACTTCCGAATTATGG
>JAAVCP010000063.1 GCA_014802265.1 Bacteroides sp. | reverse complement strand
ACTATGGTATCTGCTGACTTCTGTGGGTTCGTTGTTACTGCTCGCCTTGCGGCTCGCCCCACAGACCTCCCCGATTAAGAACATAATCTTTCTGTCTTATACTCCCTTGATTTACTCTCGTCAGTCCGGATAGCTTTTGGGCTTCAGTTTGTTCAGCAACCTTACCCCTGACTTTGAGCCTTGTATCAAGTTTCTGTGCGTGGAGCCAGACTTTTGTCCTTAGCTTCCTTCCGATTCTCCTCACGGTAGACACCGTTGCTTCGGACTATGCGCTTCCCGCTATCGGGCGCGCTCGGGACTTTCACCCGTTAGATTATGCCCATGTCGGGCAAACTAAAAAGAGAAGGCTTGAGTTTTGAACTCAGACCTTCTCTTCCTTTTTTGAAAATTATTTCGGGAATAATAGTTTAACTATACATCTCTCAAATCAATCACTCTGTTTCAGTTTTATTGCCTCGTGGATCTTTCATACGGTGGAGACCTTTGACATCACCTTTCTTATTCATACCCATCCCACCTTTGTTCATCATAGGAGTTCTTCCACCGTTATCTTGAAGAGTATAACTGTTTTCAAGGAAGATAATATATTGATCAGGGGTCAGAATCTCCTTTATCTGCATCAGATATGTCTTGCGATCTTCCTGCTGCTTAGCAACACGCTCTTCTCGTAATTGCCTCATTTGCTCAGGAGTCATTTTCTCTTGTTTCTCTCCATCTTTTTCTTTCTTAAGATCCTTCCCTTTTTTAACATCTGCTGAGGAATGATTTGCGAAAGAAATAGCATTTAGTTTTGTCTTTTGCTCGTCTGTGAGTTCAATGCCCTCGAAAGCCTTGTCAGGACCGGCATTTGCCATGCGATGAACAGATTTTGCCATTTTTGCCAATTGCTCCTTCTTGGCATCCTGTGAATTGGTTGCTGTTGAGTTATCAGTCTGAGCCAATAATGGAAGTGCTGAAGCCGTGAGAAGGGCAAAACTCAAAATTACTTTTTTCATTTCTATTTATGTTTTTGTTTTATTTTTCAAATATCTTTTATGAAGTTGATTAAACTTCTATGTCTTTTATGATATTTTGACTCTAAGAATCCATTAAAGTTTAACCCCCGTCTTTATTTTAATCTTTCTTAACCTAATTGTTATTGATAGTAAATATAATATTCCAATAATTCAGCTAATAACTTTTACATACTTAGAGAGAGAATTACTTGATTTGAAGTCATTATTCCTTGCGTTGTAAGGGAAAGAAAATTATCTTCGATCTTAATTTTACCTGCGGTAAGTAGTGATTCTGCATTTTTTAAAAGACGGTTAACCTCATTTTCCCCAAACTCATCTTTAAACTCCTTAAGACTGATTCCCTCTCTAACCCTTATTCTTGTCAAAATCTTTTCTTCCATCAATTCCTCCTTATTCAAAATCTCTTCATCATAAAAATGTTGATCATTCACCCTCGCTTTATACTCGGAGAAAAAACTTAAATATTCCTTCAATAAAGGAGGATTATAACGTCTTATATTATTGCCATCATAAGAATGAGCAGATGGTCCGAGTCCGAGATATGGATTGCCTGACCAATAACGGCTATTGTGAACCGATCTAAAACCTGGAAGAGAATAATTGGATATCTCATATTGGTCATAGCCGACTTTCCTTAATTTATTTGACAGAAGCTCCCACATTGAGTTGCAATCTTCCTCGCTTGGCAATTCTACCCTTCCTTTATTATATAGGAATGTCAGAGCAGTCCCCTCTTCAAGCATCAGAGAATAGGCTGAAATATGCTCAGGTAAAAGAGAAATCGCCATTTCAACACTCTTTTCCCAACTCTCCAATGTCTGACCTGGAATTCCAAACATCAGATCTATACTGATATTAGTGAAATGGGTTCTAAGCAATCTGAAAGCCAATAAAGCCATTTCAGAATTATGCCGTCTTTTCAAAGTCCGCAGTTCATCATCATTAAAACTCTGAACTCCCATGCTTACCCTGTTTACTCCAATTTTTCCCCAACCTAAGCATTTATCTTCCGTCACATCATCAGGATTAACTTCTATGGTAAACTCCTTCCACCGGTTATCTTTACCGAAATATCTGTTTATCTCTTCCACCAACCTTTCCAACTTCTCAAGAGGCATAAGCGATGGAGTGCCACCTCCTATGTAAAGAGTGTCAGGCTCATCTGGAAGTTCAGTTTTTCGCTCCTTAAACTCTCTAAGAAGTGAGTCGGTTAGCACCTCCCAGCGAGCCGCAGAGCTTCCCCCACTGTAAAAATCACAATAGATACACTTTGACTCACAATAGGGTATATGGATATAGAGGGATGATTCTTTCATTCTGATATATTGTCAATTACGATTTTATACACCTGTAAAAACTGTGTAAACCCAATGCGAAATTAGTAAAAAATATGGAAATATGTTGTTTAACATATAAATTTTGAATCATTCTTTAAGAAAATTTTGCTAAATTGCGTCGCTTTTCAGCAGAATCTGTTGAATGGCGCGTTTTCGATAACCAATAAAATCGTATACGTAATGAAGAATTATAAAAGCAACGAAATCAAAAACATTGCCCTTATTGGATCAAAGGGTTCCGGAAAAACCACACTCGCAGAGTCTATGCTTTTCGAGTGTGGGGTCATAAAACGTCGTGGTACTATCGAGGCAGGTAACACTGTTTCAGATTACTTCCCTGTAGAAAAGGAATATGGTTATTCTGTATTCTCTACAGTGTTTAATGCCGAATTTAATGGCAAGAAACTTAACGTTATTGACTGCCCGGGAGCTGATGATTTCGTTGGCAATTCATATACTGCCCTTGGTGTGTGCGACACCGGAGTGATCGTTGTAGATGCTGAATATGGTGTAGAGGTCGGCACTCAAAATATCTTCCGTGCCACCGGACAACTCAAAAAACCGGTTATCTTCGCGCTTAACCAAATAGATGGAGAGAAAGCTGACTATGACAATGTAATGGAATCTCTCCGTGAACATTTTGGTCAGAAAATTGTGGCAGTTCAATATCCTCTTGAATGTGGTCCCAAATTCAATTCAATGATTGACGTGCTTCTGATGAAGAAGTATGAATGGGGACCTGATGGTGGTGTTCCTACAATTTCCGAAATTCCCGCTGACCAGCTGGATAAGGCAAACGAGCTTCACAATGCTCTTGTTGAAGCTGCTGCTGAAAATGATGAGACCCTAATGGACAAATATTTCGAAGAGGGTCATCTCACAGAAGATGAAATGCGTGAAGGTATCCGCAAAGGTCTTATCAATCGAGACATATTCCCCGTTTTCATCGTCAGTGCCCTTAAAGATATGGGTGTTCGCCGCATGATGGAATTCCTTGGAAACGTATGTCCCTTCGTTTCTGACATGCCTTCTCCCGAAACTATCAACGGTGAAGAAGTTGCACCAAATGCTAATGGTCCACTCTCAGTATTCTTCTTCAAGACATCTGTTGAACCACATATCGGTGAGGTTTCTTACTTCAAGGTGATGAGCGGTACTCTCAAAGCCGGAGCTGACCTTGAAAACGTATCTCGTGGAGGTAAAGAGCGTCTTGCCCAGATATTCACTGTCTGTGGGCAACTCCGTACTCCCATTGATCAGCTTGAGGCAGGTGATATAGGTGCAGCCGTGAAACTTAAAGATGTACGCACCGGCAACACTCTTGATGAAAAGAACTGTGACTATCAGTTTGACTTTATCAAATATCCTGCTCCCAAATATATACGTGCAATTCGTCCTCTCACTGAGAGCGATTCTGAGAAACTCATGAGTATTCTCACACGTATGCATGAAGAAGATCCAACATGGATTATAGAGCAGAGCAAGGAATTGAAACAAACTCTTGTAAAAGGTCAAGGTGAGTTCCACCTCCGTACACTCAAATGGAGAATCGAAAACAACGATAAGCTCCCTATGGAGTTCTTCGAGCCGAAAATCCCCTATCGTGAGACAATTACAAAAGCTGCCCGCGCTGATTATCGTCATAAGAAACAATCCGGTGGTTCAGGTCAGTTTGGTGAAGTGCATCTTATCATTGAGCCTTATACTGAAGGTATGCCAGAACCCGATACCTACAAATTCGGAAATCAGGAGTTTAAGCTCAATGTGCGCGACAAGCAGGAAATTCCTTTGGAATGGGGTGGTAAACTCGTAGTCTACAACTGCATCGTTGGTGGAGCAATCGATGCACGCTTCATTCCTGCAATTGTAAAAGGTCTTATGGACCGTATGGAACAGGGTCCTTTGACCGGTTCTTACGCACGTGACGTAAGGGTTATGATCTATGATGGAAAAATGCATCCGGTAGACTCCAATGAAATTTCATTCCGTCTGGCTGGCAGAAATGCTTTCTCTCAGGCATTCAAGAATGCTAATCCAAAAATTCTCGAACCCGTGTATGACGTTGAGGTTTTCACTTCAGGCGATACAATGGGCGATGTAATGAAAGATCTTCAGGGTCGTCGTGCTATAATCATGGGTATGGAAGCCGAGAAGCTAAATGCAAAAGTACCTCTGAAAGAGATGTCTTCCTACTCTACAGCTCTCAGTTCAATAACCGGAGGACGCAGCTCATTCTCAATGCAATTCTCATCTTACGAGCTTGTTCCGGGCGACGTACAAGAGAAGCTACTTAAAGAATATGCTGAAACTCAAGAGGAAGAGTAATTTTTCTACTCACCTAACCACTAACTTGTAAAGGAAGGGGCAATCTACCAAAGGTTGCCCCTTAATTTTTATTTCCATTTTGTTCGCAGGTTAAAGAAACCGATATAATAAATAAGCCGATTGCTGTTAAAACAATCGGCTTATTTATTAATCTACTTGTTATCGTCTTAGAACCAACGTGTATATGCAAAGTCCATACGATGAGGTAGAGCAGGATTATTGGGATACATACGGAGAGAATAGCGGAACAAGCCTGCATTAGTAAGCTTACTTTTAAGCTCATAGGTATAGATGCTGCCATCTCTGTTAACTATCTTAAGAGGCTCAGTACCTACGAATTCGCTTGCACCGTCATGATCACGATATTTAACTACCTCAACACCTATAGAATCACCAAGACCCTTAGTGTCGATCACACACTTAACCTCAATTGGATTACCTGTGCGAACTGCAGCATTACCCACATACCCATCGTTAACTTCTACGCTGAGAATCTCAATCTGATTCCACTTTGAAGCAACTTCTTCTTTCCATGCCACTATTTCACGAGCCTTGGCAAAGTTATCTTTCTTCAAAAGGGCAGAACGTTTAGCCTCAGGTGCATAAAGACGTGAGATGTAGTCATCAAGCTGACGCTTCATGGTGAAATGAGGAGCGATATGACCTATTGAACGCTTGATACGGTCAATCCATTCAGGACTGTAACCCTTGTAGTTCTTTCTGAAATACATAGGCACAATCTCATTCTCAAGCATAGAATAGATAGTAGCTGCATCAAGACGATCCTGCTGACCCTGATCAGTATAAGTGCGCTTCTCTGTGAGAGCCCAACCTGCAAGCTCATCAAACTTGTAGCCTTCATACCACCAGCCGTCAAGCACTGAGAAGTTGAGCACACCATTCATCTCGGCTTTCTCACCTGATGTACCTGAAGCCTCAAGTGGACGGGTAGGTGTATTCAACCATATATCCACACCGGTCACAAGACGCTTTGCCACAATCATGTTGTAGTCTTCAAGGAAGATAATCTTACCAAGGAACTGCGGCATTTTGGAAATTTCTACAATACGCTTGATCAGACCCTGACCTGCACCATCAGCGGGATGAGCCTTGCCGGAGAAAATAAATTGGACAGGATACTTATCGTTGTTAACAATCTTTGCAAGACGATCAAGGTCTGTGAAAAGAAGGTGTGCACGCTTATAGGTTGCGAAACGGCGGGCAAAACCGATAATAAGTGCATTTGGGTTAATTTTCTCAAGAATATTAACCACTGCGCCCGGATCACCCTGGTTTTTAAGCCATTTCTCCTTGAAATCTTTCTTAACAAAGTTAATAAACTTGTGCTTAAGAGTCATTCGCATGTTCCAGATTTCATCATCGGGCACATTGAAAATTCCTTTCCATGCTTCCGGATTACTCTGGTCTTCAAACATCTTCTCACCAAGTTTTTCCATGTAGAATTGTTTCCACTCTGTGGCAGCCCATGTAGGCATGTGGACACCGTTGGTGACATAAGTCACATGTGACTCGTCAGGACCGTAGCCTTTCCAAACACCGGCAAACATCTTCTTGGAAACCTCGCCATGAAGCCAGCTTACACCGTTTGCTTCCTGGCAAGTGTTAAGGGCGAACACACTCATGGAGAAACGCTCCGGAGAATCGGGATTCTCACGACCCATATTAATAAGGTCATTCCAGGAGATACCAAGTTTTGCAGGATATTCACCGAGGTATTTACCAAGAAGACTCTCCTCAAAATAGTCATGACCTGCAGGCACAGGAGTGTGGACAGTATATAAAGAGCTTGCACGGACTACCTCGAGAGCAACATTGAAGGGAAGATTATCTTTCTGAACATAGTCAACAAGACGCTGGAGATTAAGAAGCGCTGCATGACCTTCGTTAGCATGATATATATCAGTATGAATGCCAAGACGATTAAGCATATAGATACCGCCAATGCCGAGAAGATACTCCTGCTTCATACGATTCTCCCAGTCACCGCCATAAAGTTTATGGGTGATCGGACGATCATACTCTGAGTTCATGTCAAAGTCTGTGTCAAGCAGATAGAGGTTCATACGACCTACATTTACACGCCATACGTGGCAATAGATAATACGACCTGGGAATGGCACCTCAAGAATCATCGGTTGACCGTCTTCTCCAAGCACTGCCTCTATTGGAAGCTGATCAAAGTTTTGCGGCTCATAGTTGGCAATCTGTTGACCGTCGATTGAAAGGGTCTGTGCAAAATAACCATAACGATATAGGAAGCCGACAGCAGTCATGGGCACCTTGCTATCAGATGCTTGTTTGATATAGTCACCGGCAAGCACGCCAAGACCGCCGGAATAAATTTTAAGACAGTTGCAGAGACCATATTCCATTGAGAAATAAGCTACTGACGGAACGTCATCACGCATCGGCTGTGCCATATATTCCTTAAACATGGCATAGACACTGCTGATTCTCTCCATCATCTCTTCATTGGTGAGAATTTCGTCAAGACGAGATGAACTGATCTGCTGCAGAAGCATAACGGGGTTTTCACCCACCTTGCGCCACAAATCATGGTCAAGGTCGCGGAACAGATTTTTACCCTCACTGTTCCATACCCACCAAAGATTCTTTGAAAGTTCTTCAAGGGGCTTAAGTTCTTTTGGGAGCTCGGCGCTTACCGTAAGGTTACGCCATACAGGCTCATTTGTGTTACTAACCTGAAGTTTCATTTTAACTATTGATTATTTCTGAATTTACTTATTTATTTTTGTCTCTCGTTGCGGCGCTTTGCTGCCACTTTGAAAGCCTCGTCGTAGGCGGAAATAAAGAATTTCCAGTCAGCACGCATCGAAGTGGCAGTAGCCGCTTTAGATGAGTCTTTAGTTTCTTCCGATGATGCAGCAGCGTACGATAGAAGTTGACTGGCAATTTCCTCGGCTGTATGCAAATAGTTGGAATCGCTTCTGCCAATTACCTTTACGCCACATGCGAAGATAGAATTTACAAAATTGGATAAAATCCATTGTCCGAATCCGCTCTTGTCTGTAGTGATTGTAGGTACTCCAAAAGCTATGCTCTCAAGCGGGGTATAGCCCCACGGCTCATAATAAGATGCGAACACAGTTAGATCTATGGCAGGAAGAATATCATAGTAAGAGATATTTACAATGCCATCTTTTCCGTCAAGATAACAAGGTACGTAGACTACCTCCACCCTACTCTTTAACTTCCCTTCATTCTCGAGGCTACGGATTCTGCATGTGACTGAGTCACAATCCTCATTATTTAATCTATGAGTAATGAAATCCGGACCATCTAAAATCTGTGCTCCGTCAGCAATGGCTTTAAGTAAATCACCGGAGGGTTCTTTCACCCATGCAGGCACCAAAACCAATGCAAGCACCTCTTTTTGGGGCTGACGTTGCTCAAGATTTGCTAATGAATCAAGGAAAAGATCAAGACCTTTATTACGATATTCATTGCGACCTGATGTTGCAATTACCAAAGTGTCATCTGAAAAATTCTTCCCTTTCAAAGCACTGGCAATGGAGAGAAGTTTCCTCCTACCCTCTTTACGCAATCTTGCATATTTTACATTTCCGGGTACGAAATCGGGTTCAAAACCATTCGGAGTAACTACCTGGGGACGAATGTCAAGGAGTTGCTCACATTCACGCGCTGTTACTTCGCTGACGGCGGTGAAACAGTCTGCCTGGTGGGCTGCCGCTTTCTCAAGAGAATGTTTTGCCTCCATATTAAGTTCTCGTGCCATCTGATCACCGTTGTAACCGGTAAAATAATCATAAAGAGGTTTACCGTTACCGCAAATACTACGCCCTATGCTTGTGGCATGGGTAGTGAAGACAGTGGCAGCTTCCGGAGTTGTCATCTTCAGATACAGAAGTCCCATCGCCGTAGTCCATTCATTGAAATGGGCAATAATGCCGGAAGACTTAACTTTCAAATGACGTGCTATGGCATCCATTACAATGGCAGAAGCCACAGCAAATGCACACCCTTCATGATAATCTCCGTAGGCATGCATTGAATCTACACCATAAAGTTCCCACATCTTTCCGAAAATACCGTTAAGATGTTCATACACACCTTCAAATTTCACTAACACAACCTGTGGTGACCCCGGAATGTTCCAACGTCCGGTCCTGATTGTAATGCCGTGAGGGAGTTTGAGTTTTGAAGATGCTGATTTAAGAAGGGTTTTGCGCTCTACAAAATAAGGTGAGGGATTTTCTGAAGTCCACACATCCGGACCGACAAAAATAAGTTTGTCACCAAATTTTTCCTGTAATACGCGGGCTTTGGTAGAGAGGACAGTATAGATGCCCCCAATCTTGTTGCACACTTCCCAACTTGTCTCCATAAGGAGATCAATATTGTCGCGATTCACTCGCTTGACATTTTGCATAGTATGTGATATCTTTTTTACCTTAAGCCTTTATTTTGGTATAAATTCTATATCGAAAGACTATAAAATTTCAAATTAAAAGGCTGTTATAATTTCTATTCTATCACTGTAAATTACAGTGGTTATGAAACTTATCCGACATCATAAAGATGCATTAAAGGAAAGTTTCTGTTTCCTGTCGGTGCAAAATTACAAAAAAATCCTCATTCCTCAAAATAAGAGTTCTAAAAAAGGGTGAAAAAGGGTTAAAAATGTTACGGTTTATGGCATTGAATTACCATAAACCGTAATACTTTTTTGAAAGAGAATTATTTTGCTATATTTTTTAGAAAGGGAGATCCTCCTCAGCCATACGGGAGTTTGGGAGTTTTAGGTAAAATTTTTTTGTAAATAATTGGCTTTAAATTTGGTAGAGTCAATTTTTCTTTGTATCTTTGTGCTATAAAGTGCTATATCTAAAAGTCATGTATTTAAGCATCACAAAGAGCAAAGACCCTCATTTCTATATCCTCCAAAGTTTTCGTAAGAAAGGAGGAGGCACATCCTCGTCGCGTTATCTTGATCTGGGCACTGCTTCCGAGATCCGTGAGAAGTATGGCTGCGCAGATGCCGACGCGTGGGCACGTCAGAAACTTCAGGAGATAAACGACTCCATCAGGGAAGAGAAGGCTTCGGTGGTTGTAACCTATAATCCCAATAAGAAGATAGAGGCAGGTCAGTGGTGAACCGTCCATTGCGGGCACATGGTCCTGTTGCCCTTGTACAATAAGCTGGGGCTTTCGAGATTCTCGGCGGAGGTTACGTCACGTCACCGTTTCAAATATGACTTCGCAGACATACTGTGTAAGCTGGTGATGTGCCGTATTCTGTTCCCCGACTCCAAACGTGCCACCCGGGAGTGCCTGGACGATTTTGTGGATGCTCCCGATTTCTCGCTGGAGGATATCTATAGCTTCCTTAAAGTTCTGGCAAAGGAGCTTACTCCCCTCCAGAAAAGCCTGTATGAAGCCACTAAAAAAGAATTATCACGCAGAACAGGAGTCATTTACTATGACTGTACCAACTATTACTTCGAGATAGAGAAGGAGGACATGTTGCGCAGATATGGCAAGTCGAAAGAACACCGTCCTAATCCGATAGTGCAGATGGGGATGTTCATGGACGCTGACGGTCTTCCGCTTGCGTTCTGCATCAATCCGGGCAACACAAGCGAGCAACAGACCCTCAAGCCATTGGAGGAAATACTGGCAAATGAGTTCAACCTCGGCGAGTTCGTCGTATGTACCGACGCTGGTCTGGCAAGCATCGACAACAGGCAGTACAACACGACCGAGGGAAGGAACTATATCGTAACCCAGTCCATCCCCCAGTTGCCGAGACTCATGAGGGAATGGGCTCTTGGGAAAGAAGGCTGGAGACGTCTGGGTGACAAGCAGGACAGGACTTACGATATCACTGAACTCAACCTCGATGAGGAGCAGGAGAACCTATACTACAGGGAGCGCTGGTTCAAGGAAGACAGGGGCAAGGTAAAGGCGTTCGAAGAGAGGCTGATTGTGACCTTTTCTCCTAAATATGCCCTTTACCAGAGGCAACTGCGCACCCAGCATATTGAAAAGGCTGTAAGGATGATAGACCTGGGGTCGCAGAAATCAAGACAGACACAGCAGGATCCCAGGCGTCTGATAGCCACACTCCATTGCACAGAAGAGGGAGAGATAGCGGGGAACACTGTTATGACCCTCGATGCGGACATGATAGAGAAAGAGAAAGCCATGGACGGGCTCAACTGCCTTGCCACAAGGCTTGAGGACTCCGTCTACGATATCCTCCATGTAAACGGCTTCCGCTATGAGATAGAGCATCTGTTCAGGGTGACAAAGACCGAGTTCAATGCCCGTCCCATCTATCTTCAGCGCGAGGACAGGATCCGGGCGCACTTCGCGATATGTTTTGTGGCGCTCCTTCTGCTGAAAGCCTTCCAGAAGGAGGTCAATGAGGGTCTGGATGAAGAACAACGGTATTCCTCCGAGCAGATAATCGATGCTCTGGCAGGAATGGACTATAATGTGGTCAGGGGAACCGGATACGTGCCGGCATACACAGCAACCCATCTGCGTTCAAGATGCTGTGAAGTTGCCAAACTGCCAATAGACAGGCAGATAGTATTGGCTCGAAAGATGCGTCAGTATCTTAAAATGTTAAAGAAATGTTAAAAATATAAGCACTTGGATTTAATAGCACAATCGGACACTCATAAATTACTGAGTGTCCGATTGGTATAGGGTATAACTCCCAAACTCGGGAAATTACAAAAAAATCCTCATTCCTCAAAATAAGAGTTCTAAAAAAGGGTGAAAAAGGGTTAAAAATGTTACGGTTCATGGTATTGAATTACCATAAACCGTAATATTTTTTTGAAAGAGAATTATTTTGCTATATTTTTTAGAAAGGGAGATCCTCCTCAGCCATACCACCAGGTGTAGGGCTAAAAGTAGGTTGCTGTGGTATGCCGTATTGAGGTATACCTCCCTGGGGAATTGGCTGCTGGAAGGCAGGCTGTGGAGTAGCACCACCATAGGGCATTCCCTGCGGTGCGGCAGTATAACCTTGAGGCTGTTGGGAGGTGGCATCAACGTATTCCCGTGCTGCAAAAACGCTTACGTCTGTATACCATTTGCCATTAAACTCTCTGCTCTCCAAATCAAACGACACGGTATAGTCTTTCCCAAGTTCAAATTGAATGGTCTCTGCACGGTCGCCAAAGATGTGGAATTTAACTTTTCTGGGATAGGCACCGAATGTCTCAAGCACCCATTCTTTTTTCTTCCAGGGATTGCCCATTTTAGACGTTCCTGTCTGCATGGGAATATCAAGGATTATCCTTCCGCTTAACTCCATAATTTATATAGATTATTTGTGTTTCCTTTTACCTATAAAACTTTATTCTGCGAAGTTAATAATTTTTATCAAGACTCACAAATAATTTTACACCAACTTTCCTTTTGCCATCCTAAAAATACATTTATTCTATTTACTCGGATCCCAATCAGGCACTCTGCCATACATGATAAATGTACGTTCATAATATGGAGTTGACACCTCCGATATGATTACTCCCTTTTTTGTTGAAGCATGAATGAACTGCTCATCATCAATCATGATACCTACATGTGAAACTGCATGTTTATCCTTGCCTGTGGCAAAAAAAACCAAATCCCCGGCGTGGACATCTTTTTTCTTTAGTTTTCTACAATACTCCGATTGCTGTTTGGAATTACGAGGCAATTTCACTCCTATGGCTGCTTCGTAAACCTTACAGACCATTCCCGAGCAATCGGTACCTTTGCCTCGTTCCCAATCAGCATATTTATAAGGAGTGCCCAACCACTTTTTTGCCTCATTTACAATCTTACTGCTACTCCCCTTCTGTTTCTGCGTTACCGTGACCATTGTTTCTTCTCTCACAGTATCGGTATTTTTATGTGATGATTTACACCCTACCGCAAGCAACAGAAAAGACATGGATAAAAGAAATACTGATAGATCTTTACACTTCTTCATTGACTGATATTTCATTTTCGGATTGCCTTGGCAAACCAATATGGACTTGCCCCCTGACAATTACGGTTGCAAAATTAATTTAAATTTTATATTCTTCAAGCAATTTTTAAATATTTTAAATCTTCATTTTTGTTTTTATTAAATTAACTTAAAATACATTTGTTTTATATCCATATTTATAATAATGGCTTTAATTTTGCATTTAATAAAACAACAAGGCATGGTAAACTCCTTTATCAGTCTTGAATCCTGTGATTAAAACTTCCACAAAAGTTTTCCACAACAAAGTTGAATAAATAAAACCTTATCATAAATGATCAACATGAAAAGATACAGCATTCCCGCCATCGCAGCCGCCCTGGCAATCATTGTGTCGCCGGCATGTGCCGACAATCATGCAGAGGGAAATCCCCCTCAGTTTATTCGTACTGCCTCAGGAGCATCTTTTGAAACTGACTTCACTGTGGCAGCTGAAAATACTGTCAACGCTGTGGTATGTATCAAAAGTTTTACTACCCAACGTCAAAATCCCTATGGAAACGGGGGTGGCTACGATCCATTTGGTATGTTTGACTTCTTTTTCGGTCCCCAGGAGCGCCAGCAACCCCGCCAGCAACAGCGTAGTAATGAGCCCGTACAGAGTGGTCTCGGCTCTGGTGTGATTATTACTGATGATGGGTATATAGTCACCAATAATCATGTAGTCGACGGTGCTGACAAACTGGAAGTACTTCTAAACGACAACTCTACATACGAAGCACGAATCATTGGAACTGATGAGGCAACTGACCTCGCTCTCATAAAGATTGATGCGGAAAAACTTTCTCCGATAACATTTGGCAACAGTGAAGATGTAAAAATCGGTGAATGGGTACTCGCTGTTGGTAATCCATTCGGCTTCAATTCAACCGTGACAGCCGGTATCGTAAGTGCAAAGGCACGCAGTCTTAACCATAATTCCAGAAACGGAAAGATGGGAATTGAGTCATTTATACAAACAGATGCAGCCCTAAATCCTGGTAATTCTGGAGGTGCACTTGTAAACCTTAAGGGTGAACTTATTGGAATCAACTCTGCAATATACTCCAATACCGGTAGTTACTCCGGCTTCTCGTTTGCTATTCCCACTACTATTGTAAAGAAGGTAATGACTGACCTGCGTCAATATGGAACAGTGCAGCGTGCCGTGCTTGGGTGTGCTGTGGTAGAACTTGATGCGAAACTCGCAAAGGAAAAGAATATCACAGCCGTGAAAGCCGGTCTTATCGTGAAATCAGTCACTGACAGGAGTACCGCCAAAGAACTTGGCTTACAGGAAGATGATGTGATTACTGCAATCAACAATGTGGATGTACATAACTTTGCACAGCTCGTAGAGCAGCTTAATAAATTCCGTCCAGGCGATCAAATTACTGTCACCTATTATCGTGACAACAAGAAAGAAGTCAAGAGCGGCACCCTACGTAATACCCAGGGTAACACTACAATAACCAAGAAAGGTGACTTCTCCGAGATCGGTTGTGCATTCATGAAACTGAATGATGAGACTAAACGCAGTCTTGGCATATCTAATGGTGTCAAAGTAACAGGCTTAAAGAATGGAGCATTCCGTGATGCAGGTGTGAAAGACGGATTTATCATCGTTGAAATCAATGGCAGAGCCGTCAGCACCTCCGATGACGTAGAGATGATATACAATCAAATCATGAAATCGGATGACTCTGATAAAGTTATGTTCCTTACAGGTCTATATCCTACCGGAAAGAAATATTATTATGCTGTGAATCTCGCTGAGGAATAATAATTCTGCGCTATCAAGGTTCTTTTAACACCTAAAAATCCATCTGCTGTTTCAGCAGATGGATTTTTTATAAAATTATTTTCATAGCCACACAACAAAACATAGTTTTGAAACGTTTAAAAGTAAGCTGATTTATCTCTAAAATTTGCATATCTGAAATAAATCAGCTAACTTTGCAACAATTTTTTGGAAGGGAATATGAGACAATTAAAGATAACCAAATCAATTACAAACCGTGAAAGTGCATCTCTTGACAAGTATCTACAGGAAATTGGCCGTGAGGAACTGATTTCTGTAAGTGAAGAGGTAGAACTTGCTCAACGTATTAAAAAAGGTGACCACGCAGCTTTGGAGAAGCTTACTAAGGCTAATCTCCGTTTCGTTGTGTCGGTTGCCAAGCAATATCAGAATCAGGGACTTAGTCTTCCTGATCTCATCAATGAAGGGAATCTCGGTCTTATCCGTGCCGCACAGAAATTTGATGAGACGAGAGGTTTTAAATTTATTTCTTATGCAGTATGGTGGATTCGTCAGTCTATCCTTCAGGCGTTGGCTGAACAAAGCCGTATTGTGCGTCTGCCACTTAACCAAGTTGGCTCACTAAATAAGATTAGCAAAGAACTCTCTAAGTTTGAACAGGAGAACGAGCGTCGTCCCTCTCCTGAAGAACTTGCTGATCGTCTTGGTATCCCCGTTGATAAAATTTCCGACACTCTGAAAGTATCCGGTCGTCACATCTCTGTTGATGCTCCTTTTGTTGATGGTGAAGACAATTCTCTTCTTGATGTGCTTCCCAATGATGACAGTCCTATGGCAGACTCTTCCCTAAATCAGGAAAGTCTTTCAAAGGAGGTTGACCGTGCTCTTAAACAGCTTTTCGATCGCGAGCGTGAAATTCTGAAAATGTTTTTCGGAATTGGCTGTCAGGAAATGACCCTTGAGGAAATCGGTGCAAAATTTGATCTGACTCGTGAACGTGTGCGTCAGATTAAGGAAAAAGCTATCCGCCGACTTAAAGGGCAGAAGAGTAAACTTCTCAAGAGTTATCTTGGCGAATAAAAGGCCATGGATCTTTTTCTAATTTTAAGGTTTAACTGAATAAAAATACGGGCTGAAGATTATTTGAATCTTCAGCCCGTATCCATATTATATCTATACTTACTTCTTTATGCCGTCACGACGCAAGAGAGCATCAACACTTGGTTCTTTACCTCGGAATTCAAGATAAAGATCATGCGGGTCAACAGTTCCACCTGCCTGAAGCATCTTCTTGAACTTATCTGCTGTAATCTTGTCAAAGATACCATTTTCCTTAAACGCAGCGAAAGCATCTGCATCGAGCAATTCAGCCCACTTGTAGCCGTAATAACCGGCAGCATACCCTCCGGAGAAAACATGTCCGAAAGATGGAGATGTCACACATCCCTCCACCACATCAAAAATTCTCACCGGATCCTGAGCCTTCTCTTCAAACGCCTCTATGTCGGCACTTGCACGCAATGGCTCCTTTATTGAATGATAAGCCATGTCAAGATAGCCGAATCCCAACTGACGCATGCAGGCATAAGCGGCTCCGAAACGGTTGGCAGTTACAAACTTTTCAATTAATTCTGAGGGCATTTTCTTTCCGGTTTTATAGTGGCGGGCAAATCCATCAAGAAACTCTTTTTCCGTCATGTAGTTTTCATTAAATTGAGAGAAAAGCTCTACGAAATCATGATACACATTTGTGCCGCTTAAAGAAGAATATGTGGCTTGTGCTGAAAGCCCATGAAGTGCATGTCCGAACTCATGAAGGAAAGTCTCAACTTCTGCCGGAGTAAGCAATACCGGCTCATTACCAACAGGTTTTGAGAAATTACATACAATTGAAATCAAAGGAAGTGTACGATTCCCATTGTCGTCTTTTGTTTCAGTGCGGAACTCGGTCATCCATGCTCCCGGACCCTTACCAGGACGATAGAAGAAGTCGGCATAAAGCACCCCTAAAATTGTTCCGTCTTTTTCATAAACCTCATAAGCCTTGACATCGGGATGATATACCGGAATTTTCTTGTTCTCCTTAAATTTATATCCATATAGCTTAGTTGCCAGCCCAAGCACTCCTTTAATGGTGTTCTCAAGTTCAAAATAAGGCTTCATTTCCTCTTCATTAAAAGCGTAACGCTCATTTTTCAGTCTGTTTGCCCAATAAGAGTAATCCCATGGCATGATTTTAAAATCACCTCCCTCTGTCTGCTGGGCAAAAGTTTCAATCTCATTCAACTCTGCTTTCATAGGCTCAGTATAGTTCTCTCTGAGCTCTTCAAGAAGATTCATCACAGTTGCTACGTTGGCAGCCATGGTACCCTGCAGATGATATTCGGCAAATGATTCCTTACCCATCAGATTAGCAATCTCAAGACGAATATTGGCAATATCTTTCAAAATCTGGGTATTGTCATAGGCACCTCCAAAATTACGGGAGCTATACATCCTGTAAAGCTTCTCACGAAGCTCCCTGTTGTCGGCATATTTCATGAAAGGTCCGTAAGATGGGGCAAAGAGCGAAATCATATAAAGGTTCTCATCATCTGCCTTACCCTCCTCCAAAAGAGCCTCCTTTGCAGCTTCACGGGCAGCAAGCTTAATGCTTGGGGGAAGTCCTGCCGTATCTGCCTCCTTAATCCAAAGACGATTCTTTGGATCTGCCATTTCATTAGTGACATTCTGTCCGTATTTCACTGTCAATTCAGAAAGTTCCGATGTGAGATTTTTATATTTATCCCTGGCAGCCCCCTGAAGATTGGCACCACTTTCTGCAAAACTACGATAGGTCTCGTCAATCAGACGTACTGCCTCCGAAGAAAGATCATTGCGTGAACCTTTGTTGTCATATACACTTTTTATCCTGTCCCATAACTTCTCATTAAGAAGAATATCTGTGGAATGTTGCGACATAAGAGGAGTTACCTTTGCCATGATATTCATAAGCACCGTGTCGCCAAGTGCCGCCTCAAGATTACCGAGAGCTAATACTGATTCATTAAGCAATCGACCACTGCGATCGAAAGCCGCTATGGTGTTTTCAAATGTCGGAGCTTCTGCCACCGATGTGATGGCATCGAGTTCTCCATTATGGATTTTGATTGACTCTATGATGGCATCTTCATAATCGGAAAATGTCAGTTTGTCAAACGGCACACTTTGGAAAGGGGCACTGGAGGGAACAAGCAACGGATTTCTACCCGCTCCCTCTGATTCATTTGTCATTGTCATTAACATAAGAGCTGTCAATGATCCGGTTAGGAATCTTTTCATGATAATTTAATTTTTCTGCTAAGTTACAAAAAATACCTCACATTAAAAAATACGGAGAAATCCATTTTGAATATCTCCGTATTTAATTAATTATTATCAAATTATTTTGTCAATAATCACTCTGCCGCATATCCTTCTTGAATAACCTGAATACGGTTCTTACCGTTATAGAGAGTCTTCATGAAGTTGTTGAGATCCTGAAGAGTAATCGAGTTAAGGGTCTCAAGATAGCCTGTGATATAATCATAACCTCTCTCGTATGCGAGAAGATTACCATCCCAGTAGCCATTTGTGCGGACATTGATCTCATATTGCTTGATCATTGCCTCCTTAACCTTATTGAAGTTGACTTCATCAGTGCCGTTATTGAGAATGTCAAGGAATTCCGCATCAGCACGTTTGATAAGCTGATCCTGCTGTTCTTTATTAGTAACGAAGTAATAAAGAAGAGTCCACTCATTGGTATTGGGATTCATCTGTCCGGCTACAGAAGCACCGTATGTGCCTCCCTCCTCTTCACGAAGAGTCTCAACAAAGCGATTGTCAACAATCTGACCCATTAATGAAACTAAAATGTCATTCTTGACATTGAATGGAACATTAGTGCCGCTGTATATGTCAAACACACGTGTTGCAGGATTCTGCATAGCCTGCTTGTATTCGTTTTTCACCTGACCGGGAGCCAAAACAATTGGAGTGACCACATCAACCTTAGCAACAGGAGCCACGGGAAGGGTTGCCACATACTGTTCAAGAAGAGGACGTATAGTGGCAGCATCAATGTTGCCTGTGAAGATGAATGTATAGTCAGCCGCATTCTTCAGAGTGTTTTGAATCATGTCAAATGCTGTAGAATAGTTAGCTTTCTCCAAATTCTCAACTGAAAGGCTCTGCATCAGTGGGTTGTTCTCATATCTTGTCTTGGCAACCTCTCTGAAGAACATAGTCTCCGGATCAGTGGCTCTGGCAGCAAGCATGGATTTCATTCTTTCTGCCATGACATCGTAAGTAGTCTGGTCTTTGCCCAGGTTAGTAAAGGTAGTGTAGATAAGCTCCATTAATGTCTGGAAATCTTTCACATTAGAATAACCTGAAAGTGAATTAGTATAGGTGTTCATTGAATAACCAAGAGCAACCTGCTTACCGGTCAAATACTTTCTGAGTGTATTTACGTCAAACGGACCCATCTTTGAAACCTCAAAGGCTATATCCATTATATTTATATTATCAGCCTGATCCTTATTATATGTGCGCTTACCTCCATTCTGGAAAGCAGTCATCATTATTTGGTCAGCAGAGAAGTCAGTAGTTTTCAATACAACCTTGATTCCATTAGACAGTATAAATACAGTAGTGCCAAGGGCAGTATTTTCTTCAATATTTGTGATTTTACCAGGAGCAGGAAGCTGGGCAATAAGAGGTTCAGTGATCACTTCATCAACAAACGCCTCGTATTCTGCATTCATGGCATCTGTAATAGTCTTAAGCATAACGTCTTCAGCTACAATCTCAAAACCATCTTGTTTAGGCTCTGAGGTCACAATCACCATGTTCTCAGTTGTGAGCAGTCCGGGGAGCTGCATATTAATCATGTCAACGGGAATGGAAGGAAGAATCTGCTGCATAAGTTGATATTCAGTCTCTATGCCTGGAGCCGGTTCATTATCAATAAAATGACGTATAATTTCATTGGCAAGACGTCCGGTATCAGTTTTGTCTCGCTCATTATACATGGTCTCATAGTTTGAAAGCAATTCATCTTTCACACGCTGAAGTTCGGAGTCAGTAAAACCGGTCTTACAGCCACGAGCAACGATGCCCATTACATCTGCTACTGCTGCTTGAGTATTACCATTCTTCGGAATAGCAACAATATTAAAAGCATCCTTTGTCTTAGAAACATAATAGTTATCAAAATAAACTCCGGCACCGGCATAATCACACTCTGGATCAATAGCATACTCAGAAAGACGATTATTGATAAGAGCTGAAATTATATTCTTGACAAGACCGTCATTAACATATACTTCCAAAGTATTTCTATATTCAACCGGTACCATATCAGATTTAAATGAGATAGTAGTGCGGGGCTGACTTAGCTCAGGATCTGTAAATGCAAAATAAATAGGTTCCTTATTGTCACTTACATTCGGATATACTCGTGGTGCGGCATTCTCTGGCATCACGATAGGGGTGAAAAGCTCTTTCACCTTGGCTTCCATGGCATCAACATCAAAGTCACCCACTATCACAATACCCTGCTGATCCGGACGATACCATTTCTTATAGTATGCACGGAGCACTTCCGGCTTGAAGTTCATAACAACGTCCATTGAGCCAATAGGCATCTGATGATATTGATATTCCTCATAGATAACCGGGAGCATAGCTGTATACATACGGGTATTGGCATTATTACGGCTACGCCATTCCTCACGGATCACACCACGTTCTGCATCTATCTCAGATTCCTCAAGAAGAATCTCACCACTCCAATCATGAAGAACGAGCAGCACGCTATCCATTAGATTTTGATCAGTGGTTGGGACATTATTAATATTATATACTGTCTCATCAAAACCTGTGTAAGCATTAATATCCTCACCAAAACGGATACCTTTACTCTGAAGATAGTTGAGCATATTCTTACCGGGATAATGAGAAGTGCCATTGAACGCCATGTGTTCAAGGAAGTGGGCAAGACCAAGTTGGTCTTCTGTTTCAAGCGTAGAGCCTACTTTCTGTGCGATGTAGAAGTTCGCACGTTCTTTCGGTTCCTCGTTGTGCATAATGTAATAGCTCAAGCCATTAGGGAGCACACCATGCTTCACCTTCGGATTGAGGGGAAGCGGAGTCAGTTGCGGCATCTGCGCATTAGCACAAACCATGCCCATAAGGCACATTGCGATGCTCACGATTTTCCTGATCATAATAGTTTGGTTTTAGTTATTATTATTTGGGTAAGTGTTTTCTGTTTGTCACGATGCAAAGTTATACGATTTTTTTAATTTTTCAAAAAAATTTACCGAAAAACGATAAATATTTTTTTTAATTCATGTTTTTTAAGTTATATAATCCCATTCATCATCGCATAAAGTGACATCCCGGATGCTGACTTTATGCCAAGTTTTGCTGAAATATTCTTTCTATGTGTTATAACTGTATTAACAGATATACACAATATGTCGGCTATCTCCTTATTAATCTTTCCGGAAGCTATAAGCTTCAGCACCTCCGTCTCTCTCCCTGATAGTGAGTCATGCTGCGGACTACCGTCTTCTATATTCTTAAATACAGATATCAAGACCTTTTTTATATTCGCTTCATCTGAGTTACAGCTGACTATACTTAAGCCTGAAGAAGAGGAATTGACAAAAAGGGCATCAGTAACAATGAGTACAGTCTTTTGCTTGCGGGGAAGAAAGAAATCAATATTTGCCGAAAAAACATCAGAACTGACCACATAACCTTCTGCTTCATCTGCCATAACATGATAGTCAGTGAAACTGCCATATCTTTCCACCTTAGCATTAAATTCCTCATGAATAAGTGAACGTATGCCAATCGTCTCCAATACACTCAAGCCTATCACTGCTATATTAAAATTTCTATTCATACGCAACAACAGCTTAATCGCGTAACATCGGAAGAAGAATACGGTTGCGTATCCTGTTATTCTGCCTGACATCTTTTTCTAAGGAGAAGACCGCTGATACCACTGCCATACATAAATTCCTATCGTACTGGCCGCGAAGATGAACCACAAAAAAAGTAAGTAGATCTTGCAATTTTTCTTCCACTTCCCCATATCCTCTGACTACTGCATCTATATCAGTAGGCTCACTTTTCTCATCTATTGCCAGAAATATATTATTCTCTTCCTTGTCAAGACACCATTCGAGTTGTTCTTTCATGCCGGAATAAAATTTCCGCAGCATCTGTAGATTGTTGTCAGATCCACTTCTTTTAATAAGAGAATTAAAGTGACGGTCTATGTTAGGGAGTTGCACATTGCAATAGAACGTTGAGGTCTTTCTCAGATAATCTATCGTCTTGTCAATAGAAAATGCATCACGGGCATTTATCGGGAAATACTCTTCATCAACAAAGGTGTTGACAACAGAAAGGAAAAAGTCGGAACTGATATGCGCCTGTGCGCACACAATTCCGACAGACTTGTCACCCACACCCAGAACGATGCCCAAACGATTGATTACGGGAATCAACGAAGGGTGTGCCATTATAGCATCAGATAGCTTGGAATCTACATTATATAATGCCATTATTTGATCCTTACAGTGGTGGTCTGTGTGATTACTATATCCATTCCTACATCATGTGGTTCTGTAGGAAGTTCATCATAGAGTTGGAACTCATATCCCACTCCGATTTTTGTGGCTTTAGTAGTTTTAAGCAGTCGGTCATAGAAACCTTTGCCGCGTCCGAGACGATTTCCACGGCGGTCGTATGCCACGGCAGGAACCACTATCAGTTCAATTTCTGAAGGGTCAACTGTATTGGTTCCGGTAGGCTCTTCAATATGAAAACTACCTAACTCCAGACGCGACTCTTCGTAAGGAAGAATCTCCAAGTCAACCCCATTCACCCTGGGGAGGAAAAAATGCTTTCTTGATGCCCATTTTGACAAAAATTCATGAGTATAGAGTTCATCGGGGAGAGAATGATACATAAGAATCCTGTCTGCGAGAATAAAAGCGGCTGTCTTTTCAAGACGGTCAAACACCTCACGTGCCGCGTTTCTTTTTTCCATGTCGGAGAGCATGGTACGCAAAGCCTTGACTTTACGTCTGATTTCGCTCTTTTCCATTACTTTAGTGTTTTCCATTACTTTTCCAATTTTATTTCAATCGGCGATTTACCATCTTTCAGAAGAAGCAAAGCCTTATTTACAGCCGAGTCATCTTTATTCAGCAATTCTATGAAAGCTGAATAACCTAACACGTCACGGGCTATCATTGCCTTTATCTGATTGAGAAGCAATTCGCGCGATTGGTTGATATAATACCATCTTGCCGGGACTCCATTCTTGGCGGCATAACTTACAAAATTATCAAGAAGAGTGTTATCGCGGGGAAGCACTTTAAGCAACCTGTCAATGCTTTTGACACCGTCAAGCATTTCCCGATATTTGTCGGCAACCGAAAAGGCAAATTTCTGAATAAGCCCCTTATTAGCCACACTTATATAATAAGATGTGAAACCTGTGGTGTCTTCAGGCACGAAAATATCAGGCATGATTCCACCTCCACCATACACTGTCCTACCGTTGGCTGTAGTAAAGATCTTACTCTTGTCGAGCTTAATACTGTCAGCATTATAAAACTCTCCATGAGTGAAACGGTCAACTATGTCAAGATCATATTTGTTGGCATCACCCCTGGCATATTCTTTCTGAATTGATCGTCCGGAAGGGGTATAGTAACGTGCAACCGTCAGACGGATTGCAGAACTGTCAGGAAGTTCCGTCTGATTCTGCACGAGACCTTTGCCAAAGGAGCGTCGCCCTACAACCAGACCTCGGTCATTATCCTGAATTGCTCCCGCAAAAATCTCTGACGCTGATGCCGATGACTCATTTGTGAGTACGGTTATCTCTGCGTCCATAAATTTTCCACTCCCGTCGCTTATAGCCATTGTCTCATTATCTGCACGTCTACCCTTGGTGTAGACAATCATTCTTCCTGGAGGAAGAAACTCATTTGCCATATAAATGGCTTGATCCATAAATCCACCTGAGTTACCACGCAGATCTATCACATATTTCTTTGCCCCGTCAGCTTTGAGATCATTAAGGGCATTGAAAAATTCCATATACGTATTGCGGGAGAATTTTGTCACACGCAAATATCCTACCTCATCATCAAGCATGTAAGCCACATCCACAGAATTAACAGGGATATCACCTCTGACAACATCAAATGTAAGTGGGGCTTCAGAGTTGCTACGCTTAATAGTCAGTACTACCTTGGTACCCTTCTGCCCACGCAGAGTCTTAAACACGTTGTCTGACGTGACTTCCGGACCGGTCAATGTGGTAGTGTCTGCCTTGATGATTTTATCTCCCTGAAGGATACCGACCTTCTCTGCCGGTCCTCCCGGAATCACTTCAACTACCCTCACAGTGTCATTGACTATCTGAAATGAAACCCCTACTCCGCTAAACGAACCGGCGAGCTCATCATTCACGCCGGTAAGATCCTCAGCCGGTATGTATGCAGAATGAGGATCAAGTGAAGTAAGCAGCCCCGGGAGGGTAGCCTCTATCAGAGAATCAATATCTATTTGATCCACATACTCAGTCTCCACAAGACGTAAAACCGTGCGGAGTTTCTCCTGTTCGGGAGAAAGACTTCTCTTGGTGATATATGTTCCTATAAACACTCCTCCAATCACACCGCATGCCACCAGCAGCGGAAGAGCTACAAGCCCAAGGTTTCTTTTCTTATTCATCAATATCCGGAATATGGGTCACTTCTACACCTGCTTTTCTTAAAAGGTCAATGCCGTCAGTGATCCTGTATAATTCAGAAAATACAACTCTGCGTATTCCTGCCTGAATGATGAGCTTGGCACACTCTATACACGGGCTTGCCGTAACATAGAGTGTGCTTCCATTGCTCGAGTTATTGCTTCTTGCCACCTTGGTGATGGCATTTGCCTCCGCATGTAGCACGTAAGGGAAAGTGACATTGGAATCATCTTCACAAATATTTGGAAAACCGGAGGGTGTGCCATTATAACCGTCGGAGATTATCATCTTGTCTTTTACCAAAAGTGCTCCTACCTTACGCCTGACGCAATAAGAATTCTCACTCCATATTTTCGCCATCCGCAGATAGCGCATATCAAGTGCAAGCTCCTTTCCCTTATTTTCCATTTCTTCCATACGTGTCATACCGAGATACTATAGTTTTTTAAAGTTCGGAATGTTCCATAAGGAATTTTTCCGCATCAAGGGCTGCCCGACAGCCGGTACCGGCAGCCGATATAGCCTGACGGTAACGTGGATCGGCACAATCACCGGCGGCGAATACACCGTCAACGTTGGTGAGTGTAGTGGCACCCTTAACTTTAACGTATCCTTCCTCATCGAGGTCAATCTGACCACGGAAGATCTCCGTGTTGGGACGGTGACCTATAGCAAGGAAGAAACCGTCGATTTCAATATCAAATCTTGACTCCTCGGGAGTACCTATATTCTTAACAATATGTGCGCCCTCAACACCATCTTCACCAAACAGACCTTCAGTGTTGCAATGGAACAAGATTTCAATATTCTCTTTCTCCTTCACTCTGCGTTGCATAACTTCAGAGGCACGCAGCACACCACGTCTTACAATAAGGTAAACCTTCTTTGCAAGAGTGGAAAGATAAAGAGCTTCTTCACAAGCAGTGTCACCACCACCCACTACTGCTACATTTTTCTTGCGATAGAAGAATCCGTCGCAGGTAGCACAGGCACTCACGCCTAACCCACGATACTTCTCCTCATCGGGAAGTCCAAGATATTTTGCAGAAGCGCCGGTAGAAATTATGACTGTCTCTGCCCAGATTATATCTCCCTTCTCATCCTCACAACGGAATGGACGGCTGGAGAAGTCAACCTTTGTAATGACCCTTGAACGAATTTCAGCACCAAAGCGAAGTGCCTGCTGTCGGAAATGCTCCATCATCTCAGGACCCTGCACACCCTCAGGATAGCCGGGGAAATTTTCTATCTCTGTGGTCTGCATAAGCTGACCGCCGGGCTGATTTCCTTCATAAATAACCGGTTGGAGGTTCGCTCTTGAAGCATACAATCCTGCTGTGTAGCCTGCCGGTCCTGATCCTATCACAAGTACTCGTGTTTTTTCTTCTGCCATGATATATGATTGAGTTTTTCTATTAAGCATCGTTTTAACGACGCAATCTAAATTTATAACGTATATAATTCGATTTCTTATATATTCAACGCAGATCAATAATCTCTGCCTTTGGATATTTTAACTTTGGATATTCGAACTCAGAATCCGACATACCCGCACCCGGAATGAATGATGTCACATCTATGGTCATTGCACCCCCTGATGTAGTTACAACGATTTTCTCCGTATGAAAGTTAGAGGAATTAATGGTAAATGTCAGTTTTTTCACGCCGGACTTGTCTTTCATAGGGAATAAGTCAATCACATATTTACCATTTCTTTTCACTGGAGAAAACTTATAGGTATATTGCGAGCCACCTCCTTTTACATACAAAAGTGGGTTTGACTCCATCAGTTCAACAGCTGTCGGAGTGGTAACAGTGGTTTCGCCTATACGTGGATTGTAGGTATAGAGAAACGTACCGTTATACCATGAAGACACTTCAGGGAGAATGACAGCAAACTTATTTCCGGAACTTTTCAGAGTGCCGGTTGATTTCCTTCCGTTACCACTGAGTGTAAAAGCAGCAGATATGCTTTTTGAATTTGAAATTACGGATGCTGCCTTCTGTGCAATCTGTTCAGGAGTGAGAGTAGCATTACCATCAATCGCTGAAAAGAATACGATAAAGCTCAGAATAGATATTATTATACTTTTTTTGCTCATTTATCTTACGGATTTAAGATTGATTCAAGTGTAATTGCATCAACAAGCACTGATCTTGGTTTGCCACCGTGTGCCGGACCGACAATGCCTGCTGCCTCCAATTGATCCATGATCTTTCCTGCTCGATTATAACCGATAGAATAACGTCGCTGCAAAGATGAAGTGGAGGCGGTATTGGAAGTTACTATAAGGCGTGCAATTTCTTCAAATAAGGGATCTCTGTCGCCGAAATTATTACCCATTTCACTGTCGCTGTCAGAACCGGCAACGACCGGTTCCGGTAGCTCGTAGGCACCTTGACCATAAGGTTGACGCTCTATGTAGTCGCATATCTCCTCTACCTCCGGGGTGTCAATAAAGGCACACTGCACACGTACCATCGGAGAACTGTTGCTGATAAGCATATCTCCTCTACCAATTAACTGCTGCGCACCCGTCGTGTCAAGAATAGTCTTACTATCTACACCCGAACTTACTTTAAATGCCATTCGAGCAGGGAAGTTAGCTTTGATAATGCCGGTGATCACATTGGTAGAAGGACGCTGAGTGGCTATTATGACATGCATACCCACGGCACGTGCCTTCTGCGCAAGCCTGGCAATAGGGATTTCCACTTCCTTGCCGGCGGTCATGATAAGGTCACTAAACTCATCCACCACCACCACAATATATGGCAGGAAGCGATGTCCGTCAAGAGGGTTAAGCTTGCGGTCTTTGATTTTGTCATTATATTCCACAAGGTTCCTTGTATGAGCGTCTTTCAGAAGCTGGTAGCGATTATCCATTTCCACACAAAGTGAATTTAAGGTAGCCACTACTTTATCCATATCAGTGATGATAGCATCTTCCGCACCGGGAATCTTTGCAAGATAATGTTTCTCTATTTTAGCATAAAGACTGAATTCCACCATCTTCGGGTCAATCATGACGAATTTAAGTTCATCAGGTCTCTTCCTATATAACAAGGAGGCAATAATAGCATTCAGACCCACTGACTTACCTTGTCCTGTGGCACCTGCCACCAAAAGATGAGGCATTTTAGCCAGGTCTGCTATATAGACATCATTAGAGATAGTGGAGCCCATCGCAATAGGCAACTTATATTTTGATTCCTGATAGGTGCGTGATTTGATGATAGTACGCATTGACACGGTTTGTGGATCTTTGTTAGCTACTTCTATACCAACAGTTCCTTTGCCGGGAATAGGAGCAATAATACGCACACCCTCAGCTGAAAGTGACAATGCAATATCATCAACAAGTGAACGAATCTTAGCAATTCTCACCCCTTTATCCGGCACAATCTCATAGAGAGTGACCGTAGGACCAACTGTAGCTTCTATGCTCGTGATCGGAATACCAAAATCAAGCAGTGTCTTACGAATCTTATCCTTATTCTCCAATTGCTCTTGTGCATCAACGCTTACTTTCACAACTCCTTCTCTAAGTATATCTACCGGTGGGAAAGTATAAGGATGTGCGCCAGGCATTAGTTCTGTATCGGCTGTGCGAGATGGTTCTATCTGACTTATTGAGTTGACATTAACTTTCATTTCCTCTTCCGTTGCTACCTTCTCTTCCGGCTGTTCAGTTGCCTTAGGGGTTATAGCAGGAGATGGAGTGGAAGAAGCATCCGATTTTGAAGAGGGGGCAGCCGGTTGTGGCTGTTCCTTAGCTACCGAAGAGGCAGTATTGGGAGCAACCGCTTCCTTATCCCTATGAGCAGACGCCTGCGTTTTTTTATCATGTTTTTCCACAACGTCTTCAAAATCAGGCAATGAGCTATACAGACCGGTTTCAACCGTATCAAATACCATGTGAGCATCCTCTTCGACAAGTGGTGCAGATTCAGATTCAAGTTCAGACTCAGACTCAGTCGTAACGCTTTCATTACCTTTAGCATCTTCTGCCTGTTCATACCTGCGCATATCTTCAATTTCCTGTTCTCTTTGTTCACGAAGTGCTCTTTTCTCCGCTTCTATTCGCTTCTTTTCATCATATTTATGCTTCAGCTTTATTATCCAGTTGATTAAATCACGCAAACAGATAACCACGAAGCATGACACCATAAACAGACACAAGATAATCGCTCCCGTATAACCAAAGAAATGAATTATGAATTCATTAACATATCTGCCATGGTAACCTCCCCAGTTTACAGGTGATTGTAGACTGATAGTAAGCAGTCCGATTATCAACGACACGGTTATTAGTGCCACCAAAGACTTTATTGTAAAGTCTACCGACTTAAATTTAGGGCGTCCTACCAGCTGCTTCATTGCCATTGCAAAAAGCCAACCGACAATAACTAATGAGCCTAAACCAAAACATTCATTTATAAGAAATTCTGATATTCGGGCACCCCCTTCACCTGCCTTATTTGCAATGGATATAGAATAGCCTATTGGAGTGTTGTTTACTTCTGACTGGTCTTTAACACAAGCCGTGAAATAAGAAAGAAACGACACAGCAAGGTAAACAGCCATAAAACCCATGAACAATCCAAGAAGCCACCGAAAAGTTTGACTTTCAATAAATTTCTTGACAGAGACTATCGCAATGTCTAACAGCGGCTCAGTAGGTTCTTCTTTTTTCTTTTTTATCTTTTCCTTCTTAGGCTTGGGTTTAGGCGGTCTCTTTTCCTTGACATTGACAGGCCTTTCCTTCCTTTCAGGTGCTTTTGGCAACTCTTGAGTATGCTTTTCCTCCTGTTTTGCAGAATCAGCAGGAGGTGGAAGGGTGTCATAGTCGGGAACATCCTCGGTCTCTGGAATTGCCGGATTATAGTTGTCGTATTTTGTTTTCATATTTCAATTTTCGAACTGCAAAGTTAACGATAAAATCAAATTTTTCAATCATCGAAAATTAAAATAAATCATATTTTTGTATAAATTTTTTAATCAGAGTTCTAAATCACTCCCCTACCCTACCGTTAATAATCGATAATAAACCTAAACAATAAGTGACTGACAACGGATTAGCAAAATCCTTATCAGTCACCCATCGCTTATTATTTAACAGGATAATTAACTCCTTTATACTTCAACTACGGTCTTGATTGATGGTACATAACAACCCTCCTCAGCATTGACAGCCATATCTTTTTTTCCGGGAGTTATTATAACCGGCATACCGGAATCTACCATTTCCACAAGTTTCATTATATTTTCATTTGTTACCCTTATGCAACCATGCGATCTTCTGCCTCCTATACTCCAAGGGGCGCATGTGCCATGGATTCCAATAGAATTTGTCTGTGGGGTATTCAAGCGAATAAAGCGAGGACCAAACTCACCGGTCTTAGGACTTTCTACACCATTTTCATCAACATAATGCCATGATTCGCTATTCTGAATCTTTTTAACTGAAAAGAACCCTTCCGGGGTACGGCAATCCCATCCTTTATGCTTATTTCCATAGTTCTTGGCACATGCCATTCCAAAACTTGTGACCTCCTTGCCATATTTATCAAATTTAATCACCTTCATGCGTCCCTTGTCAACTACTATAAATCCATCATGTGTATTCTCAAGAAGGCGTTTCGCATAATCATACTCATCGTTCACCATCTGAGGAAGAATGCCCTGCGCATAGTCTTTAGCATGTGTTGACTCAGTCATGAATCTTAACATTTCCTCTCGGTTACTGAAATGATATGAGGAATCTCTTTCGCTTTTTATCAATATTTCTTTACCTGCATCGCCTTGTGCCACGCTATCAAGAAATTCTCTGTTGTCTGACTTTCTGCTACCATCAGCCGTAATACATGCCACAATAACAATAAGCAACATCGATAAAGAAATAGTAAGAGTACGTGTTTTCATAGTTAATCTTTTTTAAAATTATTATAAAGAGTTTAATTATTTATATCTCTATAACACCTAAACATGCCATTTGGAAAGATACAATACGTATTTTTTATTACTTTTTCTCATTTATAATTGATAATCAGCAATAAACATTTGTAAAAAAGAAAAGATTTCAAAAATAGTGGCTCATAAGATTTGCAGTGTGAGAAAAAAGTATTAACTTCGCAAATGATGAATGTTGTAAAAATTGCCGGCTTAACCATTCTTGCCCTGGTTTGGGTGTGGCTGTGTCATGCTCTTTTATTCCGGGGTGGAGGCGTCACCTTTAAGAATATTTTCCTTATCGGCGCCTCCGGCATTATTATATTCGTGCCTTTGTGGAAAAAATATTTCCGCCAAGAAAATACTAAGAAATAAGAAATGGAACCCAACATAGATGCCCCAACGCCTCCACTCCTGTCAAAAGTTAATTCACCTGCCGACATCCGTAAACTCTCGGAGGATCAGCTGCCACAACTTTGTCAAGAAATCAGAGAATTCCTGATTGCCAATTTGTCAGTCAATCCGGGTCACTTCGCATCAAGTATGGGTGCGGTAGACTTAATTGTGGCATTACATTATGTATATAATACTCCCGATGACCGTCTCGTGTGGGACGTAGGACATCAGGCGTATGCCCATAAAATTTTAACCGGAAGAAAAGATGTGTTTCATAAGCAGCGCACATTAAATGGTATAAGTGGCTTCCCCAATCCGCTTGAAAGCCCAAGCGATACGTTTATAGCAGGTCATGCCGGCAATTCTATCTCGGCTGCTTTGGGCATGGCTATTGCTGACAAAAGCACTCCCGGTCAGGAAGACAGAAAGACAGTGGCAGTTATCGGTGATGCATCAATAAGTGGGGGTCTGGCATTTGAAGGTCTTAATAATGTGTCCAATAATCCTAACGACCTTCTTATAGTCCTCAACGATAATGATATGAGTATTGATAACAATGTAGGAGCACTTCATCGTTATCTTTCGGACCTCACCACCTCTGCCGGATATAACCGTTGGCGTAATAAAATGGCTGGTTACTTCCGGAAAAAAGGAATTCTCACTGAAAACAGAAAAAGAGCCCTTATTCGTTTCGGCAATTCAGTAAAATCTCTTGTATCAAAAAAGCAAAATATCTTTGAAGGTCTTAACATCAGATATTTCGGACCTTTTGATGGTCATGACGTAGTGAAGCTCGTTAAAATCTTCAAGGAGATTAAAGACATGACAGGTCCTCGCCTGATTCATGTATGCACAGTAAAAGGTAAAGGCTACCAGCCGGCAGAGGAGAATCCCACAGTCTGGCATGCACCCGGTAAATTTGATGCAAAAACAGGTGAAAGGTTAACCTCAAAAAGTGTTTCCCAGCCTCTGCCATGGCAAGAGGTGTTTGGAAGAACCCTTGTTGAACTTGCAAAGGAGGATGAGTCTGTAGTGGGCATCACGGCAGCTATGCCTACGGGCACCTCCATGTCTCATCTTCTCCATGAAATGCCACACAGAGCTTTTGATGTAGGTATATCTGAGGGACACGCCGTCACTTTTGCCGGTGGACTTGCAGCTGCCGGTAAAAAGCCTTTCGTAGCAATATATTCTTCTTTCCTTCAGAGAGCATACGATAACATTATCCACGATGTGGCAATTCAGGGATTACCGGTGACTATTTGTATAGATCGCGCGGGAATTGTCGGAGAAGACGGTGTGACACATCATGGATTGTTTGACCTTGCATATCTTAACTGTATTCCGGGAATGAAAATTGCCTCTCCTGCTGACGAAGAAACTCTGCGTAACCTTATGCATACTGCCCTCTCACTAAAATCTCCTTTAGCAATTCGCTATCCCAGAGGAAAGGCGATTAACCCTGATTGGCACTCACCGATGAAAGATATTATTCCTGGTAATGGTAGGCTTGCCAGGGGAAAAAAGAATGCAAAAATAGCCATCCTGACAATCGGTCCCGTTCTTCACGATGCAATAGCTGCCTCTGAAGAATTGCAGAAGGAAGGTATTGCGGTCGATGTATATGATATGATATGGATGAAACCACTTGATGGCAAAATTCTCCATGACGTGGCATCTAAATATAAGCATGTCATAACCGTAGAAGACGGCTCCCTTATTGGTGGCTTCGGCTCAGTTGTGAAAGATGCTCTGACCACTGTTACCCGTGACATTAATGTCATTTCCTTAGGAGTCTATGACAAGTGGGTAAATCAAGGGTCGGTTGAGCAGCTTAAACACCTTTGCGGATATGATAGAGAAGGCATCATTAATGCTGTCAGAAATTGTTTCACTAAAATTAAAAGTGAATGAAAATAGTTATTGCAGGGGCGGGAGAAGTTGGCTCGCATCTGGCAAAGCTGTTGTCTAATGAAAATCAAGACATCATTTTGCTTGACAGCGATCAGGAGCGTCTTGATGTAATCAACGACAATTATAACCTCATGACCTGGAATGGGTCAACCTCGTCATTTGAGACATTGAGAGATGTGGGAGTAGCTAATGCCGACCTTTATGTGGCTGTCACTCCATACGAAACCCGAAACATCACCTCTTGCGCCATAGCTAAACATCTTGGAGCTAAGAAGACTGTGGCACGCATCGACAACAGTGAATTTCTAATTCCTGCCAACGGGCAGGTGCTACGCGAAATTGGGAGTGATTTTCTTATATATCCGGAAGATCTCGCAGCAAGTGAGATAAATCTGGCGTTATCCCATAATTGGGCACGCTATTGGGGCGAACTACACGATGGGAACTTGTTGCTGATCGGAGTTAAGCTTCACAGTGAATCTCCTTTGATTAATCGCAAGCTGAAAGATCTCCCTGTTAAAACTCACGATTTCCATGTAGCTGCCATCAAGCGTAACAATACTACTATCATTCCGGGTGGTAACGATGAGATATTATTTGATGATATTGTCTATTTCATTACTACCCCTCCATTTGTGCAGGAGGTTCGTGAATTATGTGGTAAGACAAAAAGAGTGATAAAAAAAGCCCTCATTATGGGTGGCTCAAGAATTGCCGTCAGATTTGCAATCAGGTTTCACGACAAATATCGAATTAAGATTATAGATTACGATCGCGAACATTGCGAAGAAATGTCAACCCTGCTCCCTGACTGTGAGATCGTATGTGGTGACGGAAGGGATATTGAAGTGCTCCGCGAAAATAATATTGACCAATTTGATGCTTTCCTTGCCCTTACCGATTATCCGGAAACAAATATTTTAAGCTGTCTCTCCGCAAAAGAATTCGGAATCCCGAAGACAATTGCTGACGTAGAGAATCTCCAGTTTGTAAGTCAGGCAGAGAATCTAAATATCGGCACAATTATAAATAAGAAATTGCTTGCCTCCAGCCATATCTTCAAGATTCTTCTTGATGCTGACCAAAGCAATGCCAAATGTCTGGCACTTGCCGATGCTGAGGTAGCTGAAATGGTTGTACGACCGGGAGCAAAAATCACCAAAGCACCGGTTAAAAATCTCAAGCTACCCTTTGGCATGACTCTCGCTGCCCTTGCCCGTAATAACAAATACACACTGATCGGTGGTAATACTCAAATCCAGCCAGGAGATTTCGTGGTGGTATTCTGTCTGAACGGCACTATCAGCAAAATCGAGAAATGGTTTTATTGAAAGGAATTCTGAAATGCATGTTATTCAAAAGAAAAGCTATATTAACCTACGCATGCTCTTGCGTGTGATCGGGTGGCTTCTTACCATTGAAGCACTGTTTATGATTATTCCTTTCATTACCGGATTGCTATATCATGAGCAAAGTGCCTGGCAGTTTCTTATTTGTATCGGAATCACTGCCGGTTGTGGATCAGCTATGGTAGCAATGAAGCCTAAAAGCCGAGAAATGGGGAAACGCGAGGCTGTGGTGCTGACAGGGCTTACTTGGGTAATACTTTCCCTGTTTGGAATGTTACCTTTTCTAATTTGTGGCACTCATTTATCTGTCACAAATGCTTTCTTTGAAACAATGAGTGGATTCACCACCACCGGAGCTTCCGTGCTAAACTCCCTGGAAGGTGTACCCCACTCTATCTTGATATGGCGTTGTGTGGTGCAATGGATAGGTGGACTCGGGATAATTCTTTTTACACTTGCTGTTTTGCCGATGCTTAATTACCAAGGAGGCATGCAACTGTTTAATGCCGAAGTAACAGGTATAACCCATGATAAGCTGCGACCACGTGTCAGCTTTACCGCTCAGAGTCTTTGGCTTGTGTATATAGGACTGACCTCTTTACTTATTATTCTGCTTGCTTTCTCCAAGATGTCATTGTTTGATTCAATCTGTTATGGGCTTTCAACCATGTCTACCGGAGGATTTTCTACCAGTGATATGTCTATGAGTCAAACCGACAGCCTGTATATCAAATGTATTCTGATTATTTTCATGTTTATTGGAGGCGTCAATTTTTCACTGCTTTATAAGGCAATAATGGGAAATATAAAGCAGGCTTTCACAAATGATGCTTTAAAATGGTATATATGGATTATATTTATTTGCTATCTTATACTCACCATAAACCTTTTTGTAAGAGGTCTTGCCCACACAATTGATGACGTAACGATTGATCCTCTATTTCAGGCAATCTCAATCCTTTCTTCCACCGGATTGACAGAACCGGATTTTAGTGATTGGGGTCCGATATCAGTGATATTACTTGTTATTATGATGATAATGGGCGCATGTGCCGGAAGTACCTCCGGCGGAGCAAAGATTGACCGCTTTATTGTGCTGTTTAAGTTCTTGAAAAACGAGTTTTTCAAGATGATGCATCCTAATGCTGTCACAACTGTCTGCATTAATGGTAAAGGAACACCCACTCCGGTACTTATGAAGACACTGGCATTCCTGTTCATTTATATGATTGTTATTGTTATTGGTGGTTCACTTCTCACGCTGATAGGGCTCCCACTTAAAGACAGTTTCTTTATTTGTCTGTCGGCGATATCCAACACCGGATTAGGCACTGACATCACTGGAGTAAGCGGCAATTTCTATTATGTTCCCGATGTGGCAAAATGGCTTCTCTCCTTCATTATGCTCATAGGTCGTCTTGAGCTATTCACTATCCTGCTTCTTTTCATTCCATCTTTCTGGAAAAAATAATCCCTTATTATAAGGTTTTCAACATAATATGACATCAGCTACAACTTGATTGTGTTGTAGCTGATGTCATATTATGTTATAAGTGCAATGTGTATTTGATTAATCCATAATTCAGCAATCATTCCACGTAATAGGTTATTATATGATTGAATTATATAAAGATACAAATTCTATATTACGT
>JAAVCP010000062.1 GCA_014802265.1 Bacteroides sp. | reverse complement strand
AGTGACCGACATACCTTTCTTCCTTTTCAGGCTATCAAAACTATGCGCCTAAAAATAATTCTAAACTCGGGGGGTTTTTTAACAATTCAACCGGGTTTTGCAACTGACCCGTTTTTTAACAATTCAACCGGGTTTTGCAACTGACCCAAATGTTCACAATTCTGCCGGATAGGGGTATTACAAAAATCGCTGAAACTGTCTTAGTTTCAGCGATATGCGGCATTCTGCCGTTTTGTTTAGTGACCCCGGAGAGGCTCGAACTCTCGACCCAATGATTAAGAGTCATTTGCTCTCTGCGGCAGCGGAAAGACTCGCTTTGCTCATCTTTTCGCTGCAACCAACTGAGCTACAGGGTACTTTATTTTCAAACAGTTCTGCTGTTCTTTAGAAATTTCTTTGCGGTTTAAACCTCAGTGTAAACGTGCTGTGATTGTTAATGAATGTTTAATGATCTCTATTGCAAATAATGAGTTGATCGTTATTTGCGTTTGCAATGCAAAGTTACAAAATAGTTTTGTTGATTGAGATTTATTTGAATTTTCGATGAGATAATTTTGATTATGCCACTATTATGATGTGACAGATCAATTCCTTTCAGTTTGTTAGTCTGGTCTAAATCATTTCTATTGCTTACAGAGATATGATACTGTTTCCAGTCGGTTAGCTTCACACATGTACTATTCAGTAGGAATGTGCCAGACCCAAAAATGGAGGAAGTCAGAAAAACTATCCAAAATTTCCCTCTCATCATGTCTCAACAATTAACGTACCTCTGTGAATAGATGTATGCAAATCTATCCACAAAGGTACGTTATTTGATTAGATTATGTGCAATAGTCTAATATTCTTCTATGATTTTGGAAAGAGGACGCTTTAATTTTGCACCTTTTTCCAAACCAACTCCAAGACTTGCCAATTTTGCAAGTTTAGGAAACATTTCATCCCCCTCTAATAGGAATCCAACAATGTATAAATCCTTTCTACCAAAGTCAAAATGGAGAATATCATATTCGTTTTCATTCTCCGCTATGTTTATGTTAAGAACCCCGTTTATCTTATTTGTGCCGTCAAGTAATGTAAACTTACTCTTCATGCCGATAAATGATTTTCCTTCTTCTGCTGAGGGTGTAAGATAGAGATTATGCAAAAGAATGGAAAACAAGGATTTCAATGTCTTAGTTTCCACTAATGAGAGAATGATCCTTTCATTTTGGATTGTTAATGAAGCGAATGCATTCCCATCAATAAAGTTTAAGTGCCCACGATCTTGACCCTCAAACATTACACCCCAACCTGCTACTGGCGTAGTCTGAGCTGTAAGACTACCAATTTTTAAGAATAAAAGTAATAGAACTGTGAGAATCCTTTTCATGAGATATGGTTGCTCTTTCTGTTCTTAACTATAGACTATCTATATAAGTCGGAGTTATGGGCTTTTTCTGTTTGGTTGTGATTATGAGTGTTACCTTAGAAATAAATGGTTCCAAGACCAGAAATTGAGGCCTTATAATCAAAGTATTCAGCTGCTTCACGACCGTCCTCATAAAGATTAACATCTGTTGCATAGACTTTGCAGGATCTCCAGGGATTTGGGTCTCCGTATGTTGCATAAGAAGGTTTATTTTTCGTCTTATATCCAACAACAAGTATCGTTGAGCCAGATTCTTTCACTTTGATAGTGATTCTCGCCCATCCTTTTTTGGTTTTGAGAAAACACTCTACATCCTGAGTGGGGGCTTTTTCGGCAGCTTCTAATTCATAAATGTTTCGATAAGTGGCATATTGAGCGTATGCATTAAATCCACCAAATATGAAGATGCTGCAAATTAGGAATTTTTGTAAATATCTCATATGTAAACACTCTTATCTTTGGTTTTTCCCAAATCAATTCTCACAGACAATTATGCCCGTGAGAATTGTGGCTCTTTATTGCTTTTCCAACGTCCAAGTAGCTTCTTTATCAACATCTTTCCCATGTATGATTGCCCCTGAAGATGTGAATTTTAATGTCATTCTTCCATCTTTTGCAGAATAGTCGTTGCCGTCAGGAGAGAATACCAAGATATCAGGTTCACCTTCCATTGAAAGTTTGTAATAATCTCCAACTTTCTCAATGTGCCAGATGCTCCCTAAGCCTTCTGCAAAACTTTTTTCAATTTTTCTTTGGTCGATTGTTGAACTCGAGAAATCCATATCGACTAACTTATAATCACCACTCTTGTCGCTATTGCAAGAAGTAAGCGCAAGAATAGAGATGGCAGAGGTTAATAATAAGGATATTTTCATTTTGATTGTTGTGTTTCTCATCCTCCTTTGAAACGTTTAAGTTTGGGTATAAAAAAGGTGTGAGGAATGTATTTTGTTTTATCCCATTATCAGGTCTTGGCGTACCTATTCCACGGATAAAACAATAGCCCCACACCGATAGAGCTATGTATGCTGTCAGAAATGACAGGCATAAGCTACCGATGTAGGTGCTATTGCTAATCTCATCTTCGTGGAATTTCAAACCGCCAAGTTCGATAATGGAAGATAAAATTTCAATAACACCTTTTTATTAGAAAAGTCGAGTTTGGGGTCTGCTAACTCTTTAGCTCCAAAATCGACGGCAAATATAATAGAAAAATGTTATTGGTGGGGCATGTTCGTTAGTTTTTTTCAAAAAATCTGCTGTAAAACATCTTTTTGATAGTTTCCTTTCCCTGTAAGATCAGTTACTAAGTTGAAGTTCATCAGTTCTATAAAGAGTTTCCATGTCCGATATTTTGAGGTTTTTAGTTCGAGTATATAGGGAGTTGGGAAAGAAAATCGGACAATCCCTAAATAATATAGAGATGTCCGACTTTCATAAGACGAAAGAGATGTCAATTCAGGAACCAAGCATATTTTGAATCACCATGCAGGGCGTTGTTGATTCCTACTGCTACTTCGGTAGCGTTGACAGCTCTTTGCAGATAACTGTCGATGTAGCTGCTCTTGTTTGCTTCCGTCAGGAGATTATGGAAGTCAAACATCGAAATCGCATTGTCTTTTACACCGAAATTTGGATCTGCGTAGAAGTCACGGCAGACGTTATTAATTTGACTGTCGGTTATCAGGAGTTTTGGCACACTGCGCTGATAACGGTTTGGAAGTGCCTGATAGAGCCTCATGCGTCCGACGATCTGGGCAAACTGAGTTTCAGTAAGCCGAGTTTGCGAAAGTGTCTGCAACAGATGAATGTCTTGTGCAGGATGGAAGGTGTAGAACAGTTCAAGCACCTGTTTGTAGAGATCATGAAGCGACAGCACTTCAAGCTGAATCTTTGCCCCTTGTCCTGTCAGCACCTGATTGGAGCAGACGTTCATTCGCCATCCTATAAAGACTGAGAACTTCTCTGCGCCACGATTAGCGCGATAGAGGTTCAGATCATTGTAGTTGCGCACTCCGCCAATGCAGAGTTCAAGGCGTTGCCCGTCTATCGTTTCATGAATAGATGGGATAGTGAACGCAAAGGCAAGACGCTGATAAAATTGCGTCTTTTCTGATTCAAGGAGTTCTGACGCACGTTTACCAAGGGCAGAGGGGATTCTGCCTCTTACGATGTGCGACACTCGTATCTCAGGCTTGTTGATGAGTTCGCCGCTGAACACGTTGCAAGCGGCATCATGCACTGTGTTGATGAAGTCCTGATGAGAGATGGTGAGATCCTGATTGGCCCATGTAGGCACAACACAGTTGACCGTGAGTTCTTCGATGGTTATTGCCGAAGTGTTTGCTTCAAGGAAGTTCACGGATGGGAGAATGGCAGAGAGATCTTCAAACTTAGTGTCTTCTGCTACGTTGTTGAGAGTTGAGATCATAGTGGTGGAGGGTGTCAAAAGTTTTGTTTCCATGTCGAAAAGTTTTTAAGAGTTTTGGATTGTTACACTCAAATTCTGTTTTTTGCAATTCTACGGCTCGTCTTTTTAGATATTGAATTTTCCCAAGCTATTAATGGCGGGGGGATAAAAAATGGGTGATCTCTTTCTTAGAGGTCTGTTGCGATTTTTTTAACCCTATATTTTGTAAAGAGTTGATTCCTGTTTCTCAGAATCTATTTTGGATGAGATTTCTTCCGAAAGATTTTACCTTATTTATTTGTAATGGAAAGAAGTCGGTTATTTGATAGTGGAATGCGTTTGTGTATTCTATCTTAAAAAATATCAGAAACATTCAGCGAATTATTTTTTAAAAAGTATGGAAATAGGTGTATGCTCTTTTTAGAAAATGAGTTTCAAAAGTAATTTCCGATTTGACCCGTAACCATTTTGAAGTTAGGGAAATAATGTATATATTTGCTTATATCAAGGTTGGGAATGGAAAATTTGCTGTTTGACACTGCCAATGCTTGAAAATCAATATATCCAATCATATTGCATGAGATAAGACCGAAATCATTGGGTTTCGGTTTTATTTGGCAGTCGGTGTCTGATTTCCATTCCTGATTAATTAAAGATCATTTTGTGAGATGTGATATTTTGGTCTGTCCAAAATTTTTTCCTCACTCCCTAAATAGAGAAGATTGATCCATCGAAAAAATGGACAATGCAATTTAGATTTGGATTTATTGATTTAAAAACAATAGAAATGAAAACAAAACTTGTGCCGGAAACGGTAAACTATTTGACAGATTGGGAAGGCTTTGAACTACCCAACGGAGTATTCAACAAAGGCATTACAGCATGTGGGGCTACCACATTAGCTATTAGAGATGAACACAAGACGATTATTTGTAGCCCACGCAATAATCTGATTGAAAACAAACATGCTCAACATCCAAACACTTTATTGGTAGTTGGCAGACTTCCAGAAGATAAGATTAAAGAATATCTGAGTAGTGAGCAACTGCCGAAGATATTGGTTTCTTACGATTCTTTACCAAAGGTAGCAAAGTGTATTGACAATAAGGATGGATGGAGAGTTGTTGTAGATGAATTTCAGTATCTGCTATCTGATAGTAGCATGAAGTCGGAGGTTGAGATCAGATTATTGGAGTGTCTTAAACAGTTTTCGTATGTTACCTATATGTCGGCTACTCCAATTCTGAGTAAGTATCTTGATAAAATATCATGGCTTAGAGGATTGGATTATCTGGAATTGGACTGGCCCAAAATTGAAAAGATAAAACTTATCAGGCAACAAAGCAAGCATCCGATTAATTCTGCTTTAGAAATAGTGAGGCGGTATCAAAGCGGTGCATATCCACGAATAGAGGCTAATGGAGAGATAAAGTATTCAAAAGAATGTGTGATCTATTTGAATAGTGTAAATAATATCGTGAATATCATTAGACAGACAGGATTAAAGCCTGATGAGGTGAATATTATTGTAGGAAACAATGAAGAGAATGACACTCAGATAGCAAAGATAGGGGAGGGATTTAAGCGTGGAAGAATCCCCTTGAAAGGTGAACCACACAAGAAGTTTACATTCTGTACTTCCACTGCTTTTGCAGGATGCGACTTTTATTCAACTAATGCTTCGTCGTTTGTAATCAGCGACAGCAAGAGGATAAACACAACTATTGATATAGCGACAGATCTTTTACAGATAGCAGGAAGGCAGAGGTTAGCTGAGAATCCTTTTAGAAAACATCTGACTTTTATATATAATCTGAATAGTTCAGAAATGACGGAAGCGGAATTTACGAAACAATTAGAAGATAAACTGAGGCTGACACAATTGGAGATTGACAGTAACAATAGTATTGCTGATCCTGAATTGCGCAAGAAGCGCATAAGAGACTTATTGAAGTTGCAGAAAATGATGGGCTATGATGATGGCTTTACAATGTATGATGAAAAGTGTGACAAGTTTATTATAAATGAATTAGCATATATAAACGAACAATATGCCTATGATCTACAACGTCATAACTATCAGAATGGATTGATCGTGAGGAAACAGATAGATGATTCGCATTATGATTTAAACACTCCCGTTAAATATGTCGAATATGAAGAGCAGTTGAGGAATATTATTAGAAAAGAATCGTTTGCGGAGAGAATGAAACGCTACTGTGATTGCAAAAGTCCTGAATGTAAGTTTGATATGGTGACAGCGTATCTTGATGAGGTATATCCTGAGTTAAAGCTATTTTATGATGAGCTTGGAGGTGAAAGAATCAAAGCATTGGGGTATAAAGAATGTGCGTTAAAAGCGGAGGTTCATTATAAAGCTCAGTTGACAAGATTGATCTTTGAGTTTAGAAATGTTTTTAAAAAGGGCGAAAGATATTCAACGGACACAATAAAGAAAACTATGAGTGAGATTTATATAAAGATGGGATTAAATAAAAAGAGTGCAAAGGCAACTGACTTAAAGAATGAATTTGGCATGAATATTAAATCTGTCAAAATTCCGCAAACTGATGGAAGCAGGAAGAATGGATATGAGATAATATAATGAAAAAGAGCACACCGTTTCTGTTAGTGTGCTCTTTGTTGCCTCTTTGCAGCTCTTATTTAGCTGTACGGTTTAGGATGATTTCAAATTGTTTTCTTACCAAATCTTCTGTAAGATTCTTTTTTTCGTTGTACATTGCTTTACGATCATTCTCCGTTACTGCATCAAATATCTGAAATGCTCTTTCTTCACTTTCCGCAGTCGTTATGTCGATGAATTGTTGGATGAGGTATCGTTTTGCGAGATCCTTTTGGGAGAATCCTTTTCCCTTGCATATTTCGATAAAGCGATTGCCTCTATCAAGATTATAGGCGGGAAGGATCTTTTTCTTCTGCTTGGATCCTTTTTCGAGTTTGCCTTCACATAAGAGTGAAAGATCAAGTTTGTTCAGAGCTTTAGCGTTGAGGCAAAAGATGAGATTCAGGGTACTGAGGGGAAACCCATTGGGGTTGTCTTCACTTTTGATCAGTTCTTTGTAGTGAACAAGCAAATCTGTGCTTTGAACGTTAGCTGCCCCTCGTACATAATCACTTGAGTTCCATATCACCTTAGTTATGTTAATAGCCGCAATGTACTGACTAACTGTTTCACCGTTGCTCAAATCTACTTCTACGGCTGGAACTTGGATCTTGTTTCCTGGGTTCTCCTTATTATAAAGAGATGCCGCGTAGATTCTGTGCTGACCATCCAGCACAAGATAATAACGGAAGGCCTCTGTATCTTCGATTGGATCTTTGTTGATGTCAACCAAAGATAAGTCACCAGCGGCGATCACTTCATCCGCCGGTATCACCTGAATTAGTTCTGCCTGGCGATAGCCATTTGCTTTGATGTCAGCTGCGATCTTTTTTGCGTTAGCGAGATTCACATCTCGATTAATCCCCTTTGCGAAGGCAACTTTGCGGGAACTCACACTGTCGTTTACGAGAATTTCAACTTCGGCATAATTTTTATTTGCCATATTTTTGTGATCAGGGGATAGATGAGTGGGTGTTAAATTTTGAGAACACTCATTGTCCTGATTTCGGCGGCAAAATTACAATAGGGAAACAATGTCGACAAGCGTAAATTTTTTGAAAAAAGATTACGCTACAATTCCCCAAAAACGGGTGGTGTTGACTTCCCTTTAAAATCGCGCATTAGTTTGTCGAAAGTCGCGTTATTGTCATTTGAACAAAATTGAGTGGGGTCATCATTCTTGTAATGGTTAAGTTCTCCTGTTAGCCAAAGCACGGAAAGCCCAAAGTTCCTTTCCGCCTGTGAAAATGTGCCTTTCTTTCTCTTATCCCTTGATATGGGTAAGTTTTCTAACAGTGTTGTTATTAGAATGTAATCTGCTTCACGTTTTGCTATCTTCGTTTTTTCTACTAATCCTCCTGCTAAGAGATCGGATTTTGCGAAATTGTCAATTAAAACTTTGATAAAATCGCTATTAGAGAAATGGAAGTGTTTAGAACCTACTTTAAAATCTACTGAAAGAGTGTCTTGAGGGTTCTCATCTATTCTTGTTTTTATCCGCTTAATTTTATCCGCAACTCGTTCGTTCTTGCCGTATTCAATCCATTTCTTCAAGATAGCCCAAAGATATAGGATAAATTCAAATGTAGGCTCAGGTAAGAGTCCAAGATCTTTTATTGCCTTTTGGATAATGCGATGGTTGTAAAACTCTTCCTCTGAAAGGAACGTAAACTTCATCTTATCATTTCGATTTAGATAATGGCGAAAGGCTTCTTCAGAGAGAAAGAATTCGGTGCCATCAAAATCAGGATATTTCAAGACATAGGTGCGCAGATATTGAAGGCGTAGACGCATAAGGTCGGCATCTTCATTGGGATGAGTGTTGATCCAATGTTGAAATAGGAGTTCTTCCTGCTCCTTTAGAATGATTGGGTCTGCGGACGGTAGGTCAACAGATGGCATTGACTGAGATAGAAATTCAGTAAGATCCATAAAAAGAATAATCTTTGCTCAAAATTATAAAAAAATCCCGTCAATCGAAAAGACTGACGGGATTTTTGGGTAATTAGAGGGCTTTAAGGGCGTTATTGACCTGTTCGTTGTCGAAGCTGTCAAGGTAGATTTGGGTTATTCGTTCTGAACTGTGCCCCATAATCTCGCGGATAACGGCTGTTGAAACCCCTGCTCGTTTCATCACTGTTGCCTGACTGTGGCGTGCCACATAGGTTGTAAGTGTAACGTTCAGATTGAGTGCTTCGCCTATCTCCTTTAATCTCATATTGACTTTGGAGATTACCTTGTGGATTCTGTTTGCTTTCTGCGTATCTGTCTTATGGATAGCTGAAAGTATTGGAAACAGATAGGGCGATTCATCGTTGTGGTACTTCTTGATGAGAGCTACAGCCTGCGGTTGGAGTGGAATTTTTATCAGTTTCTTTGTTTTCTGACGCATGTAAACCAATCTGCCGTCTGAGATATTTTCTTTGGTGAGGTTGGCTATATCCACAAAGTTGATTCCTCCACAATAGTAGGTGAACGCAAAGAGATCAATCGGGAACCTCATATAGCGATTGGCTGATTTGAAATTCAGCACTCTCTCAACATCATCTTTAGATAGGGCTCTTTTCGCTGTTTCCTGATGAAGTTTAGAGACCTTGAATTTCTTGAACGGATAGAGGTCAGGGGCAACGGCATTTTCCTCTATGGCTATATTGTAGATAGAGCGAAGAGTGCGAAATCTAATGCCGATTGTGTTTTCAGCTAAACCCTTTCCTCTCAGAAAGACTTCGTATCGTCGCAACCAAGCAACATCCATTTCAGCGAACGGAATGTCAAGATGGCGGTTGAACTCTATTAGGGAATTGTATAACTGCTTTATGGATAGGGAATAGTTTCTTCTGCCTGATCTTTCAAGATGGTTCATGTGCTCCTTGATAAGATAATCTACCGTCTTCCGGTTTAAACGGTTTAAACAGACTTTCTCAACAAGAGTGGTTGAGGTAAATTCTTGATTTGCAGCTTTTAGCTCTATTATCTTAGTGGTATATTCCTTGATCTTGTCTGCCATGAGTAGTTCTATGTACTCACGGTTTGGACATTCGGCCTTTGGTTGATTCTTGGAGAAGTCCCAATGCTCAGGATTGACGGATATGCCAAGACTGATATATCTGAGTTTTCGATCTTTTGTTACCCTCAGCATTAGAGGCGATTCGTTGTTACTCAGAATTTTAGACTTGTAACAAACGACCTTTACTGTGGTTGCCATGGTTTAAACAGTGGTTTAAACAGACTGTTTAAACTGAGGGATAATAACAAAGAAAAAAGCAGTTGGCGATGTGCTAACTGCTTGATTTTCAGTGACCCCGGAGAGGCTCGAACTCTCGACCCAATGATTAAGAGTCATTTGCTCTACCAACTGAGCTACGGAGTCGTTTCTCAATTGCGATGCAAAGTTAGGGGTTATTTTTGAATTGACAAAATTTTTCGAAAGTTTTTTTGCATGGAGGGTGAATTTTTTTTCAGAGGAAGGTTTTGAGGTCGTCGGGAAGGCGGATTGTGTGGGTGCGGGGGATGGCGGTCCAGGAGAATGTCCGGAGCAGCTCGGGTAGGGTGACGAGCGGTCCGGCCGGGGGAATGAGTCCGGCGAGTCGGGCAACGATGGTGATGATCTGGGCGGGGGTAAAGTTGTCGCGGAGGGTCTGCATGCTTAGGTCGGCGTCGCGTTTTGACAGGCGTCGGCCGGCGGAGTTGCAGATCAGCGGGAGGTGGGCGAATGAGGGGGCGGCCAGATCAAGGAGGGAGTAGAGATAAAGTTGCTGGGCGGTTGAGAGGAGGAGATCAGCTCCCCGGACCACACGGCTGACGTGCATACGGGCATCGTCGACCACGACGGCGAGCTGGTAGGCCCAGGCGAGGTCGGCACGGCGCAGGACGAAGTCGCCGCAGTCGTGGGCGAGATTGGAAGAAACCGGCCCGAAAACGATATCGGTGAATGTGATGAGTGAGTCGGGAACGCAGAGCCGCACGGCGTGAGGAAAGGGCGGTGGAGTAAAGGGAGTGGGGCGCGACGCGGGACGACAGGTGCCGGGATATATGATGCGGCCGTCGGAACTGTGGGGTGCGTTGGTGGCATTCAGGTCGGCGCGGGTGCAACGGCAGGGATAGGCGAGGCCGGTGTCGGTGATGCGCCGCAGAGCACGGGTATAGATGTCGGAGGCGAGGCTCTGACAGTAGGGAGGATTCTGGCCGAGGTTGTCAAGGCCGCCTTCATCCCAATCAAGGCCGAGCCAGCGCAGGTCGTCTTCAATAGCCCGGGCATGGACGGTTTTGGACCGTTGCGGGTCAAGATCCTCGATCCGGAGTATCCAGCGGCCTCCGGAGCTGCGCGCGTCGAGCCATGAGATGACGGCGGTGAAGATATTGCCGAGGTGCATCCGACCGCTTGGCGAGGGAGCAAAACGGCCCACTACGGGTCTACTCGGAGTGTTTGGAGCGGGTGTAAGTGTCATTTCAGACGCAAAGGTACTGACAATCGGGGACAGGACAACAGAGCGGGAGTAAAAAAGCAGAGGAGGAATGAAGTTAGGGGCAGGTGCGCAGAGGAAAACCGGGAGAAAGTGTTATCTTTGCGAGGTCGAATTAAAACGAACTAAAACAGAATTGAAATAGAATATGAAGGCAAGATATGTAGTGGCGATGGCGCTGGCGATGGTTGCGACTCTGGCGGCCCGTACGATGGCCGAGGAGGTGAAGTATGTGCCGAGCGAGGAGATCTTGAAGGCACAGAAGGAGTTTTCAGACGCGCGTTTCGGAATATTCATCCACTGGGGTGTGTACAGTATGTTCGGTCAGGGCGAATGGTATCTGAACTCAGGTCTGAACGCCGAGGAGTATGCCAAGAGCGCGAGCGGTTTTTATCCCGCCAAGTTTGACGCACAGGAATGGGTGAAGGCGATAAAGGATTCGGGAGCGAAGTATATAACATTCACGTCGAGACATCATGACAGTTTCTCGATGTGGGACACCGATCAGTCGGATTTCAATATAGTAGACGCTACGCCCTGGGGCAGAGATGTCGTTGGCGAACTGTCGAAAGCATGTCAGGACCAGGGGCTGAGACTACACCTGTATTACAGCCATCTTGACTGGAGCCGTCCGGAATATCCGCTGGGGCGCACGGGTCTGAAGACGGGCCGCGACACAACGAAAACAGACTGGCCAGCATATTATGACTTTATGAACGCTCAGCTGACGGAGTTGCTGACGAAATATGGCCCGATAGGGGCGATATGGTTTGACGGATGGTGGGATCACGACAGCGACGCCACGCCTTTCGACTGGCAGCTTGACGAACAGTATGCGATGATACACAGGCTACAGCCGTCGTGCCTGGTGGGCAACAATCATCATCAGAGTCCGTTTGCCGGCGAGGATATACAGATATTCGAGCGCGATCTGCCGGGAGAGAACACGGCGGGCCTGTCGGGCCAGGAGGTGAGCAAATTGCCGCTGGAGACGTGTCAGACGATGAATGGTATGTGGGGCTATAAGATCGCCGACCAAAACTACAAATCGACAGAGGAGCTTGTGAGGCTCATCGTGAAGACCTCGGGCATGGGTGCGAATCTGCTGCTGAACATCGGTCCGCAACCTAACGGCGAACTTCCGGCGGCTGCCCTCGACAGGCTGAAAGGCATAGGCAAATGGATGGACCGCTACGGCGAGACTATCTATGGCACGGTGGCCGGCGACTTTCCGGCGCAGGAATGGGGCACGGCGACCAGGAAAGGCGACAAGCTCTATGTGCACGTGCTGAACGGATCGGCCACAGATATCGAGATACCGACGGGGCGCAAGATCAAAAGTGCTCTGGCATTTGACGACAAGACACCGGTGAAGTTCACCCGTAACAAGAAGAATGGCGGGGGAACACTGCATCTGGAGACGATTCCTGAAGGAGTGGCCGACTATATAATCGAACTGACAACAGACTGAGCCATCATGAGCCATAAACTGGAGATATGCTGCGGCGACATACAATCGGTGAAAGCCGCTGCCGAGGGTGGTGCTGACAGAATAGAATTGTGCTGCGCTTTGAGCGAGGGAGGGCTGACGCCGTCGGCCGGACTGATCAGAGCCGCGCGGCAGATGGCACCGGAAACAGGGCTGCACGTGCTGATCCGTCCGAGAGAGGGTGATTTCGTGTATGACGAGGCAGAGACCGAATGTATGGCCGAGGATATACGGACAGCCAAGGAGCTGGGTGCTGACGGCGTAGTGATAGGAGCGCTGACGCAGGAAGGCGAGATCGACACTGACCTGTGCCGCCATCTGATTGAGCAGGCAGGGGAGATGAGCGTGACGTTTCACCGGGCCTTCGACCGCTGCCGCGACATGGGCCCGGCGCTGGAGCAGATCATCGCTTTGGGTTGTGACAGGATTCTGACCTCGGGACAGGCCGCGTCGGCGTATGAAGGCGCCGGACGGCTCGCGGAGATGAAAAGGCTTGCGGCCGGGAGGATAATGATTATGGCAGGAGCAGGCGTGACTCCGGAAAATGCAAGGGAGATACTTGGCCGGAGTATGGCCGACGAGCTCCACGCTTCTGCCCGAGAGGAGATCGCAGGCCCGGAGGAAACACCGGCAGTGAAGATGGGAAGCAACGACGGCGGTCGGCGTAAGGTGACCTCGGCCCGCATAGTGAGGGCACTGAAAGATATAGCGGCGAGTGAATAAGTTAAACTTTGGAGAAAACGGAATATTGCAATGAAGAAAATAGCAAGCTTTACGATAGATCATGAACGACTGGAACGCGGTATATTCGTGAGCCGCAAGGACACGACGCCTTCGGGCGACGTGATCACGACACTGGACATACGCATGACGCGTCCGAACCGAGAGGCTGCTCTTGAGCCGAAGGCCCTGCACGCAATGGAGCATCTGGCGGCCACATATCTGAGAAATCACCCTAAATGGGGCGAGAGGGTGATATACTGGGGTCCGATGGGTTGCTGCACGGGTAATTATCTGCTGCTTCAGGGTGACCTGAAAAGTGACGAGGTGAAGGAACTCGTGCAGGAGACAATGGAGTTTGTGGCAAATTACGAAGGCGAGATACCCGGTGCGAGTGCACGAGATTGCGGCAACTATAAATTTATGGATCTTGCGGGTGCCAAGGGCGCCGCAAGGAGGTATATAGTTGAGGTTCTGAAAGATATTAGGCGAGAAAATCTGGAGTATCCGGAATGATGGCAGGTCTTTCCGAACACGGTAGGGCGGTCGGTGAACTGAAAAATGAATTTTTTTTTGAAAAAAAGGCGAAAAAATTTGGAGGGAAAGAAAAAAGTGCGTAACTTTGCATCGCTTTCGAAAAGAAAGGGCGCTTAGCTCAGCTGGTTCAGAGCATCTGCCTTACAAGCAGAGGGTCGGGGGTTCGAATCCCTCAGCGCCCACCACCCACTTATCAACCGCAAATTTTAATCAAAGAGCAAAAAGATCCAGGGCGACTGTGAAGCCGCCCTTTTTCTATACCCTTATATGAGGGAAGCGGGATCGGGGGTGCAGAGGAAAATAGGGCGCATAGTAAAATACCTGTGTTTAAGCGTAAAGATTGCAAAGTCTAAAAATGAAAAATTTAGTGTCGTTTACGCCATGCAGTTTGGCTCTGAAAGCTTTAATCTTTGAGTTCATGGATTCGGCCGCGGCATTGGTGGAGCGGTTGTCAAAGAAGTTTATT
>JAAVCP010000061.1 GCA_014802265.1 Bacteroides sp. | reverse complement strand
GATTAAAATTTCCAATGGGGAAATAGAGAAACTCTCAAATGCCAGTAAGTACCCATTCCCAAAATATGCTACTCAGATTATAAATCTCTTGAATAGCAATGCACAAGGCACACGACCTGCTGTTGTGGGACAGATGTCGGAGCTGATTCAGGAATTCCAAGGTAAGACTTTGGAAGAGTGGATTGAATGGTATTCTATTAAGCAGCCAGATGCTGTGCAGAAAGCTACTGACAAGATCTTCGCAATGTATGAATTGATGAGCGAGGCTTTTGCTGCCATTGATCGCCCGATGATAGAAGCATGGGTTAAAGACTTAGTGCACACCAAGACCTATTGTGGGCTTAAATTCCAAAGTGCAATTCTCGCCACCTTATCAGAGCGGATGAATACAACATGGAGACTCGCAAATGTTGAAGAAGAAGCCAAGGGTATTGATGGTTTTGTTGGAGAAACTCCTGTACAGATCAAATCTTCAACCTACAAGTTGGAAGCACGATTGGGTGAGATTATTGATATCCCCATCATCTACTACGACAAGAAGAAAGATGGAATTAATATAACATTTGATGAAGATATTTTTTCATGAAAAGAGAACGAAAAATAAAAATTGCTGAAGTATCCAAAGTCAATGGTACTTCAGCACCAGTACTCCCGAAATATTCATCTTCTGTTATCAATTCAGCCAGTGGATATGCCAAAGCTACACGTCCAGCTAATGTCGGACAAGTATCGGATGAAATCCAAATATTCAGGAATGATCCCAATTTTCCTGGACACTCTTTGGCTGATTGGAAGAAATGGCATATCCAAAGACACGAAAATGGGAAAGGTATTGAGCGAGCTGTGGATGAAGCATGGGATAAATTCCAAACGGTTTTACAATCATTATCCACGGTAACTAAAGAGGATGTTAAAAATTGGATGGAGGATTTGGTTTACCAAAAAACCTATGATGGCCTAATGGTGCAGAATGCAATAATTGAAGCTATCGCAAATGAACTACAGGTCAGCTGGCAATTAGCAACTCCAGAACAAGAATCTCAAGGTATTGATGGATTCATTAATGGGCATCCTGTACAAATAAAGGCTGACTCATATAGGCAGACAGGGAAGAAACATAACGAAGAGATCACTTGTCCTGTTGTTTATTACAAGAAGGACAATAAAAATGTACTGTACGAATATGATGAAGATTGGTTCATATGAAATAGTCTAAGATAATTCAAAATCTGTCATATCCAATATTTTAGAAACATAGGTCCCTTTTCCATTAAAGAGAGAAGGGATTTTATTACATTTTATAGGTTTAGTGGGATTAAAACGTAACACCGCATAATACGGCGATGATTTAGGATTAAAACCATACTTCTTAAGAGTTTCTTTTGTCCAAATTTGAAATGTCCCTTTCTTTGTCAACTTAAAAAGAATAGGATTCTTACCACGACAATGCAGAAGCAGGTATTGTAAGCGAGAGAAACCGGGAGTAACCGTTAGAGAACCTTTAACATCCCCTATTCTGACATATGTAATGCCAGTTTCTATCATCTTTTCCATAGTGGTTGTCTCTGCATGATTGACTAATACCGTAGGCTCTAACTCGTAGCGGTGGTTACCAACAACTGTTTGCACTATCTCATTGTTTATACTGCGATAATTGACGTCTGAGATGCGTAGGACTGATCCATAAGTGTTAGTCATAGCAGTCTTATCTCGATTCAACTTACAAACATCCTCAAAATGATAAGGAAGTTTATGTAGCTGAGCATCAATCTTAATGTTTCCCATTTGTCTAAGATGCTCAAAGGCGAAAAGTCCATTAGGAAATTTATTGAGAACCTTCTCTTTGTAAAAGACAAAGAATTCCGGATTTATCTCATAACCGATAGCATTGCGTCCATTTTTAAGCGCAGCCAATGCTGTAGTACCGCTTCCCATGAAGGGATCTAACACTGTATCTCCACAAAATGAAAACATGCGTATTAGCCGATAGGGCAACTCCTCCGGAAACACTGCTATATGTTTATCCTGACGCTCTCCGGAAAAATTCCAATGCGAGGTAAAGAATGAATGCCATTCTTCATCTGATAATTTGGAGAGTTCTTTTATGTCGGCAGTTGGAGCCTGTACTACACCCGGTTTCTTAAACAACAAGATATTTTCGTAATCAATTTTAACGAGGCCACCTTTGGGATAAGGATAACTACCCATTACTTTGCCTCCGCCGGAAGTATGCATGGACGTAGGCTTTTGCCAGATAATGCTCCCCATAAAATCAAAACCGATGGTTTCGCAAAACCTAATTATTTCGGAATGAATAGGTACGATCTTGTATCTGCCATAATACGCTGACCGAGCAAACTGATCTCCAATATTGACGCATAATCTGCTTCCGGATTTTAAAACACGAAAGCATTCCATCCAAACTAAGTTGAGACTATTGATATAATCCTCGTAGCTCTGATTGAAGCCTATCTGTCTCGGCTCCCCATAATCCTTCAATTGCCAATATGGAGGAGACGTAATGATAAGGTCTATGGACTCATCACTTATATAGTCCATAGACCTACAATCTCCATTTATCAGTGTATGATTTGGTGTATTCATCTGTAAGTAAATAGAGCATTTCCTTCACTAAACGGAATTTCCGTTAGTGGAAGGTCGTCATAATATTCAGCTTTAAAGGTAAGGTGCTGAGACTTTGATGAGTATTTTGACAAATCTTTAATGAAATGAAAGACTATATCTGACTCTTGTCCGGTCATCACCTTACATCCTATTCTTTCATTATAGTGCTTGACTTCCTTTTTTGCTGATAATCTCTCATCAATAAACCCAATATGCCTTAAGTAGCGATCTCTAATTGATTGATTCGCACAATCAATGTCTGTGCTCTCAATGTTTTTTTCAATGACTTCCTTCAGTTTCAGATCAATTTCATAACCTATACTGTTTCGCTCACATAGAATGGCCGCTATGGTAGAGGTTCCTAAGCCAACAAATGGGTCAAGAACCACGTCCCCACGCTGAGAGAACATATTAATCAATCGAAACGGCAACTCCAAGGGGAAAGAAGCATTTCGCTCCCTCGTAGGGGATTTGTCTATCTTCTGCTTAACGCCTTTTAGTTCCCATATATCGGAAAACCAAATATTTCGCTCCTCCCAAAAGAAAGAGCTTTCTCTTCGCTCCTTCTTTTCGGTGGCCGTTTTGTATGCTCGTTTAGAACCCTTCCGAAATATCAGAATCCATTCATGTTCCAAGGTTACGTAAGCACCACAAGGCAACATACCGCTTCCCATGAATTTATTAGGGGCATTGGTGGCCTTTCGCCATAAGATGTTTGGAAGATTTGTGAACCCAATTTTCTCACAAGCGGAAATTATACGTGAATTATTATTGTAGAGCGCAAATTCGCCATTCACTGTGCGCGTGGCATCTCCAATATTGATACACATAAAGGCTCCCTCTTTCATAACTCTCCAACACTCACTCCATACCTTGTCGAGTTCTTTATGCATTAGCTCAAAAGCCAATTTCGGATTGTCAATATTCAATGCAGAGATAATTTCGGGATTTTGCTTTCCGAAAATCTCGTCCCACATCTCTATCATGGGATAGGGAGGAGACGTGACAACCAAATCAACAGAGTTATCTATCAACTCTGTCATATGCTGCGACGCATTAAAATATATTTTATTAATAAGGCTCATTTAATTCTCGTAACTTGTCCTACATTAAAAAGGTCAATTGTGATTCCAAATAGAGAAAAAATTGGGTATGCAACTAAAATGACATAGATTGCATATGCAATCTGATTAACGCTATTCGCATAATCAGAATAAAATTCCATCTTGGCAATAAAAGTCCCGATAAAAATCCCTACTAAACTCAAGATTGAAATTATAAGATTTGCTGCAAAACCAGAATTTAATTTTTTATGCAAATCAACTCCTGATTCATAAGTGCAGAAGTCCTTCAAGGTAGATCCGAACATTGACAATAACAGGACATATGCAGTTAATATTAATGTTATCAAAATAGGAACAACTATTATTCCGAAATTAAGGATTTCCATAAGACAGTGATAAGGAGATTTATTACTCATCAACATTATGGGTGTCAGGATACATGCCACAAGAAAAGGCAGAATTAAATCCTTCCCAAACTCTCCTACAGAATAATCCTTAAAAATGCCTTTTAATCCAAATTTAATCATGAGTTGGGAAGATTTCTCTTATAGCATTGTAAACTGTAGCCCATACTTCGCTCGCCTTAGTTTGAATAGATGAAACAATTCGAGGATATGATGAACTTGACACCTTCTCATAAATACCCCCCTCTTCTGATTGAATTGTTGCCTCAATTGTTCCATCTTGTTCTGCCATATCTGTTAAAGCCGATATTAAACCATCCGGCTGATTACCTAATGGTGTAGTCTTTGACCCAATTAATTCCACAGAGGCCTTGTCGGGATTAGCTGCTCTCAACTTTTCATCTAATACACGAGCAAATCCATCGCTATAACCTGGGTTTGAAAAACTAATATCAGCTTTAATTCTAACTACGGCAAAAGCCTCTTTAATTTTTCTTATGAGGTCTTGTGAAACAACAATATTAACGTCAAATGATTCAGCCTCAATTTTATTCAGTGCTTCTTCAAAATATTTCTTAACATAGTTAAGCGTAATTTTGCTACTTTTCTTTGTAGCTAATTTATGACAGGACGGAATAAAAATCAATTCCGCCTCTTTCTTATTAGCTACGACATCCGAATCCCATTGAAGTTCTAAATTCTCTTTACTGCGCCTGTTATAGAACTTTGTTGGATCAATCAAGGTGTATGATAATAATTTGATTATTATCCAACTAGGTATGCCATTTGTATTCTCTGTACTTTCCTCAATACTCCACAAACTTAGGCATTTGTCTTTGGTGACCATAACCAAGGGATCTTGCTCCTTTAATTGACGGATAACCTCCACATAGTGCAGGGGAGTTTGATTTGTACGTGCTTTAATATTAAGAACATACCATCCTATTTTTTTCATAATCAGTGTTATTTTAGAGTTATATTATTTCGCTTATCATGATAATTATTTCCGTTCACTATCCAATGTCCGTTTTTGTCGCTTCCTTCACGGGTTATCATACCTAATTGGCGAAGTGCCATAGTTGCTCGCTTTGCGGTTTTGTCTGTTATTGATAACTGTTCTGCGATTTCACGATGAGTTATATTTTGATTCTCTTTAATTAGTTTTAGAACCAGTTGCTGCGTTTCTGTAAGATTTACAGGGACATTTACAGGGACATTTACAGGGACATTTACAGGGACATTTACAGGGACATTTACAGGGACATTTACAGGGACATCTCCGTCTTCTGTCTTCCGTTGGATGGCTGATTTAAGGGGGAAGGAAACGGTGGCGATGGTGCGGTCACTTTCGATGGTGGGACGCGTGCCTGTCAAGGTCTCCCAGCTTGCAAGTTTGTTCATGCCGTATCCGGCGTTTTCGGCGATGCCTACGAAACGGAAGAGTTTGGCGATGGTTGGGTTGCGGAGTTTGGAGTATATCTTTCCAAGTATGTCATTGACAGGGAGGGG
>JAAVCP010000060.1 GCA_014802265.1 Bacteroides sp. | reverse complement strand
TTGCGCGACAGCGCATACGGAAAGCGTGGCTCTTGCCTTGGCGAAAGCCCTCTTCCAGTTGCAGACGTTGTTTGTCTGTCAGCTGTATAACTTTGATTTTTGCGATAGTCGTAAGTGTTGTGGTTTATTACTATAACGGACGAACTACTGCAAAAATTATGATATAAACTAATTTTCAACATCTACTTAATATGAATTATATGAGACAAAAAAACATGACTTCAACTCAAGACAATATTTTCCCCAAAGCCTTGGTTGCTGTTTCGTATTCAGATATATTTGGTAAGGGTGATGGCGATATTGCAGGGATTTTAAAAGAACTACCAATGATCGTCGTATTATCATATGTTCTAAAATCACACCTTACTATTCATTTTTCTATGTACGCACGAGATCCTCACAATAAAATATTAGATGAGCTCTGTCAGGACTTGTATAAGCCTGAACGTACTAATCTATATAGATTCAGGAAGCAACATGATAATCATGTCATCCTCTATAACACTGATTCTACACTTAGAATGTGTTTTGAAACACTAAAATTTGGATATGATCTTGATCATGACGATAATCAGATAACTCCAACAAGAGAAGAGGCCATTGAAATAGCTAAGGCATACGCTTTGTGTAATCGGGATTGGATTGAATCTCAAAAAATTGAATCCGATGTTCCAGCAACTATGCTTATGTTAGATCTGCCTGTTTCAGAGTTTAAATTCCATAAGGATGTCAAGGCTGCGATGTATAAAGCATCTCAGCTCTTCCAATTTTGCAAAGCCAATCAAGTATATGATAATTATTTAGCTGTTTTTTTAGAAGACTATGGTGTCAATGATTGGATTGAATATATAGGACGGTTGTTTACATTATTCCATCATAGCATTAATAAGTTTGCGATTCAGGTTAATAGCAAAGATGTAGATACCATCAAATTCTTTAGTAATTTTACTATTAATAGAGACTGGATTAGAAAGATTGATAATTGGAATAATCCTGAAGCTTTACAGTATTTACGCAATCACTTTCTCATACCTTTTACTAATGGAATTTATTATGTCATTTCGCCTGATTTAATTGTAGATAAGATTTATCAAGGCCTTAAATTTATGTTTTTTGATTCCATCCAGAGACATGGGATCTTACAACAAAATGGAAAACCTTTTGATAAATTACCTCAATTTACGGATAAACTTGGAAAGGATTTTTCAGAAATAGCGCTAGCATATCCTCTTTTCACTAAAAGTCTGTCTGGCAGGGTAGACCGTATTATCAATGGGGCAACATTTAATCAGAATGGTTTAAATGAAGGAGAACCAGATTTATATATACGTCTCGGAAAATCCTTGATGCTAATTGAGATAAAAGATCTTCTTTTCAAACGAGAAATCCAATCCTCTTCTAGTCATGCAGAGATAATTAATTACATTAATTCACGAATTTGTAAATATCCCGAAAAACCACATAAAGGTTTTGGGCAAATAATTGATAACATCGAGCGTCTTGCAAATGGAGAATTTGATAAATTTGATTCAGATGCTAGTCAAGTTAATGTTATTTATCCTGTAATCGTTACAACAGATAATGCGTACTCAGCATTTGGTGTTAATGCTGAAATCGTTAAAAAAGCTTCGGAAATAATGAGTAATATAGGTAATAAATTCGGTCGGAGATTTATTTCGATTCCAATCATTTTGGATATTGATACACTCATAAATCTTTCTTATTTATTATCAACAGGAGAATTAAATTTATTTCAAATCTTTAAAGACTATATACTACAATGTAGAGGAGGTTTAATTTCATTTAAAGCTTTTGCTTATGAAAGATATTTGAAGAACAGAGTTCTAACTCGGGAAGAAAGTAAATTTTTATTTGGAACTGTCTTCCCCGAAGAATAATTATTTTTTTGAATAACTGAAGAGAAAAGCTACATCAATCAGTTATTAATTATTTCTTCGTAATCTAGTAGTGACTATTGCTGCACCCACGCGGATAGTCACTATTTTTGTAGGGAGGATTTAATGGAGCGTTTAATTGACGTGAAGATTAAAAGGAACTTTTTAAGAGCATTTTATCAAGCCGATTTAACGTGATTTAAAGGGGTTTAGATAGTGACTATTATAGTGACTACGGGCGATAGTGACTAAAAGAAAAATCGCCAATTCGGTGTGAATTAGCGATTTAACTTTTGTTCGGGTGGTGGTGTCACCAGGAATCGAACCGGGGACACAAGGATTTTCAGTCCTTTGCTCTACCAACTGAGCTATGACACCATCTTAGTTTGGTTGTCTTTTCAACCAGTTTTCTGCTTTTGGACTTGGAGCGGTTAGTGTTCCTTGTCGTTTGCGAGTGCAAAGTTAGGAAGTTTTTTTCGTTCCACCAAATTTTTTAATGACTTTTTTCAATTATTTTTATCTGTTATTAATTATTTCATTGATTTATAATAATTTATTTTATTAATTATTTTATCGATATTTTATGATATGAGTGGGTATTTATCAGTGTAAACACTAAAAATTGTGTTGCTATCACATTATATTTTTATTGTAATGATAGATTTTCTATCGACTGTTCCAAATGAAGTAGATATTGTTTTATGGCTTTCCCTTGTGGCGTAGTACCTTTGGAGGTACCCATGTCGGCAGGATTATAAGTGGAACTATAATTGATGGGACTAGTATTAGTAAGGTTGGTAGGGCAATCGGGGCTGACGAAATTAGAGGTGGATTTTTTGGTGTGGTGATGTATAGTATATCCTCCAAGACTACCGTCAGATCTTACAACACGATGACAGGGGATAATTATGGGAATCAGGTTATCAGAACATGCTTGTGCCACTGCTCTCTGTCCTCCCCTACTGCCACATTTTTCTGCTAATTCTGAGTAGGTCACTACTTTACCGTATGGAATTTCCATGAGTGCTTGCCATACTTTTTTACGGAAGGTTGTCCCTTCAATATGCAATGGCAAATCAAAAGCTTTACGTGTACCGGCAAAATATTGATCAAGTTGAAGGATAACCTTTTTCATTACCTCTTCATCTTCGGCAGAAGTATTTCTACTCTCCCTATCACGTATAGATTCACATTCAAGTGAAACTGGTGCAGTGGCATCACTAATATCAACATATGCATCAAGCCACTGACATTGGCATACCAGTCCGTTATTAACTTCAATGATCAACTCTCCACATGGAGCTTTATAGATGTATCTCATAATCTTATTTTTTTGCAAAGTAACATATTTTTATTGATAATCTATAAATTATTTTAAGATTTTGATATAATTTTACCTAAGCGAGCAAGATTATTAAAGCTATGAAGGCAACTTATCGAGTCAGGAGGCAATATAGTTTGACACTGGAAACAGTTTTATCATAATATAAAATGTGATATTGACGTTATGTCAATAGATCCCAATAAAAATTACTATGAAGATACTCTCACACATCCTTCTCTCCCTTATTACATTACTTTGCTTCTCCACAGGAGCATCGTCACAGCTTCGCTACGGGTTCCGTTTCGGAGGTGAATTTGCATCAGCACAATTAAAGAATGCTCCCGGATACTCCTTAGATAACCGCAGTGGATTCAGCGGGGGGCTTGACCTGGAATATCAGTTTACTAAATGTGGGTTTGCACCTGATTTGGCAATTGTATACAAGCGATATAATACCCGTTTGAAATCAGACTATCAATCCCCCAAAAGTTTCGGTAGGGACTTCATTGAGGTGCCGCTTCGTTTAAAATATAAATTCTGGTTAAAATCAACAAAAGATCTTGTAGGACCCATGATATATACGGGACCCTCGGTCATGTTCCGTCTTGACAATGGTAAAGATTGCCCGATGACTACAAAGCGGATTCAAGCCGGTTGGGATGTCGGCATAGGATTTGACATAATCAACTTTATCCAGATAACGGGGGGCTATCGTTTCGGGTTAGGAAACACCGTTGATTCATTTGCCGGGATACCTGCTGCCTCACTTCACACCAACGGCTGGCATGTAGACGTGACGATTCTTTTCGATTTCTGATGTTTCAATAAATAACACATGTCGTGACGGATCACTTTAAGATAAAGCAATCCGTCATGACAATAAATTTACCCTCAGTTAATATACTTGTATCTGCCAGCTATTTTTTCTGTCTTAGTGCTGCCATCGGAATATCTTACCAATTTTAGGCAGATTCCATCTGCAGGTGCGCTTAACTTTCTGCCTGAAAGATCGTACCATTCCACTGCCACTTCTTCTTTCTGGTCTTCAGTGTCCTTGGTTATCCCAGAAGATACAATCTCATAATAAACAAGCTGAGACCCAAAAAATTCTCCATCTTTTTCATAAATACTTTGTACTCCTATTGTATCAAAATCTTGTAAAAAATAATAGAAAGTGTGGCTAACTCCGTAGTTTCTTATAAAACTTCCATCATCATAGTTATAAGGTATCAGGTAAGTCTCATCCTCAATCCCAGGATATTCATCTGAGTAGAGAGCCCATGCCTCACCGTTTACATATATCATATAGTACATGTTATCAACAGGAAGTATATAGCCGTCCATATTCAACGCAGGCAGATTGAACACAATAGCACCATAACCCCACATATCATTATACTCAATAAACGAAGTAAGTTGAGGATTTGCCGGATAAGGTACCACCTCTTCAGGATTTGGTCTCATTTCCATATCTGTATAAGTGACAAGAGGATTGTAAGCAGCCATTCCCTTATTTACCAAGATAGTTGTATCTATCCAAAGTCTTGTATCTTCTTTATGGAAAATCATATTATCAGCAAGGACATTATGATATAACTCCATTTCATACTCCTCGTTCCAATAGTATTCCTTAGTCGCTCCACTCAGAAAGTTATAATGCTGAGTAGCCTCATCTACACCCAGATACTGACCACTTGGGAAATAAACTTCGTTCTCCCTTATTTCACCTTTTACCCATTTATCCGGAAATTCTTTTACTACACCTTTGATATACACATCATTGTTATTTTCTGCATACGTTATAAAGTAACCTGCAGCCCCCGATCTTAGCTGCCAGTCCTGCTCGGTGACATCAGCCGGAATAGATACCCCCTCTACAGTAAACGGCTCATAGCGCTGGCTCATGTCTCCATGACCTGTCCAGCCGCCATCAATATCGCAAAGACCCAATAAAAGAGTATTATCATCATTATCCTCCATGTAGAAGCTATCGCTATCTACATAATATACCAATTCTTGTGAATCAGTAGGATAATACCAACTCTCATTTTCATTTTCTGATGGAAGCAACTCCATACGGTAAGCATAGTAATTATGAATTTCATCATCATACTCCACCTGATATATCAGCTGTGGCAAGCTAACAATTATACGGTCACCTTTTCGTTCCCCTTTCAGCCATGTATTAGTAACAAGCGAAGCATAGGGATGACCGATATAGACAAAGCCGTCATCACCATCAATCACTGTACATGCCCCATCGGTATCAGGATTAGCAAATGCCATACCACCCATAACTATATAGGTGAATGCCTCGCGTGTATAGTTAGTAGCTTTCCCGGCAGGAGGTGCCACTATAGGGGAAGTCTCTGCGGCGTAACGGGCTACTCCCCGCACACTGCTAAACTGATCTGAAAGATCACCAACCTTAAATGATGGTGGTGTGGTCTGTTGAGCCGATGCACTGAAGCTCCCAAAAGCAACCAGAGCAATCATGGTACGAATTTGAAAAAATCTGTTCATGTGAAATCGTTTTTAAATTAAATTTTGATGGCGCAAAGTTCTGTCATTTTCGCCATTATCACAAAAAATGCCTATCTACAATCTATCTACAACCCCAAAATTTGGTGGGAAAACCTAATTTTTCTACCTTTGTGACATGAAAAGCGTAATCTTCATAATAGTTTTCTCACTGCTCGCGACACTCGGTCTCACTTCATGTAATCCTGAATCTGACTGCTTATCAGCATGGCCTCACCTCTCAAAAGAGGCAGATAGAATTACACAAGCACTCGAGAAAAAGTATGCAGAAGGCAATGACTCAACATTAGTCGCCGCTTATATTGATACTCTCCGGCAGTTAGCCGATAAAGGAGATGAGCGATTGAAAGCAAGATCACTTTACTGGAAAGGCAGGCGAGAGGAACGGATGGGTAAAATTGATTCTGCACGTAAATCACTCGAGGAAGCTCTTGAATACAGCGATACGCTCAACAACCAATATGACTACAGAAGAATAAGAATAATTCTTGACCGACTAAACGGACTTACCCCCATAAAGCGATATTCTCGTCTGATTGATGATGAACGTTTTTTTCGAGATAGTAAAGATATACTCATGCAGGCTAATGTGGCGCAACAGTTAGGCAATATTTTCATTACTACCCTCCAATTTACTGATGCGCTGCATTACCTACTAAAATGTGACTCACTCCTTGAAAAATCCGGACTGCACATATATAGAATGAAGAACCGTATCAATACAGCCATTGCTTATTTTCATTGTGAAGACTCGGTCAAAGCCGACAGTACCCTGCGTCCTCTATTGAATAATTCTGAAGTCATGTCTGACCCACTTACCTATAATATCGTGTTGCAGAATATGCACGTCATAACGAGAGACCGGAAATATCTTTTGGAAGCATTACGCCTACTTCCGAAATCAACCAATTTTTCTCAGACCGAAGCTACTTATGCTGCTATACTCAGTGAGGATTATGCACAAGAGGGACTTATTGACTCTGCCAATTTATTTGCATCATTTGCCTTCAACCATATTAACCTTATTCATGACTACAATTGGAAAGCCATGGCACTGCGGAGTTATGGAAGAAAACTTCGATCTGAAAATAAGCCTGACAGCCTGGTTATTCTACAAGATATGTATATCTCTACTCTTGACTCACTTCAGAGATACCGACATACAAGTGAATTATCACGCCTTGAAAACGAACGGGGCATGACTGGGGTGCGTGAAGCCATGCAACTAAAGCATCAAAAGCAAAAGAATAATTTCTTATGGGTTATCATTATCATCATAGTCATAGCAGCCATTGCAATGTCTATATTGATGAAACGCAACCACCAGCAAAAACTCAAGCATCTTGAATTTCAGCTTCAAACTGAGAAAGACCGTCGTAAACTGTTGGCACTTACAATGATGATTGAAGAAAAAGAAGGCTTCATATCAAATCTCCGCCAGGAAATCACACGGCTCAAAGAGAGTCATCCATGTCAAGAAGCCAATCGCCTGGAAGCAATAATAAAAGCTAATGAGTCGGAAAAAATCACAAGAGAATACTTCTTCGGTGCATTCGAACAACTAAATCCTGCCTTTATTCCCAATCTTAAGCAACGCTGTCCCGACCTTCCTGAATCGTTGTTGCAACTCGCCTGTCTGATAGTAACCGGCATAGATAACCGTCATATCGCAGAGATCCTGAATATTAGGGCAGCCTCGGTCAATCAAGCCCGCTGGAGACTTCGCACACGCCTTTCCATTGACAAGGAAATGAGTCTTGAGGAAGAGCTACGCAAACTAATTTAGACAAAAGAAAAAAGGCTCAAGAGAATTGTCAATTCAAATTCTTTTACATATCTTTGCCACAAAGTCAAAACAATAACCTATAATTAATATGGATACCAAAGATTTTATTAAAAGGCTTACGGATATCGTTAAGGAATATATAGCCGAGGAGGAAGCCTACAGTGACAACGTGCAGTTGCAAATCAACACCGTCAACTATGACATGGAAATAGCTGATCCTGAAAATGATCTTCCCAACTGTGACTATTGGCCTATGATGGACCTCGTAAGGATGAGTGCAGCAAATCCGGGTAAATGGGAACCGGACACAGATGCCATTACGGAAGTGGCAGCCGAATATGTGTTTACTGAATAATCACTCCCCTATCACCCAACAATCTTTAAACGCTCAGGGTGTGTCCGGAAAAATTCGGAACACACCCTGATGAATGTTATTCGTTGCAGTGATTTATTTCTTGGAAATTTTTTCTTTTACGAAATCTTCAACTTTTTCCTTTACATTTTCAATCACTTCTTTACCTTTCTCACTGTTAGCAAACTCCTTTGCTTTGTCTACCACACCTTTGACCTGCTCATTCTTCATGAGATCGCTGGCCTTATTCATCAAATCTTCAAACATACCCTTGATTTTTATAAGTTAATATTCTGTAACATTAACATCTGAACAGCTCCATTCGTTCACTTCCATAACTTTTTTCATTCATTTTTCTCTCAAATTGAATAAAAATGACTAAATTCGCAGTTTGAAATAGGATATTACAAAAATAGTATAACAATGGCACCAACATTGGTAAAGACAGACTATAAATTTCCCGGTCAGACAGCCGAATACCACGGCAAGGTGCGTGATGTCTACACCATCAACAACGACCTCATGGTGATGATAGCCACAGACCGTATCTCAGCATTTGATGTAATTCTCCCTGAGGGTATTCCCTATAAGGGGCAGGTCCTCAACCAAATTGCAGCTTACTTTCTCAATGCCTCAGCAGGAATAGTGCCCAATTGGCTGATGGCAGTGCCCGACCCTATGGTATCCGTAGGCGTAAAGGCAGAGTCATTCCCGGTGGAGATGATTATTCGCGGCTACCTTACCGGCAGTGCATGGCGTGAATACAAGAATGGCTGCCGCGAGTTGTGTGGCGTGAAGCTCCCCGAAGGAATGCGTGAAAACGAGCGTTTCCCCGAACCAATCATCACCCCCACCACAAAGGCTGCAGAAGGCCATGATGAAAACATCTCCCGTGAGGAAATCATAGCACAGGGTCTTGTAAGCGAGGAAGACTACAAGGTGGTGGAAGAGTATACACGTAAGCTGTTCGCCCTCGGCACAAAGATGGCTGAAGAGAAGGGACTCATACTCGTTGACACGAAATATGAATTTGGTAAGCGTGACGGCAAAGTAATACTCATTGACGAAATACATACCCCCGACTCATCACGCTATTTCTATGCTGATGGCTATCAAGAGCGTTTTGAGAAAGGTGAGCCGCAGCGCCAACTCAGTAAAGAGTTTGTGCGCCAATGGCTTATTGATCATGACTTCATGGGGAAAGAGGGTCAGGTTGTACCTGAGATGACCCCTGAGTTTGTCGAAAGCGTCTCAGAGCGCTACATAGAACTTTACGAGCATATTACAGGTCAGAAGTTTGTAAAGGCTGAAGAAACCGACCTCACAGCCCGCATTAAAAATAATGTGGAAGCATGGCTCAAGACTAATGACAAGTGATTAGGGTGTAAGTATTCATTACATCACTAATTATAACATTAAGCAGCTATCGAAATTTAAAGACCAGAAAACCCAAAGACAATCATTCCGTTTTTTAGTTTTTTGGTCTTTTTTATTCCTTGATCCTAAGCAAGCATCTATTATCCCAATTCTAATTCAGAAAACTACTAATAATATTATGCAAAAATCTTTACTTACTTGCGGAGCATTACTAATATGTTCGATGCCCGCCTTCTCATCCCCGGAAACCACGGTTGCAAAAAGAGTATTCCGAACTTTTTCTCCTGCCAAGAATATACTTAAGGGGAAAACAAATAATGGTCTCCGTAGTGACAAAACAATTAAAATGATTAAATCAAAAGAGACTGAGTCCGGCAAATGGCAAGCTCAAAGGGAAACCATGTATGCTTGGACAGGTGAGTGGACACTCGCAGAGATTAATGACCTGACTTTTAACGATGCAGGTCAGATTCTCACTCAGTTGACATCGGAATATCTTGACGATGAGATTGAGGGATATAGCCGCACACTAAACACCTACGACAGCAATGGCATGATCACAGAGCGCCTTATCGAAGCGAGTCTCGACGGCGAAAACTTTATACCATCACATCTTAGAGTTGTGGCATACGACCCTATAGTCACTGACCTTATTGTCTCGAACGAGCAGACATTATGGTCAGACGGTCAAGAATATGTCGGTAACTGCTACCATTTCGATATTACCAGAAATACAGAAGGAAACATAACCCTTGCCGAGCGCGCAGTGCTCTTCAACGGGATATTTGATCCTACAGAGCGTTTCACTGTGGAATATGGGAGTGACAATAAGGCTGCCTCAACCCTTCAAAGTATGCTGCAATATGACTGGAATACAAATGAATATTATTGGCAGGAAACCACAAAGTTCGAAAATATAGTTTGGGAAGAAACCGACGGACAAATTTACAGCGAAGACTCAATGATGGGGAGCAGAAATAAGTTAAAATCTGCCACTCTGTATGACTTTGAAGAAGACATGGCTTTCCAATTAGAACTATCGTACACTTCCGACGGCTATAATCTAATAATGACTACAGAAGAACTTCCCCAGTTGATTTCCAAACTGTCAGTCGTTTACCTTCCTAATGACGGCTACCGTATGATTATGGAAGAAGCGTATTACGGATCTGTCTTCCTTACAATTGAGGAAATATTAGAATGTGCTGCCAACGGACTGATCCTCCGCGAGTATTACTCTGAAAATGCAGTGGGAGAAGAACCCTACATAGAAGAGACAAAGGGTGAGTTTTTCGGTGGCACCGAAGAGCAGCCGGAAGCCTACGAATATAGCATTTATAACCCTGAGGAAGATGTATGGGTTCCATCAATGCGCGTAGAGTTTGCTGACTATACCTTCATCACCAGTGATCCCGATGCAATTGAAGCTGTCTCTGCGCCAGAATCTGCCGCAGAATATTATAACCTCCAAGGCATAAGAATACAAAACCCGACAAAGGGCTCAATCTACATTGAACGCCGAGGCGACCAAACACGCAAAGTCTTAATGAAATAAAGCTCTTACCGCCTCTCTAAACATATAGGGAGGCGGCATTCATTTCATTCGTTCAGATTTTCTAATGAAAATATTATGCAAACCCTGTTAATAATACTATTATCTATCATAATCATTGGCATAATATATATAAAAATCAAGATGCCTGCCATAAAGGGGAAATATGGTGAGTTAAAAGTAGCATCCACACTTTCCTCGCTCCCAAAAAACAAGTATATCGTATTGAACAACATTATGCTTGTAAAAAACCGCCATTCAAGTCAGATAGACCATATTGTTATTTCACCGTATGGAATTTTCGTGATTGAGACCAAGAACTATAAAGGAGAGATTTATGGAAGAGAAACTGTACAATACTGGACCCAGACTATAGGTAACAATGAATATCCTCTTTACAATCCTTTATGGCAAAACAAGACACATATCAAATATATAGCAGAAGCATTAGGCAATCATGAGGATATATATCATTCCATAGTTGTCTTTGTAAAAGCGTCTAACATTAAAGTTACAGGCGCATCAAAAAATGTCATTCCTTTGGAAGACCTGATCAAACACATATCAAAGCACAAGAAACGGGTTATGAAATATGCGGAATGCACAAAAATAGCCAATCGGCTAAAGCACCTTAACGTATCAAATCCGTTTATTCGTAAAAGTCATAAAAAGAGAGTAAAGCAAGCAGTAAAATACTCCTTAACGAAAGAATCAACCGGCATTTGTCCCCGTTGTGGAGGGCACCTTGTCACCCGGGTAGGAAAAAATAATTTATTTCAGGGATGCTCCAACTATCCTAAATGTAAATATACCACAAAATAATATTTCCTCGATATTATTTTAATTTACCGGAGAAGTAAGAGGCAGCTTCAGTGAGTTCGGGGAAGCGACAGAGATACATTATAATGACATATACTAATCCACCGGCACACACCTCTGCAAGCAATAACCATAAGGGGTCAGCAACCCACCACCCAATTGCCATACATGTAGCAAACATCAGTATGGAAGCTACAAAGAAGGGTACTAAATCGGCTATCATGTCTTTGGCAGGATAGCCGATTGCCTTACCTGTAAACCAAACCACTATACAATAGGTTACTACAGATGCCCCAAACTGTCCCCATACAAGAATCTCTACACTTTTGGAAAATACAGTCACCAGAATAGCAATCAGAATGGATAAATCCTTAACTACTTCAATCATGAAGAGCTTCTTACCATAGCCGACAGCCAAAAGATAATTGCCATAAAGTGAAGTCAACACTATAAAAATCCCCCTTACACACAGAATCTGAAAAAGAATAATGGCTCCATCCCATTTATTTTCAAAAAGGGTATGAAACAATGGAGCTGCTACTGCTGTCAAACCTAACATGGCAGGGAAAAGAAGAAAGGCGGTGAAACGATTGATTCTCTTCACATAACGTTTGAAGTCTGAAGGAGAGTCCTGCACTTTTGACAGCAACGGCACAAAAGAGGACGTAAGTACCTGCGAGAGTGACGCAGTGCCCATCTTACTCCATTTGTCGGCTTGCGCATAGACACCCAATGAACGTATGGAATAAACCGCACCAATTATAATAGAATATATGTTAAGAAAAGTAGTGTTGAGCATGGAGGAGGAAAATACACTAAGCCCTATGCGCCATATTCTTGCAAATGACTCACGCTTCATACATAAGATAGGAAGCCAATGTCCGGTAGCCCATAACACCCCAGTCTTTACACCGGCAATAATAACCGATTGCCATACTAATGCCCACGCCCCATATCCACAGAGGGCAATAGCTATACCTGCCCCCCCACCTGAAACCTGAGCTATAAGGTTAGAGACAGCAATCATTTTCACGTCCATACTTTTCATAAGGCGGTTGGTTTGTACTATTGCCAAGGCATTGAGCACAAACGTAAGAAACATTACTTTTGAAAGAGGAATCAAGCGTCGGTCTCCTTGAAACAGATCGGCTATCAACGGGGCTGCAAACCACAATATCCAATAGATTCCACAACTTACAATCAGATTGAACCAAAACACGGTGGAATAATCCTCTTCCGTGGGATCACTCTTTTGCAACAGAGCTGCCCCAAAACCACTGTCGGCAAAGATAATGGCGAAAGACTGAAACACAAGAAGTGCCCCCACAAGACCAAAATCATCTTGTGAGAGCACATTTGCAAGCACAATCCCCACCACTCCATAGAGCACCTGTGAGGCAAGTTTATCTATTGTGTTCCATTTCAGCGTACGGGCAGTGCGCAATTTTAATGGAGCCTCTTCCTCTTTTTTCCCGGTCATAGTCAGTAGTCAACGTCCTCTTCAGCTGTCTCCTCCTCTTCTATATCATCGTCATCTGCATCATAATCACCAGCACCATCGTAGTCATCATTAGTCTCAGCCATAATGTCAATATTCACCTCGTCAGAGACATTTACCTCAACTTCTTCCTGATCATCATCTAATGCAACCTGCTCCACAGGAAGAGGGAATAGCTTGCCACCACCGGCTTTCTTGATACGCGGATCCCCCTTATAATATATCTTGGTAGACCCTAATCCCTTGACAGAAAGATTCATCTCCGGATAGCAGCCTATTGTCCCACTACCAAGGATCTTACATTCCACATCATCAGCCTTAAGGCGGTCGGCAGAAATAACTCCGGTACCTACCATCTTCAATACGGCGGTTTGCGAAGTGCCGGAGACATTGACAGTGCCATTGCCTGTGTTAATAGAAGCAATAATCTTGTTGGTCTTCACATTCTCCACAGCCAAATTACCATTTCCAATCTGTGTGGCTTTAAACTCGGCACATGGAGCAGGATTTTCAATCACCACAGTGAATGCAGAGGAATTTTCCACTGAAGTCAGAAAATCGGAATAGACATAAAGTGTAGGCAGATTAGGATTACCCACATCTTCAGTAGACACTTGTATTCTCAATGTGCCGTCAGACTTAGGGGTTATGATAAATGCGTCGGCAAATTCCTTATCACCACTATATTGTACAAATCCCGTGGAGTCGGGTAAACAGCGATACACGACATTTACATTGTCCTGAATCTTAATTTTGTCAAACTGACCTACTTCAACCTTATAATTCTGCACGTCAGCGTGCATATTGAAAGCAATAAGCGACAGTAACAAGAGGTAAAGATACTTCTTCATATTAGTTTTGATATTTTAGTATGTTATATTTTTAAGTTTATAAAGCGATTTAGACTTCTTAAAATATAACGGCGCGAGTCAGGATTTAGTTGAAGTATTTTTCTTCAATTTCACAGAATATTTGTTCCAGTTCGGCAGCAGTCTCGGTCCTAAGCATTTTTATACGCATCTGGCGAAAATCAGGCAATCCCTTAAACAATGGTGTGGCAGCCAGATGACGCCTTATGTGAAGTATTCCGCGATACTCGTCAATCCGGTCAATGCTTTCCTTAATCTGTCGTCGCAGAAGAGAAAATTTCTCCGCGTCAGGTAATGGAGTCCACTTTCCTGTGGCTATATATTGAGCCACATCATGAAAAATCCATGTGGCTCCGATAGCACCACGTCCTATCATTACCCCATCCACACCATATTCATCAAAGGCATTTGCAGCAGCTTCGGGAGTAGTGATATCGCCATTACCTATTATGGGAATCACCATTCTCGGATCATTTTTCAGCTCCCCGATAAGTGTCCAGTCAGCGTCGCCGGTATACATTTGTGAGCGGGTGCGTCCATGAACTGTAAGCGCGGCAATGCCACAATCCTGAAGTCGCGGACCCAAATCGGTTATAATCTTGTTTTCGCAATCCCAGCCAAGACGTGTCTTTACAGTGACCGGCAAGCTGACAGCCTTTACTACAGCCTCAGTTATAGAAAGCATCTTCGGAATGTCTCTCAACATTCCCGCACCGGCACCCTTCCCAGCCACTTTCTTGACAGGACATCCAAAATTTATGTCAATTATGTCAGGCTGAGCTTCCTCCACCATCTTTGCGGCATCTACCATTGCCTCCGGTTCCCTGCCATAAATCTGAATTGCTACCGGACGCTCGCGGTCATCAATAGTGAGTTTCCGTGTGGTTGACGCAATATTTCTTACCAATGCCTCTGCCGACACAAACTCAGTATAAACCATTCGTGCCCCCTGCTCGCGGCATATCAAGCGAAACGAGGGGTCGGTCACATCTTCCATCGGGGCAAGCATCACCGGGCGTGCTCCCAAGTCAATATTTCCTATCTTCATAATTCTAAATTATTGTCAGAGCACCACATTTTCCCGCAACCAGCAGTTCTGCCACTTCTCTTACCTGAGCGGGTGTCACCGTCATTATATTCTCTGCCATAGTTGAGATATCGCTTACGGAGTCGAAATAAAGCAGACTCTTTGCGAGAGACATTGCACGATTTTCAATATGATCGGAACTTACCAGGAGCTGACCGCAATATTGGCGCTTTATCTTCTCAAATGTCTGGGCAGGAAGTTCCCCGTTGGCAAGTCGGTCGAGTTCATTATCAATAAGGCGACGGCATTTCCCCACAGTAGACGGGTCAGAACCGAAATAGATAAGCAGTAATCCACTATCGCTCATCAGGCTCACGTTACTGTCTACAGTATATACGTATCCCCTTTTCTCCCTCATTTCACGGTTGAGACGTGAGTTCATGCAGGGACCACCGAGATAATTATTAAGGAGAAAAAGTGCAAAACGACGCGGATCGCGCCTTCCGAACACTCTTGAACCAACAATCGTATTTGCCTGATGGTTACCACGGTCTTCCCGAATGTCAAACAGTTTCACCGGAGGAGGAACCTCACGAGTGTGGACTGCATGAGGGAAATGGAGCAAACCGAAATATCGTTCCACCAGCCGCATGAGTCGATCAGGATCCATAGACGTAGCACAATACATCACCATGTTTGACGGTGTATAGTAACGGTCAAGGAAATTTCGGCAGTCTGAGCCGGAGAGATGCTTAATGCTCTCATGGGTGCCAAGAATATTATGGGCAAGCCCCGAGCCGGCGTATGCATGTTCCTCAAACTCGTCATAAACCGAATCAGAAGGACTGTCAAGATAACTGTTGATCTCTTCTGCAATCACTTCCCTTTCGCGGTCAATGTCATCAGCCGGGAAACGGCTTGACATTACCAGGTCGGCAAGCAGTTCTATAGCCCTTTCCTCATAGCCGGCAGGTGCATTAGTGTAGACCATAGTCTCTTCTTTTGAAGTGTAGGCATTCAATTCACCACCCACTACCTCCATGCGGCTTGAAATCTGCCACCCACGCCTCTTGTCAGTACCCTTAAAGATGGTATGCTCCACAAAATGAGCAAGCCCGAAATGCGCAGTATCTTCATCGCGACTACCGGCATTGACCACAAATCCGATATAGCTGACAAGACCGTCGCGGTGCCAATTGACCACCCTAAGTCCGTTGCCAAGAGTGAAGACATTATATTTATGGTTCATATTATTATAATTTTCCGATTTTTCGGACAGCAAAATTACAAAAATTTCCTTAATTTTGCACCATCTTTCAGTCTCACAGACCGGTTGACTCACCCTATACATTATGAACCGCATACTTCTCCCCATATTCATGATACTTATTTCGGTAGGATTTCTCGCATGTTCAGATCCTACGGAACACTCATCAACAAACTTTATTAACCCTCCGGAGATAAAGATACTTTCTGCAACCATAAAGAATGCCAATTCATTCGCCTCAGCGCGTGAGAAGGGAATTGACTCCCTAAAAATGATTGCCAACAGTCAGAACGGCATAGAAAGATGGGAAACATATATTGACATCTCTGAACTCTACCGACAGATGAATGCTGACTCCGCAATTTACTATGCACTTGAGGCACAACGCACACTTAGTGACAATATGCCTTCAACCCTAAACACAAGGGGACTCATTGCATACGCTAAAGCCCTCAGCACGTCAGGTCTTTTCCCACCGGCAATTCAAATTCTTGATTCTCTCAGTGTGACCACCATATCGCTTGACACAAAGATTGAATTATGGAAGGCACAGCGAATACTCTATTCATATATGCTTGCGTATGTGGGACAGCAGGGTGCCCATGCCGACATATTTAGAAAGAAATATCTGGAATGTGATGACAGTCTGCTTTGCCATCTTCCCGAATCAGATAAATTTCACAAATTTATCTACTCAGAACGCCTTGTGACTGAAGGACGGCTGAATGATGCACTCCGGAATCTGCAAACATTGATTGACAACACTCCCCGCGAAGACAACATATATGGCATGGCAGCTTACCAGCTTGCCGAAGTGTTCAAACAAAAGGGGGATTTCAAAAAATATACCCAATATCTCGCACTATCTTCCGAGAGCGATATTCATGCCGGAGTGAGGGAAGGGGTGGCACTGCCGACGCTTGCCAATTGGCTTTACCTGCATGGGGATATTGACAATGCCTTTAATTTCATTAATTTTGCCTTAGAGGAGGCAAATGCCGGGAATGTCAGAATGCGCACAATAACGATTGTGTCACTTATGCCCCTGATTGATCAGGCATACCGTAATAAGATAAATACTTCAAAAGATACCATCATAGGGTATCTTATCGTAGCAGTAATTCTTTTTCTTATTACTGCCGGACTTTCGGGGTGGCTTATACGGACAATCCACCGCAATCACTCCAATGAGCGCAGACTGGCTGCCTCATCAAAAATATTAGAGGCTTACATAGGCAATTTCATCGGGCTTTGTTCCAACTATGCCACACGTCTTGACCAGATGGCAAAATTAGTGACACGCAAGATTGCATCTGGACAGACTGACGAGCTTCAAAAATTAGTTGGATCGGGACGCTTTTCAGAAGAAGACAATGAGGAATTTTATAGCCTTATCGATAAAGCTATCCTTGATATTTTCCCTGATTTTGTAGATAGCATCAACACTCTGTTGCAACCTGACAAACGGATAGCTCTGAAACCCGGTGAAAGCCTCTCCCCCGAACTACGCATCTATGCCTTTGTGCGTCTCGGTGTTGACCAGGGAGGGAAAATCGCCCAGATTCTCCAGTATTCAGTAAATACTGTCTATGCCTATCGCAACCGTATGCGCAACCGCGCTATCAACAGAGAAACTTTTGATGTCGACGTTAAAAATCTCGGGCGTAATGACAACACCCCCAACTTTCTCGCAGAAGGATGAAAAATATTTGTCAGTCTCTGAACCGTGAAATCATCTCCGATTATATAATCTTTGTTTGGAGAAGACACAAAACAATTGTCTTAATGACCCCCTATTTTGCCTCATAAAGACACCCACAAGATGGTAAAGACTTTAGATAAAATCTACTTTTTGTATTATACTATTTATTTTAACATTAATATTATATCTATATTTAAAATTACTAATACATTGATTATCAAGTAATATCAATCTATATTATCTATATCAAGACCTTTCAATCATTAATATTACTTGCATTGATTCAATCTTATGGTTAATTTTGCACCATCAAAAATAACAACCATGCCAAATTGATTCGGCTTATGAGGTTCAATCAATATGGCAAGGTGAAAAGTCTTAAAGGTAGAAAATATTGGTTAGGTTAGTGATATAAGGAATTTATGTAGAAATGGTGATACAGGTGATGGTTGAAGTGACAATAATTGAAATTGAAAATATAGACTAAATTAATTTTGTTTATGTTAGGTTTGTAGAGAAAAATTTGATTCGTAAAAGCAAGGTTCTTGTGAAAGAATCTTGTTTTTTTATCTTTACCATCACCCAATTCCAACACAATGTTGTTATACATTAAAAGGATAACCACTTATCCTTCTCCATTACCTTATATCTCTCATTGCAACTTTGATAGAAATAAACACTCATAATATAATATGAATTATTCCACAGATAAAATGACAGAGAACCCCCAAAAACGCCACTTTACAGATTGGTGTAGCAACTACATATCTGATGCGGTAGTAATGATAATTATTGCCAGTGTAATCGGCATACTCTGTGGAGCAGCCGCTTTCGGATTTAAATGGCTTATTTCCTTGATAAGCGGTATTTTTATGCCCCATATTGCTGACAATTCCATCAATTGGTGGCTTATAGGGGTGCCTATTGTGGGCATACTCCTTACCGGCATACTTACGCGCTACATATTTCATGACAATCCCTCACACGGCACTGCACAGATAATCAATGCCCTTAACAGAAATAATTATGAATTAAGACCTGATATTATTTACGCTCCCGTCTTAGCAAGCTCCATCACTTTGGGAATGGGTGGAACGTCAGGCTCAGAAGGTCCGATAGCCTATACAGGTGCTGCCATCGGAAGTAACCTCGGCAGATGGTTAGGAGTAAAAGGAGACGACCTTAAAGCCCTTATGGGGTGTGGGATGTGTGCGGGTATTGCAGGTATTTTCATAGCTCCTATCGGGGGAGTGCTGTTCGGCTTGGAAGTAGTCAGAATAAAAATATCCACAAAAGCGGTCTTAGCAGTGTTTGCCGCCTGCATAGCGTCATTCCTCACGGCATTATTCCTTAACGGATATTCACCGGATATGTACTTCAGCAGCCTTATCCCTACATCGTCAGTCAATATCCTCACAGCGGCATTATTAGGAATAGGATGTGGCATATATTCTCTTTATTACTCAGGAGTAATGGGGAAGATGGATATATTCTTCAAAAAGATTAAAAGCCCCTGGATCAGCAATATTATAGGCGGAATGATAATAGGGCTATGTCTCCTGCTTTTTCCATCTATGTATTGTGTAGGTTACCCCATAATAGGCGATACTATCAACGGTAATCCGGAAGCTATCATAAAGGGGTGTGCTCTCCAAGGTTTTATCCCGTCAGAAATTATTATTATGCTGGCGTGTGTCGGCATATTGTTACTAAAATGCTGGGGCGTATGTGCCACCAACAGCAGCGGGGGTGTTGGCGGCGACTTCGCCCCTACCCTGTTTGCAGGTTGCATGGCGGGGTATCTCTTCGCTGCCTCATGTAACACATGGTTTGATACCCAGTTGCCTACCACTCTGTTTGCATTTCTCGGAATGGCAGGGGTAATGTCAGGAGCTATTGAGGCACCGCTAATGTCTATTTTTATCGTCCTTGAGATGTCTCGTGGATATGAATATGCACTCCCCGTAGTAATTGTGGCAGTAGTTTCATACATCACTGTGCAAGCAGGCAAAAAAGCGAGTCATACTTCTATACGCATGATTCGCCACTACTTCTGGTTTCATGGATCTGAGGGGCATCAATTACCAGTCTCCGCTGGCACCTCCGCCTCCGGTAGAACCTCCGCCGAAGCCACCCCCGAAACTTCCGCCACCGCCACCACCACCTCTTCCAAGTGAGCCAAGAATAGCTCCGGCAGCCAGCGCAGCCCCTGCACCATCGTCTTTTCGAGGTATGCGGTATTGATGGCGGTCCTGATGATGACAGAACTGACACTCATATATCTTCTCCCCCAATCCTTCGGCACGTGTGGTGGCAGGACGCAACGTATGATCCCTTACAAGACACATGGCAACGGTGTGACACTTCGGGCATTCTGTATATTTCATCTGATTTACCTTAAACGGATACCGCTCAATGGTGCCGCAGTCAGGACATTTCCACACATCGTAATCTACCGTGTTTAGCCGCTCTTCAAAGTCTTGGGAGGGGGTCAGATATTCATTGTCTTCCTCTTCATTAAGCTTATTCATCTTGCCGCCACAGTTTGGACACTTCATCGGTTTGTTGCGAACTCTTTTACGCATCCATTCTCCCAGCAGCGCAATCGGAATAGCCATTCCAAGTGAACACAGGGCAAGCACCCAGTAGGCTACACGATGCTTATGCCACGCCAATGCTGCATGATATCGGTCTTCCTTACGGGTTTTAATCCAGTCAGTGATAAACAATACTATGGCAAATAAGAGAAACAAAGTGGCAACATACCCTATAAATTGCTTGAAAGTCTCGCCAGATATTCCCGACTCTCCTTTTTCCCAAGCCTCCTTCTCACTACTGCGCAGTTCTTCGGCAACCGTGGGATCTGACAAAACATTCGCCACATCGGTAGCTGAAGCAAGAACCGCCGCATCAAGATCATTATTTTTCATATTTGCGACAATTGATCGTTCCACTATTTTCTTGGCGGATATATCAGGCAACACTCCCTCAACACCATATCCGGTGGCAATTCGGGCACGGCGCTGCTCCGGGGCTATCAGGATAAGCACACCGTTGTCTTTATCTGATTTACCTATCCCCCACTGTTCAAAAAGTTCTGTAGAGAAATCTTCAATGGGGGTATCTCCGATTGAGGGTACCACTGCCACCACCACCTCAGCACCGGTCTGCTGCCTCAGATTCCATAAGCCGGCATTGACACGTGCCTTAATGTCAGAGCTTACCAGATTACCCGGGTCAGCCACATACACACGCCTGTCAGCCAAATTGGGATTCACAAGCTCCTTAGGTGAATAATCTTTGGCAACCCCTGACAACACCATCAGAAGCATTCCCAATATCACCCCTATTCTAATTTTATCTTTCATAGTTTTATATCGTTTACGTTTATCCTTATAATTTATTCCTCTCTGTCTCACACTGCCGGAAGGGAATGCCCGTTAAGTTTCCTGAAAAGATCCAGGGCGTAGACATCAGTCATTCCCGACACATGATCAAGCACACTCTGTACGCGCTCATAAAGTGTAGCCGCATGAATGTCATATTGCAGGGGCATTTTAGCCAGTAGAAGCTGCGAAAAATTCTTCTCCGGATGTAATACCGCGTCCATGAGCACATCAAGAAGGTAGGTAAGAATCCGGTTGCCGGCAATCTCTACATCTATAACATCGGGAGCATAATAAATTTTATTTTCTGCCACCTTTGAACAGACATCATAAGCATCACTTAAGCGAGGCTCCATAAGTTTAACAAGTGGACCGATAGGCTCACCGGCAAGAAGCCGCTCCTCATTGTCAGCAAATACCCTTGCACATTCCCCAACCATAGCACCAATGGCATTGGAACGCAGATATCCCACCTGCTCGTTGGGATCGTCAAGGTGTGATAATGCGCGCCTCATACGCTCCACCGAAGTCTCATCAAAGAAATTAAGAATGATGTCTTTCACTTTCTCTGTTGAAAGTATGCCAAGACGGTGAGCATCTTCTATATCCATTATCTGATAACAGATATCGTCTGCTGCCTCCATAAGATATACAAACGGGTGACGTGCAAATATACCTGTCGTTATTTCCGGGATACCTAATTCCGCAACTACTCTACGGTAGTCTTCCTCCTCTGATTTAAAAAATCCGAACTTACTTTTACCTCCGGAATGCATCGAACTCCACGGATACTTCACTATTGATGCCAGGCTACTGTAGGTCATGGCATATCCACCGCGCCTTCCCCCAACAAACTGATGAGCCAACAGTCGGAATGAATTGGCATTTCCTTCAAAGTTAACAAAATCAGACCATTCTCTTTCAGACAACTGATTTTTTAACGATTGACCCGCACCCTCTGTAAACCATGTGGAGATAGTTTTCTCTCCGGAGTGTCCGAATGGTGGATTACCAAGGTCGTGACATAAGCAGGCAGTGGCAACAATATCGGGCATCTGCTCAAGAACGGTCATTTCAGGAGTGTTTCCCTTCCGTTCTGACATCCTGACCCACGCCTCACGCGCCATTGACCTTCCTACAGAAGAGACTTCCAAGCTATGCGTAAGGCGATTATGGACAAAGATACTACCTGGCAACGGAAAGACCTGTGTCTTGTTCTGAAGCCGCCGGAAAGGGGAAGAGAAAATCAGCCGGTCATAGTCTCGCTGAAAATCACTCCTCGTGTGTTGGCGTGGGTCATGAAATTCCTCCATGCCAAGCCGCTTATCGCTTATCAGTCTTTCCCAATTCATTTTGTCATCAGTTATTACAGGGCTTCAATTGCAGACAGAAGAAGACTATTCCCAAATCGTCTCAGACGGCTCAGAAAATAATATTTCCCACTTGAAGCAAGATCATATACAAATTTGGTCTTGTCAACATATTTATAATTCTTCTCTCTGATCGCAGAGAAGGTCTGAAGCCCGACCGGATATTTTATATCTCCCATAATCGTCATCGTCACTTTAAAACTACAAAGTAAGTAATTTCCTACTATTCCCACAAATATGTATTCATATTTTTCATAAAATTGTTACAATTCAATAGGAATAATTGTATTTGTAAAAAATAATTTTTTGCAAATATAATTATGGAATTTCTTGACCATAAAGAAGAGCTTGCAGACCTGAAGCGCGTATTGAATCCCGACATACCACCTCGTTTCGTAGTTGTTTTCGGGCGTAGGCGTCTCGGTAAATCTACCCTGATTAAGAAAGTTTTGGGGAAAGATGACATCTATTATATGGCTGATGACTTTGTAGACACTGTACAACGAGACACATGCTCAGGAACCAACTTGCCGAGAAATTCACGGAAAGACTTAGCAGTCTATCCAACTTGGGAAGATCTGCTAAAAATGCTCAACAAGTTTTCCACGTCACAATTCACATTGTAGCTTGATGAATTTCCCTACATGGTGAAACACTCCTCCGAACTTCCGTCTATACTTCAACGTCTTATAGATTCAAAATCACTGAAATTCAATGTGGTAATCTGCGGAAGCTCGCAGCGCATGATGCAGAACATGATATTATCACAGTCTGAACCACTGTTTGGAAGAGCCAATGCCATTATTGATGTGAGACCAATTCCAATATCCTATCTGAAAGAGGCTTTGCATCTTGATGCTATTTCTACAATTGAGGAATATAGTGTCTGGGGAGGGGTGCCTCGTTATTGGGAGTTACGTGAGGAATATTCAAATTTAAAGGATTCAATCAATGCAACTTTACTAAGTCCTACAGCAGTGCTATATGATGAACCAAGACGCTTATTTCTTGACGACATGACTGTTACCTTTCAATCTGAATCTATAATGTCGGTAGTGGCAGCCGGAGCTAACCGCCTGTCAGAAATTGCATCACGCATGGGAAGAGATGCCACGGCTCTGTCGGGTCCTATAGACCGACTAATACAGATGAATTATTTGCAAAGGGAGATGGATTTCTACTATACTTATATCATACCAAATATGTCAAGTATCGGACGCGGATGCCGAAATTTTGTCATGGAGGAGATTGAAGAAGATTTTTCTAATTATGTTTCGCGTCATTGGGAATATCTATGTCGTGAATCCGTAAGTGGTAACCGCCTGTATGGTTATCACTGGAACGAAGCATCCCGCTGATGGGGAACGATTAAAGTTAGCGATGATGTAAAGGCTATGGAATTTGATGTGATTGCTGAGTCTACTGATAAGAAAGCTTTACTAATAGGTGAATGTAAATGGACTAATCCTGAAATAGCTACTGAACTACAAAGAAAACTTATTGAAAAAGCCTCCATTCTTACATTTGCAAAAGATAAGGAAATCATCCCGGTTCTTTTCCTAAAAAACCTACCTAAAGACGAAGTCAAGGCAAAAGAGATAAAAATTCTGTATCCCGAAGATATTATTCGTATGGCATATGGGGAGTAGTCAATATTTTGTTAGAGATTAAATAAAATGAAACTGATTTATTTGTTTCCATAATATCCTTTTAGAGAAACGACAGTAACAATTACCCTTTCATTTTCAATGGTGTAAACCATACGTGAGCCTTTATCTATTCTCCGACTCCAAAAGCCGGACAAATTCCCTTTAAGCTGCTCCACTTGTCCAGTGCCAGTAGTTGGATGCTCCCTTAGTTCTGAAAACAGGTCAATTATCTTTTTGAGAATTTTCTTTTGACCTGATTTCTTCCACTCTTCCAAATGTTGTTCAGCTTCGGGCTGCAAAATCAATTCGTAGATCATACTCCTAATAGTGTCCGTAGCTCATCCATAGAGTAAGTACGACCTTTCCCGGCTTTCATCTCCTCAATGCCACGGCGTACCGATGCCATATTTTCCGCATTGTCAAACCATGGATCTCCGGAGGGAGAGGGATTTTCACTAATTTCTACAGATATTGAGTTCGCCTTATTTATGAGGATTGTCTCGATGTAGTTCTTCAGACTCCTGCCCTGTGCCACTGCCATAATAGATAGCTTTTGCAACGTATCTACAGGAAGATCGATATTCTTGCGCTTGATATTCAATGCTGTTGCCATAGTCTTTTTAGTTTTACGATGCAAAGATACAAAATATACATAATATATACAACATAACAATAAGAAATGTTTAATATACTTGTTTTATCGTTTTAATTGATAGTCCATATATCCCAACGCAACTTCCTGCTTAGCAAAGTTGAGGAAGATAGAAAAATGATAAGGTATGCAACTTTCACACACTTATACACAAGAAGATCATTTAAGAATATTTAATATCTAAAATTTTTAATCGACTCCTAACCTCTTGAATCTAACAAATATTGACTAACTTTGCAAATAAACTTGAATAATCGCTAAGTATAATGAGGTTGTCGAAATATTGTTCACTGATATTAATATTGCTAATAGCACTTGTGATGGGATGCAGCCATGAGAAGCTTATTGACGAAGTGTTCAGATGGCCATCGTCGGGAGTGCCGGAAGCAGACTCGCTCATACTCGAGATGGAACGCCGAACCATAGCTATTGACACTCCTGTAAAGGGATACCGGGACTTAGAAATCCGTCTGTGCTCTTTGGCAGAAAAATATCCGAATAATAACCTCTTACAATCTCGTGCAAGTTATATTCAACTCTATACAAAGTCAAAAAGAGAGTACTCAAATGACTCACTTCTCAAACTTATTGCTTCCGTGAAATCTAAATTAGACTCTTCACGACATACCTTTGATTGGCATATGTGGACATCTCTTGAAATAGACAATGAAAGAGACATGATTAAAAAATATATAAAATCCACAGATAATATTCTCTACTTTGAAAAAGTAAGATCTTTTTATGAATTAGGTCGCTCACACGTGCAGCTTGGAAATATAATGAAGGATTATTCAGAGTTAGAACAAGCAAAAGCACACTATCTAAAAGCAGAAGAAATATATAAGAATTTAGGATATAGAAGAAATATTTTTATTTGCCAACTCAATTTGGCACCAACTCTCTCAATAGAAGATAGAGACCGCGTATTTCTTAATTTAATAAATGATACGTCAGCACGAAAGTTAGGTCAGTTACAAATTTGGGTAATGCAAAATTATGCACTTTCTACAGGAAAAATAGAATATATTGACTCTGCTCTCCAAATTGCGGCTAATCCTTCTTATTTTTCGGAAACTAAATACATTGAAGAAGTGCCATTTCTTTTCGCCCTGAAAGGAAATTACTACGATCAATACCTGGGTAAACACTTAGAAGGTAAAGAACTTATACTTCAAGGATTAGATTCTACAAATAGAAAAGAGTATCCATTTCGTTATCTCCATATGATGTATAAAATGTTAGGAGCTACATATGGGAATATGGAATATCCGGATTCTGCTGCATTTTATTTTTATCAATCACTGCAATTTCGTGACTCTCTTGACAAAGAACTTCAGCAAGCCCAGGTATTAAACCTTGATGTCAAAAACCGGATTGAACTTGTAAAACAGAGTATGCAGCAACAGCGTGATTTGTGGATATGGGGACTTACATCTACAATTGTTTTCATTATACTGGCACTAATAATCTTATTGATAAATCATAAACGAAGGCAAGCAGTCAAAGAATTCAAGCAACTGCAAACGCAAGAGAAATTACAAAAAAGCGTGCAGTCAGTGAAAATACAGACTATGGTGATTGAAGAGAATGAAAAGCTAATTGACAAAATATCGGAACAAATAAATGAATTGCGCAAAAATGGAGAGATCGACATCACAAGTGCCGGAGCATTGACTCGAATTATGAAACTTCACAAAACTGATAGCGAAGCCCATAAGGGATTATTAGAAATACAAAAAGAATTGAGCAACGACTTCATAGATAAATTAAGGGAAGACTATCCGTCTCTATCTGAAGGGCAACTTAAATTAGCTTCACTTATTGCCATCGGTGTGGAAAGTCCACAGATTTGCCGTATGCTTGGCATCCAACTCTCTTCGCTTCACAAAAGTCGCTACAGGCTTCGCACGCGACTCGGTCTGAACAACGATGACAGTCTCGAAGAATTCCTTCGCAGCCGTAACAAATCCGCTATATAACATATTGACTCTTGTTTTATTCGAATAATGTTATAATTTTGTACTAAAAACTTCAAGATATGGCAATGCCTATTAACTCATCCCCTGTACTTGTCGGGGAATCGCTCTCGCTTTTGTAGAAGAAGCTGAGCGCAATGGCAAGTTGCCCACCCCTCGGTTATCTGCGAAACAAGAAGCTCAAATAACTGAATTTCTTCGCAAATCACACAATTTTATATTTCCCCCCAAAGACAAAAAATAATTTAAATTGGATTTTAAGTTAATTGCATAATAGCGGTCATCGTTCGTTTCGCTATTTCTGATTTCAGTTTACAAATTCCACATAGAAGGCGTTCAAATAACGTTAAGGCTAATATGAATAATAGACTTTTTTCCACAAGTGCTAAAAAAGCCACCTATGGAAAAAAGTCTATTATTTATTCAGAATAAAACTTACCTTATCTTACTGCTACTTTTACAGTCTTTTCCGGGGTAACTACCAAATAAATACCCTTAGATAGCAATTTATTTCCTACTTCTGCACCACCGATATTATATATGCGTGAACCGGCAGGTGCAACAATCTCATTACCATTTACTGTTACGCTCGCGTCAGTGGTAATAGCATTTATTCCTGTAAGAGTATCTATCTTAAATGCCGGAGAAAGTGTCTGCACTTGGCTATTACCGGCTGCATCTTCAACAGAAATTGTAAGATCATACCATCCGTTTGGTGACATCAAATTAAGTTTGTCCAATGACCCACGATATAAAGCACCAAATCCATGTACTATCCCGGCATCAACATCTTGTGTTAACTCTATCTCACTTATCACATTAGTTTCTACTCCATTAGGCGTGCACCATGCGCTAACCTTTGCGGGTGCTGAAAGATCAAACCATACTGGAACCCCTCCCCACTCATTAGGTTCACCAAAGTTAAAAGAATAATCTGCTGCGCTTATTAAAAATTTACAATCATCGGAGTTAGCAAATTCCTGAGTGATATTTTCCATTTGATCCCTCAATTGGAGCATTGTGACCGTAGGAGGTGTAATATCATCGTTATCATTATTATATACGATTTTGGCTATGTTACCACCTTTAATATCTCCTATGGAAAAATTATCTGCAGTAACTGTAAATGAATATTCACCTTTCACATTTGGGTTCTCAGTCAGCCAGTTATAAGGCTCATAAAATCCTTCAGCTATCTTCTCACTATTGACACTTAATACCGCATTAGCAAGATTTTCTGTTGAATTTAGTCTCTCTCCCATTCGTCCAATATAACAATATTTATAAACAGTATTTATACTTCCAGTATCTAAATTCAATGCAGCGGGATATAAATTAAAATGCAGAAGAGGGGCGGAACCTCCAACCGCAATCATCTGTTGACTATAATATGACTTAAAGTAAGGATTTCCTGGGAATAAATTATATGGTTCCATTTCACCATTTTCATAATACCCAAAAATACCCTGAGGGTTTACAGTATTAACAATATGATTATCTGCAAAAGGATATATGTTTTCACCCAGTATTTGAGGTATCTCCCACCGTGTTCCCCAATCTTTTTCTTCGATAATCCACGCGTCATCCAGATTCTTATTATATGTCAAATACAATTCTTCACCATTATATACATTTGCAGGTCCACTCGACCAAACCTTCCATACTGATGATTTTTCTGATGGTATACAAATTCCATTCTCATCTTGTCCCCTATCAGGAAATACTGCAGTAATGCTTAATTTATATGGCTTGATGCCATCTCCAATAAAATCTATTGGTGGATATTGTTCAAACGCAGGAGTATGTTCAATTACAGATTCATCAAGTGAATATTTTATATCATTTGTGTATGAACCTTCTACTGCACCACGGCATTGGGTGACAGCCAAATACACACCTTCACTTTCAGGCCATGCAGGCATATACTTCATCGTGCGAAACATATAATTATCGCTTACCGAGTTAACATAAAAATTGCATATTATCTGTGGATCCTGACTACCAAAAGGACCAGGTTCAACACAGTAACCTGGAACAAATTTAATATTATTATCTATAACAATATCTCTCCACATAACAACCTTATGTACATAAATACCAGTTATATTACCTTCTTCAACAATCTCCCTATCCCAATCTTCATTGTAACTTATCTTTTGTAAACGTGATTTTTCTCCATTTGGATTGATAGTTTCCATTTTCATGCACACAGTGCTCTCTTCTGGTTTTAATTCTATAATCGAATTTTCTCCTATAGAGATTCCCTCTTCTATATAATAGTACTCATAAAACATAGTATCACTAAACATATTAACATTATCATAATCAATCCTTTCAAACTTCGAACACATATCATAAACGCCAGCCGGGATTTCTATTTCCCATTCTTCTAAATTATAGTTGAAGTTTTCATCATACGGGATAATTTCAAATCCAAACTTTTCAGCTTCATTGTAAAAAAAGATAGTAGCAGGCCAATCAATATCAACAATACGCCACCCTTTATCAAGCGGGGGGAATTTCAAAGTAGCTTTCACCATTTCTGCACCCTCTTTTGCAGGAGTGTTTATAATCTTTATAGACATGGAAGACTTTTCCATGAGGGGATTCACATTTCTACCATCAGTAATTTTCTTAAAAGAAACTGATGAGTGCGGTGCGGATTTGGCACAGTGTTCGAACTCTCTTTCTTTCACGGTGGCTGAGACTGAGAATATCATCAGCAGCGTGAATAATGATGTTAATAATCTCTTCATAAAATATGACTTTGATTATGCCTTCGGAGACTGAAGACGGTTAGTATTGATACGATTTATCGGTCTCCCGACAGCAGAGCCGCCGCGATAAATCGGTGGCAAAATTCGCTATTTCCAAAGCGGGAACCAACAAAATGACATGGACAACACATGGACAACACCTTTTTTCGCCCTATTTTTATCAATTTCCTCAAAAAATGTATGTCTTTATTTAATGAAACATGGCTATCCATTCTTACAAACTATATCTCCTTCAGCCTTAATATTTACCTATTTCAAATCTATCGATTGGTTTGTTTCAACTCGTTTTTACGATTATTAAAGGTCTTTTATATTTTGTTAACTACACATCATACCTTACATTTTGGCAATAATGCTCAGAGGGATTGCGTTATTAAGGAGATGAACCGCTTTTTTCAAAATATCGCCACGCGCAGCCGCATTATAGCCGCCCTAATAATGGCGGCTGTTGTCATGCTGTATGGGTCAGAAGCTATCGCCAAACCGGGTGACAAACTACTCAACCGACCATATGCTGACCAAAAGCCCTGGCACCTCGGCTTTTCCGTGGGCGCACACGTGCAAGACCTTTCCTTCACCCACAACGGATATGTCACCCCGGAAGGTGAACGATGGGTGGCAGAAGTGCCCGACTTCTCCCCCGGCTTCTGTGTAAACGTGCTTGCCGACCTCCGACTTCACAGATACCTTAACCTCCGCCTATCCCCGGGAATGTATTTCGGAAGCAAAAACGTGACAATGATGGATTACAACACCGATATACGCAAGACTCAGGACGTAAAGAGCGCATACGTAGTTGTTCCTCTCGATCTCAAAATCTCCGGCGACCGAATGCGAAATGTGCGCCCATACGTCACCACCGGAGTGATGGCGGCTTTCGATGTCAGCAAAAAGCGTTCTGAAGCCCTGATGTTTAATGCTGCCGATGCATATCTGTGTGTCGGAATGGGAGTTGACTTTTATCTTCCGTTCTTCAAGCTTAACCCCGAAATTAAATTCTGCTTTGGTCTGACCGACATTCTGAAGCACGACCGCCCGGACCTTACCGATGACCCTGACACATTCAAGATGACACAGTCGCTGTCGAAAGTAAAGTCGAATATGGTCGTAATCTCTTTCTATTTTGAATAACATCGTTTGAATAACAACGGCAGTAAGAAAATGAGAACACACTTCTCCGTCATATTATCACGGATTCTTCCGTCGCTTGTGGCAGCGTTGGCTTTCACCATGACAGCCAACGCCCAAAATGAAGTGCTTTTTTCTCAATACTGGGCACTCCCCACCGTTTACAACCCCGCAACCACAGGCGACACTGACTATCTGCGCATTCGCGGCGGCGCACGTTTGCAGTGGGTTGGCGTTACACGTGCCCCCTCGAGCTTTGCAGGGGCTGGCGACATACCATTCAAGCTGCTTGGGAAGCGTATAGGAGCCGGAGTGGTGATTCAGCAGGAAAGTATCGGTCTTTTCTCCAAGCTGCTCACCGGCGCACAGGGAAGCTATAAGTTCAAATTTCTCAAAGGGCAACTGGGGATAGGGATTCAGCTTGCCTATTTCAACACAAAGTTTCATGGCTCAGACGTCTATATCCCAGATAATGATGATTTCCATGAAGGGAATGACCCAGCCATTCCTACCCAGGATCTATCCGGAAACGCCTTCGACGCCTCTGTGGGGCTTTCCTACACCCACCGGCTCTTCTATGCAGGCATATCCGCCATGCATATCACCTCTCCGAAAGTCAATATGACACTCGAGGGAAGTGAGTCAACAGAATCACAGCAATACCAATCGGAGCTGCCTATGACCATTTATTTTAACGGTGGTAGCAATATCGAGATAAAAAATACGTTATTTGAATTGCAGCCCTCTCTGCTCGTGGCAACTGACCTCAATTCTTTTGCCGCTGACATTACGGTGCGTGCAAAGTATAATAAATTCATTTCTTTCGGACTTGGGTACCGTTGGAACGACGCACTCTCCATCATGGTGGGCGCCGAATATAAGAATTTCTTTCTGGGGTATGCATTCGACTACCCACTCTCCCCACTCGCCAGGGCCTCTTCCGGCAGCCATGAGCTTGTGGCAGGATATCAATTGAAGCTCGACCTTTCGGGCAAAAATAAGAATAAACACCGTTCCATCCGCATAATGTAGCGATAAATGATGAAGATGACAAATAAAATTCAGACACACATCCCCAAATTAAAACTCAGCCCGACTCAGGCGGCTTCCGCTTTAGCCGCTCCCCTTCTTGCCCTTTCGCTGACCTCCTGCTTCGGCGGGCGCAGCTCTGCCACAGGGGGAGAAGTGACAGGCGTGGGCGGCTCGGCATGGGCAGAGCCTACACCTTACGGAATGGTGCTTGTTGACCGTGGCGCATACGCAATGGGTCCGTCAGCCGACGACAGCATCTGGGACATTAAGGCAAATTCCAAGGGCGTATCCGTCGACGCTTTCTGGATGGATGAGACCGAAATTACCAATTCAAAATATAAGCAGTTTGTCTTTTGGGTGCGCGACTCCATTATCCGCGAGCGTCTTGCCGACCCGGCATACGGCGGCGATGAGACATTTAAGATAGAGGAAGACAAGGAAGGCAATCCAATCACCCCTTATCTCAATTGGAACAAGGCAATTCCATGGCGTAATCCCAATGAAGATGAGCAGAGGGCTATTGAGAGCGTCTACCGTACCAACCCCATCACCGGTCGACGCGAGCTTGACCCCACTCAGCTCAACTACCGCTATGAAATCTACAACCACACGGCGGCAGCTCAGAGAAAGAACCGTCTTGACCCTGCCACAAGGGAATATAACACAGACCTGCCGGTGTCTGACGAATTGCCGGTGATCTCAAAAGACACAGCCTATCTCACTGACGAGGGGGAGATCATTAGAGAGACCATATCTCGCCCGCTTACCGGCGATTTTGACTTCCTGAACACCTATATAGTCAATGTCTATCCCGACACTACATGCTGGATCAATGACTTTGAAAACGCCTATAATGAGCCTTACACGCGAATGTATTTCTCCCACGCAGGCTATAACAACTATCCGGTGGTGGGAGTGAGCTGGGAGCAGGCAAATGCCTTCTCAAACTGGCGTACCGACTTCCTGCGACGCAGCCTTGGCAAAGACGGGATATATATCGAGCCTTACCGACTGCCGACTGAGGCGGAATGGGAATATGCCGCACGTGCAGGTAACTCGGAAAGCTCATACCCTTGGGAAGAGACACTGCCCTACGACGAGAGAGGTTGCTTTTATGCCAACTTCAAACCCATGGACGGCGACTATGTGCGCGACGGGCACGTGATTACTTCCCCTGTAGGAACTTTTTCAGCCAATGACTTCGGACTTTATGACATGGCGGGAAATGTGTCGGAATGGACTTCCACTGCCTACACCGAGAGTATCGACCGCCTTACGTCTGACCTAAATCCGGAATACCGCTACGATGCGGCAAAGGAAGACCCTTACAAGATGAAGAAAAAAATCGTGAGGGGGGGATCATGGAAAGATGTGGCTCATAACCTCCGCAGCGACCTACGTATGTGGGAATATCAGAATGAACAACGCTCTTATATAGGTTTCCGCAATGTGCGTTCACAAATTGGATTCGCAAGGGGCACCCAAAAGAAAAGAAAATAACTATGGTCAAGATTAGAAAATATGCCAACGGCATTGAACGCTTCCTTCACGGACAGAAGGGGCAGCGCTTTTTCAACTTTGCCTATTCAATAGGCGCGGCAATCGTAATCTGGGGTGCCCTGTTTAAGATCCTCCACCTCCCCGGAGGCAGCACCCTTCTATGTATCGGCATGGGAACTGAGATTGCAATGTTTATCCTCACTGCTTTCGACCGTCCTCCCAAAGAATATGCCTGGGAAGATGTGTTCCCGGTGCTTGATTCCAAGAATCCTGAAGACCGTCCTGACTTTCATGGCGGTGCCGGTGGCGGCGGAGTGTTTATTTCCGGTGGCGGCGCAGGAAACGGCGACACCACCGCCTCCTTCCAAGGTGGTGGTGCCGGTGGCGGCGGAGTATTTATTTCCGGTGGTGGCAATGCCGGTGGCGGAGTGCATATTGATGGTGGAGCCGTGAAGGCATCTGCCGGTCTGCCGCAGGGTATAACCCTCACGGAAGAAGACACCGCCTCGCTCCACGACAGCATTGTGAAGATGGCATCAGCCTCAGAGCAGCTTTCGCGAATGGCAGAGCTTACCGACGCCACACAGCAATATCTCGCCGGTATGCAGGCAATCTCCGAACAGATGGTTCAGCTTAAGGAGACCACCCAGGCACTTAATGAAGTCAGTGCGGTGCTCCTTTCCTCATATCGCGCCATAACTGACAATTCTGACAATATCTCACGCAACTCAACCGGCTATGCCGACCAGATGGCAGATCTCAACCGCAACATCGGCGGCTTGAACACTATCTATGAGATTCAGCTTAAAAATGTGTCTGGGCAGCTTGAGACCATTGACCGTGTGAACCGTGGGCTTAAAGATATCCGCGACATGTATGAGAAGTCAGCCCACGAGTCGTCACGTTACTGTGAAGAGACTGAAAAGATGGCACGCTACATGAAGCAGATCAATGCGGTGTATGAAAAGATGATCACCGCTATGACCATCAACATGCATAACCCCATGATGGGTGGTGCGCCGGTGAATCCTTTCGCTGAAAGCGATTCAAAATCAGAATAACATTATTATTTTAGGCATTTACTAATTAAGATTAGATGGCAGGTGGAAATAATGTGGCGAGGATGTCGCCAAGGCAAAGGATGATCAACCTGATGTATATCGTGCTGACGGCAATGCTTGCATTGAACGTCTCCAGCGATGTGCTCAATGGATTCAACCAAGTGCACGAGGGACTCCACCGCACCAATCAGAATATGACCTCACGCAATGAGGCACAGTTTCAGTATCTCAAGGAACTGTATGACAAAAATGAAGCAAAGGCAGGTCCATGGTATGAGAAAGGCGTTACCCTTCATGGAAGGGCAGATCAGCTTTATGCCACAATCGATTCCTTGAAAATGGTTATAGCGCGCCAGGCAGACGGCCCCGCCGGCAACCCTAATGAAATCATCAACCTTGACGACCTTGAGGCAGCCGCCGTGACCATGCTGAATCCGGCTACGGCACACGGCAAGAACCTGCGCAGCAAGGTGGAGGATTACCGTGGATTCGTTGCCTCCCTTATACCCGACACACTCAAGCGCAGCGCAATTATGGAGATGCTTTCCACAGAGGTTTCCAATAAGCCCGGCACTATCGGACCGACGACATGGGAGGAAAAGATGTTTGACAATATGCCTGCAGTGGCTGCTGTCACTCTCCTTTCAAAGCTCCAAAGTGACATTCGCCAAGCTGAAAGCGAAGCTATGGCTGACCTTATCACGAATGTTGACATCGGCGACGTGCGTGTTAATGAGCTTAATGCATACGTTATCCCAAACTCCAATATGGTAATGAGAGGGGGGAGATACACAGCCAATATCGTGCTCGCTGCAATTGACACCACGCAGCGCCCTGCAGTATTTGTCAACGGTTCCAAGCTTAATAACGATAAGGGTCTGCTTGAATTTACCGCAGGGTCTGTGGGCACTCATAATTATTCAGGCTACATTGAAGTGATGCGTGGAGACGGCACCACTGCCCGCCATCCCTTCAGCTCCTCCTATACTGTGATGGAGCCTATGGCAACCATCTCCCCCACCATGATGAATGTGCTTTATGCCGGCATTGACAACCCCATCAGTATTTCCGTGCCGGGAGTGCCTATGAGTGCTGTCCAAGCCACAATGACCAATGGGACACTCACCCGCAATGGCGACACATGGGTGGCACACCCCGGCAAGGTTGGCACAGAGGCGGTGATTTCCGTCACAGCACAGATAGACGGCAGATCGCAGCAGGTGGGTTCAATGTCTTTCAGAGTGCGCAAGCTCCCCGACCCTACCCCTTATATCCCCATGAAGGATGGACAGGGCAACATCACCCACTATAAGGGTTTCCCGAAAAAGATTTCCAAGGCTGCCTTAATGGAGGCAGAGACACTCGGGGCTGCCCTTGATGACGACCTCCTGAACGTAACCTATTCAGTGGTTTCATTCTCAACTGTTTTTTATGATTCAATGGGAAATGCCATTCCGGAAGTGTCAAACGGCAATGCCTTCTCTCCACGCCAGAAAGAGCAGTTCAAACGGTTGAAACCCGGAAAGACATTCTTTATCTCAGAAGTAAAAGCGAAAGGTCCTGACGGAATTACTCGCGACATACCCCCTATGCAGGTTGCGCTTAACTGACGCTCCCATAGATTCACAGAAAAAATTATTGAATGATGAATTTACGCAAAATATTTCTCGGCATAGCCGGCATGATGATAGCATTCGGTGCGTCCGCCCAGGTGGAGAATGCAGGCGGGGTGCGCAAGCGCTCAGAACGTGAGAATAAGACCACAGAGACAGGTCCCAAGGTTTCTGACAGAATGCAGGGATTTTTCGAGACCTCCAAGACACACGATGCCGATCTCTCCTATATGCGGCAGATTTACCGGCAGATTGACCTTACTAAAGATGCCAATACCCCCCTTTATTTCCCTGAGGACGTAATCGACGGGCAAGAGAACCTTTTCCGCATCATACTGCGCCTTGTGGTAGACGGCAAGATTCCTGCCTATGAGTACCTTGACGGCAGAGAGGTGTTTTCCGACCAATATAAGGTGGGAGTAGCAGACATGCTTGAGCGTTTCGGGATATATGCGCAGGAGGCTAACGGCTCAACCGAGAAAAATCCCAAATTCACCATTGAGGAGGCAGACGTGCCGACAGGGCAGGTATTAAACTATTATATAATTGAGAAATGGGAATTTGACCGACGCACCAACCGAATGAAAACCCGTGTGGAGGCAATCTGCCCGGTGCTCAACCGCTCTGCCGATTATGGAGGCGAGGCAAAATACCCCATGTTCTGGGTAAAATTTGATGCCCTGCGTCCTTATCTGGCTCAACAGTCGATATTCCTCACTGATGATAATAACCTTGCCCGATATAGCCTTGACGATTATTTTAATCTCGGAATGTATGACGGCGAGATATACAAGACCCGCAACCTGCGTAACCTTTCGATGGCGCAGATGTTCCCGGATGAGGATGACTTAAAGCGTGCTCAAGACAGCATTGATAACCGTCTGCGCAACTACGGTAAGAACCTATGGGTACCAACCCGTGAAGAATATCTTGCCATGAAAGAGAAGGAAGAGGAAAAGGCTGCACAGTTGGCAGCCGGCGACAGCATTCCTGAACGCACGGTGGTGTCAGACACTGACAGCGAATCGGAGAAACCCTCCTTATCATCTCGTGCAAAGAAACGCAGCTCAACAAAAAATTCTGCCTCCGCAAAGAAAAAGGAGAATAAAAAGCCAAAGGCAAGCAAGGCTCCCTCTTCATCTTCTTCTGAAGGCAACAGCAGCGCTGCAAAATCTGTGCGCCGTCGTAAACGCTGATTTCTCTTACGCTTTCAGTCTTATGGCAACCAGTCCGCTCATATCAATTATAACAATCACGTACAATGCGGGGGGAGTATTACCCCCGACAATGGAGTCGGTGAAAGAACAATCTTTCACCGACTATGAGCATTTAATAATAGACGGGGCTTCTTCCGACCACACTCTTGAAATTGCCCGTTCCCTTGGCGGAGAGTCACTGAGGATTCTCAGCGAGCCTGACAAAGGACTTTATGATGCCATGAACAAAGGGTTGCGAATGGCAAAAGGAAAATACGTGTTATTTCTTAACGCGGGGGATGCCTTTCATTCAAGAGATGTGCTGAATGCCTATGGAGAAGCTGCCTTACATAATGCCGACATAATCTATGCCGACACTGTGATTGTAGATTCCCAAAGAAATGTAATTGCGCCCCGCCATCTCTCCGCTCCTTCCATTCTGTCGTTTCATTCTTTCTCTCAGGGAATGCTTGTGTGCCATCAGGCTTTTATGGTAAAGAGGAGTCTGGCTCCTGAGTATGATCTGCGCTTCCGGTTCTCCGCCGATTATGACTGGACGGTGAAATGCCTGCAAAAGACAAAACCCGGCAACTGTATAAATCTAAATATGGTAGCCATTGATTACCTTACTGACGGAACGACCGACAAAAATAAACTCACATCTTTGCGCGAAAGATTCAGAATCATGTGTGAGCATTATGGCACCTTCCCGACTATAATCAACCACCTCGGCTTCATGCTAAGGGCAGCTAAAAGAAAATTATAATGGACCAAATCCCACGCCCTACCGACTTTGTAAGCATGCAAGAGATTGCAAAGTATGTCAACAATGAAAGTTCCACCGAGGAAATCATCGTGTTTGACCAAGGTATTGTAAGGGAAAATGAAAAATTCTTTCCCATAAAGAATGAGAAGCTCTTACCCATAAGAATAGATGCCTTAATCATATCCCTCTGCACGGCGGGGAGTGGCAAAATCAGTATCGACCTTAGAGAATATGAATTGAAGAGGAACTCCCTCATCATGATTCAGCCGAAAAACTATATCTATCTGTCCAAATATTCTAAAGATTTCAAATGCTCTGTCCTTATATGTTCAAAACATGTGGTGGAAAACGTACTGCCCAAGCTGACCGACATTCTGCCTTTCCTTCTTCAGAACCGCACTCTGCCTGTGACTCAGCTAAGCGAAGAGGAAGCGACTGGGATAAGGCATTTCTATGAATTTATAAAGTCAAAGCTTCACGGACCACGCACACGCTTCGAGAAACAAAAGATCAACAGTCTGCTCCAAGCCATATTTTACGAGCTTATGGACATTAAGGAAGCCCACAGCTCCAAAGTGGTGGAAAGCAGCCGGACACGAAAAGAGGAAATAATGGCAAAATTTATAATTGCTGTCAGTGAAGAGTTCCGCACGGAGCGTCAGGTGGCATACTATGCCCAAAAGCTATGCATAAGTCCCAAGCATCTTTCGTCAGTGGTGAAGGAGATCTCAGGGCGCACAGCAGGGGAATGGATTGAAAACTATGTGGTGATGGAATCAAAAATTCTTCTCAAGACTACTGATATGACCATTCAGGAAATTGCGGTGTATCTTAATTTCGCCAATCAATCTTTCTTTGGTAAATATTTTAAGCAACACACGGGTTGCTCTCCGACCTCCTACCGTAAGAAAACGAGTCCAGGCAAATAATCATACCTTAACATATACAAGCAGCGGCAGAATCAATTTTACGACGATTCTGCCGCTGCTTGTATTAATGGCTTCAAATATATATTCAAAAACAGACAGCCGGGCTGCGTTATGCTGCAGTCCGGCTGTCCTAAGGCGGCGATTACCTACTCTCCCGCTCTCGCAGTACCATCGGCGTGATGAGGTTTAACTTCTCTGTTCGGAA
>JAAVCP010000059.1 GCA_014802265.1 Bacteroides sp. | reverse complement strand
TCGGCGGAGAGGCTCGGTTTCAATGACGGAACAGACGCTATTGTCCTCAAATAGGTTTCCAATCTCGGCAAGGCTATTGAGCCTTTGACAGACTATCCGCTGATTTTATGTTACTTTGACAACGATGCCGCCGGTCGTGCGGCTCTCGCAAGACTTCAAGGGGAGTTCGGCGACCGGGTGATGGACAAATCGGCACTCTATCCAAATCACAAGGATCTGAACGATTACCTTGTGTCAACAATCAACAGACAAACCACTAAATCCAGACTCAAATTATGACTTCAAATCTTATTTCTCGTATCGGCGCAATCCGCGTTACCCCCTCTCGTTTCTTCGGGTTCTTTCTCCGTTTTACTCCGAAAGCGCTTTGCGGTTGCTGGCTCGTAGTCGGCGCTGTCCTCCTCGCTCTCACATCATGCTCCGATGAGCTTGACGTTCAGCAGGCATATCCTTTCACCGTTGATGTTATGCCTTTTGGTGACAAGATTTCAAAGGGCGAGACCGTTGAACTACGCTTCGAGATAAAGCCGGAGGGCAACTACAAGAACACCCTCTACACAATCCGCTACTTCCAGTATGACGGAGAAGGAACGCTCAAACTTGTTGACGGTCCGGTGCTTGTGAACAATGACCGTGTGCTTCTTGAAAGCAAGACCTTCCGCCTCAACTATACCGCAAACTCGTCTGATGCCCACAAATTCCTCGTTGTCGTTGAAGACAATTTCGGCACAACTCCGTGGGAGCAGACTTTCGAGTTCAACGGCAAATCAACAGAGGAGGATGGCGGGATTAACGTCCAGCCCGTCAATCCCGGAATTATAACACCAATCAGCCGATGAGTAATCGATTTATAGCTTTGCCATTGCAAAGAAAACTACTGATGTTCTTCGTGGCGTTGCTGACCCTTGCGTCAGCAACGCCGACCGCCCAAGCAAAAAGAAGCATAATGGAACTGCCTCCGTTTGAACGTGCGGTGCTGATTATAAAGAAATTTGAGACGATGCACCACCCGAAGGACTGGCCGTATGTCGGCTACGGACATCAGGTTCAGCCGGGAGAGCCTTACCGACGTGGGGTTCAGCTGACTGAGAAACAGGCAGACGCATTGCTCCGCAAAGACCTCCGGAAGTTCTGCGCCCTGTATTCCAAATATGGCAAGGACTCAATCCTGTTGGGCTGTCTCGCCTATAACTGCGGGCCCGGTGTTGTGAACAAGAGCAGTATCCTGAAAAAGCTGAAAGCCGGAGACCGCAACATCTTCAAAGCCTACACCTCCCACTGCCGCTACAAAGGCAAATGGCACAAAGGAATTTATACCAGAAGGCTGACCGAATTTGCCGCATTATTTGGATGTTAGTCTTTTTGAATTCTAATCTATAACATCAACAAGAATAGGCATATAGACAATATCTCTATGAGTCTTGTCCTTGTGTATGTGAATTTATTTTATTATCTTTGCAAAAAATTATTCAAGGCATGATTATAGATTATGTTCGCGTTAAAAGAACTGACCATTGAAAGAAAGATATTCCGCAGACGTAAGAAAAAACGTCTGCGGAAAATTCGCGCACATAATGAAATTATATCTGTTAAAAGAGGAGATGTTGTCCGATATGCCTCAAAAGTTATTTCCTTTCTTGTCGATCGTGGCGATCTAAATACCGTATCGGCCAAGAAATTGCCAGTCCCTAAGCATCTTTGCTTTAAAGCTAATTTTAAAGAATGTGTAAGCTTTCTTGAAAGAGTTGTTTTAACATACTGTAAAGTTAAAGGAAACATTGTTATAGATTTTTCCAAATGTAATGAAGTATCTGTATCTGCTTTGGTTTCATTAAAAACAATTCTTGATGAACTATCATTTTTTGGTAAAAAATTAGCACTAAGCAGATTTAGAGAAATTCCTAAATCTATAAAAATTATCCCATCACACTCAGCAATAGTAAACCGTCATTTACATGCCTTAAATTTTGCCGATTTACCCGTTAGCGAGGACGAGCAAAAAGAATATCTCGTATTGGGACTTATGAGAGGCCGTTCAAGGAATTATAGAGAGAATCGAAAAGCAGTGGTCTCTCATAAGGTAGCAGAATTTGTAGAAAATACTGCTGAACGATTTGATGTAGGCTTTGATGAAAGAGGGCAAAATTATATAGAGAGTATGGTAGGAGAGATTCTATCTAATGCAGAAGATCATAGTTTGAGAAAGAGCGAATGGTTTGTGGACGGAGTCTCGTACCTACATACTGAACCAGATAATGAGGTCATTGAATTCAATTTGGCGATTATTAATTATGGTAATTCAATGTATGAAGGTTTTGAATTGACGAAAGATGATAATCATCAGGTCTATGAGAAACTTGAAAAGCTATATGAACGGCATAGTAGTTTATTTTCGCCAATTAAGAAATTTGAGCGAGAGTCGTTATTCGTCTTATATATGCTAAATGAAGGAATTAGCCGACTCAAATACCTTGAATCAAGTCGAGGTAATGGGACGATGAATTTTATTAAATCATTTATAGAGTTAGGAAAATTTTGCAATGAAGACACTAGATACAGGCCTGAGTTAAACATTGTATCTGGTCATACTGTTTTAACATGTACAGAAGAGTATGCACCTTTTAAAGATGGGAGTCATTATAGGTTAACACTTAATTCCTCCCAATCCTTTAAAAACTTACCAGATTCTTCTGTTCTAAAATATTTCAAAGGTGCATCGTTTCCTGGAACTATTTTAGATTGTAAAATATTTTTAAATAAACGAGATCTTGAAAAGAACATACAACGTAATGAGGAAACTGAAACATTAACATAAAAAAACATAAAAAGAAAATCTATGGCATCTATTCATATAACCCTTACTACAGAACACCGGGGGGGAGTTTCTAGCACCTCGTTTTCTGGTCGTCCGGAGGGAAAGCATGTACGAGAAACTTTCTCTCTTGATGAGAAAGATTCGGATAACAACAATTATATTATTGATATTCCGTCGGGAACGTCAGCTTTTAATCCCTCTTTCTTTTTAGGTTTGTTATTCCCCAGTATTAAGAAATTGGGGATTGGAAAATTTGTCTCTAAATATAGATTTGGCTTAGACAATCTATCTCCTACTCTTAAGTCATTGATTAGCGATGATATACAAGAGGGTCTTAGAAATGCATCGAATGAAATGAGTTTATCAACTGGTCTTGACTTTTGATTATGGCATTTGAATGCAAAATATCGTTAGCTGACTGTATCACCTGGCTGTTGACTATAGCAGGATTCGCTATAGCTATCTACCAATTTGTCAGTCAAATGAAGAAGGATCGTGAGAACCGAAATAAAGAAAACAAGACTACATGGTTCTTAAACGTCATTGTTTTACCTCATCTTGATCGTCTCCACAAATTTTATAATGATTTGTACGAGAGCTTAGTGCATAAAAGATCTATTTTGGATCAATACCGTACTGGCAATCATAATGATTATATTGAGCAACGGGCTAATGTTCAGCGAGAGATAAAAAAAGAAGTTGCAGATTTTTTCGATTTTCTGAATCCACTAATCAGTTCATATTCTCGCCAATTAGGATTAAGGATTCAAGGGATTAAGAATAATCTTCAAGATGAATTAACTCGTTTTCTAGAGGAGGAAAATGGGCAACTTGGTCTTATCGCTATTAATATTATTAATAATAAGCAACGACTTCTACAAGAGTTGAATTCAGAATTGTCGATAAATGAGTGACCTTCAGCCGCCTTTTGGCGGCCGAAATTTTTAGAAAAATGAGTGGTGCGACTTCATCACGAGGTCACATCGCTCTGGCTATATTACGACTTGGCTATATATTGTCAGTTGTTGGCTTTCCTACTAAGCCATTCATCTCGTTTCCTCCGACACTCTGTAAGGGTTGGAGCGACACAAGAGAATAACTCTCCGTCAGTGTGTCGGTAATCGTATTGGTATCGCTTGCTTCGATTGCGAAAGCCAATGTAGAAAACTTCATATTGTTCAGTGCCGGGGGCAGTGGTCGTGCTTACTCCGTTGGCGGTCATTCGTGTTGCCATATCATTATATATTTAGAAATTTACAATCATCATTCGCTGCTCGTATGTCTTGTTGGGGTCGCTTAAAAGACGTTGCTTTACCCAAAAGTGGTGTTTGCCGTAGCCATAAAGAAAGTATCTGTTAAGGTCGGTGCGCTCCGCACATACGGCTACGCTTTCCCTTACCTCCGTTTCATTACGGGTAAGAAGTATGCGGTTTATGAGGTCTAAGAGAACCTGCCTTACCTTATCGTCAAAGTCAAAAATCAGACTTTCAATCATCACGTTCATATCATTGGGGTGTGGTGACCACCGACATCTTTCAGTCGGTGGTCGGATTAAACATTTATGCTGTCATTCTCTTTCTGATTTGGTCGGAATTGTCATTGACAAGGCTAATAATCCGGTTGTGATACTCGGTGTCCTTGTTGTTCTTGCCGTGGCATTGAATAACTCGTAGTGTTTTCAAGTCCACCTCTACGGTCTCGATAATCTCACCGTCAATCCTTGCGGATAAAATCAATGTATCGGGCTTGCTGTAGTAACCTGAACCGAAAACGCAGATATTCTGTGTCTTGCCTTCCAGATAATACTCGTCAATGCTTTCAAGTACTTTAACCGAGATTTCATTATCGGAGATTACCAATCCGAAGAACTTGGACTTTTGGGCGATGAAGTTCTCCTCACGCTGTTTCTCTTGGAGTAACCTCTGTTGCTCACGTTCCCTGCGTTCAATCTCGTACAACCGCTGACGTTTGGCGTTTTCCTTCTCCCGTTTGGCTTCAATTCTGCGGATTACCCCGTCGTGTGCCTCAACGAAATCATCCGGGCAGATGTTCTTGGGGTTGCGAATATCTTCACCGAGATTGAGCAACATACGGAGGTAGTCACACCACATACCGATATTGTTGATGTGGTAGTTATGACGCTTGGCGATGAGATAGGATGCCCAAAGTTCGTCGGCATTATTCGGATTGGAGATAAAGTATTTCAGTTCCTCAATCTTGCCCTCCTTAATCAGTGTCTCCATTTTGGGGTTGGATAGCAGAGCCTTGAAAAGACTGACGGGGAAAATCCCGTAGAAGTCTCCATTGAAGCCATTTCGTTTGAGCTGTGGGAGTGTCCTCATTCTCGGATAGACATATCCCCAAAGGCATACATCATCGTATAGAGGGTTGTGAGGTCTGATTTCCATATCGCTGTTAAGTGCCCAAAGGTCGCAGTAGCAGAAGGAAAAACCTCGAAGCAATGCCATATCGGTTACCTTGCCATCGGCAGAAATCCAGCGTTGAACAACCTCGTGCGAGTAGAATTTTATCGGCTCACCCTTTCGGCTGACATATCTGAATTGTGACACACGGATAATCTGAAATCCGCCACAAGTTGATATTACGCTATAGTAACCTATCTGTTGCGTCTTGCGTTTCAGTGTGTTCTCCACCTTCAGTTCCTCTCCGCAGTGGGGGCACTCGCACCCTAATAGGGTATCGCAGAGAGAGCCATCAGTGCTTTTCCATTGGTGTCCGCATACGGAGCAGGTCATTGTCCCGCTCTTGGTGCGGTATGCGGTATGCTCAACACACTTGTTTTATGCCCATTCCTTTTGTGCCGTTGTGATAGGGCGGAGTGTGGCTGACAGCCTTGCCACTTCCTTCTGTAATTTATTCTTGGGTTTCATAGCATTCTTCGGATTAAAAGTCAAATAGACTTGGTTGAACTTCCTTAACCTTCTTCTCGGTGGTCTTGGCTTTTCTCATCTTCGCCATTTCCTCGTCACGGAGTCTTGCGATTGCTTCCTTTCTTGCCTGAGCCTTTTCCTCATCGGTGAGTTCCACAACGTGGTTCACCACAACTCTATAATTGGCAGGAGCGTTGCCCACCTCAATTTCCGGCTCTTCCCAAAAGTGCATTGCCATTCCGAAAATCTCATCATCGGTAAATCCGTAACATCCGCTTTTCTTTACCTCTCCGATAATGTAGGCGCAACATTGCTCCATAGTCTTTGAGGGGTTTGCCAACTTGACCGCTACAAGAGGGTCATTCTCCGCCCTTTTCATAAGGTACTGGGCGATTGTGTCTTGGAACGCCTTTGTTCCGTTCATTCCGTTGCTTGCCATAGTCGTAATTTTTAGAGGGTTAATAGCCAAAAG
>JAAVCP010000058.1 GCA_014802265.1 Bacteroides sp. | reverse complement strand
TTTGCAACCGAAAGATAGGGCATAATCCAATTTTTTATTGTATCTTTGTCGAGTACGGCGTATTCCGGCATGGGTACGGTATATTAAAGTGTGGTAACTATAATATAGTGCGTACTTTGTAGAGTGCGCCGTATTTTAAATTTTTTATAGCAGATTTAACTTATCGAAATAAGTCAAAACAACTTCTTAATAAAGAAATGAGATTTATTGTAAAGTCCATTGTATTATTTACATTATTTTGTTCTTGTACTTCCGACAAATCATTGGTTGGAAAATGAGAATGTGAAGGTGGAAATGTAAGTAACGTATTATATTTATATGAAGATAGTACTTTTGAATGGATAAAAGAGGGGACTCGTTATGAGTCAAAAACAGTAGGAACCTGGGCAAAGTCTGGCAAAAATATATATTTTGAGCATAAAGTTCTTGGTTCAAAAGCAGCTTATCCGTTTGAATATAAAATAAAGCTCTAATAATGAAGATGTTCTAATTATCGAATGGGATCCTTTTGAAACATATAAAGAGACCTATGAATTTCTGCGTAAGTATTAAAAAATAGATGGATACTGTGACACACATCTATCTCTTGGAACCTTATGCAAGAGTCGCCATCTCACTAAGTTTGGCTATTTCATTAGTATCTGCATCCATGGCATCAAGAGTTACATTTGTATGTCAATGCTGAGTCATAATCGTTTTATGAGCTTCTCTAATTAGAAGCTCTAAGAAGAGTTATCATAATTGAGAAATCATTGTTTTGTAGGGATATCACTTTACGATGTAAGATAAGTAATCAGACTGTTACTTTAATGTGCCAGCGGCATAGTCCTTCAAAGGCTCAATTATGACACATCCTATTTGTCACTAATATTAATTTTGTGGAGTAAAGTAACTATCAATTTTATTTTTAAGATCTTGTAACGGAGTTGGCAACGTATGAGATTTTAGCCATTCTTCTATGTCACTTTTAGCAACATCAACACAACCTATGACATTTACCATTCCTGTACTGAAATCAATTGAAGAGTTCACTATACCTGTGGCTGAAGTTGCCACTAAGAAACCAGCACAATACATTGTGTCCGACTCTGATAATAATGAAATATTAAAGGGTAGAGACTTCTCATAAGATAAAAAACAGGCATACATGGCAAGTATCCCTAATGGTGAAGAAATCTCCACAAATGTTTTGATGTAATTTCTAATATCAAAATCATTGTGTTCTCTTTGAGGATTTATATCATTTTTTATATTAGATCCTTCTGATAATGATTTAATCAGAATTCTATCTGTTTTTGCTTCAACTCTATTAATGGCTCTTATAATCTTAGCAATGTTTTCCTCTAAACTTTCTGCACTAACTGAATATGATTGACTGGCTATTTGAACTTCATGTGCAGCTTTGTTTAATATTTCAATTTGTCCATTTGACCTACTATTTGTATAAAAAGAATAAACGATTGTAATCACTGCTAGTATTATAGATATGATAGCAGATGCCAAAGAGAAAAAGTCTAAAACCTTTTCATTATTATAATAATAATGAGAGTATATAGCAATTGAAATACTCAGGATAACACTTCCCCAAAATATGTATGATACGGTACTTCTAGACTGCTTAAACTTTATACGAAAATAAGACAGCACACAACCTGCCAATACAATTAGTGTGAGACAAATAATTGATGTGGTAATACTTGTTTCCATAAAATTCTATTTTAACAATTTATTATTTCCCAATAGCCGCCTTTCTTGGAGCCTACGTAGTGAACTAAGTCGGAGAGAGTGGCGAGTTCGCGTTCGACTGTTTTCGTAGTGACACCTATTGTGGCACCAATTTCAGCTCTAGTGGTATGTGGGTTTTCTCTGATGAGGGCTATGATTTTTTGCTGTCGGTCGGTTAAGTTTTTAGCGACATTTTTAGCGACATTTTTAGCGACATTTTTAGCGACATCAACTTCGCGGGTCTGAAGGTCAAAGGTAACTTTTACCGAATTAATGGTTGTTTCGATGTGCATAGGACGGCCTGTCACTTCATGCCAACGTTTTAGTTTGCGGAGTCCATATCCAAGATTTTCAGAAATATGCGCCAGTCTGAACAACTTTGCGATTATAGGATTACGGGGCTGGGATTCAAATGAGTTTTCCATAACTTCCAAGGGCATTGGCATACCACCTGGATTAAGGAATTCTATACGGTCGTCAAAAACATGGATACAGCTTCGACGAGGACTGAAATGGTCGGCATGAGCCATCTGATTTGCCATTGCCTCGCGCAGTATGTCGTATTCGGAGAAATCCTCAACTGATTGACCTCGTTCGTTTATGCCAACCATAGGAGTGTTGACGAGAGTACGTAGGCGACGAAGAATGACGCGGCTCGCTTCCCAAAGATTCTGCTGCTCAGGAATACGATACACGTAATTGTTAATCATTGCCTCCAAACCGGTTCCGGGGATCTCAACATAGTCAGCACAGAAAGTGGGAACAAAATTGAATGTATATGGATTCTTACCAAGCATTATTAATCCGCCGAATGTCAGCTGTCCGGAATGATCAGTTATACCTACGCCCCTGCAGAATTCCTCATCACTGACACTGTCAAGATGTGGAACCAATCCCCAATGACGCACCTCGCCACGGAAGTCGGTAAGTGCATCGCGGTTGAGCATGTCAATATTGGTATCGGGAATGGATTTCTGAGACTGAATGCCGAATGATTGATCACGGACCATTGACATTATTTCCTGCTGCGTGGCACGCTGGTCTCCGCTACCCATTCGGATAAAGGTGTTTTCAAGTGCGCCGAAATATACAGGTTTAATCTCAGACGATGGAAGATAGAACGCAAGTATGTTTTTCCCATCTATCTCATAGCGATGTGGTGTGGCAAATAGAGGAATATTGAATTTCTTGGAGCGTAGGGTTCCGAAAAAGTCCTGTTCAAGTTTTTCGATATTATCCACCCCCGTAACCTCAAAAGTACGTCCGGACTGTTTCACTCCAAGCACAATCCAACCGCCGGAGCAATTTGAGAAAGCACTGACGGTTTCCCAAATATTCTTCGGCAGATCGGACTTCGCGGCCTTGACCTCGAAATCATCCCATTCTATGTCACGTAGCCTCGCTACAAGTTCATCCTTTGTCATTCCAAATGCAAAATTAATAAAAATTATCCAGTAGTGCAATAATCGCCAGATGGTTAGGCCGATTTGCAATAAAAAATTTTCTTGCAGATTTCAGGAGGGAGAGAGAAGAATATTTATATTGTTTTTAATGTTGTGTACCCAACGTTGTCTCGGATTGAGATCGAAAGAGTGTCCGAAAAGGAGTAAGATACTGGTGTAAATCGAAATGACAAATGCTAACTTTGGCTAACGGACGGAAAGACGATCTGTGCTAAATCGTTCTAAGACTGAAACTTACAAAATTACTAACTACTGACTTACAGTCGCTTAGGGATACGAAAAAAGGTCACGATTCCGTGTGAAAATCGTGACCTTTGTGTGATCCGGTTGGGATTCGAACCCAAGACCCACAGCTTAGAAGGCTGTTGCTCTATCCAGCTGAGCTACCAGACCAATCCCGTATGCCGCATAATGCGGTTCACGCTGCAAAGTTAATAATATTTTTTTATTCCATCACTATATTTCGTGATTTTTTTGAAATTGGAGGGTAGAATTAATTAAAAATACCTGTTTTTCTTCCCGATAAAATTTATTTATCCTGCCGACGTGGAATTTTCGTGATTTTTATTTAAATTTGTAGAAATATACCTTTGGGCAATCCTTAAAGATTGCATAATCTGATAACCGATAATTCTTATGTATGATGATAATAGAAAACTCAATCCGTTTACCGATATAGGTTTTAAACATATTTTCGGGATGGAATCGTCGAAGCAAGTGCTCATTGACTTCCTCAATGCGTTGCTTGAAGATGAACCTATGTGTGAGAAGATAGTTGATCTGGAGCATCTTACTCCGGAGTATATGCCTGTCAATGATGAGTATTCCCGATTTATGTATGATGTCAACTGCCGTACGGAGACAGGGCGTAACATACTTGTTGAGATACAACGTAAGGTTCATCCTAATTTCCGCGACAGAATGACGGTGTATAGTGCGGCGGCAGTGATTGAGCGGCTTGAGAGTAAACGCCATTCCTTTAAAACCCGGCTTCAGGAGTTGAGGCAGAATCCGGGGTGGCCCTCCACAGAGCAGGAAAACCGGGAAGAGATGGAGCTGATAGAGCGTTCCAACTCTTATAAGATTGATTCAGTGTATACTATTGCGTTGTGTAATTTTGTGATTGACCTGCTGCGTCCTTGGTATAAGCTCAGTGAAGGGAGATGTGATCTCCACACGAAGGAGCTTGTAGACGACTTGCAGCGCTTCATATATATACAATTGCCTTTGTTTAAGAAGAGTGCCCACGAGTGTGAGACATCGCTCGACAGATGGATTTATTCTCTTAAGCATCTGCCTAAGATAACCCTGAATCCGTTTGCGGCGGATTATGTAGAGTTTGAGCGTCTTATGATAGTGTCTGACCCGGGCACACTGACGGAGAAGGAACGGCGTATCTATAAGAAGCAGCTCGATGATTTTATCACGACGAGGGAGTATAAGCGTTATGCTCATGCAGAGGGCCGTGAAGACGGGGTGCGGATAATGCTGGAACAGGCTGTAAGGACTATGCGTGCTAATGGGCTTGACAACCCTACCATCGCCCGTTTTCTTAATGCCTCGGTGGAATTAGTGGCTTCAATATGAGTTAGTGGCTTACGCTTAAAATAATTTGGAGGAGCGACTAATGAAAAAGAAATGCTGAGGCTTTATAAGGATATGAAACACATCGGCTGCTACCGTTAACGGTAGCAGCCGATGTGTTTATGATTTTTGACTATTAACCCTTTGGTAGAAGAGAGAGTGAAGTTAAGTAACCATCCGAGCTAACAGTCTATATTTAATAGCTGCAATATTATTAACACAAGTCTTGCACTCAAATCAATAATACCAAATAAAGGCTAATCCTATTTCTGATCATATACAAATTAATTCTTAGTCTATAAGAATCAGTTTGACAGGACAAGCATCTCGATAATTATTCGCTGTATAGGCATTGAAGTCAAAGTTAAAATAATTCATATCCCAACCAAGACAGCCACCTGACGCATAATCATCATAGTCACGTACACCTCCTTGATACTTATCAATCCAATATATATTTCCCGACTGCACCATCAGGTTGTACGGAATAGGTCGATATAGATTATTAGCTCTACCAATTGTCAGAAGATAATTGACATCACCATATCTTAATACACCTGCATTATTGCCTGTCATAACAAAGTTATTTCGTCTACCGGTACCATATTTCCCCATTGGGAAGAATATTTGGTCGCCTGTATCTCTTTTATATGCAATCACACCACGCATACCTCTTGGGTCATCAAACAAACCTTCATTATAAGGGTCAATAAGTCCATATGCATCCGCAGCCGTAGTAGCTGCTTCCGTGGCAGCGCTACCATAGACCACTCCAAAACCAAAATCAGCATCTTTTGTCAGAGCCACGAAATCATCATAGGTAGGTACCTTATAAGCCTGATTATCTACATAGAAAGTGCCTAAACCATATTCACGGCTACCTCGTGTTCTTCCAATAGTAGTATTAGTAGCTTCCTGGTATACATCATCTCTGTATCCAATTTCGATCCAGGTTTGTCTCATCCAATCATTACCATCCCTTCTACCAACAATGAACCGATAGTTGCCTGGAGCTTCAAATGGACCGACCCCTCCTTCTTCTTTTATATTATTCGTTACAAATATACCCATGCTTTGTTTCCCTCTACGGAACATTGACCCCAACATAAGGGGATTCTTAGTTAAAACTGCATTGTATGTATCTGTTGTTCCATCAGAGCCTCCAGTTGATGTGGCTTGATATAAAGAAAACGAACTCCATCTATTACCTCCCATCGTGACAGGCTGGTCATAGCCTTTTCTTACCAGAATTTTATGTAGACATTGATTGCCATGATAAAGCACCTTCACAATAGCACATTTGGGTGCAGTGGCATCCACAGTCACATTATCAAAGTTAATATCAAAATGAATCTCCGAGCCTGTGTAACCATGAATTGTACCTTCCTTATCTTGATAACCCACTGTCTCTCCATTTGGAGAGATATAAAATCCGGCACCTTGATTAGTCTGACCTTCAATAAATGCCGTCCATTCCCCCTCTGAGGTAAAAGGTCTGAAATTAGCCATGTCATTACCACTCTCTGCCTCAAGCAAAGTCACATGAAACGGTTCGCTTCTGTCAGCAGCACGCCATACACCTTTTGGGTTTACTAATCTCTTAACTTGGAACACATCTACATATTCCGGTTCAGCTTCCCATGTAGACCCGTCAGCCAATTTGAAAGTTGCTTTTATCTCAAGCTTTGCTTTTCTCTCATAGCCCTCGTAGGGATTATTTCCGGAGAAACCTGAATCCCTGATAAGAGTCTTAGCCCGTGTCCAAACCGGTACCATCAGTGTCCTTTGGTTTTCTATCGGTTCACCCACTTCATCTAAAACAGGCTTGACAGAATAGCTGTCATCTCCATTTGCAAGCTCATGATCACCTATCGACAACTCATCTCCAACAAAGGATCTGTCTCCCTCGTGATTACTTATATAGTAAGCCTCAAGCTCCTGATTTGACTCTAAACCATAATCTTTTGCAATAACTTCTGAGTCCCTGCTCCTCTCGGGAAGATGAAGCGCAAGGAATCCATAATATGCCACTTGTTTTCCATTGACCATATATGGCATACTTTCGTAAGCAGCCTTATTCCATCTGAATGCATACATCTCATTCGGACTTCTGTCTGTAACCGAATCGGGAACTGTTTTGGTCTTGGGATCGTAAGGAGCCCAATTATTCTCTATGATATTTACATCAATCTTCTCTATAGTAGCACCGGCAGTCCCAAGTATTCTGATCGGGAGTTCACTTTTCTGATTATACAGATAAGAGACACGGAATTCCGGCTGTACCTCGATACCGGGTTGCGGCTGCTCGTAATCTATGTGCCAGTCAGGCTGGTTAGCCCAACCGTTGAAACCCAAGGTGAGTTTAAAATGATAGTTTCGCTGGGCATCATAGTTATAGCTAATGTTCTTACCCAACATAAAACGGTATTTAATGGATCCTTCACCTACTCTTCCCGGATTTGTGGAGATATAGTATGCCTCCACCTCAACATAAGTTCCGTATGGCACCTTGTCTTTAAAATCATTTTTTATATTGCCATCATCGTCTGTTACTTTATCTCGGATCGGAGTTCCAACCCCATCAACTTGATCGCTGGTCTGTTGGCGTTTATCATACCTTGACTGATTATTAAAATCTCCTTGATTATTTTCAAAGAAGAACAGTGAAGGTGCGCTTGGATCATGTGCTCCTTCCGGGACGGGCTGACGAAGTTTATTCTCTAATTTGTAACCATCCATTTTCCCTGTGCCTGTATGTTCATCAGGGTTGTTGATAATACCCTCGCTGTTATATTCAAATCTTGAATTCTCAATAGCACTCGATGGATTGGTATAGTCAGGTTTATCATATGGAGTGGACAAATGATTCAAGAGATCAGACTCATTGTCCGGTTTATTTGTATTACCTAAAAGACACGTGCGAGGAATATCTCTTACAGTGACATTCCTTATATATATCATAACACCCTGATTCAAGCCGCTTGCATCAAACGCAATGGTAAGTTTGGATGCCACACGATTAATCCATGCATGAAACTGTGAATTATCTGGTGTGAATATTAATGTCGGGGCATCAAATCCTTTGGCATTCCTTTTATCATTATCTGTGAGATATCCAAACATTTGATTATTATCTCCGATGTTCCCACTAACCCATGTAAGCTTAATATTCCTGAGACCCTCCTCGGTTTGGATTGCCTCCCTAATTTTTGTGTCATCGCTTTCAGCTAAGTCACCCATATTGGCAACCGCATATATTCTGTATCTCCCGTATGGCAGCCCCGGAAGTTTGAAGGTTGCCTGTGGGGTGTATGTTTTTTTATCTTTATCTTTATCTGCATGAGGGTTGTCCTGAATATCATTTTCCCCCTCATTCCAATAATCTCCATCAAGGACTTCATAACCATCCTGATCAACATCATAGTCTTTCAGTTCTTTTTCACTGTATGTCCTGACGAGCTTACCATCAGTTGTATAAATAAGGACACACATGGAATTTATATCCCGGATAGCATTGCCATCAGTTCTGGTAGCCGCTAAGTTCACACCCGAAGCCGGTGTGAACGTCACGGTGGCAGACAAAGTACCTTCCCCTTCGGGAATCTCCCCGTTATAGTAATTGAAATCATCAGAACATGAGCAAATCATCAGAGAGAGGATGACTGCCATGACACATATATATTTCATTGTAATCGCTTTCATATATTTGATAGATTGTCAGAGATCAATCAGATTTTATTATAAAATTGTATTAATTCCCGAATTCAACTGTCAGGATTTTTCATATTCCTAATTTACAGTTACCTCATAGATTGTTGACACTTCCGGATTGCTGGATGAGGTTACAGTTATCGTGGCGGTGCCCTTCTTTATGGCATGCACAATGAGTATGGTTGTACCATACTTAGCTGGATCCGTATCAGTATCTATCCTATCAAATGTGACAGTAGCTACACTCTCATTATTTGATGTCCAAACTACTGTCTTATCTGTTGCCTCAGACGGCGTTATTGTGGCTCTTATGTCACGTGTGTTGCCTGGTGTTGCGTCTGTCCATGATGTTACTGTGCTACCTCCTCGAGTTATGTCAATCCCCGTTACGGGGATTTTCGGAAGGACAGTTACCTTGCAGGTAGCGAATTTAGTGGGATCATCAACAGATGTTACAGTTATGTTGGCTGTTCCTTCGTTTATAGCTGTGACCGTACTACCTCCGGCAGTGGCAACATAGGGATTGTCTGAAGTCCATACAACATTTTTATAGGTAGCATTATCGGGGAGGACAGTAGCTGTCAAAGTTTGCTTTTGGGTTTCTCTCAACGTCAAAGTGTTAGGCTCTACTGAGACAGATGTAACCTTATTCTTCGCAGTTACCGTAACCGTGCAGGTCGCGACTTTACCGGATCCGTCGGCTGCTTCTGCCCTTATAGTTGCTGTGCCTGCTTTTATGGCAGTGACCATACCGTAAGATGACACAGTAGCAATCTCATCATTGCTTGAGGACCAATTAATATCTTGATTAGTAGCAGTTGACGGACTTACGGTAGCTGTAAAACTGAGCTGACCACCTTCAACGATTGTCTGATTAGTTGCTGGTGATATGGAGACTGAGCTGACCAATGTTCGCGGATTAACGGTTATGAGACAGGTAGCTTTAAGATCTCTATTGCCTTCGGGAATGGCTGTTATTGTTGTAGTACCCGGATTCACTGCCGTCACTGTGCCATAAGATGATACCTTGGCAATATTCTCGTCTTCTGACTCCCAGATGACTCCTTTATTAGTAGCATCAGCCGGCGTTATGTCTGTTGACAGATTAACCGTTGCCTCTACATTACCCGTCCATGTGGATTGTGACAAGCTAAACCCTGTAACCGGTATTTCAGGATTTACAGTAACCATACAGGTCGCAGATTTAGTAGGATCGTCAACGGAAGTGGCAGTTATTACGGTAGTGCCTTCACTTACACCTGTGACAGATCCATCATTTGTGACAGTAGCAATATCAGGCTCTTTTGAGGTCCAAATGATATCTTTGTTATTGGCATCTTTCGGAAGCACGTAGCCCACCAATGAAATGGTCTGCCCTTCTGTAACCACTGGATTTTCTTCCGTTATGTGGACTGATTCTACAGGCACACCGAATCCAAAAGAGGGCTTCAGGTCTACGGCGGTGTATGGGAAGAGCGTCACAGTAGCCTCCATTGAATATGATTTCAGTAAGATATTGACCTTCATATGTGTATCACGGGGAATAGCCAGTGTATTACTCAGTGTTCCAGCACTGTTTCGATACTGAAGAGGCTTTGGGGCATAAAGCTTATCTTCCTCATCATCAGAAAACAGTAATGACAAATTATAACCACCCTGAGTTAGCTTGGACTCGGGAAGATAGATAAATAGCCTTCTATCATCTCCCTCCTTCGTAAGCTTGATAGGTTTATCAAACCGGAAAGTGCAATCTGACGTCTCCATCTCAGATGGGACTTCAAAACCAGTAATCTCCCTGCCACCATATTCGTTTTCGGAGGGTTTATCCTTCCCAGGCACATAAGTAGTCCCTATTGGAAGATAGTATCCAACGTTAGCAAGGTTGGATATACTTACTCCCCTCAAATACTTCTGGAGATCTGTCACATCCATGTCTGGTGCCAATGCCACGGAAAATGAGAACTTGATGAGCGAGCGTGTCAGAAAAAAGGCTTCCTCCTGAAGTGTCTCCCCTGTCCCGGAGAGTGGTTTCACCTGCACATCAAAGTACTCGCTCATCGGGATGTAATATTTTTCAGTCTGTGGGTCGATTGAGTCATTATCGATGAATGCCTTACCGGGTATCCGTTTTATAAGAAGATTACGGACTCTATTGGTTGGGAAGATGCTGTCTTCATGAAGTTCGGTTTCGAAATCAAACACTTCCCCATCCTCTTTGTTAAGGTTAACCGCCTTCTCATTGGCAAACAGATAGATAGTTTTCTCTTCATCGGCTTCAACTTTAAAACGGAGGTTGTCATTCATCACATGATAATTGTCAATGATACCTCCTTCAACATAGGTCGGCTTCACCAAAACCATTCTGTTATGTTCAATAATGCCCGTATTTTTGCGCACTATGACAACACGGAGAGTGTGAACCATCTCATATTCATCGGCAGAGGATTCAAAGGTGCCGTCTTCCTCTTGACCGAATAATGCCCTCGTGGTCGGGGTAGTCCCACCGTTTACACCGACAGACAGATTAAGAGTTACATATTTCTTATCCTCTTGTAGTTCGGTATTATCTCCGGGTTCCTCATGAATGATTGAGCTGCCCACGCACCCTGCCAGAAGGGGGAACATAATAAAAGCCACCCAAATTACACCACGACAAGCGTGAAGGATATTTATGATATAATTCCGTGTCATTACAAGTCAGCGTTGTTGATACGTACAATCCAATCGTTAATCTCTATCACTGTGTCAAGCCAAATACCACCCTGAAGGAAGAAGAGCATCTTCCAGCGGCTTTCACGGTCAAGGAATTCCTGAGTGGACATACTTGCATATTTCTCACTTTTAAGAAGGGCAAGATAATTGATAAGAGGGATATCAATAACTTTCTGCCCATCTGTTTTACGGGTAATAATCAAGCGAGGAGAATTATTGGTCACAAGACGCGGGAAACTAAACTCAGCATATGCCACGGTCACATCCTCTCCATCTTCAGGACGCTCACCGACGGCAGAGGTTCCGTGAGCCCAAGGGAGGTAGTCAACGGTCTGAGTAGGGATAACGTCATTATTCCATGCCATCAGGGTATTATCGTCAGTAATCTTGAAGTCGAAATCAGCTTCATCTATCGGCGTGCCATCAACATTCTGCAAAAGGATTCGCAGATTGTTGGTGTCTTTCATCATGTAGACAGTCACGTCGCGATAAGTCATGTCAGCGTCTTCAATGCTGATGTCTGCCCTACCATAGAAGAGGTCATGAAGCTCCGTGCCGTCGGGGGAGGTAAGGCAAGATGGTTTCAACTCCACTTCGATATCCTGCATTTGGATATTGGAGGGAATAGAAGTGAATGAGAATGAAGAGTTCTCACATTCCATACCGCCGTATGCTATGATGTTATACGTTCCCGGATCAAGGTCAACCACCATGCGCCAGTTCTCGTCTTGGAGATCTGAGGTCATATTGGTGCGGGTTGTGACGTAGTGCCCTTCTTCATCATAGAAAAGAACGGTCAAGCAGTCAACTTGTGATGGAAAAGCATTAGCAAATTCCATATTGTAGTCATACACAAATCGTATGCGAGCCCCCCTGTCACATTCCCGGAGATCCTCTCTAAGTCTGTCGCATGAGATTAAAGGTGTGACAGACGCTGCTATTGTCATGGCAGCAATACCTTTACTGATAAGTCGTGAGAATATTGTTGTTTTCATATCTCTTTTTTCATTTTTGCAATCCGGGGGGCGGTCATGCACCCCGGACTAATCCTTCCGGATTCATACGGCATCCGGTCGCAACCGGTTGCCGTATATTTTAAAATTCAATACTATTCAAACGTACGCTCCAAGGAACGATCTTAACTCTAACATCAAGATAGATTTCATCAGACTCATCGGGGTCATCAGGAGTCGGATTATTAGGATCGTTCTCAGGAATACGTGGGTGACCGAGACGAGCAATCTTATCAATAGAAAGTTTGTAGACATTGTTGCGGACAACATCAAATTCCATTGGTCCCATAGAACCATTCAGACCATTGTCATTATGGCGATTCCAATAGTAATAGTAACAATAATAGCCTGCACCGTAATCATCATCTTTAGAAGACTGGTAGATAGTGATTCCTGCATCAGTCACAGCCTTACGCATACCATTAAGTGCATCTGAACTATTGGCACCAGTCGCATCATCGCCTACTTCCTTACCATTCAAAGCCCATTGACTCCAAGCATAGTTAGCACTCTTCAAATAACCCTGATATTCATCGCCAGAAGTATTGTCATTAGCTGTTTTCCACATTGGATCATTAATTGTATAAGTGCTATCTGGAGTAACATAAACCATATTATGCACACCCAGACTATCAGTATAAGTCGGAATCGGTCCATCGCCAAATACAGCCTTATAGAGGCTATTGGAACGGTTGATCTCTACATTCCCAGCTGCGCTGATAGTAACGGATGCCTGGATAGCAGCCTGACGGATATGACGCCAACCCATATAGAGATGACCACTATAGTAATAAAGGATAGGATCCTCCTTAGAATTTCCCTTAAGGGTATGAGTATTTCCGTCATAGGTAAATGATTTTCCGTTAAGACAATTAGCAAGATTCTTAATATCACCCTTGTTCCAGTCTTCTTCATAGTAGCCGGGATTCTCTGAATCAGCGAGAGTACTACCTAAAAGCTTACCTTTGAATACTACCCCAGTAGAAATACCATTCATCTGTTTGGCATTGTCTTCTGGAATCACGTTTTCGGTAACATAGCGCCATATTCTGTATTGACCTGACTCAGCATCTTCTATTCCAGGTTGGATATAATTATCTTTAGTATTGTTAAGTACATCATCAACTTTAACTACATCCCATCTGTTACTACTCATTTCCTCATTGTTAAAAGAGCCATTATCTTCGAAGAATGGGAAGTTGAAGTAGGTTGAGAAACCGCTCATAACAGCATTGCCGCCGAAAATGTCGGCATAAGGACCTACAACATAGTTACCACCTGAATAAGTTCCATTTGCATTCCTAAACCAAGGTTTTTCAGATCCGCAAAGAGTATAGTCCTTGGATTGACCAGTCGGGCTAACACGAGGGAGATAGTAGAACTTATTGCTCATATTCACCAAACACATTTTTTGGATCTCCACATCAACGATAGGCTTACTTTCGACAAAGTCACCGTCTTCGTTAGTATTTAGAAGCACATTATATCTATTACCACCAATCTTAGAACCGTCCTTAAAGTCGAAACGAGCTACTGAACGCTCAATTTCCACAGCACCACGATCTTTATATACTTCCGATGAGTTATCTACAGGGGTTCCTTTATTATTTTTATCGGAAAGATGGAATGGAGACTCAACAGAAGAGTAGTTTTCCCAGTCAAGAAGATGAACAGGCAGCACACGAGTAGTAAGTGTGACATTATTCATAAGGAAAGAATTACTTCCCCAAATACCAACATTCTTTGACTGCGAGGCATCAGTACTTTGGAGAACCTCACAAGTTGCGTCAATCCATGAATCAGATCCAAATTCAGTGTTATCACCTTCAAACATACCTAACAGTTCAGTAGTAGGGTTGGCAAACACAAATACATATACCTCAGGAACATTCCCGTCACCATAAGTAGTATATAGAGTATTAAAATTCTCTTTCTGCAGCTTGGCTGTAGCCTTGTACTGCTTTCCCCCCTCTGCTCCTGACGCAGTAGAAATACGATTGCTTGGCACTTCACCGGATACGATGAAGCCGTATTTTTTAATTTGTGACTCAGGTTTTGCCTCAGATGCCGCGAGGATGATGAGGGCTGAGCTTACGAAGTTCTCCTCATCTAAGCCAACTTCAGTGCCACCAGTACTTCCTCCGACAGAGTCAGTCTGGCTTCTGGTGCCGTTAGAAGCCGAGGGCATTTTGAAGTCAACCGACATGTAGACACCACCTGAAGTATCATCGGTGTCCAAAAGTCCCTGCCCTCCCTTAGCCTGATCGAGAGTGTCGTCAGAACATGCCCCAGCCATCAGAAGAGCCATGGCTGAAAACACGCTTAAAATACGATTCTTTTTCATGTTGATTAATTTAGTTGTTTTTGTTATTATATGTTGTTTTTAATTCTTTTCAGAAGATTCAGCGTCCAAGTCACGGAACTTTATGCTCCCCTTGAAATCTGAGAATGCCTCAATCTGCTCTATTGCCTCCATTGCCTTGGGAGTGTTTGCCTTACGCAGGAAAGAGAGTGCCAGCGGGTAGTCCTTTTTCTTTGCATACATCATTCCGCGGGCATAGTCTGCCTCGGGGGTATCGCCAGCCTTGAGAAGGAATCGCTCGGCGTTAACAAAGTCGCCCTTGCTTATGGCAGTGTTGGCTGCGTTTAGATTTGCCAACGGTTCATCAGGGAACATTCTGACAGCTACCTCAAACACCTCGTTATACTCATCACTTCCGACAGGGTAGCTCTGGGCGAGGGTATAGATTTCGTCGAGGGTAAGGTTCTGCGGACGGGTTGCAAGCACCTTCTTGATCTCCTCGGGATCAGTGTAGCTGCGCACCGTATATTTGATAAGGTAGTCGGTGTGGCGCAACCAAGGGTAGACATTCTTCAGCAGCCAGGGATAGTCTTGCGGGAACAGTTGGCGGAAACGGTCGTTACGCTGTTCGATAGGATAATCGGAGTCGATGAAGTTAATCATCTGCTCGCGCAGAGGGAGGGAAGATTTCTCGATACTTGCGCGAAGCCCTGCCCAGTCTTCCGGCACGGAGGCAGTCGTGTAGACGCTTGCCGGGAAGTCATACAGTTTGCTGACATATTCCTTCACAGCCTGGGTTCGTCCCTCGGCAAGGCGCACGTTGTTCTGATAGGGACCCTCGGGAGAGGCATAGCCGGTAAGGGTAATGCCCGTGATAGTTGCGTCGGGGTTAGCTCTTACGGTGTCAATGGAGTTGGTTATCTTTTTCAGCTCCATTGGGTTGTTCATGTAATCGGGATATATGGCAGTCTTGTTTACCGGGAAGTTGACATATGCGCTGCCTTCCAGCTTGAAGTCTTTTGTTCCGCTTGCGATGGGAGCCACATAGTCAAGTTCGAGTGCCATTACCGGTGGCACAAGGTCAATGTCAATAATAGGCAGATCCTCATCGCTTACGGGGGCACCGCAGCAAGTTGTGGTCTTCACCTCGAGAGCCACGGTTGACTGCTCCATCCAGTCTTGCCAGGGGAGCTGCACCGAGTAAGTGTCGGTGGTATGGCTACCTGACCTATACAGGAGTCCGGGGTTATCGTTGCTGCGTATCGTGTAGTAATACTGATTCTTGCCTGCTATGGAATATTCGGGGAGCTCCTGACGGAAAAGGGAGTCGGTGCTGTAGATCACGGGCACCACCTTCAGGAGCTGACTCGTGCGGAGATGGCAGAGAGATGGCTTTATGGTCATGCTTATGTCAAGGGTGCCGTTGTCAGCCTTCTCCACATTGATGTCGGTCACTCCAAGCCTGTCAATCTGCTGACCCATGGCGGCAGCCGACATGGAGAGGAACAGAGCGGGTAATATGGCTTTTATAGATTTCATTTCTGTATCAGCTGATTAATAGGTTAGAAAAGATATTCGAGATTGAGGGCGAGCTTTGTTGGACCGAAGTAGTTGTGAACCTTGTTTTTCTCAAGTCTTGTCCCACACTCGGCACACGGGTATGCGTCGCTGCGTGTCCAGACCCAGCCAATTCCGATCTCAGCCTCGATGTTCCAATGGCGTGACAGGGGCCATGCATAGCCGTAGGCAACACCGGCACCAAATCCCCATCCCTCATAGCGGCGGTCTTTGAGCTTGCGGAAGTCTGTGCCGAGGAACTTGAAGTCCATATTGAGGTTGCCGAAGTTATACTCCATGGCGATGGCGTGAACACCGATGAAGTGACCGGCAAACCGCTGACAGAACCAGTAACGAGCCTCGGGCTGCGCGAGCCAGTGACGCCACTTGTGACCGTCACCCACAGTCCACAGGTTAAATTGTCCGGAAACATCGAGGGTCCATCTGGGTGCAAGTCCGACCTCAATCCCCAAGTTAGGATTGAGAAGAGCATCGCTGACAATGTTGGTTTTGAGAGCCACATCTTGTGCTTTGAGTCCACCACATGCCACAAACGACAATAGCAGAATGATTAAACGTTTGATTTTCATATAGTTTTTAGTGCATATATCAAAGCAGGGAGGGCACAGACACGGATACGGGCAATCTTTCCGATTACAGTAATCGGAAAGATTGCCCGTATGTATAAGCTTTCACATGCAAGCAAACTGCAAAAGCCGGTTTTGCCAGTGTCTTATTGTCCATCTTGTTTGATTCTCTGCCAGGGGTTGCAGAGGCTATTTTTAATAGAAGTAGTATTTGTCTTTGGTTTGGTGTATATTACGGCGTATAGTGACAACTTGGTTAGGGTCTTGTGTATTCGCAGTAATTTGCGGCAAAATTATGTATTTATTTCATACAATGCAAATAAAACCGAGTAAAAAAATTAAACAAATTTAATTTTTAACACTAAACCTTAACAAATATCCAAAAATAGCCTGATTTAAGCCATAATTTTTGGAAATCAACGGTAGATGGAGGGTTTATGGTTTTAAAGAAGTGCAGTTGAAGACATTTGTGACAAGGTGTCGTCAACGAAGGAGAAATAAGACTCGAGGAGGTCGGCGAGCGATGTGAGCGAGTTTTGCGTCTGCTGACTGTAAAGGGTGCCGCTGACGGAGTTGCCGGCAATGTTTCCCTGGAGGGCACCATTTACTCCGGAGACATCCTCAAGCATCTTCAGCTGTATGTTAAGCAACTCCCCTATGCCGATATTGGCAGTGTTTGCGCTCACCTGTTTAGGGTCGGGCATACCGGGCTTCGGCTTATATACTATCACTCCGTTGAAGCGACCCCACTGGTCGGCTACATCCTGAAGTGAGTCGGAATCAACCGACCCTTCAGGAATCAGCAACACCCCTTTTGCAGATGCCCGCATCACCCAGTCATAGAGAGTTATCAGGCGGTTGGCATATCGCTGCTGATCTATTATGTCATGCACAAAGCTATGGATCTCACCGTCAAGGAAGGGGTAAGCCTTAAATATATAAGGGTGACCGGAAGGCAACGGGGAATCGCCCTGCCGGAGAATGTGTCCCTCCATGTCGATAAAATAGAAGCGCCACACATCGTCGATAATCCACCGGGAAGGCATTTGCCGCAGACGGGGATCGGCTTTCCACTGCTCAACCTCCGCCACGATGAGTTTCCCGGCTGCCACATCATGGATCAGGCGGCGCGGACGACGTTCATGCCGCCACACCTCCACCACTCTCAGCGCACTCCTGCCGAGCGTGGCACGCCTGTTGACGAGAGAGAGGTAATCAGCCTCCGACGACACAAATGCGTCACACCATTCACCGAATGTGGCATCATGAATCTGCCCTATCATCTGAACGTCCCAGCCGCGTGGGTCGCGGCATGAAGAATCGAAGAAGAATGACTCCGGCGACACGTGGTCAACACATTCAGCGGGCTGACCAAGATGTGAGGCTGTCCATCTGCGGTGTACGGCAAGCCCGGAGATAAGAAACTCTTCCATTGTGCGGGCAAAGAGTTCAGGGAGCCTGTTGCGTGTAGCGTATGCCAGTGTCTGCTTGTCCCATTTCTCCATTCTCTCTTGGAGCTGGGAGCGGAACACACCCAGGACGTTGCGGAGAATCCGGCGTATAAGGTTATTTTGCAGTGGGATGTTGCCTTCTGAGATAATATAGTCATGCTCGGTCATGCGGGTGCCATTGACCGAGATGTAGTCATTCCATTGGCGTCCGAAAGCATAGTTCTTATTTCGCTCGCGTTCTTTTCTGAACGCGCTGAGGCGCTGCCAGCAACTGAGTGCCTCTTGAAGAATATTTTGATATTGGGTCATAGTTTTTGGTTTTAAGGTTATTTCAGATTACGGCGGCTGAGACGGGTTTCTGCCTAAGTGGGAGGCGACGGGAGATTGCGACAACCTTAGGAGGGTCCATCTCCCGAAAGCAGATGTGCAGACCGATTGCGCGGGTCATAAGCAAATCATCGTGGTTGCCCGGGAGGGCGGCATAGCTGCCGTTGGGACGGTGCTCATAGGTGTCAAACTCAGCAAGGCATTCACTGTCGCGCTCTATGTAGAGTCCTTCCCTGACTGCCTGCACCAGCATAGAGATTATCATGGGCTTAGTGCTTACATTTGTGTGAAAACCGTATTTCACCGGGGCACCCATCAGAATGTCTTGCTCACTACGCCGACGCGCATAAAGATTAGGGTAAGCATCGCGTATCCGGTTGAGAAGGAATCCCGACTGATCGCCCTCCATCATTCTCGCGGGGTCGCGTGTGTCGAGGGTGTTGCTCTCTATTACGAGTAAGGCGGAGTCGTAGAAAGTTGCTATCCGGGCAGCATTCCATGCAAGCAGGTCGAAATCGGTGTGTCCGCGCCATTGCGCCACCACTTCCGGCTTGCCGCCGGTGATCATGCCGAAGCGGTCGAAGACTACCACCACCGACCAGTCAGCCTTGCGGGAGCGACCCCCTATGTCGACCACCACCAGATAGCGGTTGAGCACACGTGTCTCCTTCTCCACCACGGGTTTCTTCCAGATGCGCAGGACACCGTTGGGGTCTTCCGAGAACCGGACGTTGCATAATGAGCCGGCACCGAAGGGAGCATCGCCGTCAATCTCACCCCTGAGCGGAACAAGATTGCACCCCGGGCGAAGCGCCTCCACCTTATATTTATCGAATACGTTGGCACCGGAATGAACAAACGCCTCAACATCATCGGAGGGGTATTCGGAAGCCATCAGATCATGGTCGGAATACTTTGACCGCTCCTTAACATACCAGTTGATTGCCTCAAGCGTGGCACCCTTGTTCCATAGCCACCAGAGGTAGCTGCCGGGCTGCTCCCTCTGCGAGAGTGGCTGCGAGGCATCACGCCCTTCATAAAGAGCCTTGGCAAAATCAAGCTTCTCTGCCTCCGAGGAGAATGGGAGGGAATAATCGTCAATCTCATACCAAGCCACAAAGAGGGCTTTAAACTGACTTTCACCTTTCTTTGCCGCCTGATACTCCTTATGGAAGAAATTCTCGGTGCCGTTGGCAGTAGATTCAAGCACAATCATGGTGGAGGGGTGAAGGAGGATTCCGGAGCAGGCAGCGCGCATGATCTGCTCGGGTGACTTCAAGGCAGTCTTCCGCCACAATCCGACCTCAGAGAGATGCACAAGGTTATAGTCACCTCCCCGACATGCATCAGGCTTTTCCGCGCTCCCCACCTTCACCTTGCAGTTGCGGGCAATTACCCTGAAAGCGGCACGCGAACCCCCTACCCTCTCCACGCGCCTCTCATTGTCACGGAAGTCTTCCCCCGGCTCATGAAGCAGCCAGGCAGGGTATTGGGAAAGCATACGGTCAAACATATCCTTGATTTCGTCGGTGGCTACCCCCTGATGGGCAAGTATAAGGGAGTTGAGTCCTTTTTTATGTATAAGCTGAAGCCAAGCCATATATAGCTGCACACATGTGGAGCCTCCCCACTGCCGAGCCTTCAGGAGAATAAGGCGTAGCGGCTTCCCGGCACGGCGCATACGCTCGAGGGTATTGACGAGCTTGCGTTGCGGACGTTTCAGAACCAAGAGGGTGTCTTCCCCACCCCCTTTCTTCTTTATATATGCAAACGAGGCAGCCCAGAAGGGGAAATCGTAGAGAGAGCGGAGCCTTTTCCATTCCCTGAGAGTGGCATCGCGGAGTTGATCAGAGGGGGTGGCTTTCAGGGCAATGTAGCGGTCAAGGCTCCCGGCACGGATCATTTCCCTGACAAGTGGTTCCCGCTCCATCTCCTTGGGAATCCATGATTCAAGCCCTGCCACATCGAAGTGGAAACGGTTGGGATCGCGGGGATTTCCGGCAACCGGGTCGTAAGGGGTTTCTATAATGGAGAGGCGACGCTTGTTTTCGTTGAGAATCCCGGTTATTTCGCTTATCGACATGTCTTCTCCTTTCTTTCCCTCCTGAGGCGGTGCAGCTCCTTATATATTATAGCCTTTACACGTTGCCAGGAGATATAGGATTTTGGGGCAGGGGCGTTTACCACGTCAAAAACGATATCGGCTATTGAGCGTTCAGGGGAGCTGACCCTTATTTTCATGAATCGACGGAAGATTTCTTGAAACATGTCTTTCTTTTCGCGGTTCATTCGCGGCGTGGGGTCGTTGCCGGCGAGCATTTTTCCCATAATTGCAGCTGCGCGTGTCTCAGAGACCCAGAAGCGAGGCGCGGGAGCGTCGGCGGTGGCATGGAAAGCGTTGCGTATTGCAATCTGTGACTGGGTAGCAATTACCCTACGGAATTTGTTGAGTAAGAATTGTCGGCGAACAGCCTCGAATTCTGCGGTGGCATTTAGTTTTTTCATATGTATTAATTCTTTTTGTTGGGGTTGGAATTGGGGAAGGGAAGCTGAAGGTTCTGCACGGAACCAAGCTACGGGCTTACTTATAGGCATAAGAGAGACGGAGGATTTTGGGAGGGGGTTGGTGACGGGGGTTTTGTCTAAACGGCGGGGTTATTTTTAATCAGGGGCAAAGTTATAACAAAAGTTTTAAAATAACAATAGCAAAGTTAAAATAATTTATAATTTTGCAACATAAAAATTAACAAAGTTGGAAATTATGGCAGCTTCTCATATATGAGAGAGGGAAAACATATAGGTAAGAGAAGGTAAGACCGCTATGAGAGGGGTAAAACAAAACATCGGGATATAAATTTTTTTAGTTATGAAAAATTCAATATTTAACACTCAAAGTTCAGGCATGAAGCGGAAGACGCTGCTCGCATGGGTGAGGGAAATCCTTTCTCCCCATGAATCTGAACTGACGGAAATTCCGTCAACACCTCCGGAAGAGACAGTTGACAAGTTGATTAACAAGGCTTCCGGCGATAAACTTGGTTCCAATGACAAGCCTTGCGGTTGCACGTATGCGATGAAGCGTAATCTGGTTGAGTCGCTGGAAGAGATCAGGCGGTTCGCAGAGAAGCATGATTTGGCAGCGGCAGTGATTAAAGCATTGCTTACACTGCTTGCCGAGATGGCTCTCGGTGCGATGCAAGGGAAGGTGGGAGAAAAGGCTCTTGAAACACTTCTAAGGGCATTTACCTACAGCCAGCATGTCAGCGATGCTTATATGCGCGGAAAGAATGAGATGATCACAAAGGAGTATTTCCCTGACACTCCGGACATTCCTCACCTCGGCGGAATGCAGAAGAAAGAGGAGGAGGAAAGCAATATATTCACAATGGCAAGGGAGGCTTAATGGGAATACAGCAAAGTTTTAATGACTAAATAAAAAAGAAACTATGGAAACAACTGAGAATGATGTGATTGCTACAGGCAATCAGAATTTGACACCGGGAAGTGCCGGCATACCGACACAGGGTCCCGGCATGGCTACCACAGTCAGTGGAGCGGCAGAAGTCACCGGCGGCGTGAACGACGGCAATTTTATCGGGGCTGCGGTAGACAACGAACTGTTCAGCTTCAACAGCGAAGACACACCGCTTATGAACCTAATGCTCAAGGCAAAGAGGGTGAACGTAAACAGTCCGGAGGTAGATCATTTCATGATAGACGAGGCAAAATCGTCGGCAGTGACAGTGGCAGATTCCGGGGGTGACGGTAAGGGACAGACCGTGCTACACGTTTCAGAGAGTGACGGGAACGCCATACGCCAATACACCACGCTGCTCGTAAAAGGTGTCAACGGCTATGACGCAGAAGGCAGAAAGGAAACTCCGGGAAAAGACCTGATGCTATTCGTAACCGGACAAGACCCCACATCGACCAGTCCGGTAGTGAGGGCTGTCAACGGGAAGAAAAACACTCCTGAAGATGAATTCTGCATGATTCCGAAGATCCCAGCGGGCACCACGGTGATGATTCTCGCCAACTCCCTTTATGAGACACAGAAAGAGGTAGACCCCGACCTAATACTTCCGCAGCCCACGCGCATATATCTGCAAAAGAGGGGCATGAACCAGGTGGTAAGCGACTATTTCGAGAGTCAGAAGAAGCGGCTGCCTTTCTCAAAGGCAATAATCGCAGAGCAGGCGATAGCGAATTTCAAAGTGAGAGGGAACCGCACTCTCTGGGCAGGGCGCGCCGGGAAGTTTAAGGTGTCGGTTCCGAAGATGGGTCTTCAATACGTCTATACCACCGAGGGGCTTCGCTGGCAGTTCAAGCGTGAGTTGCAGGAGACCGGGGAATGGACGGTAGCGAAAATTATCGCATTGGCAAAGATGTTTTTCACGGGTGAAGATGTGCCCAAGAGCGCACTGCTGCTTGCGGGTAAAGATCTCCTGGAAGCTATCCAAAAGATTGACTACTCAAAGCATCCGGAGATTCACATCACGACGAAAGTAAACACCGTGGGATGGACAGTGACTAATTTCCACACAGTGTTTGGCGACATCGAAATAAAACGAGAACCCACGCTCGACCGCCTTGGCTGGAGCAAATCGGGAGCACTTATCGGTGAAAACCGCCTTGTGCACTACGTCTACGCTGCCGAGCATAGTTTCAAAGACCGAGTGGAGGGGGAAGAAGCCACACGCAACGGCATTCTGATATGGGATGCCCTCGCATTGAAAGGAACCTGCCACATCTGGATTGACGGGGAAGGCGACGAACCGACAACCGACGCGGAACGCATCATTTTATGGGAGGCAGCTACAGCACCGTCAGTAGACGATTATCCCGACGGCGGAGTGTTTATGCTGGCAGTAAACTGCCCTGGCATCAATGCCTCAGCCAAGAAGGGTGAACTTTGGCGCATGACAACCGACAACGGGAACGCCACATTTTCACAAGAAAACGGAGAACTGAAGGTTTGAGAAGTGACATATTCGGATAATCAGCAATTGAAATCAAATGAGATATAGAAAAACTTATGGGGCACGTGGAGTGCTGGAGTGGCACATGACACTGCGCGTCGGGAAAGCGCGGCTCCGCGTCACCTTCACCGGAGGAAGCATGGGAGTCAATGGGGTGGTCCCGGCAAAATACGTAACAGACAGCCCCGCAGTGCAGCAACTGATAGAGAGCAGCAGCCACTTCCGCTGCGGCAAGGTGTATCTTCACGGCACACCCATCGAGATTGAAGAAGAAAAAGAGGAGTTTAAAGAATGCAGAAATGAGAGTGGCAATCAACGATCTTATACGCAAAGCAGCCCTGATTACGGGGGAGACCCCACCCTATATGTGTAGCAGGGAGGAAAGCGAGTGCGCCACCTTAACTGAGCGTTTAGCCCTTGAGATAGAGCTTCAGGCAGGGAAGGCAGTGGCATCAACCCCACGCGAGGAGCTGACAGGGTGGCTGCCACTCGGAGACGAAGGGATTACAGAATCGGAAGACGGGAGCGCATTGCTCCCTCTTCCTTCCGATTTCCTCCTTCTCCACAGCGTCCGCCTTGCCGGGTGGGAACGCAGCGTGACGGAAATGGCACTGCCTGACAGCCGCACGGCGCGTCTGCAAAGCGTGAAGTGGGAAGGACTGCGGGGCACACCGGAACGACCCGTGGGGATATTGACAGTGGCAGCCGGCAAACACGGAGTACGCCTATATGGAAATCATTCCCACCCACCGACAGTGGAAGAGGGATGGTATATGCCTGCCCCACACGTCGACAGCGAGGGGTATATCGACCTGCCGGAAGCCACAATTCCCCAGCTACTCGATATGATCAGAACAATGTGCTGAGGCTGTTGATGGTGGTGAGCACGCGATATAGCCCGAAGATAGAATTGCGATGAATGGCAAATGGTTTGTACTTAGGATTATAGCTATGCACCTCGATAAAATCTTTCCCGTCAGGAGAAGGCTCCACCACTTTAAACAGGACACCGTTTTCAGTGTCGATCACCAATGGATTGCCCCATGGAATGAATGCACGGTCGTTGATTTTCTTAATGAGCATCACATTGCCATTAAAAACGAAAGGCTCCATGCTGTCGCCTGAAACTTTGATGGCGAAATCCACCCCCTTCATCGGAGCCACGATCTTCTCGCAATCTTTCAACGCCACCCCCTCCGACCACATCTGGAGATTGCCGGCATACGCCTCCACGGGCAAAAGAGGCACCACATAGGCAGCGAGGTCTTCCGGCACATCTTTTCCCTCTTCCAAATGACGATACATGTCGCCCTCCCCGTAAAGAAGCCAGTCACGGTTCAGGTATGGGTATAACTCAATGAGGCGCGTCACTTTGTCTTCGGGCATCGATTTACGCATTGCCCCGACGTAAGCAGTGGAAAGCCCCATCTTGCGGGCAAATTCGCTATTGGAGATTTTCTCCGCCTGCAAGAAACGGATAAGACGGTCTTTTACTGTCTCTGACATGACATTTAAGAATTAAGAGTTTAGGATAGAGAGGAAGTGAACCAGCGGTTCACTCACGGAATGCAAGTTAGGGGGAAACTAACCGGGCTTTCCTCTCCATTATAGACTAAATTTATAGCAAAGTTATAAATTTATTTAGAGAATTACAAATTTTATTATGAAAACTATTAAGATTGATATAAAGAGATGTGATATAGATGAGGAATTGTCGAAGATCACTGCCTACACCGGAGCCAAAAGCATTTCCGGAGGAGGCAACGAGGATTTTGACCGCGTAGCCACCGTCGAGGAAGATTCCGCAATGCTCAACCGCTATTGGCATAATGCCGCCGGGATACTTACGGAACACCTTAAGGAGTTTGTGGTGTCGGCGAATACAATCGGGGGTGAGATGGTATTTACCTTGGAGGTGAGCGGGGCTTATGATGAGTCGCTCACGCCCTCGGTGAAGGAGGGAATGTTTGCCTTCGTGGCAGCTTCGATGGCAAAAAACTGGTTTCTGCTGACTTACCCGGAGAAAGCACCCGAATGGGAGGCAGAGACATCGCGGCTACTCCGCGAGACAGCCATAAAACTGTATCACCGCAGGAAGCCGATAAGAACCAAGAGCAGGGATTAAAGGATTATGAAATTAGGAATTGCATTTTAATATTAAGAGATTATGAAGACAATAGACATTAAGCTGGACCTCAACGAAGTGGTCTACGACATTCAAAACAAGACGTATCTCACCGGCAAAAGCCGCAGAGATGGTGATAACCACGAGCAGGTGGCGAACATGCAGGCAAATGATGACGACGAGAATGCCAATCAGGTGCTCCGCAGCGTCTCGATGGCGTTCTCCAATCTAAAGATGAAGCTCGGTGAATATCTGGACCTAAACCACTCCACTGCCAACAATGAGCTTATGGACAGCGACACGGAGCTTAACCTGACGCTCAAGATGCCTTCCAATTTCAATAATGCCACGGTAGACACAGTTGCAGCCGCAGCACACCAGTATGTAGTAAGCCGCGCTATCTTCGACTGGTTTGTGATCACCGACAAGAAAGATGCCGAGGAATATGCCACCCTTGCGGATCAGAGCCTTAAGATAATATCGGAAGCGGTGAGCAAGCGCAGTCGTCCACAGAGGGTAGTGAAGCCGAAAGCATGAGAGAACGGGAAATGAAAACAGTGTTGCAACGTGAAGAACTTCTCCACGACATATCAAACCTCGCTTACGTCATAGCCGACGTAAGCGAGGGTAAAGAGTCGCCCCACACTCTCCATCAAACTTTTGACATCTGCGAAGAGGGCAACACAGAGCGTGTCGAGAGGTTGTTGGGACTGGCAGCGGCAGAAATCGGGAGTGAAATGGGGAAAGGAATATCAATCAGGCACAGGAGGAAAAACTATGTGCTGACCTTTTGCGGCGTGACAGAGAAAACAGTTGCCAAGGTGACTGAGTTGGCTCGGGAATATATGGTTGCCAGTGTGCTGCACGGGTGGCTGTCGGTCACCCTTCCTGCTGCTGCCACGTTTTGGGCAAATCGTCGTGATGAGACACTTTCATCGCTGCGAAGCGCGGCAACCCCACCCACCGGTGGTTTCACACGCCGTGTTTCCCCAATTTAGCGCATAAATGAAAAGAAGCTCTTAAAGCAGAATTACATATTAAAAATGTTAAAGAATGTTTAAATGACTTTTATATGATTAAAAAGATATAATTTTGTAAAATTAGTTATCATCATACTTTAATTTTCTAATCTTTGGTAACCATGAATAATCAGAACGTACCCCCTTACCCTCCACAGGTTCCCCCGAGCAGTAACCTTGTATGGGCTATCCTGACCACAATCTTCTGTTGCCTTCCTTTTGGCATAGTAGCTATCATTTATGCCGCAAAAGTTAACGGGCTATGGGCAGCCGGCGCTTACGATGCAGCCTACGAAGCCTCCCGCAAGGCAAAAAACTGGTCAATTATCTCTGCTGCGGTAGGCGGCCTGGTAATCATAGTCTATGTAATCCTTATGTGCGCCGGTATTGACATTGCCGGAATGCAAGAGATGCAAGGACAATAACAATGCAAGAGAAATCCAAGCAACCAAGACAAAAAGTCATCACCACTGCTGCGGTCGTAGCGGTGGTGATTCTTCTGTTGTTTCTATATGCCCGGGTTGACCCTGCCGACAGCATTTGGGGACGATTTTTCCCGAAGTGCCCTGTCAAAATGCTTACCGGGCTGCAATGCCCTGCCTGCGGCATACAGCGGGCAGCCCATGCCCTGCTCCACGGCGACCTGATCGGTGCCCTCCGCCAAAACTGGTTTCTGCTCTTCTCCGTGGGTTACGTTATCTGCCTTATCCTTACCAAATATCTGAGCCAACCATTCTCGACAATCCGTAAATTCTTTTGGGGGCGTGGCGGCTGCACACTCTACATCACCTTCTATTGCCTTTGGTTCATAGTCCGCAATCTCCTTCACGTGTAGATACCCTATCAGCTTCAGAAAAACAGAAACTTTTTACGCTTCTTCTTCGGCTTCTCTTCCGATTTCTTTTCCTCCTCGGAGACTTTCGGCGGAACCGACGCACCGATAACACCTTCCTTTATGAGTTGCAACGAATCAGCGGCACTCAATCCGGGGTCAGACAGCACGTCATAATCGGCAGGCTGAGAAATCTGTAATTTAGCGAAGCGTGAGTTCTGCACTCCTCTTTTAAACACATTCTCTATCTGGTCTACAAGATTAATCCGCGCCTCATTAACAACATTGACATTCTGAATAGCTGTATCTTCCTTAAATTTGGCTCCCCCAAAGCGTACCTTATATTTCTTTGGGGCACCTGAGATAGTAATTCCAAACTTGAAAGGCAAGGGCGATTTCAATACTGAAATATGATAATCAAAATTCATCGCCATGTCATTAGAGCCATAAATTCCCAAGCGGTAACGGTCAATATTAAAAGCGAAAGGATAAACCCGCATAAGGCCATCGGCTACGGTCATCTCCACGTTCATGTGCCTGATGGTGTTGTCAGCTTTATTCTTGAATCCCAGCCATTTCCCTAAAGTGCGGTATTTTTGAGGATCAATAAAGGCAAGATTATCACCACTTATCCTGATGGCTGCATCAAGAGTGGGGAGATTAAGATTCATGCCTGAGTCAATGCGGCACGTGGCAGCTATGTCCGCACTGATGGTGCCCGAAAAATCATGAATCAAAGGCATTATCGAGTCTACGGCAGGCACGAGCTTCAAGAATTTTGCGATATTGAAGTCTGACAGCTCCATCCCGAATCCAAAAAGCATGTTCTCAGGCTTGGGTGCAGAATAAAGAGCCGAGACAGTCAGCTTGCCGGCGTCAGAAGTTGCATTAATCTGATGAAGGTTGACACCACCGTCATACACTAAAAGCTCACCACCCATATCGTGCATTACCAAATCGCTATAAAGCACATTTTTGGCTGCGATATTTAGTTTTGCATCAATATTAACAGGTATGAGCAAAGGGACTGCTGACTTTGCTCCTTCTTTTGCCAACGCATCGAGACGCAGACGCAAAGCTTCATCGTTGTCCGTCTTCATAACATTCGGTTTCCCACGGTGGCGATGAGCATAGGAAGCCCCGGTAAAAGCTCCGGCAGAGAGTTCGTTAATATCTATGGTGTCACTCAAGAATGAGAAGTTAACCTTAAGTGTGTCATGAGTCTTTGAGGTGAGAGCACGCCTAACATTGGTGACAAGTCCTGAGATGGCAATATCTGATTTTCCCACCCGCAAAGCTATATTGGATATGTCAACTGTGTCATTATTAAATCTCACATCAAGGCGTGAGAAATGATTACGCAGAGGGAAGATCGGGGTAAGCAATTGTGCATGATCAGTAGTGACCGATCCCTTCAGATTCCATTGGTTCAAGAATTTATTAAAACCTTTGGCAAGATCCCATTCCAACACTTCGTTGTCATCGGCTGTCAAGGCACCGTAGACCCGTCGCTTACGCTTCTCACCGGGTTTATGATGACGCTTGGCGTAGGCGAGCTTGAATACTTCCTCCGGTGGTATGTAAGCATACTCCTTATCAATATCAATTGGGGCAACTGATTTGGGAACTGTTTGTTTACCGGAGTCGGAGGGTAACTTATGCATAACAGCCTTAATCTTGGCATCGTTTAAAAGGATACGGTCGGAAAGACTCCCCGCAGACACATGCCCTGTCTGCAAGTCAGCCAAAATTTCCGGCATACTGCCATCATTTTTAACTTTGCGCAACATAACATGACCACCCAGATTCTGTATACGTCCCCCGGCACTGTCAGTGATTGATATGATATTAAGCCGCCTCACATTCAGCTCTCCCCCGACAGGCATCATCAGGGTGGTATCAATATGTCGCCCACCATTCTTCACTACCCCTCCTCCAAAGGTAAGTGAGTCCAAAGCTATGTCGACGCCGCCAATAAGAAGATTTGCTGTGTCAACCTCTAATTTTGTCTTCAACAAAGGAGCAGGCTCACCAATTTGCTTAGAGTCAAAGCTTATCTTCGCGTTCCTGACCTCCACCATCTTATTAGTGTCTGCGGAGAGAAAATATACATCCCGTGCTGTCAAAAAGCCATCAGCCGCAAGACGATGAAAATGCTCCTGTTTAAACATAGATCCTTTTCCCCTGGCATGTAGGTCAGTGGAAATTACACCGGCAAGGTAGCCGGGAATCTTTTCAAGGATAATCGGCGGCAATTGGGCTAAATCAATCTCGCCTTCCAAATCAGCATCAAAAGATGGATCGGAGAAAAGTGTGGAAAGAACGGCAGAGGCTTTGAGCCGGGTTGTTGCACTTGACAAGATGCAACGGCTTATGTCTATAACCGTGCTGTCAGGTTTATTAGTCAGGGTATTCACAGTTACGTCCAGCTCCAACTGTTCAATCTTAGCCTGTCCATAACGTAAATTTGATGATGGGATGTATACCTTGATCTCAGCAGTAGGCAGTGTGTCCGTTGTCAGATCCATCGGTTTCGTAAGTTCAAATCTGCCCCCTATTTTGGCATTGGTTGAGAAATAAGGGTCGTGAAGGTGATGAACACGGCGGATCGAGTCCGGCATCAGAGTAAGCAGGTCAGCAATAGCCACGGGAACCAACTCAACCACACCCTTCCTGACAATCGGACTATCTCCAAGGTCAATCTCACCCGTGACAATGGCTTTAAGGAAAGCACCCTGAATCTCCATTTTTTCCATCGCCACCAGTCCGGGATGGTCAGGATTCCAATACACCTTGCCATTAAATCCAAAGTTGATTGAGTCAAGGTTTGTAATCAAAGTGGCTTTAGGAGAGGTTACATTACCATTGATTTTGAGTCGGTAGGCAGGCATATTGTTACCATCAACCATAGCATCGGTCAGCAATAACACCGAGGCAGCGGTAGAATCTGCGGCATTATAAAAACGTATCTCCTTAGGTCGCTCAAGGGCAAACCGGTCAATTTGAAAGCCCCCTATCTTTTTCTTTTTTGTTGATTTCACAGTGTCTGAGGGGATTTTCACCACCTCATAATTGGCTTTACCGTTATGGGCAATAACTAAATTTACGCTAAGACCCCCAAAAACCACATCGTGCAGTGCTAACTCATTATCCACAAGCAGACGCTTGATATCTAATGCGCCTGCCATATAGTCGAGTGTCAACAGGGAATCGGCATAATTCGGCAGCATTCCACGTTCCTTCTCAGTCAGCGAGTCAAGAGCTGCCGAAATAACGGAAAGATCCTTTACCTCCACTCCCAAAATAGGGAAGCGGGGACGAAAACCCAATTTCAGACTGCCCACTTTCAATTTGCCATTGATATAATTGCCGGCAACACGCTCCACCATTGGAGAGAAATCCTTCGACTCCAAAAACTTAACAGCACAGAAAAACAGAACTCCCGCAACAACTGTAACCGTAAGGAGAGTCCACCCAAGGATTTTCAATACCTTCACTATAACATTCCCTTTCCCACTCGCGCACATAGAATATAATCAAACCGCAATTAGTATGATTCGATGATTTGCAAAATTACAAAACAGGATTGTAATTCGCAAATAATTCATATATTTATCCTTCACCTTCCGATTATCGTCATATCTGCAACCGGCGGCAGTCATGAATGGCTGCTATACGTGGACAAGCATACGGCGATATTCAGCCACTCCTTTCCCTTCCCACTTTCTGAAAGCCCTCAGGAAAGAGTTATATTCCTTAAAACCCAGCATATACGAGATGTCGGCTACCGTCATTTCCGGATTAGCAAGATATATAATCGCAAGTTCATGCCTTGCCTCAGCAACCATTTCATTAAACTTTAGACTGTGTTCTGCCAATCTTCGCTGAAATGTGCGTACACTCATGCACATAGACTCAGCAATCTCATTAATTAAGCAATTACCTCCCGATAACTGCCTACAAATGTTCTGTCGCACATTTTTGACAAACGCATTGTCATTATACGCTTCAAACAGTTGCCGATCCAATCCCGGTCTCAGACAATTCCACATATTGTCATTATATGTCATGAAAGGTAGTCCGAGATCTTTTACAGACATGGATATGGAGGTGGTTGATGAAGGGGTTACATCTATTCCGAAAAAACTTATAAGTGCTTCCGACACTATCCGATGAGCCATACCGATTTTCACAGGATATATGTGTTGACCGGTGGCTGAACGCACCAGAGATAATATGAATGCCACCTCCAGTTCTTCCATAAAAGCCGGAAGGGGTTCGCCCCTAAAGGTCGTAATGCTCAAAGTCATGATGTCATTACTTTCAGAACAACTGAAAACAAACGGACAGACGATCTGCTTGTAACGGATTAATCTTTCAATAAACTCATGACCATTACGGCTGCACATCGCAGCAAAAGAGGGAGGGGAAAACGTCTCTATATTTTTTATATTTATGATGCGCAACACAGCATCATCTCCCGGTAGACTTTCTCTGATAACCTCCATAAACCGAATATATTGACTCTCAGTAACTTTCACAGGTTCACACGAGTCAATTTCAATGCCACAGGCTATCAGTGCCTCATCAACACGGGCACCGATATTGCGCAGCATCTGCTGCAAGACAGGGTCTATAATAAAAAAGCGTGTCATAACAATTACAAAAGTAGATAAAATAGTAATACCCTAATCAAACTAATCATAAAAAAATATAATCAACATGGCATTTTATGATATATTTTAGGCATGGAATGATGTCAGGCAAACAGCCACTGCTTACTAATTTTGCACCCAAACTAATCAACATAGTCAAACCAATAATCAATCTTAGGTTTATGAAAAAGTTTTTACTCTTAGCCGCATGTGCCCTGTATGGGGTGAGCTACAGCTATTGCGAAGCAGCCGACTTCACAGTCAACGGCGTGGTCTACTCAGTGCTCTCAGACTCCGACAAGACAGCGGAAGTAGCAGCCAATCCGAATCTGACCGATGAAACGGTAGAGATACCTGCCACCGTGACTTTTGAGGATATCACCTATTCCGTTGTAGGTATCGGGGCAAAGGCATTTGCCGGGTGTGAGAATCTGCATAAAATCGTGATGCCGGAGGGCTTGACCTCAATCGGCAATGAAGCTTTCTCAGGCTGCCAGGCTTTGGAATCAGCCCCATTGCCCAACACATTGCGCCATATAGGAAGCTATGCGTTCCAAGAATGTTTCATGCTAACCGATATTGCACTGAATGAAGGGATTGAGACTATTGAGGAAGGAGCCTTCTACTATTGTGTGAGAGTACCTGCCATTCATATACCTGCTTCCATCACTTCGTTGGGACGCGGAGCCTTCATGTACTGCAACGGCGTCACCGAAATAACCATTCCTTCTAATCTTGAAACCATCCCCTACGGACTCTTTGCATGGTGTCAGAAACTTACAAAAGTCGACATCCCGGAAGGGGTAAAAGTCATTGAGTATGGTGCTTTCAGCAATGATACTTATCTTGACACTGTGACATTGCCCGAGAGTCTGGAAGTGATAGAGGGTTCTGCCTTCCAGGCATGTGCCATAGAGAATCTTGTAATCCCTTCCGGCATAACCGAGATTGCAGACTTTGCTTTCTCTCTGAACTCTTTCCTTACGTCGATAAGTCTTCCTTCTTCCATTACACGCATAGGAGGTTGTGCGTTCCAGGGATGCTGGCAATTGTCGGAATTTGAATTTCCGACAGATCTGAAAGAAATAGGAATTGAAGCATTCAAAGGTTGCTCCGGGCTTTTGAAAATAAACCTGCCTGACGGAGTTGAAAATATTGGAGAAAATGCTTTCCGTGGCTGTACCTCGGCAACGGAATTGAATCTGGGTTCTGCCATCAACACCATAGGGAACCAGGCTTTCTATAATGCATGGTCACTGACCGATATTAAATGTGGCAATCCACAGCCGCCCGTGGCATCCGATTTATTTGCCGATGATGTGTATTCAAACGCTGTGCTTACCGTTCTCGATGAGGCTGTAGAGGCATATAAAGAAGCTGAGTGCTGGAAAAACTTCAGTAACATTCAAGGCGGTTTATCGGGCATAATGGAAATCTCTCCTGAAAAAGAAGCCTATAAGGAGCAATGGATCGGTCTTGACGGCAAAGTGTACGCTAATCCGGTTCCCGGCATTTATTTACATAGAGGCAAGAAGATTATTGTGAGATAAGTATGTTGCCATCTTTATGTATGGCTTGACAGATAAGGCGTATCAAAATTTTGATGCGCCTTATCTGCTTTAGTATTCAGGATATTTAATTTATATGCAGCATAACTACATCGACGGCGGGGCAGTGAACCCGTGGGTTCACTCACAGAACACAAGAAGACTCTATACAGAACACAAGAGAGCAATATAGCTGGAAATATCCGTAAGATATATAGATATAGTAAAGAAGCTGACAATCATCAGGAAGCTGACAGGCATATCTCCTCCGGAATTAATTATTCATAGAACCTGTAGATGCGTCTTTCACACAATTTAACATTGATTACTGAAATTTTTCTCTAATTAAGACTTAAATATCAAACAAAATAGTTAATTTTGCGGTTGATTTATAGAAGTTCTAATTCTTATGGCTTTTTAGAGGCATTATAAGAAGTAAAATCTACAGGTAAATTTAGACAATTTTCAAAAACTCTTAATTATAACGAACATGGCAAATATAGATTTGGCCCAGTATGGCATTAAAGATGTCAAAGAGGTTATCTACAATCCCTCATACGAGGAGCTTTTCAAAGCTGAAACTGATCCTTCACTCGAAGGGTTTGAGAAAGGTACAGTAACAGAACTCGGTGCTGTCAATGTAATGACAGGTGTGTACACCGGTCGTTCACCCAAAGATAAATTCATCGTACTTGACGACAACTCAAAAGATAAAGTATGGTGGACCACAGAAGAATATAAGAACGATAACAAGCCTGTAACCGAGAAGACTTGGGAGGCTGTTAAGGATATCGCAATCAACGAACTCTCCGGCAAGAAGCTTTACGTTGTTGACCGTTTCTGCGGTGCCAACAAAGACACCCGCATGGCTGTCCGCTTCATTATGGAGGTTGCATGGCAGGCTCACTTCGTGACCAACATGTTTATCGCTCCTACTGAGGAAGAACTCAAAGACTTCAAGCCCGACTTTGTAGTTTACAACGCTTCCAAGGCTAAAGTTGAAAACTATAAAGAACTCGGTCTTAATTCAGAGACTGCAGTAGTATTCAACACTACTACCCGCGAGCAGGTTATCATCAACACATGGTATGGCGGCGAAATGAAGAAAGGTATGTTCTCAATGATGAATTATTACCTTCCCCAGCAGGGTATCGCTTCTATGCACTGCTCTGCCAACACCGACAAAGAGGGTAAGAACACAGCTATCTTCTTCGGTCTGTCAGGCACAGGCAAGACTACTCTTTCTACTGACCCGAAACGTCTGCTTATCGGTGACGACGAGCACGGCTGGGACTATAATGGCGTCTTCAACTTCGAGGGTGGCTGCTATGCTAAGGTAATCAACCTTGACAAAGAGAGCGAACCCGATATCTACAACGCTATCCGTCGCAACGCACTCCTCGAGAACGTTACAGTTGACGAGAACGGCAAGATTGACTTCGCTGACAAGAGCGTGACTGAGAATACCCGCGTTTCTTATCCTATCGACCACATCGAGAGCATCGTTAAGCCTGTTTCCGCAGGTCCGGCTGCAAAGAACGTGATCTTCCTTTCAGCTGACGCATTCGGCGTGCTTCCTCCTGTGTCAATCCTTACTCCGGAGCAGACTCAGTATTACTTCCTTTCAGGCTTCACCAGCAAGCTCGCCGGCACAGAACGCGGTATCACAGAGCCGACTCCTACCTTCTCTGCTTGCTTCGGTCAGGCATTCCTTGAGCTCCACCCGACTAAATATGCCGAGGAACTCGTGAAGAAGATGCAGGCAAACGACGCCAAGGCTTACCTCGTAAACACCGGCTGGAACGGCACAGGCAAGCGTATCTCAATCCGCGACACACGTGGTATCATCGATGCTATCCTTGACGGTTCTATCCTTAAGGCTCCAACAAAGCAGATTCCTATCTTCGACTTTGAAGTACCTACTGAGCTTCCCGGTGTTGACCCGAAGATCCTTGACCCGCGTGACACTTACGCTGATCCGAAAGAGTGGGAAGAGAAAGCTACCAAGCTCGCCGAGATGTTTATCAAGAACTTCAAGAAGTTTGAGTTCAATCCCGCAGGCAAAGCTCTCGTAGCAGCAGGTCCGAAACTCTAATAAAATTAGAAATTAGTATTTACTAATTCCCGATTCATAAAGGGGGAGAGGTTTTCAAAACGAAAGCCTCCCCCCTCTTTGTTACTTGCATCAAAAGCAGCTGACAATGTGTAATAATTGAGAAATCAAATAATATTGAATGGGGTGTGCTTCTTGGCGAAGCACACCCCATTCAATATTGGAGATGATTAATTACTAATCAATCAGAATCTAACCTTCACATTACCGATGATATAGACACCTCTCTGGAGATCACCAATCACGTTGCGACCTTCCATTATATCAGCAACGCGAATCAATGTACCGTTGAGGCTGTAGATCGGAAGTCTGACAGCATTGTCAGAGTAAACAACCAGTTCAGAACCTTCCTTGCATACCTTGAAGCCATCAAGAATGTTGCCGTTGATACCGCTAAGACCGGATACCTCATATTCGCTGATTTCTGAGTCAAAGAGATTGTCAGCAAAAGCACGTACACGAACTGTAATGCCGTTCTCAACAAAAATCGGTTCAGTGTAGAGGTTGCTGTCTTTTGTAGGCTCAGAGCCATCGAGTGTGTAACGAATCTCAGCACCCTCAGTCGCACAGGTAATAATCACTGTGCTCTCGTCCAAGTCACAAACAATCTCAGGAGTTGCCACCTGATAGTCAGCATATACGAACTCAAATATCATTACCTCTGAGTCATTGAAGTTGTCACGACGTGCGACGTAACTTACCGTGCAGTCCTCAGTCAATGAGATAGGCTCAGTGTAGAGTGTCCATGCATCAATGTCAGCAACATCAGCATCGGTAGTGTACCAAATGCTTGCCTGATCATCGTCAACAGAAAGAACCAACACCTTATTTTCGAAGGAAGCATAAGGATTAGCAACTATGAAACCATCTACAACGTATTCGCTGACCTCAGAATCAAACAGACCAGCGGCGAAAGCCTTGGCAGTGAACACGCAGTTGCCATTGATTGCCACAGGCTCAGTGTAGAGTGCACTCTCAGCAGTCGGCTCTGTGCCGTCAGTAGTGTAGCGTATCTCTGCACCCTCTGTCTCACAAGTCATCTCGATAAGGTTATCATTGCGGTTGATGACAGGAGCAGAAACCTGATAGTCGGCATAAACAAACTCAAATGTCATTACCTGTGAATCATTGAAGTTGTCACGACGTGCGAAGTAGCTTACTGTGCAGTCCTCAGTCAATGAGATAGGCTCAGTGTAGAGTGTCCATGCATCAACGTCAGCAACATCGGCATCAGCTACGGTAGTGTACCAAATGCTTGCCTCTGTGTCCCAAATACCAAGAGTAAGCATCTTATTCTCGAATACAGAATAAGGATCAACGAGAGTCATATTTGACACAGTATATTCGCTTATAGCAGACTCGAACATTGCGTCGGCAAAAGCTTTAGCCTTAAATGTGCAGTTACCTGTCAGGAATATAGGCTCAGTGTAGAGTGCGCTCTCGGCAGTCGGCTCTGTGCCGTCAGTGGTGTAGCGTATCTCTGCACCCTCTGTCTCGCAGGTCATGACAATGGCATTGCCATCTTCCGTGCGCTCAATAGCAGGTATTGCTGCCTGATAATTGGCACGCAGGAACACGAATGTCTCAATGTCAGAGTCATTGAAATTATCACGGCGAGAGAAGAAATGCAATGTGCAGTTTTCAGTGAGAGCCAAAGGATCAGTGTAAAGAGTCCAGGCATCAATGTTATCCGGAGTAGCCTCAGCATCGGTTGTGTACCAGATGGCAGCCTCGGAATCAGAACATGTCAATGTCAGCAACAAATTCTCGAAAGAAGCATAAGGCACAGGCACTGCCATATTAGCTACCACAAAATCAGTTACCTCAGATGCATAAAGACCTTCAGCAAATGTCTTTGCACGGAATGTCATATTGCAAGTGATAGGCAACGGATCCACATAGAGCAAGCTTTCCTGAGTAGGTTCGGAACCATCAATGGTGTAACGAATGTCGGCATCTTCAGTGGTTGTCGTCATCACTATATGAGTGCCTTCCACATTACGTTCAATCTCCGGAGCCATCGCAGTATAGTCAGCCTTCTGGAATACGAAGCTCTGAACGTCAGATGCATTTGCATCGTCATCACCGGCGAAGAAGCGGTAAGTACATTCCTCAGAAAGAGCAATCGGAGCCTCATAGAGAGTCCATGCATCTACATTATCCACAGAGAGTTCAGGATCAGTGGTATACCAAATCTGAGCTTCGGGATCGTCGCAGCTGAGTTTAAGGGTGAAATTATCAAATACGCCTGTAGGGGCACTGATCTTATCACTTCCGATGGCATACTCACTTATCTCGGAGTCAAGCCAGTTTTCATCAAATACACGTGCACGATATACTGCACCTTCCTGTATGCGTACCGGAGCCTCATAAAGCGGACTCTCAAGAGTAGGCTCTGATCCATCAGTTGTATAGTGGATTGTCGGAGCGGCGAGTACAGGATTACCGTCTTCTGTAACAGATCCGAGTGCCGGAGTCTGCGGAGTATAGGTCATCACAACATGAGTACCCTGGGGATTACGCGAAATTGTGGGGGCTATAAGCTGATAGTCAGCAATCACTACTGCCAGATGCTCAATATCTGAATCGTTGAAGTTCTCGCGGCGACCGAAGAAGCGGAGATTACAATTTTCTGTCAGCATAAGCGGAGACGTGTATAAAGTCCAAGCCTCCATATTTTCTACCGTAGCAGTCTCATCGGTGGTGTACCAGATCTCAGCTTTCGGATCCAGACAGTAGAGCATGAAACTCTTCTGAGTGAAGTTGACAAATGGATCAGGCACAGCCATGTTGGAGATTACATACCTGTTGGATTTGGAGTCGAACAGACCGTTGGCAAAAGTCTTTGCAGTTATCGTGCCATTGCATTCAATCAGTATAGGCTCTGTATAGAGCATACTGTTCTCATCTGGCTCGCTGCCGTCAGTTGTGTAGCGGATCTCTCCACCCTCAGTGGTGGTCTCCATTACGATATGGGTTCCCTCTGCATTACGCTCGATAGTAGGTTCCGCTGCACGATAGTTAGAGTAAACGAAAGAAAAACTCTGCACATCGGAATCGTTATAACCATCGTGGCGAGAGAAGAATCTTACAAGGCAATTCTCTGTCAATGCAATTGGCGCAGTGTATTGCGTCCAAGCCTCCAGATTGTCAGTGGTAGCATTCTCATCGGTGGTATACCATATCGTAGCTTGCTTGTCAGCACATGACAGCACGAGAAGTTTGTTCTCAAAAACGGCTGACGGAGTAGCCGCCGTCAAAGTGACATTGCTGATGTTGAAGTCGCATATATTTGAGTCAAACATTCCGTCGGCAAAAGCACGTGCCCTATAAATATAGGAAATAATCTCCATCGGACCGGAGTAAAGCTCACTGTCAGCCGTAGGCTCACTGCCGTCAGTGGTGTAACGAATCTGGGCACCCGGTGTGGGGCAGCTCATCATAATCTGCGTTGACTCGTCATTTGTCGTGATCACAGGAGTTACCGTGAGGTAATTTGCATACACAAAGGTGTATGTCTGCACGTCTGATCTGACACCACCATCGAGCATACCATAGAAACTTACCACACAGTCTTCGTCAAGAGCAATCGGATCAGTATAAAGTTTCCATGCACTACTGTCGTCGGGCATCACACCGACCTCAGTAGTCCAGTAGATTTTAGCTTGCGGATCGCTGGCGGTGAGGTGAAGCTTAAGGTCTTTGAATTCAGCCTTAGGTGTCACTTTAAATTTGATCTCGACATTTCCCGGGTTATCGCCCCAGTCATCGTCCCATTCACCTTCAATAATGTCGTTATCAGCTTTCGCGATAAGGCAACCGACACCCAAGAGGGAGATTAGGGAGAAGTTGATTATATTGCGTTTCATATTGAAAAAGTTCTTTCAGTAAGAAATTTGAGTTTTATTATATTATGCTGATACATAATCTGGATTTATACATTCAATCCAAACGTATTACCTTATTCATTTTTACTCAATCGGACGTTCAACGTCAGTTGGGGCATATCTTACAGCCGGAGCACCCTGAGCTTCAGGATCTTCCTTAATGGCAAAGCGTGGTTTTGCCCACTTAGGCGCGTCCTCACGATTGTAAGGAATAGAATTTATGTACTGGGCAGTGCCAAAAGGCATCTTGCCGTTAAGATAACACTGGATATAAGCACCGGAGCAAAGCGTAACCCATAGGCTGCCATAAGTCATGTTGCCTACGTGTGAGAAGCCAAGACAATGCCCATGCTCATGGAACAACACTTCTCTTGCCCAGGTAAGAACAGTGCCTACGCTATTTCCGGGGTACATAGGACCATTATAGTTACCAGCCATAAAGATCATGGTAGAGCCACCGCCCCAACCACCGGCACCTGATGCGGGATTACAGCTACCCCAACCAAAACCCGCAGTATTATAAATACGGTTAAGGATGTCTTCGTTGGTAAGGTAAGTAGTATTGTCTATGTATTCACCTTCGTGAGCTGCAAAGACTTCATAGAATTCCTCTGAGTCAAACAAAATTGCCAAACACTGGTTAATTATAAAACCATGTCGGATAATGAAACAAGTAGGAGGAATAGAAATGTCTGCCCAATAGTTTTCATAACCAGGACACCATGCCTGCCAGTTCTGGAATTTCAGTTCCGACAACTGCTTAAGATATGCATTCGGAGTGGTGTATGACCATTCAATTTCCGGCATCGTGTTCAGCTTAGGTATTGTGACACGCTTTCCATTTTTGTCAAAATAATGGCAGCTGCGCTCCATAAATGGCATAGGCACAAGCATGTCAAGCAGAGGCTCAACGCGATCCATGTGAGCGATATGCACAGAGTCAATACCAAGAGAGGGGAAATTGGCATAAATGTCTACGTCTTCCACAGGACCTGCCATAAAGAGACGCACACGCATGTTATTCTCCCAATTACTTATTGTCAGCGGCTTACATACAGTGTATCTACGATGGTTAGAATCGTGAAGCACTGACAAAGGCTCGTCTGCCATCATCATAAGGTCGGCATCATAGTCATAGTAATCTTTTGGTCTGATGAGAATAAAGCCGGTCTCAAAATCAGGATGCTGCAGATTGACTGTGATATTTGCAACCTTTCCTGGCTCAACCTTTATGTTATCAAAATGATAAGATGATGAGATAGCATCACCAGAAAGAGTGGCAGAAGCAATTTTCACAGTACCGGAAATAGGCTCTGCCGCAGGCAGAGTGGTAAATGAAAGATTGAAGGTGGAGTCACGCATCTCATAGTTGGCAATTGTGGCTTCCCCTGAGAAAGAGCCGTCGGCATTTAGAGCTGAGTAAATGCTGCAATTGTCGTCAAGAGTGATTGTGACACTTGATATCATCTCCTCTACGGCAGCACGTAACCCGGGAATCTGAACAGTCACTTTTGCAAGGGCACGGTCAAGCACCACTTCTTGTGACATTTGATCCGGGGCAAGGCTAACCGAGAAGTCAAGCTTCTTGAAGAAATAAGAACCCTCAAGAGGCAATGAAGCCAATGTGTTGGAAAGCCAAGCCTCGTCAAGATGTGCCGGCTCCCCTATTTCTGCAAATGCAGAAGGTTCGGAAGAGGCAAGAAACACTATGGAGTAGTCACCGGCAGCCAAACCGTCAACATTCAGGCGATCAAACTCGGGTGAAAGACGAGAGTAGTAATGATCGAGCACATTACCTCTCCCATCTGCTATCATATAGAGCATGCTTTCAATATGCTCAGGAACTGCCTCCCCGTCGTCAGAACGTGTCTGCCATGTCTCTTCATTGACCGGAGAGGATATAAGGAATGTTATGCCTCCATTGTCTGACGATGAAAGCTCATCGCCGAATCGGTCGCTTTCGCATGATGCAAACAGCGTCATGAAGGTAAATAATATATATATCGCTTTTTTCATAAGACAGAACTTATGTAGTGTGAAGACTTATGTTGTTAAAATAAATATTAAGATGTTTGTGTCGCTATACCTTAGTCTTTGATACCACGTACAGGAAGGAATCCATCGGCATTCCAACGGTTCTGCTGAAGCAATGCCCCCTCTACATCACCTTCCAGAATCTTGTAGTCGATGAGCCATATATAACGCTCCTCGGCAGCCCAGTATGACGTGCGGACATCATAGTTATAACCTTTCATGCCAGGCACTTCATCTTTGTTGTTAGCCTTCACTCCCATAATGGGGAGATAAAGTTTTGCCCCCGTGAAGACTGACTCGAAAAGCACATAACGCATCTTGAAGTTTCTGGCATTAGTAGCCTCAGAGGGAGTGATGAGTGTGCCGGGAAGAGTGACTACTGTGGCTTTGATTGAATCGCCGGAAGGAGTCATGTAAGATGCCGGGATAGTAGTGTTGTTAGGGATAAGGTCTTTCCACTCATTGAGCGACGGCACATGGTAACCTTTAGGCATAGGCATTCTGCCAACAGTTTTCCAGGGTATGTCGCGTGTCTGATCTGCAAACTGAGCAGGGTCATTGGAAGTCCAGGGTGAGAAAGGATTTTCCTTACCATACTGGAAGTACATGCCCAGACAGTCTACAAAGTGCTCATTATACATCTCATCAACAGTCATTCCATCAGGAAGATACAGCTGGTTATCCACATCATTTGAAGTGGCATTGAAACACATCCACTCATGACCTGCAATTTTCACTGTAGGAATCTGATAGGGAGATGCTTCCACGTCCATGTTGAGGAAGAAATTTGTTGTGCTATTGAACACCAAGGTAACGTCATAGCCCTCGGCACATTTGGGCTGAGGTGTTACATTGATAAGGAACGAAGAAGAATATCCATCTTCGGTTTTCTCAGGCTCAAGGGCGGCGATGGTAAGAGCCGGATTTTCACCAAGTATAGAGCCGAGTTTCACCGGAGCCTTGGTAACGAATACAAGTTTCATGTCCTTAACACCGGTATGCGGGAAAGAAATAGCATTGTCAGCAGTGTTAATCTTCACTCCTTCAGGAATAACGGATTGCTCCAGATTGATGGCATTCTCTCCGAGTGCGAGTAATCCTTCCACATTGTCTCCATCCTGCCAATCAGCAATAGATATAGAACTATCAAGATGAGAGCCGCCTGTCACACCAAGAGTATAGACTTTATTACGGCTGATAGAAGGTATTTCTCTTACGATATTCATCAGATCACCGTCAAACGTACCTTTTACACGCACAGTAACAGGATTAGCCGACTCAAAGATAGTGAAAGCCTGCTCAATAGTTCCGTCAAAATCATCACCTACGGAGTATTTGTAAGTGACGGTCTCAACTTCCTGAAGAGGAGCCTCACAAGGCACTATAAATGATTGTGCCGGAGCATTATCCACTATAATTTCTTTGATCACTATGCGTGAATCCTGACAAGCCACATCAATGCGTGCCACTCCCCTCTGTAGTTCGAGTGTCATGCTCTCGTCACCATTAGTCAGTTCAGAAACACCTGCATAGAACATCGGGGCACTGTTGGCACCATTAGGTGAATCTATAGTTTTTGCCATAAACTCCTCAAGGGTGGTGGATTGGGTCACGCCACTTATGGTGACACCTGCTACTGCAAATACCTTGGTATCACCCTTAATAGTTATATCAACACTTTCCTCATCAGTGCTGACAGATTGAGAGCGATAGAATTGTTCACCCTCAAACTCATAGATATCAAGCTGAGAAGGAAGTTCAGAATTACCTGAGTCTTCAGATGTGAGGGTCGGTGCCTTTATCTTAAGGACTGCCGGGTTGGAGGCAGGTTCCGGCATATTAGCATCCGATTCGCAACCAGCCAAGGCGGCTCCCAACAGAGGAAGGCATATATATATTTTTTTATTCATTTTCATAAGAATATTGCAAACTTATGTTTTTATGTGAAATTCCGATTATAAAGTAAAAAAGTAGGAAGATCAGTCTTTGATTCCGCGCACAGGCAAGAAGCCATCAGCATTCCAACGGTTCTGCTGAAGCAATGCTCCTTCCACTCCACCGTCTAAAGTCTTATAGTCGATGAGCCATATATAACGCTCCTCGGCAGCCCAATATGACGTGCGGACATCATAGTTATAACCTCTCATGCCGGGCACTTCATCTTTTGTATTACTCTTCAATCCCATGATGGGGAGATAAAGTTTTGCTCCTGTAGTAATCGACTCGAAAAGCACGTAACGCATCTTGAAGTTTCTGGCGTTGGCAGCCTCAGAGGGAGTGACGAGTGTGCCCGGAAGTGTGACTACCGTGGCTTTGATTGAATCACCGGAAGGAGTCATATAAGATGCCGGGATAGTAGTGTTGTGTGGGATAAGGTCTTTCCATTCAGTGAGCGACGGCACATGGTAACCTTCAGGCAAAGGCATTCTGTCAACAGATTTCCAGGGTATGTCGCGTGTCTGCTCAGCAAATTGGGCAGGGTCGTTGGAAGTCCAAGGTGAGAAAGGATTTTCCTTACCATACTGGAAGTACATGCCCAGACAGTCAAAAAAATGTTCATTATACATTTCATCGACACTTGTTCCTCTGATTGGGAATATCTGCTCCTCAATATTATTTGAAGTGGCGTTGAAGCACATCCATTCGTGTCCGGCGATGTTGACAGTATGTACCTGGTCAGGATGTTGAGCCACACGAATTTTAACATGATCGTAGACATTCGCCATTGAAGCCTTACGCACCCCAAGATCAATGACATATTCACTACGTGCCACAAGCTGAGGCAATATCTTTAAAGAATATGTAGTGAGGATATCGTCACCGCTCTCAGTCACTTTATAATTGTTGATTGAGAATGCCCCACGGCTGACAAGCGAGTCTTTTTCCACCCAATCACCATTAAGGGTGAAGTTGTCGATGTCTATACGCAGGTCAGAACGGAATACGATTTTGAAATCGTCAAAGCCATCGGCAGGGACATCAATAGTGGCAGTCGCCTCGTCATAAGTCACATTTTCAGGGAAGGCAGATGCCTCAACATCGAGCTTAATGCCATTAGTTGCGTCGGGAGCGGGAGAATAGTCATCACCGTCTTCCCAGTCTGCTACTGTTATGGTTGACTTAACGGTAGTAGTCTGACCGGGATCATCAGGATTTACAGGAGTATCGGAAGCAAGAGATACGGTGTAAACTTTATTTCGCTTGATAGCGGGAGTCTGCATTGTGATTTCAACTGGCTCACCATCAGCCAAGCCGGTGAGAGTGACAGTGACAGGATTGGCGCTTTCAAAGAGTGTCACCACCCCTTTCTTAAGACCCTGGAGACCATCAAAATTGCAGGAGTAGGTTAATGTTGCCGATTCACATACGCTACCTTCAACCGGGAAGACATAGGATTCAGCTGCTGCATTCTCTACAGTCAACGTTTCTATCTGAAGATTTTCCTTAGCGTTGTTAATGTCAATACGAGCCACTCCGCGAGTCATAGACACATTTAGACTATTGGCTTCAGGATCCAGCTCCTCCACACTCGAAAAGAATATCGGGGCTGATGACATTCCCTCAGAAGAAATTTTGGTAAGTGAGAATGATTCTTCATCGGTTTTACCCTCAATGGCATCAATTGAATAGCCATAAACAGCAAAAACCTTTGTGGAAGACTCCTTGTCGAGCACCACAGGATCTTCTTGAGAACCATCTACTATGAGCTTCTTTTTCAGCAGTTGGTTTGTAAACTGGAAAAGTTCCACAGAGACATTTGTTTCTCCTGTGGAAGAAGATGACGCATTAAATTGCGGCAATTTAACGACCACCACATCTCCACCTGCCGATTCTACAGGATTATCCAGAGAGGATTCCTGACATGCCGAAAGACTGATGATGCCTACGCCCATCAGAGAGGCAACGGGGATCTTAAGCATAGTGGGAATGCTTCCCCTTCGGTGTCTAAAAGACTTTTTGTTCATGTGAATACTGATGTTAGTTTTTATTTATTATAGTATAAAATGATTGCTTAAAATGATTCCAAAATCCATACAAATCTCCCAAAGACTTTTTTACCATTTTTAATCGTTTCAATTTCCTAAATTATTGCAAAGTTAATAAATTATTTTAATATTTAAATAATTCTCTCCACGTATATTAATTAATATCCGATAATAATCACATTTTAACTGTATCAATCACAATACCTTCTACGCTTATATCATCTTGAAAAAATATTTTGATTGCCACACGGAAAAAACGATAAGCGGCACCCCATATACCGGTAACAGTCGATCTGTCGGCTAAGGCTATGCGCTGCCAACGTGTCAAATCGAGACTGCCGTATATTGCCATGGATACTGATTCAGACATTCCGGTGCCTATTATTGATATTGAGCGAAGATGTTTTCTATCCTCTGTAGTGGTCAGTTTCAGCGGACGAGTAACTACTATTCCACAATTACCAATTGTTGGTGAATTAGCATCATTAAAATTCCATTCTTCGGGTATGAATTTTTTCCAGGAATCGTCTTCATCACTTACAGCCTCAACGTCACTGCAAAGAGATACCTTTGTTCCTTCTATTACAACTATCTCCCCATTATCAGTAACAAAACGCACCCCTGTTGGAAGTAATTCCAATGAAGAAGCATCTCGAAGTCGATAACCACAGATCAACCCTGCATCACGGAATGTGCCGTCGTCCATCTCCTTTAACAGAAACACACCCTCTGATGTAAAGGCGTATGCAGTAGGAGACGTGGTAGCCACCAATCCCGATGCGCGGAATGCCCGGCAGACAGCGATGACCTGCCTCACATCAAGTCTCATCAGTCTGTTATCTGGGAAAAGCAGACAACTTCCCTTTACACTTCTCCACACTCCTCCAGGCAGATCAAGGGGTCTACTCTCTGACAGGTTATTTTGAATATCAGCAGTATCTGACTCAATTGTGGCAGATGGGTCAAAACCACGCCAATAGAAAGAACCTCTCATTTTAGGGTGTTGGCACAATGGTAATGAATGAGTGAAACTGCCCCAAATGTAAGGATAGCTGTATGCTTCGGGATCAGGATGAAACACCCATCTTGGCATATGGGTTGACGTATTAGTATAGGGGGTTGACAAAGATAAAGGCAAAGGAAGCGGTGGGGTTATATGAAGATTCCAAGCTGTGATTATTCCTGAGAAAAGAGTCTGTCCCTCTGCCATAACATCAGAAAGATGAGCAAAATCAGGGACATAACTTTCCATTGATGAAAGTATTGGCAGCCCTCCGCAATTGAATTTCACATTCTCAAAATCAATCGTGGCAGATAGTTGTGACGTAGGAATCCTGCTTATCAAGAAAAATGAATCAATGCTGAGAATATTTTGAGTGACGATTGCATCATCAATTGCAGGAATTTGCCACCCTTGGACAATTACTGAGGAATGAATACGGTGCTCACCTGCGTTTCCGTCAGAGTCGACACAATGTGTAAAATTCTTACATTCCACCCTGTGATAACCTTTAGCTGTCCCCTTAGGGTCATAAAGAGCTATGGGAGATGAGACAAATATATCAAGATGGGTGACAATACTATTCCAGTTCTCCGGCATATCAGGAATCTTTACCCTCCATTGCAGCCGACACGCAGAAGCCACAAGACTCATCTTCATCGTGTCAACTGAGAAATCGGTACTACCCTCCACCATTGGTGCCCCAGAATTGGGTATCATAAGCATCGGGGGTGACGGACATAAATGCGAGCCGTCAGCCAGACGCCATGCAGTCATAACGAAAAACGGTTGAGTAAAAAGATTCTGCCGCTTTGCCGCTAACTCAAAATCAGCTAATGCCTCCATTGCCCGTATATCCCAGTCATGTTCATCAGGCGTTTCATTTTTCCCGACAGATGGTACAGCCATAATTTTCGACGGGAGCATATCTGAATGTATATGCCACCCATCAACTACACCTTTCACCAAGGTGAATTCTACTTCCTGAAGTGGCGGCTTCTGTAACACACCGTTAATAAACGGCATGTCAGAGGAAGGGGGAAGGCGGTGAGTATTGTTATTATTACCCGTTTTCAGGGAGCCATTTTGAAAATACAGATTTATTGCTCCGGCAATCTCACCATCAGAACATGCATAGTCGCTCTTACCCGACCGAGCCTTAAAAGGAATAAAATAAGTTTTACTATCCATAATTTTGAATTATTTTGAAATTATGGGCAAAAATAAAGCCCCATGGAGGGGCTTTATCCTTATTTTGAGATCTTTTACTGAAAGATTGAAATCTTACTCTGCAATGAGAAGATAATAGTTTTTCTTACCACGCTGGGCGAGGAGATATTTACCATTGAGAAGTTCATCGGCAGTAATTACGGCGTTAGGATCAGTCACCTTCTTCTTATTGATGCTTACGCCACCCTGCTGCACCATCTTGCGAGCCTCTCCCTTTGAAGGGAACACTGCGCTCTTTGTTGCAAGAAGCTCAAGGATAGGTACGCCCGCCTCAAGATCTGATTTGGCAATATTAAATGTCGGGACACCTTCAAACACCTCAAGAAGAGTCTTCTCATCAATATTGTGGAGAATCTCGTCAGCCTTATTGCTGAACAAAATCTGGCTTGCCTCAACTGCGGCGTTATAATCCGCTTCACTGTGCACCATTACGGTAACTTCCTTGGCAAGACGCTTCTGCATCGGACGTTGACCGGGATCTTTGGCGTGCTCTTCCACAAGGGCAGCAATCTCCTCCTGAGTGAGGGCAGTAAAGATCTTAAGATACTTCTCAGCGTCAGTGTCGCTTACATTAAGCCAGAACTGATAGAATTTGTAGGGAGAGGTATAACGTGGGTCAAGCCATACGTTGCCACTCTCCGTTTTGCCGAATTTGCCGCCATCAGCCTTAGTGATAAGTGGGCAGGTAAGGGCAAATGCCTCACCACCAAGTTTGCGGCGGATAAGCTCTGTGCCGGTGGTAATATTACCCCATTGATCGGAACCGCCAAGCTGAAGTTTACAATCTTTCTCCTGATATAGAGTCAGGAAATCAAAGCCCTGAAGGAGCTGGTAGGTAAATTCAGTAAAGCTAAGTCCATCGCGTGCCTCACCATTAAGACGTTTCTGAACGGAATCCTTTGCCATCATATAGTTGACAGTGATATGCTTACCTATCTCACGGGCAAAGTCAAGGAAAGTCACGTCTTTTGTCCAATCATAGTTATTGACCATCTCTGCCTTATTAGGGGCATCACTCTCAAAATCAAGGAATTTCGAGAGCTGTTTCTTGATAGCCTCCTGATTGTGGCGGAGAGTATTCTCATCAAGAAGATTGCGCTCAAGACTTTTGCCGGAAGGGTCGCCGATCATACCTGTGGCACCGCCAATAAGAGCAAGAGGTTTATGACCGCAACGTTGAAAATGTCGTAGCATCATAACGCCACATAGGTGACCTATATGAAGGCTGTCTGCCGTGGGGTCAATACCAAGATAAGCGGTAGTCATCCCTTTCTTCAGTAATTCATCTGTGCCCGGCATTACGGTATGCACCATGCCGCGCCATGTCAGTTCTTCTATAAAATCCACTTTGTCAATTAGTAATTTGTAATTATGTAATATAGTACTGTTTCTCCTACGGCTTGAAGGGTAGTGGGGTCAATACCGTTAAGGTTATCGGTAGAGGTATGCCAGTCAGGGTCAAATCCCACCTCATCTTGCGGGTGATATTCAATGATGTCTACAGTTGGGATTCCGTGACCTATCAGCTGTACGTGGTCGTCAGTGACAGCACCACCGAATTGGTTGAGAAACATCGAGCCATGACCCAATGATTCCGCAATTCCCCAAAGTGACTGGGCAAGCCGCGGAGCTGCCTGTTCTGAAAAATACTCGCGGCAGAACACGGCATCCTTCCCTCCAACCATATCAAGAAGGATAGCCTCGCGTGGGATATAATTCTCAACAGGAAGATGCTCCATGAAATATCTTGCCCCCATTGCCCACGACTGTTCGTCACCCTCGGTGCCCCAGTCTTCAGCATCAACAAATAGCACATCAACCCCCTTGTCGGGATTTTTCAGAGAAAGCTGGCGTGCAATTTCCAAAATCACGCCCACTCCGCTGGCACCATCATTAGCCCCGTCAACAGGCAGCTTACGCTTTGCCGGATCAGGATCCTGATCAGCCCATGGACGGCAGTCCCAGTGGGCAAGCAAAAGCAAGCGGTCTTCTTTCTCCGGGTTAAATTGTCCGAAGATGTTAAGGGCATTCAGCTTCGTGCCGTCAAATGCCTTTAGTTGCGCACGCTGCTCAATTACATTCAGTCCCCTTTTTTTCAATTCCCCGACAAGCCATTCGCCACACAGACGGTGTGCCTCCGTATTAGGAACCCTCGGACCGAATGCCACCTGTTTTGCAACGTATGAATAAGCACTGTCGGCATCAAAAGTTACTTCCATGGTCTTAATTTCCGGCACATTTGTGTCAGCTGCTACCTTCTTCCCACCACAGCCACCCAACACAAGAGCGGTTGCAAGCATTAAAATTATTCTATGCATCTACTTATTAATCTTAACCAACTGCTTTTATTCAAGTTTACTCAGATTTTCAATTATCTCCGCTGCTGACGCATCATCATGCAGACGCACACCGGTCAGTTCATGCACCCGGCAGTCTTCATAAATCTTTGCCAGGCGATAGAACTCTGTCACAGCGACATTAACAGAGTTAATGAATCCTGTAAGCCCGTTTCTGCATGCCCCCTTAAAGAAATATGTGCTTATAAACTCTGAAGCCGGGCGCATCACTACCTGAAAAGCATTTACTTTAGAGCCTCTCCTCTCCAGCATCTCAATTGTGGTGACACGATTCATACGGTTGACAACCTGAGTCAAGCTACGTGGGATATGCACCAAGGCAAGATTTCTCTTATTAGCAGGGATTTTGCTGACATTTCCATCAATCTCCGGCACAGAATGAATCTCAGGTGGCCAATACGCTTTGTCTTTGGCAAAGAATCTCAGCTTGTAGTCAGGATATTTTGATATGCGGAAATGGTCAATTATATAATTCTTTCGTGGGATATAAAGTCCTTTCAACGACTTATCTTTTTCTGCCTTCTGAAGGAATTTATATAAGAATCTACGCAAATCCTCACTCACAAGTTCGTCAGAATCCACCACAAATACCCACTCGTTACTTGCATGACTAATTGCAAAGTTGCGTGCCGGGTCACAATGGTTATGATTTTCTTTGGGAAACGTCACAACCTTAGCTCCATATTTTTTTGCAATCTCCACTGTGTCATCAATAGACTCCATGTCGCAGACTACAATTTCGTCAAAATCCCTCACCGTCTCAAGCACCTTCGGGAGGAGCCGCGCTGAGTTATAGGTGTTAATCACCACTGAAATAGCCATAAGGGTCGGTATTATTTATTAGGTGTTCAAATTGTAAATCAATTTATCAAATAATCGGTAAAGGTAAGCATAAAATTTGGAAATACCATAATTTTTCGTTTTCTTTGACAAAAATTTCAACTTATCAGCTATCATCACATCGTTTATGATTCCTAATTTGACATTCATAGTGAAAACTTTTCACCAGTATAACACTCTTATTTTCGAAAAGAAATTACCTATCCCATCCTTTCGCCTGACCCACGCACGCACATTTCACGGGAAACTCGCTTATCGGGTTCGCCGTTCACTATTCAAGAAGGAATGCTCTGACTTCGAACTGCGCATCAGTCTTGATTTTGACCTGCCGGAGAAGGAGTGGGAAGATGTGGTTATTCATGAGATGATTCATCTTTACATTGCTGCCAACGGGATTGAAGACACCTCTTCCCATGGCACCGTGTTTCAAGGTAAAATGATAGAAATCAATCGCCTGTTCAATAGGCATATCAAAATCTCAGCAAAATCGACTCCGGAACAAAAGGAGCCTGGTAGCAGCCGCATTCGCGGACACTACCTCTGCCTTGCAAAATTTAGCGACGGACGCCTCGGTGTGGCACCCGCCGCTAAAACACGTATCTTTGACCTGTGGGAAATTTCCCGGTTCTTTCCAAATGTAGTGAGTTATAGGTGGATCGGGTCAACTGATCCCTGGTTTAACCGTTTCCCCCGCGTGATGAAGCCTAAGCTATATCTCACCACTACCGGAGAACTGCTTCCTCATCTTAGGGGAGCATTAATTCTCCAAAAAGAAGGTGCAGCTATCCGTGCGATCAGCCAACGCTGCTCCCCGGACGAACTTCTCCCGTAGGACCTATCACTACAAGGCGTCCGTCAGCATCTTGTGCGCTGAGAATCATACCCTGGCTCTCAACACCTTTCAGTTTACGCGGCGCGAAATTGGCTATGAAGCAAACTTCTTTGCCAACCAAATCTTCCGGCTTATAAAATTTGGCAATACCGCTCACAATGGTTCTGCCTCCCATGCCGTCATCGATCTTAAACTTAAGGAGCTTATCTGCCTTGGGAACTTTCTCGCATTCCAGCACTTTACCTACACGAATATCAAGTTTCTCAAAAGTGGGGAAATCAACTTCAGCTTTGACCTCTTCCGGTTTCCATGCATCGAGAAGGTTCTTCTCTTTTGCATCAAGGAGTTTTTTCACCTGTGCCTCTACGACGCTGTCTTCAATCTTTTCAAACAAGAGTTCCGGCTTACCAATCTCAACTCCGTCTGCCACAAGATCAAACTTACCAGTCATGTCCCATTTCAGCTCTTTAAGACGAAGCTGCTCTGCAAGTTTGGCTGCCATAAAGGGTGTAAACGGCTCAAACACTACTGCCAGATTAGCACATATCTGAATGGCTATGTTGAGAATAGTGGCTGTGCGCACTGGGTCAGTCTTGATTAATTTCCAAGGTTCTGAGTCGGCAAGATACTTGTTGCCGATTCGAGCCACATTCATAGCATCTTTCAATCCCTCGCGGAACTTGAAATGGTCAAGATTGTCAGAAAGGCTGGCTATGGAGTTTCTGATTTCATTCATTGCCGCCTTGTCAGTCTCAGTCAGTTCACCGACAGCCGGCACCATGCCTCCATAATATTTATGCACAAGCACAGTGGCACGGTTGACGAAATTGCCAAGGATAGCCACAAGCTCATTATTGTTGCGTGCTTGGAAATCTTTCCAGGTGAAATTATTGTCTTTAGCCTCCGGAGCATTGGCAGTCAGCACATAGCGCAATACGTCCTGCTTACCGGGCAATTCACGTAAATATTCATGTAGCCACACTGCCCAGTTGCGTGAAGTGGAAATCTTATCGTCCTCAAGATTAAGGAACTCATTGGCAGGGACATTATCAGGGAGATTGTAACCGCCATGAGCCAGCAGCATCGCCGGGAAAACTATGCAGTGGAACACGATGTTGTCTTTACCTATAAAATGAAGCATACGTGTCTCGGGATCTTTCCACCATTTTTCCCATTCATCACCCACACAGTCAATTGTGTTGGAGATATAGCCTATCGGGGCATCAAACCACACATAAAGCACCTTCCCTTCGGCACCCTCTACAGGCACAGGAATACCCCATTTCAAGTCACGGCTCACAGCTCTCGGCTGAAGACCCATGTCAAGCCATGATTTACATTGACCATATACGTTGGGACGCCATTCCTTATGGTCTTCAAGAATCCACTTGCGGAGTGTAGGCTCCCATTTGTCGAGGGGAAGATACCAATGTTTGGTCTCCTTCATCACGGGAGTGCTACCTGAGAGGGCTGATTTCGGGTTGATAAGGTCTGTGGGACTAAGCGATGTGCCGCATTTTTCACATTGGTCGCCGTATGCCCCCTCATTGCCGCAATGAGGGCAGGTGCCTGTCACATATCGGTCTGCAAGAAACTCACCTACCTCATCATCATAAAGCTGCATTGATGTCTTCTCCACAAATTCCCCTTTGTCATAAAGGGTGCGGAAGAAATCAGAGGCTGTCTTACGGTGAGTGTCAGAAGTTGTGCGTCCGTAGACGTCGAAAGATATGCCAAGTTCCTCGAAAGAGTCCTTAATAATCTTATGATAGCGGTCAACTATATCCTGGGGAGTCACACCCTCTTTACGTGCCTTGATTGTGATGGGCACACCATGCTCGTCGCTACCACCCACAAACATTACCTCTTCCCCTTTGAGACGGAGATAACGTGCATAGATGTCGGCGGGAACATACACGCCGGCAAGATGTCCGATATGAACGGGACCATTGGCGTACGGCAGCGCAGAAGTAATAAGCGTGCGTTTGAAATTCTTTTCCATTTATATCATTGATTTATCGTTGTTGGTCTGTCGTTTATGGTTGGAATGGGGGCAACAGCAAGCTGTTGGCACGTTAACACATATATTCCACCTCCAACAATTATTTTGCAAAATTACATAATCCTTTCCTTTTGGGCAAATTATATTGCACCGTGGAGTTTATTTATGCTCATCTTGAAGCCGGGACTCACATTTCATGGCAAAATATCGCCACAGAGGAGCAGCCATAAGACTTTGCGACACCTTATCATTGATTAAAAGGGAACGAACTTCTTCTTCAGTCATAAGGACAACATCGAGATCTTCAGTGCTGTCAAGATGCCGTTTCCCTGATGGACGCACACCACGGGCAATGAAGCAGTGGGTCAGATTGTTTGTGGTGCTTGAATTGCCGGAAATAGTCATGATATGTTCCCATTCTCCTCCCGTATAGCCTGTTTCTTCCTCTAACTCACGACGTGCCGCCTGCTCAGGGGTCTCCCCTTTTTCCATCACTCCGGCGCATATCTCATAGCCGGTTCGATCAAGTCCGTAGCGGTATTGCAGTTCCATGACAAACTTACCGTCTTCCGTAATGGCTATTACATTCACCCAGTCAGGATATTCCAGCACATAGAACTCCGGATTTATCCTTCCGTCAGGAAGTTGCACCTTATCATGCCTCACTCTCAGCCACGGCGGTCTGGAAACGATTATCTCACTCTCCAGCGTCTTCCATCTTCTCTTATCTTCTTCCATAACTATCATTTTAATAAAGAATTTTAATCCTTATGTGAAGCTTCTGTTGCATAAAAGGAATTTTAACCCTAGTTAAAGCGCGTAATCAAGAAGCCTCGTCTTTATCACCCAATCTCAAAATCTCCCTTTACGATTGCCTCTGCTAATGCATTCATATTCTTGCAAATATCCCTCGTAAGAGCTTTTCCCATAGACTTAACCGGTGCAATGATTAGCAATCTCCCTTCACAGCAAAGCTGAAACTCCCTTTCTGCCGGTTTGTAGCGCTCACTGAAAGCATCCTTTTGAATGTGGATAATTTTGCCTCCGGCTTCAATAGCATCCTTATACACTTTCTTCTCTATGGCGGAAATGAAAGGAGACACAAGCACTCCACCTGAAAAAATCTCCTCTACCCATTCTTCTTGAAGATGTTCGTTTTTTTCCGTGGAATTTACCCTATGAACAATTACCTGGCTTTTAAAAGGATTGCGGAGATGGAACAGATTTCCATAAGCCTCATAAAGATTACCTTTGATCCTTATCATTCTTGCTCTTTGGAAGAACTCCGGATATAATTTACGCACCGCAAGTCTATGAGGATTTTCCCTTATATAACGAAACACCGTATCAAGATTTCTACCCGGATGAATAATTTTATCAGTGAAATTATCCTCAAAAATATTCCCTCTTACAGCAATACCTTCTTTCAGTTTTATCTCTTCCCATTTTGTCCTGACCCCCGTCTTCAACCCTCCGATATACTGTCCTAATACCCTTGGAAGCCTTTCCTTAACTCTCAGTAATATATGCACATGATCTGGCATAGTCATATACTGGTAAATCTGTATATGGGGACAAAAATATTGAAGATTGTATATTCCCTTATTTATAATCTTGCCTAATAGAGTATGATTAATTGTAGCACACCCGGGTCTACCGGAAGGTATACGAGGATCGCCCGTAAGCTTTCCAAACGCTGATATACCTTCTCTCTTCTTTAAAATTATATGATAGATGGCAGGGTCGCGATAATCATGACCATGCTTTCTCCGAGTGAATTTATGGGTAAACTCGTTCATAAAGAGGAGATTTATAATCCTTTTTCAGTAGTTTATTATCTCGCGCTTACGCGCTTCACACCCGGTTCAAAACTCATTTCCGCTTTCTTCCAATTCAAACATGTCCCCTACCAATTTTTCAAAATACTAATTATTTTCTGCATTTCTTATAGTTTTGTGTCCACCGATCAGCATGACAACCGAAAGGTTTTGAACCGGGTGTGAAGCGCGTAAGCGCGAAGCCTCATATTTATTTTAACGATTATGTTTACACTTTTATTCCTTTTTATGCTTGTATTGTGCTTTTATTCTTTTTCTTTTCAAAGTTTTTGCTTAACTTTGCCACAGAAAGCCTATTAAGAGAGTGTTATCCCTCTTTGACAAATTCAATAATCTAAATTAAATTCTTACAAAGTCATGAAAAGAATCTTTTCAGCCCTTGGCTTAATCGGGGCACTCCTCTTTTCTGCCTGTGGCGGGAAAACTAACGCAAACAAGCAAGATGGGGAAGAACGCGACTCTACTTTCACCGCAGTGAAACACCCTGAATGGAGCCGCAACGCTGTGATCTATGAGGTAAACCTGCGTCAATATTCCGACGACGGGTCTGTCAACTCATTCGCTGCCCAGCTTCCGCGCCTCAAAGACCTCGGCGTTGACATTCTTTGGATGATGCCTATCCATCCCATCAGTAAACAGGACCGCAAAGGCACCCTCGGCAGTTATTACTCCGTTGCTGATTACACTGCCTTTAACCCTGAATTCGGAACTATCGACCAATTCAAAGAGATGGTTAAGAAAGCTCATGCCAACGGCATGAAAGTGATTCTTGACTGGGTGCCCAACCATTCCGGAAGAGATAATAAGTGGGTGACAGAACATCCTGACTGGTATAAAAAAGACTCTCTCGGCAACATGATGGGCATATACGACTGGACCGACGTATATGTGTTTGACTATGCAAATCCGGAAATGCGTAAAGGAATGATAGATGCCATGAAGTTTTGGCTAACTGATATTGATGTTGACGGCTTCCGTTGCGACGTGGCAGGCGAAGTACCCACCGACTTTTGGGACGAGGCACGTCCACAACTCGAATCAGCAAAGGCAGACGTTTTCATGCTCGCAGAGGCAAGTAAGCCCGAACTTCAGAAAAATGGCTTCGACATGGGTTATAACTGGCCTATGAAAGACCTATTCAGCGCAATCGCTGCTACTTCCGGTCAATATACATTCAAAGGCTCTGACGGTAAGGTGAAAGAATTCCCCGAGACACACGCAGTGGCTATCGATAAGTTGCTTGCCGAGCAAAACGAGGAATATCCCAAAGACACCTATCTTATGAACATGGTGACCAACCATGACCTCAATTCCTGGGAAGGGACAGAGTTTGACCGTCTCGGCAACCTAACTGATGCTTTCGCGGTGCTCTCTTATACACTTCCGGGTATGCCGATGCTTTATACCGGTCAGGAAACAGGTATGAACCGCGCATTCGAGTTCTTTGAGAAAGATAAGGCTCCGCAATGGGAACCCCGCAACATGTATTTCACTTTCTATCAGAAGCTCAACAACCTCAAACATACTCAGCATGCCCTTGCCGCCGGTCTTGAAGGTGGCGAACTTATCAGCTATGCCACATCAAGCCCTGACCTATATGTGTTCTCCCGTGAGAAAGACGATTCAAAAGTAGTGGTGTTAACCAACCTCGGCAAAGAAGCAACTGCTCTTGAATTCTCCGGCAATAAGCCTGCCGTTGACGGCATGGTCAATTATTTCTCCGGCGAGGCTGCTACGCTGCCTGCTTCTCTCACGCAGGGTCAATATCTTGTATTTGTAAACAAATAACCCCTTACGGGTTTATTTCTATCGGCAAAGGCAGCAGTAGCCATGCTGATAAGAAAAGCTAAAGCTTTCTCACGCAACTATTCCAGCAGAAATCAATTCCATCAGCTAATTCAGCAGGAAGCAATCACGCCCCAAAGCTAATTCAGCAGGAGGCAATCGCCCCCCAAAGCTAATTCACAAGAAGCAATCGCACCAGAAAATAATTTCAGCGAATTCTATTGGAGGTTTGCGTGTCTTGGTTCCGTGAGAAAGCTTTAGCTTGCTTTAATCAAGCATAAATCCTAAAGCCCAATGTAGCCGAATCGAATCTATATCTCACGCCTCAACAAGCCTTACCCTTAATAACTATGGCAGATTTCCATCATAGCTTCAACAGAAGATGCAAGGGGCATGATTACCGGAGCCGCTGCATCTATATCATCACTATGCTTAAATCGCCGGCTGCTCCTCTCTTCTCTTCAATCACTCCTGATCCTGCTTCCAAAAAGATATTACCTATTGTTACTCTTCACCCAGTTGGGAACCTGATTTATAAATGCCTTGATAAATTATGTATTGATCATCCACAGCTTCGTATTCTCCGAAGAATAGCGATGCCTGATCATTTGCATTTCGAGCTTTTTGTAACTGAGCGCACCAAAATGGCACTGGGTTCGTTAATTGCCTCGTTTAAAAGTGGCTGCACCTGTGGATATTGGTCGCTCTTCCCGGAATCTCAGCTTGCTAAAGAGAAGCTCTCGCTGTTTGAAGAGGGGTTTAATGATAAGATCGCCTTCCGTGCCGGGGCTAAAGATGCCTTTTACAATTATATTGCGGATAATCCACGTAGATACCTGGTTAAAAAATTGTGTAGTGAATATTTCTTCCATAAACTGAAAATTGTGATCAACGGGATAAGTTGCGGACTTTATGGAAATATTTTTCTTCTTGATAATCCTGTGAAATCATTTGTCAAAATCAGCCGGGTCAGAAGCCAAACCCCAAATCTCGACAGCAAACTTAAAGATTGGGAAGAAACAATACGTTGTGGAGGAGTTCTTGTGTCGCCATTTATAAATCCGGAGGAAAAGCATTTCCGACATCAGGCTATCGCTAATGGCAACAGCATTATCATTATTGTAGATTATAGATTATCCGAAAGGACAAAACCTTACAAGACCCTATTTGATTTGTGTACCGATGGACGCCTATTGATTATTAGTACCGAGGAATATGCTACTCCACCACGCACCATGCACTATGAACAAGCTCATAAACTTAACGCCATTGCCGCTGCCATTGCTCTCCTACCCCCACGCGGTGCCAAAATTCTTCCGTGCTAATGCACATATCGAAAACTAAAGCTTCCTCACGAAACTGATACAGATAAATGCCATCGGAGGCTCGTGCATCTTGGTTGCGTGAGGAAGCTTTAGCTTGGATTCATCTTATGTTTGTATTCCTCCTCTATATAGCTGCAATGTTAAAAAATATATTTTTTTACACCAAATATACTACTTTATGGGTAAAATTTTATAATTTTGTAACTTGACGATACAAACACCCGTCTGATAACAGTTTTGACCAGTACCTACCATCATAAACGTCACCTCCGGGAAAGCATAATCCTTATCATCTTTCTCTTTGTTGCCATGCTTCAGGGCAATGCTGCCTTGACTGACAAAGGGGAAATGCTACTTAGAGATTGTGAGAACGCCATCTCCTCCAGACAATATGAAGCTTTGGGGAAGAAGGCTGATGAGCTACGCCGTCTCGGACGCTCCCAGAGAAACCGTGACGAAGAAGTGACAGGAGATGCCATGTATCTCCACGCTCTTATCGCTATGCGCGACACCACCGATTTTACTCTCCCCATAGAAACCCTCATTAAGGAACTCCCTTCGCTCAAAGATAATAATCCAAGAAGCTATATGGTGGTGGCTCGCACCATATCTTCTTATTATCAGCGCATAATTAATGATTACTCCCAGGCACTTCACTATGCCACGGAGCAATTAGAGACTTCCCGCAAACTTAATGACAAAAACGCTGAGGCGGCAGCCCTTTCAACTGTGGCAAGCATATATTTCCAAAAGCAAGATAATTCCGGCTGGCAATATGCGCTTAAGGCATACGAGATTTCCAAAGAGACAAACGACCTGTCAACACGATATATCACTGCCTGCAACATGGCAAACTATCTTTTTAATAACCATAAATCTGACGAAGCCCTGAAATATCTCAAAGAAGCAGAAGGCTTTGCCAATCATGCAGGTCTTGAATCGGAGAAAAGTTATCTAAACTCCTTTATGGGAGACATATATAAGACTCTTGGCAAACCGGATAATGCCGAGAAGTTTTATCTCCTGAGCATGGAAGATTATCCGGGCACATCAAATTATGACAAAGTCTATTCCCGTCTTTGCTACGCTATGTTTCTGATCGAGCAGAAGCGTCTGACCGAGGCGCTCAAACTCCTTAATTCTGTCAGTGACATGTCACGTAAGTATAAGGTGACGATTTTCGAGAAAGAGATATATGCACTTATGTCAACAATTTATGAGCAACAGGGAGAATATGCCAAAAGCCTGGATTATTATAAGAAATACACTGCCGTTACCCTCAACCTCTTCTCCGAGCAAAAGGAGCGTGAATTCGCCATTCTTGACCTACGCAACCGAGTGAGCGAAGAGGAACGTAAGAACGCAAGCCAGAGCCTTGAAATACTGAAACGCGGACGTACTATAATCATCCTTATAGCTATCGGAGTGGTGTTTCTCGTGATATGTATAGCAGGTTTCATATATCACCGCCGCAAAGTAGCTGACTATAATGAGACCATAGCACGCTATTTGGAAAACATGCGTAACGAGAAACTTCTACGCGAGCAACTTGAACAAGCCACCGCTCAGGCTCAACAGCATGATACCCCACGCCCGACAGGAGGACTGAATAACGAGAAGTCGAATCAGATTTACCAACAGCTCGAAAAGCTGATGAACGAAGGGGCATACCGTGACAGCTCCCTATCTCTCGACAAGGCTGCAGGACTTCTCTCCACCAACCGCACCTATCTGTCGCAAGTGGTTAATGAACGTTCCGGAAAATCGTTTTCAAACTACGTAAATGAATATCGGCTTAACGAGGCGGTAGAGCTTTTGTCTGATCCCAACAATACAGATGCACTTAAAACCATCGGTGCAAAAGTGGGCTTCACATCGTCTTCTAACTTCTACACACTGTTCCGGCAACGTGTCGGAGTGTCACCGTCAGTATTCAGAGAGAATATCAAAAATATAGAGAATAACATTCAAAATCATCAAAATGATAATCAAGATTAACAATTGACGATTTAAACGGTCTTAAATTTGACAATATGGTTTTTTAATTCTAATTTTGGGCATCAAATTTTTGAACAAAATAAAAACTTTAATACTAACCAAAAATGAGAAAATCTACAATTCTTCTCGCAAGTCTGGCTGGATTCTCGTCACTGGCACTCGCAGTGGTGCCGGAGGTGATTGATCTTCCCGCTAATTTCGACGCATGGAACTTGAACTTCAAGCTTCCACTGGAAAAACTTTCCACCCCGGAAAATGCAACTCCGGCAATAGCACCTGCTGCCAAGCCTTCAAAGATGCGCGTGATACGCAAGGAAGGCACTGACGCAAAAGAATATTTTGTGGCAGCCCAGAAGTATCATCAAGGATACACATTCGTTTATGAGGGTGGCGACATTACAACTTATAACATTAATGTAAAAGTTGATGGCGACAAGGTAACTATCAGTAACCTTTTCAATCTTGAGGCACAGTCTACCGAATGGTCAGTTGGTGTTGACTATGATATCATCGGCACATACGATGCTTCAGCAGGTACAATCACTGTTCCCACTTCTTCCAATTTTGAGCAAGCTACCATTGCCGGCACAATCGGCACATATTACACTGAGGTGCTTGCATGTGGAACAGTAACAGAAGACGGCAAGATGGCTCCCGCCGATGAACTCGTGTTCAAGGTGGTTGGTGATTTCGAGGCTATAACCACTGATACCTCTTTCGGTATCATGAACTACACTAATGATGGGTCTACAGTATATGGAGCCCAGACTCTCTACCGTGGTTTCTATGCTACTCTTCCAACTAATGAGCCGAAACTCGTGGCATTCAACGACAGCTACACTTTTACTGACTCTTTTGTAGGTCAGGGAGCCAGCGGTTCATTCTCAGTGGTAAATGTCAGCGATGCCGACGTAGATTTCTTTGTTGAATGTGAATCTGACGATGACACTTTCAGTGCAGACCCGGAAGTAGGTGTTATTGCCCCCCGTACAGTACAAGAAATCAACGTCAACTTCCTTCCGAAAGAAGTTGGTGAGTTCGAAGGCATGGTAGCTGTACAGTATGACGGTCTTAACAGTGATCCCGAACCAATTGAGGTATTCTATCAGGCTGTTGCCATACCTACACCTGACTATTCAGGAGCTGTGAAGAGCGGTGACTTTACTTTCACTACCAATATTGAGTTCCCCTTCGAGATGACAACACTTGAAGACGGCACACAGGTGGCTCGTTCAACTGTTAACGGTCAGTATGGCACATCTATGCTCACCATAGAGTTTGAAGTACCCGAAGACAATATCGGTATCTTTGCATGGAAGGGTGAGAGCGTCAATGCCAGCGCTGAAACAGGCTACTGGTATCAGAATGCAGGCGGATATTTCATCGATAACGCAGATGCAGCAGCAGCCACATATCAGATGAATGCTTCAGACGACATTTCCAATGCCCTTGAATTCGCTCCCGGCAAGCACTCAGTTCGCTTCCAGTATGAAGGTCTTTACTATTCAGGCAATGAAAGAAATGGTCTCTATGTATATGATCTTGAACTTACCAACAACCTCGCAGATGCTGATGCAGTAGTTATCGAAACTCCGGAGGTTAACTTTGGTAATTTCATGATTAAGGATGAGAACGGTGTAGACGGTCAGGCTTCAATCGTTATCCGCAGCAAAGGTCTCAATACGCTCAAAGTAAATAATATCTCATCTACTTCAGAGAACTTCGTAGCCACTAAGCCTTCTTCAGAGGCTGGTCTACTCGAAACTATCGAAATACCGGTTATGTTCCGTGCCACTGAGGCAGGCAAATATGAAGCTGAACTCACAATCGAAACTACTGCCGGCACCGTAACTGCCAATCTAAATGCTCTCGCCCGCCAGATGGCTGACTTCTCAAGCGTTGTGACTGAAGGTGCTGACTGTGTTACACTCTTCTCAACCGACGACTCATTCCCATTCGAAGTAGAAGATGGCGTGGCTTACAATGCTAATTCAGGTGAGGCAGATGACGCATACAGTACTTCATGGTTCCAGATTGATTACACTATTCCTGAAGGCAAGGTAGGTTATATCTCTTGGGACGGCACACTCTATGCCTCATGCCCCGATCCTGAAACTGCCTATTGGATTGGAGACCAAGCTACCATCGGTATCACTCATCCTATGCTGTCAGGCACAAAGAGTGTTTATCCTAACGAGACAGATGCAAGCCAGAATGTTTTTGCCTTAGACCAATCTTGGGCTTCTTACCTTACCAGCATACCGGGCAACCACTCTATCCGTTTTGCATACATAAAGAACGGTGATGGTATAATCTCTGAAAAAGACCGTCTTGAGATCTCCAACTTCCGCATCGTTGTTGAAGATTTCCCGGAACTTGCAGTAGAGGCTGACCAGACTGAAATCTCTTTTGATGAACCTATCTATGTAGGTGACAACCGTTACCTAACTGCTGTTGTAAACCTTAAGAACACCGGTAGCAGCCCGATGACAGTTGAATCAGTAACTTCTGATCATCCTTTCTATGGTGTAATTCCGGAGAATCCGTATCCTGTGCAGTGGAACAATACTGTTCAGGTAGGCGTATGGTTCTATCCTTCTGAGGAGGGTGAATTTGAAGGCACACTCACCTTCAAGACCACAAGCGGCGATGTTGACGTTCATTGCTACGGCTCAACTAAGGAGGCTGAGGGCATTATCCTTATCGGTGACGTTGAGAACCAGGGTTACGAGTGGTCAAGTTATGACGCTGACGGCGACGGCGACAGCTGGAATCTCGGCTATAACCTCTGGGGTCAGAATCCGCAATGGGTACATGAAGGCAACGAATGCTTCGGCTCTACATCTTACAGCTACTATCAGGGCGCAATTGAACCTGACAACTGGTTGATCTCACCTGAGGTTTACATTCCCGAAGATGGCGCTATACTCCGCTGGTATGCTGCTTCTCATCACCACGAGCGTTACGCAGAACACTACAGCGTATATGTCGCTACTCCCGAAGAGATCGCTGATCCTGCTAACCTCAATAATCTCAAGCCTGTATTCTCAGAGACTCTCGAACCGGAATCTGCCGACGAATGGGTTGAGCGCGTGGTTGACCTCAGCGATTATGCTGACCAGGGCGTATGCGTTCTTATCCGCCATCACGACTGCAACGGTCAGTATGTATTGAAAGTTGACGACATCTTCATCTATGAGATGGATAAGTGGGATGACGTTACAGGAGTTAACAATGTTGAAGGCACTCTCGAGGCTGTATCTACCGAGACATTCGACATCAACGGTATGCGCACTCGCGGTCTTGTAAAGGGTGTGAACATTATCCGCACCACTTACAGCGACGGCTCTGTGAAGACTTCCAAATTCATTGTAAAATAAACCATGAGAAAAATCCTTTTATCAATCGTAGCATGCCTGGGCCTGTATGGGTCCGGGCATGCCGAGATTTCAGACGTGAATCTCGGTTATTGTGGCGGTCAGGATCCCACAAGCTATGTCAAGTGTAGCGAAAAAGAAGTATGGGTGTCTGGAGCCATCTATATTCCCGCCTCCACCCTGAACACCTACGGCGGCAATCAAATCAACGGTGTGCAGGCAGGGCTTAAGTCTAAGCTTAACGTCGATGAGCTGAAAGTGTGGCTGCGCTCAGACCTTGACGGAGAGAATATAGTTGAGCAGACCATAAACTCGGAAACCGATCAAAAGATTGCAAAAGGTTGGAACACCCTGAAGTTTGACACACCTTGGGATATACCTTCCGACAGCGAGACCGGTCTTTATATCGGTTATTCCTATTTCCAGAAAAAGACATCCCAGGCAATGGGTGTAATTGAGACTCCCGCTCAGAACGCCCTATACGTTCAATTTGGTGACCAGCCTTGGGAAGACTATTCAAACGAAGGTACCCTTTGCGTTGAAGCTCTTGTAAGCGGCGATAACCTGCCGAAAGTAAACCTCGCGTTCACTAATCTTGACATACCCGATGTATATGTTATAGACAATGGCACAATGAACATCGGTGGCACTGTACAGAATCGTGCTACCTATACTGTGACAGGATTCGATGTCAATGCATTCGTAGATGGTGAAAAAACCGGCACAGCACACGTTGATTGTAACATTGCTTACGGAGAATCAGGTGAGTTTTCTGTTGAATTGCCTCTTGGGATAACTACTCTTGGCGATGGCACAGGCTCAGTAACAGTGACTCTCGACAATATCAACGAAGGCTCTGACGAAGACATGAGTGACAACACTCTCTCAGGCAGCTTCCTGATTGCCGAGCATGATTTCAAGCACCGCATCTTTGTTGAGGAGTTCACTACTGAGCAATGTCCCAACTGCCCCCGTGTAGGCACATATATCCACGATGCCTTAGAAAAAGATGAGTTTAAGGATGACGTTATTGTTGTTTGCCACCATTCCGGTTACTATACCGACTGGCTGACCTCTTCTTTTGATGCCAACTATCTCTGGCTCTTCAATGATGGCGGTTCAACCTACGCTCCTGCCATCGCCGTAGACCGTGGTTTGCAGAATGACCATACTTCAGTTTGGTGCCCCACTTCTTCAGGTGAGATGGAAGGCGCATGGAGAAAGGCTCTTAACAAACCTGCTTTCGTATCTCTCAATATCACTGCCGAGCTTGATCCGGAAGATGAGAACCATGTATTTGTGACCGTAAACGGTGCCAAATCGCTTGACGAACTTTGCGACAACCCGACTATCACTGTCTACATCGTTGAGGATAACATCAAGGCACGCAGCCAGGCTGGTGGTGGAAGTGACTATACTCACTACCACGTAAACCGCGCTGTAAACTCTGTATGGGGTGACGAGCTTCAGTTTGAAGGTGACGATTACGAATACACCTGCGAGTTCAATCTCTCACAACTCTGGGTGCGTGAAAATCTCCAGATTGTGGCTATGATCGGCAACTATAACTCTCTCAATGCTGCTGACTGCGCTGTTATGAATGCTTCTAATCTTCTCTTCACTGCGTTTGATCCCACAGGAGTGAAGAGCATTGAATCAAACAGCAATGAGGAAGTGGAAATCTTCTCCGTATCAGGTATACGCATGAACGATGCTAACCTTGCTCCCGGTATTTATATCCGTAAGACCGGAAATAAGTCAGAGAAGTTCGTAGTGAAATAACACACATATATATCATTCCAATGTATCCCTACAAGGCTGCGTCTGATGGTGGACGCAGCCTTACATTTTCAGAACATCAAATCTGATTTATCAACATAATCCGCATCAAGACACATAACGTAATATATTGGCAAATGTAATATTTTCCCAATCCTTTTGACTTCCCGTGCATTGGAAAATACAAAAGCTTCCTTTACGTTATAGTCAGGATTAGTTACAAATCTGTCAAGCGCACTGTGAACAGTGTAATCTTTGCCCGATTTAACCTCAATCGGCAATACTGACAAAGAGGCGTAGTCATCAATCAGATACTCTACCTCACCATTCTTTTTGTTATCATAATAGAAAGGATTATATCCATGAGCTGTTAGCTCCTGTGCCACCACACTTTCATATACGGCTCCAAGATTTACACTGCGTTCCGTGTCAAGCACAGCTCTTATGTTATTCCTGTAAAGTATCCCTGTCAGCAGCCCAACATCATTAAGATAGAGTTTAAGTAAATTTTTAGTACCCGATTCTATCAGCGGAAAGCGTGGACCCGAAACTGCCTTTACTTCCAAAGCAATACCCGAATCAATCAGGTATTCAAATTCCTCCTGATAGGTGGCATAACGACTACCGGGTTTATTGTCAATATCTTTTACAACCACCCTTTTTTTCTTATTCTCCATCAATGAAGGAATCATCTGATAAATTCGCTCAATCTTTAATTTATTTTTCTTATCATATTTTGCAGCATCTTCTTTATATAGATGATATATATCCGCCTGAACTGTGCGCACCTCAATGATATTGTGAGTATCTATATATCTGTTAACTGCCTCCGGCATACCGCCGGCAAGAAGATATTTTCTGAACAAGTCAATTATCCTGCCATGCATACCCTCTTCAAGTGAAACCTTATTACGGAAACTCTCATATATATGTGTTATCGCCTCTTCCCCTACTTTATTGGCAATAAGGAATTCTTCAAAGTCAAGAGGATACATATGCATTATGTGTATACTCCCGATAGGAATTGAGGTAGACTTATGTAGTGTGAGACCAAGTAGTGAACCACTCGCCACATAACGGAATCGACCTTCCTGTCTGAGAAACTTCAGCATAGTGAGAAGATGGGGATACTCTTGTATCTCGTCAAGAAATACCAGTGTATTCCTACTGTCACCAAGCCGGTCGCCACCAAGCATTCCAAGCTGGAGATAAAAATCCTCCGTGGTCTTAACTTTCTCAAACAGTTTCAATCCATCATTATCTTCAAGGAGATTAATCTCTATAAAATTAGGATATAACTCTGAAGCTACTTTCCTTATTATAAAAGATTTTCCTATCTGACGGGCACCTTCTACTATAAGCACCTTCATGTCATCACTTTCAAGATACTCTCGTATATGAGCTTCTATCTTTCTGTATAGCATATTCTTAACACTTTTCCTATAAATTTCACTCTGCAAATATACACTTTTCCTATGATTTTTACCCTATAAAACTACACTTTTCTTATAAATTTCACCCTTAAAAATTACACTTTTCCTAAAAACGAAGTAATAAAATGCACTGCTCACCAAAATTTACCCCTCGGAAACATTAGACAAAGAAAGGGTACCACTCTATGGATACCCCCTTAACTCTTTGCATCTCTAACTTTTTTAGAGAGGTTTTAATTCCAATCTAAATCCTAATGCCGAAATAATCTTAAAGATACTCTTGCCATGCAATTTCATCATTTTCCCCTTTCTTCCCTCCTTGACACCCAGCTCTTCATCAAGCAACGAGCTGACATCATAACCATCCCTATTTAGCTCTTTTAGTTTCATAAATAGTCTATTACCAAAGTGCAACTTTACCCATCGCTCCTAAATCCAAGGCACCTGTTGTTACACCTAAAGCACGAAAAACCCGGCTCATAGTAGGAAGTGTTATAACGCTCTTCCCTTTTTCCAATTTGGAAATTTGAGCCTTATGCACCCCAATACGCTCTCCTAATTGTTCTTGCGTTAGATTCTGCGCCTGACGTGCTTTCCTTATAGCCTCACCTACAAAGTAGGCATTTAAGTCCTCTTTCAACCGGGCTTCCATTTCGTCACGCTCCGGGGTTCCGATTGGTCCCCATATCTCATCATTGAGTTCGTCTATTGAAGTAAGATTATATTTTGCCATAATTAATTATCTTTATTTTCTAAATAATCTTTTCTTATCGCTTCGGCTTTCGATATCTCTTTGAGTGGAGTTTTTTGTGTCTTCTTCACAAAACCATGTGTAGCAATGATCAATGCCCTTATTATCGGATCCCAGAAGCAAAGTAGACGATATTTAAAGCCGTTAAAAATTGTCCTCAATTCCCAAATATGATCATTGATCATTGAGCTTCTCGAACAATTCTTTGTCTATTTCTCCACCTCTTACCCGGTTAATGTTGTAAGCAACTTTCTTTTGCGTTTTTTCAGGAAGTGATCGGATAAAGGCTTTGGCCTCGTCCATCAATAATATTTCAATTCTCCTTTCTTCCATGTGGCTTTGTGTTATAGCACTGCAAAGATATAAAAAGTTTCCATACAACGCAACCTTTGAGATAAAAATAGAAAGGATAAAAGATTTTCCTATCTGACATAAATCAAAATGCCGGCTGTCATAACGACAACCGGCATCGGGACATATTTAATTAGTAGGATAGGATATCTAATAAAAGAATAAATTTGGAATCCTAAGCCCCTGATATTTGGTACGATGCTACGCAAGAATTGCGTAGTCAAGATCAGAGTTTAAGAACATTCTTGATAACTACCTTCTCGTTAGCTTTGGCATCTTTTTCTGATGAGTTATCAGCCTGTGATTTTGCAACCTTCAGAGCAGGCATCTTGGCAGCATCAGATGGCATTGTGAAATTCTCACTGAAGAATACCTCTGTTTCAAACTCGTAAGTTTCAGGATTCATAACTACTGCAAAGAACTTATACTCTACACCTTCTTCCATACCGGAGAATGATACCTCGTTAGAACCATAAATTCCACGCATCTCAACATAGTTGATACCCATGCCCTCATAGCGTTCACACTCGCGAAGAAGTGCCTCATGAATCTGCTCCGCAGTACCGGTAGACTCAACTACCTGCCATACATATTGTATATCATCTTGGTTTACATTAATCTGAACGTAGGCTGCGGGATCTCCAAAATAATCACCAAATGTTACTTCACCAAAAGTTGCTTCCCAAGTCTTAGGATCAGAAGTCGGAAGAGTTGTAAATGTAACTTTGGACATCTCTGTAGTAAGGGTATTGTGGTAATATCCGAATGCAAAGAACACATATTCTGTGTCAGCCCTTAGTCCGGACCATTCAATGGAAGCCTCTCCTGATCTGGTATTATACTCAACAGGCCAAGCATTATACATCACATATTCTTCCAATACCTCCTGGTCTGTCCTGCCCTCAAAATCTGAAAGAGGCAACACGCCGATAGAATAAGAATCATTATTAGATGGGGTAACATTGAAAGTAGCTGTAAGGCTACCGATATCACTCACGCTTAACTCAAATGTGTTTTCAGACATTGCAACCGGACCGGAAACAAAAGTCTTGGAACTTACCTCAGAATTGATAACACCATCATCGGTTACAGAGCAAGCGTAAACCACATACTCATATTCAGGCTCCAATGAATAGTCAAGGGTCTGCTTACCGAAATATGTGTTTTCTGCAACTACCTCTTCAGGTGACATTCCGGATATACTACCTCGCCAGATAAGAGTATTCATCCAATCCTGCATATCAAAGTTCTCACCATATTCGCGCACCTCAGTGAAATAGCGAACTGAATCATCAGAAGGACAATACTCAATTGTGACATCATTAGTTCCGGCAGTAATATTAAAATCAACTGTCAGACCGGTAGAAGGCATTGCCGGGGTAGAGAAATTAAGTCCGGTATAAGTTTTGGTTGTGGCAGTTCCATCTGGATTGCAACCAAAAGCAACCAACACATAGTCTGATCCCGGACCTATCTGATCATAGCCGATCTGAGTTTCACCTTTATAAAGGACACTGCTTTCCATAAACTCATCGACGCTCACACCTACCATACCGGCAAGGAAGCTCATGTCGCTATAAAGAGTGGATGCCATCTCTTCCACAGAATTATTAAATCTGTCTCTTATGCTCTCTTCAGTGTACACACCGGTATAATAATACATGTCAGGATCTTGGGGTTTTACAGTCCACACCACATAGCGATAGTCCAACTCATCAATGGTGATCTCAAAATCATCATTAGTTATGAGTCCTTCGGAATCAAAGGTAAGGTAATCAACTTCAGCAGTGCTGTATGTGGCAATGATCTTACCATCTTTTACAAGATAAATTTTCTCCTGAGCGTATGCTGAGAAGGAAAGAAGTGCTACAAACGCGAGGCAGAACAGTTTTGTAAGTATATTTCTTTTCATGGTGTTTTAGTTATTTTTTGATAAATCTTACAGAGGTGTTACCAGCTTTTACAACATAATGACCGGCTGCGAGTCCGGAAACATCGATTACATTCACATCATCGGAAGCAGTAACCGAAATTTCCTGAGTGCCGTTAAGACCGAATACATAAATCATGTCATTAGCCTCAGTGCCGGTTACGTTAAGAGTTGAGGAAGTAACTGTGGGCCATACGGCAAGACGCACATCTTTAGATGGGAGAGCAATTCCGGAGGTACTCCCAAATTCAATGCGTTTCACACTGTCGTAGTCATACTTCTCGGAGTTGCCATCTTTTGACAACACAGAGAATGAGAATGTGTCGAAATCAATCCGCGACACATCAGGAATCGGAGTCTCCACAATGGTGCCGTCTTTCTCCACCACAACCAACGAGGCTGTCGTGTCAGCCTTCGCAAAGAATGGTGAGAACAGAAGCATCACGCCCAATGGGAGAGCCCTGATAAATTTTGCATTCATAATTAGAAAATTTATTAATGGTAAAACTTATGATGGCAAAGTTAGCACTATGTTAGTAAAATACAATATATTTTAGCCAAAACAATGTTCGGAATCATGATTTCGGACAAAATGTCATCAAAGACATTTTACTAAAGACTTGATTTATAGTAAACTATTGAAATCAACATTATTTATGTTCAGAGTGGGCTATCTTCTGAAATTCCGATGGAGTCAGACCTGTCACAGACTTAAAAGCGGTGAAAAATGATGACCTTGCCCTAAACCCTACGCTCTTTGAAATGGCATCAAGAGTGAGCCTGCCATAGCGGTCAATGTCACTTATCCGGCGACAAGCCTCTCTAATACGAAACTCATTGACAAAGCTATTGAAGTTGCAACCCTGACGTTCATTGATGACCTGTGACACAAGTTTTGACTTTGACCCGGCAAGTTCTGCCAGACGGTCTATCGAGAAATCGGGTTGAAGATACTCATCGGTGGAATTCATGACACCCATCACTGCACTCAGAAGCTCTGTCTTATCAGCCTCCTCAAGACGACTCCCCTTATATTTCTCTTCCTTTTCCACAAGGGCTTTCTCTTCAGATGCTTTCTCAGATTGTCGGATCATCGATTCCCGGGCAGCCATCTCCTCTAAACGACGCTCATACTCTTTGCGGGTCTCAAGTTCCTTTTCATTCTGACGCAGTATGTCGATGTTTTTATCATATAGCACCTTATTAGATTGATTAAGCCTGCGGTTACGGTTAAAAAGCACAACCAACAATGCACAAACCACCACCAGGAATATAGCAATTATGACAGTCACCACCCTCTGCATCTTGCGTTCAGCCTCAATCACTGCCAACCGCTCCTGATACTTACGCAGATTTCGTCCCGATTTTACCTCCTCAAGGCGTGAAAGCTGGCTGTAATTAATCAGGCTGTCACGGAGTCTTAATCCTCTATTCTCATTCTTCAATGCTTCAGTGTATTGTCCCATGTGCCTATAACACTTCGACAGACGATCATATATCTCTATAAGAACATCTTTCATACCTCTAACTTCAGGTATCTTCAAAGTTGATTCCAAAATAGAAGTGGCACCCTCATAGTCTTCATTTTCAGCCATAATCATAGTTTTATTAATCATTGGTATGACCTTATACCTAATCAAGGCTGTATCAGAGGAGCACACATTACACAAGGAATCAAATACTTCAAGACTCCTGTCGTAATTCTTATTTTGAAGATACTTTAAACCATTGTAAAGCAATATATTATAATCTAATACAAAATCCCATTTATTTATTCTTGGTAAGTCTCTCGTAGCCGAGTAGGCATTCCATAAATCCTTTATATCGTCTAACTTTCCAAGACACCATGCCTGCCATGCAAGATTAGAGGCAAAAATATCTACGGTTTTCACATCTTTAAGTCTCATGGCATCTTCCATGCCTCTTAAATAGTAGGAATATGAGCTATTAAGAGAATGCTGGTCTCCCGTCTGTTCCCCTATTACTTGATAAAGAATCCCGAATTGCAAATCTATATTCGGGAACTTTAAAGACGCATCATCTGCAATTTCCCGAGCTTTTACAAGACATTCATAGCCACTGGCATAGTCATAGTAAGAATAAAAATTTATTTTCCACTTATTGATCAACGCATCAATACAAAGGATTTTCTCTTTGTCATTCATCTTAGGACTATAACGACTTTCAATGAGGGAATAACACACTATTGCACTGTCGGGACGAGTGTCATGCCACGCCTTTCCTCTCTTATACAATTCCTCAGAAGAGAGGGTAGCCAGTTGGTCATATCCTTTCTCAGAGGCATACACAACCCCGGTAAGCATCATAATGATACCCACCGCGAGCAGCACCAGACTGCCAGGAATATGTTTTATTGACATGCGCATGATATTTTTAGTTTTCAGATAAAATTATCCTAAGTGTAGGCACAAAATTACACAAAAAATCATGATTATTTTATAAATTTGCACCAACAATTCCAACTTTACCTAAAATATAGTATTCAATAAATAAACTTTTAAATAAACTTTACCCAAAATCGGGTACCCATAAATGATATGAGATTAGTAATTCAACGTGTCAGTGAAGCATCCGTTACGATAGGCGGCAGCCTTCATAGTGAAATAGGGAAAGGATTGATGATTCTTGTGGGAATAGCTGAAGGCGACACCGCTGCCGACGTGGATTGGCTTGCGGCAAAGACAGCTGCCATGCGCATATTCCCCGATGAAAACGGAGTAATGAACCGCTCCCTTATCGATACAAATGGCGAGGCACTTGCCGTAAGCCAGTTTACGCTTACCGCCTCTACAAAGAAAGGGAACCGACCCAGCTATATACACGCTGCCGGGCACGAAGTGGCAATACCCCTTTATGAATTATATTGCGAAAAGCTGTCGGCATTAATCGGTAAGGAAGTGAAGCGCGGAGTGTTCGGTGCCGATATGCAAGTAGCACTAATAAACGATGGACCGGTCACAATAATCATTGATTCAAGGCTCCGTGAGTAATAATTTATTCCGACAGGCACCTTCAAAGCCAATTTAATAACGCTCTGATATTAAATTTATTAGTATAGCTATATAAATTTTATCTAAAAATTTCCTTCAAAAAATTTGCAAGGAATGTAAAAAGTGCGTAACTTTGCATCGCTTTAATCAAGCACCCCCACTTGAAACTCAAATCAAAGTGATGGTATCTGTCTCAAGCGGAGGCAACAAAAAGACTGGCAACGGTCTATCCCCCGATACCGGTTGGGCTTGATTAAGCTATTTATCATCGGGGTGTAGCTCAGCCCGGTTTAGAGTACGCGTCTGGGGGGCGTGTGGTCGCAAGTTCGAATCTTGTCACCCCGACTAAACCAATCGTAAAAGCCTGTGACTCAACAAGTTATGGGCTTTTTGATTTTAAGTGCCGGGACAAATACGGGACAACACTTTTTCAAACACACACAGTCTTTAATTTAAAGGGCACCCATAATTATGGATGCCTTTTAAATAAATTGCTTTTTATACTAACGACACTTGACTGAGCTCGGCAGCGAATGACATGAGACCATTCTGAATCTTCTGAACTGTCTTTGGAGATGGATTGCGATAGCCGTTAGCATAGTGCGAGAGTTGGGCGGCTGAGATACCTGTCAACTTAGATAGACCTTTGAATGTGATCAATCCCCCATAATACGCGAGAAAAGATGGTACATCATACGTAAAGCTAAACTCTGCCTCAACAAATGGCATCCCATCTTTAGCATAGCTTGCTTTCATAGCTTCATAGACAGCCAACCATTCGTTAATCGCTTCCTGCACGGTAGTGCCTTCTCCTATGAGACCATAATTGAGATTAGATTTCTCATCAACGTAACAGGAATATGTCCCATCCATTCCCTTACATATATAGACTTTTACCTTTTCCATGTCATACACTGTTTTTCATCAATTATATTATTTTAAGGAGTAAAAGCTCCTTTTATCTGTTAAATATCCACTCCGGAAGATTTACGGATATTCTTGAGAGTTCCTTTCGAAACCTCAGATGAACCGTGATGACTTGTAGCGAACTTCTATAGGGCTGAACCATTCTGGATGACCACAAAGCTCACCACCCGTAGGGTAGCAGCCCTCTTTTCTTAACTTCCTATGTAATTCCGAATACTTCATCTGGAACTCAATTTTAACGTTACAAAGTCAATGATATATTTTTTAATATCAAAATTAAATACCATTGTTGGGAAAAATTATGCCGCTTTTACTAAAATTTTTCACCCGATAGAAAAAAATGAGCCCCTTGCTTCGTTTTAAAAATTGAAAAATTTAGAGATGTCCATTTGAAAAATCATGATTTTTGAGGTAAAATCACACTATTAAGTAAAAAATCTTCAAATTTTTTCAATTTTTATTTCTCTTTAAATCAATTAATTACAAAATATTTTAAAAATTTTTCAAAAAAAGTTGCTAAAATATTTGGTGGAATCAAAAAAAGGCAGTAATTTTGCATCGCAATCGGGAAATAAACGGTAGCCCAAACGAAACAAAAGCTCACCGAAAGAAACGGAACGAAAGCCTAACAAACCAACCTTGGTGCGGTAGTTCAGTCGGTTAGAATACTAGCCTGTCACGCTAGGGGTCGCGGGTTCGAGTCCCGTCCGCACCGCCGAGGAGAGAGGAATAGCAGCAGAGTAAACTTAGGTTTCCTGCTGCTATTTTTTATTTCTATCCCTTTAATCAAAGATTAATGATGAAAGATTAATTAATTATTTATATTCACTGATTTTTAATCATTTATTGTTAATCTTTTATATTTAATCATTTAGCATTAATCACTCCCCCGCCCCATGATCTGCATAATCAACGGACCAAATCTAAACCTCCTTGGCAAGCGTCAGCCTGAAATTTATGGCTCAACCTCCTTTGATGACTGTCTTGCCGATCTACGGTTTACCTTCCCCCACACCGATATCGAATACTTCCAGTCAAACTGCGAGGGCGAAATAATAGATAAAATCCATGACCTGGGATACAACACCCCCGGCTGCGAAGGAATCGTAATCAATCCGGGTGCCTACGCCCACTACTCCTATGCAATAGCGGATGCAATAGCCTCTATCCCTCTCCCAGTAATTGAAGTACACATCTCCAACATACACGCACGCGAAGAGTTCCGCCGTCAATCAGTCACCGCACCCGCCTGTAAAGGGATGCTATGCGGATTCGGACTTAAAGGCTATGAACTCGCCCTTCGTGCCCTGATTCCCATCCCATGACCCCTGCTCTTGAAAACTATATCCATTCCCACATATCATCCGAGCCTCCTGAACTTTACAATATTGACCGGCAAACCAATCTACGCCTCGTCAATGGGCGAATGTGCTCAGGACACATACAGGGACGACTTCTGAAAATGCTTACCACAATGATACGTCCAAAAAGGGTGCTTGAGTTAGGGACATTCTCCGGATATTCCGCACTATGTATTGCCGAGGGAATTGCTGATGATGCCACCATAGACACCATCGAGGTTGATGATGAACTGGAAGAGTTTATACTCCACAATCTTGCCCTCTCCCCTCACGGCAGCAAGGTGCATCTCCACATCGGCGACGCACTGGAAGTGATGAAGCAATGGTCTGGAGCTGTCTTCGACCTTGTATTTATTGATGCTGACAAACGACGATATGTAGACTATCTGAATGCCGCCCTGCCACTTCTCCGCAAAGGGGGATATATTATAGCTGACAATACCCTATGGGACGGACATGTGGTGGCAGATGAAAAACATTCATCACAGACTCTTGGCATAATGGCATTTAATGATCTGACAGCACATCACCCGGATCTTGAAACTGCCATGATACCCATGCGTGACGGACTCACCATTCTACGCAAAATAAACGAAACAGCCCCCTCAGGCGTTATAACAAAGAAGCCGGGAAACAACGGCTCCTTAACAACCAATTAAAAGTTAGATAAAACATGGAAGGAAAACGCCAAGCAAAGATATCACGGCTCATACAGAAGGAGCTGAGTGAAATATTCCGTCGCCAGACTGCTACCCTTGGCGGCGTTTTAGTGTCGGTAAGTGCAGTCAGGGTAAGCCCTGACCTCAGTATTGCAAAAGCTTATCTGAGCATCTTCCCGCCGGAGAAAAGCAAGGATATGCTTGATAATATCAACAAGCAGTCAAAGACCGTCAGATATGAGCTTGCACAGGCTGTAAAGCAAGTGCTCCGCAAATGTCCTGACCTCCAGTTCTATCTCGACGACTCACTTGATTATATAGAAAACATTGACCGTCTGCTCGCCCCACGCAAGGACGAGGAACCAAAACCGGAAGCTGAAGAGAAAGAATGAGCTTTAGTGCCCTGCCCCTACGGATTGCATGGCGCTATCTGAGGGCACCGAAATCTCACAGTGCTGTGAGTGCTATTTCAATAATATCGGTGGTGGGGGTGGCTGTTGCCACCGCCGCCATTGTCTGTGTCTTGTCAGTTTTCAACGGATTCCGAGGCTTGCTTAACAATAGCCTTGACACACTTGCACCCGATGTGATTGTTACCCCCAGCACAGGAAAAACTTTCAGCAATGCCGACTCTATTCTAAATATAATTAAAAATGTGAATGGAGTCAGCGTTGCCATGCCTGCTGTCTGCGACAATGCGCTTGCCATATCCTCATCACGAGAGATGCCTATATACATACGTGGCGTGGTGACCGACATATATCCGCAGGTAGCATCCATTGATTCTATAATGCTTGAGAAAGTGTCGATTGCCTCTTACTCTCCCTCAGACGCAGCCATATCAGTCGGTGTGGCACGGCAGCTTGCCATATATGAACCCGACAACACTCCCCTCTTCATATTTGCTCCTAAAAGGGAAGGGAGGGTCAACCTCGCTAACCCGATGATGTCGTTTGTGACCGATTCCCTCAATGTCAGGGGAATTTTTCAGGCAATGCAGTCGGAATATGATGAAAACACGGTGATATGCGACATTACTGTGGCTCGTGAACTATTCCAATATGAAAATGAGGTAACCGCAGTGGAGATTAAGACTGCCCCGGGAGTACCGCCACAACAACTCGCCGATGCACTCAGAACTACCCTGGGCAACGATGCCACTGTAAAAGACCGCATTCAGCAACAAGAGATGAATTTCCACATGATCTCCATTGAAAAATGGGTCACTTTCCTTTTGATGGTCTTCATTCTCCTGATTGCCTCATTCAATATCATAAGTACCCTCTGTATGCTTATCATCGAAAAACAGCAGTCAATGTCTACACTTGTGTCTTTAGGTATGACACGCCGGGAAGTAGGTGCCACATTTTGGTGGGAGAGCATTTATGTCACCCTGTTAGGAGGCATCTCAGGAGTAGTGATCGGAGTGGTGCTGTGTCTTATGCAGGAGCATTTCGGCATTATAAAGCTTGGTGGCGACCCTGCCACGATGGTAGTGTCGGCATATCCAGTGGTGGTAGAATGGGGAGATCTGGGGCTTGCCATAGCGCCTGTGTTGCTTATCGGCATCGTCACTGCCGCCATATCTTCTGCATTTGCACGCTCTCGAATACAATAACTTCGGCTCCTAAATCATGACTTTTAGCCAAAAGTATTATCATTTAGGGTCTGTTTTTAGACAAAAAGCAATCTAATATGAACATTTTGTCAAAAAAATTACCGTTAATGTTGTCTATTCCAAAAATCTTTAATAAATTTGCAAACCCAACTACAATCAATAACCATGGATCGTATCGATAACTTAGACAAGAAAATCTTAAACATTATTATGAAGAACGCCCGCATCGCATCGAAAGATGTGGCTGTGGAGTGTGGTGTGTCAAGAGCAGCCATTCATCAGCGCATACAGAGGCTGACTGAAATGGCAGTCATCACCGGGTCAGGCTACAATGTCAACCCCAAGGCGCTCGGATACAACACCTGCACTTATGTGGGCGTCAGCCTCGAGAAAGGCTCTCTCTACCGCGAAGTAGTGCGTGAGCTTGAGAAAATCCCGGAGGTGGTGGAATGCCACTATACCACCGGACCGTACTCAATGCTTATAAAAGTATATGCCAAAGACAACCAGCACCTTATGGAGCTGCTCAACGACAAGATACAGCACATTGCAGGCGTAACCGAGACCGAGACCCTCATCTCGCTCGAGCAAAGTATGAACCGCCAGATCTATATCCCGGTGGATGAATAAATCTTAACTACGCCGGAGGGGTTTCACGCAAATCCCTCCGGTGTCAATAAAAAGAGGGACCACTCACCCCATACCTTTCTGATGATGAAAAAAACTTACATATATTCTTTTCTCGCCGCTCTGCTTCTGGCTGTAGTGGCTTTATTGTTTTTCTTCCCTGATGATATAGAGGGGAACGTGCTTCAACAGCATGACACAATGCAAGGCATTGCTAACGGTCAGGAAGGGAAAGCCTTCACCGAAGCCACCGGTGAGACCACACGCTGGACCAACTCCCTCTTCTCCGGAATGCCAAATTTCCAGATCGCTCCCTCCTACCCAGCCAACACAATCCTATCTTGGGTAGCGAAAGCCTACTCTCTCTGGCTCCCCGCTCCGGCAAATCTACTTTTTATCATGATGGTGGGCTTCTTCATCATGTGTCTGTGTTTCAGGATGAAATGGTATACGTCGCTCTTTGCCTCCATAGCATGGGGCTTCTCTACCTATTTTATCATAATAATAGGTGCGGGGCATATATGGAAATTTGCCACCCTTGCCTATATCCCGCCTACGATTGGCGGCATAATGCTATGCTACAGAGGCAAGTATCTTCCCGGTACTGCTCTCACTGCTCTGTTTGCCGCCCTACAGCTTCACAGCAATCACCCCCAGATGACCTATTATTTCTGCTTTGTGATTGCCTTTCTCGTGCTGGCATGGCTATGGAAAGCCTTCAAAAAAAGAAATCTGCGCACTTGGTGCTTTGCCACCCTCTGCTGCCTTCTTGCCGGAGGCTTTGCAGTGGCAGCAAACTCCGCAAGTCTATATAACTCTTACGAATATTCTAAAGAAACCGTCAGAGGAAAATCTACCGATCTCACAGTGGCTAACGGAGATTCCAATGCAGGCATGGATCGTGATGCCATTACTGCCTGGAGCTATGGCACCGGTGAAACCTTCTCTCTGCTTATCCCAAATGTAAAGGGTGGTGCCACAATCCGTCCTGAAGCAGGACAAAACACTCTCCTTAGTCTTGACCATACAAGTAAAGCTGATGACCTCACATTATCTCCACAGGAAAGGCAATTCCTTGGGCAATTCCCCCAGTATTTCGGCGACCAACCGATGACCAACGGACCCGTATATGTAGGTGCTTTCGTGCTTCTGCTGGCAATTCTCGCCCTATTTGTGGTTGATGGTGCTGTGAAATGGGCACTGTTTGGCGTATCAATTCTTGCCATACTCCTCTCTTGGGGGCATAATTTCCCTGCTTTCACCAACTTCTTCATCGACTCTTTCCCGGGCTACAATAAGTTCCGCGCTGTGGCAAGCATTCTCGTCATTGTGGAGTTTACCGTTCCACTGCTGGCTGCAATGGGTCTGAGAAAAATGCTGGAGACCCCCGACTTCTTTATAAAAAATAAATGGACTGTAATCACAGTGTTCGGAGGCGGAGCAGCCATTTGTCTGATAGGCTGGATAAGTCCATCCATCTTCGGCAACGGTTTCAGTGAGCGTGAAATAGAGCAGCTGTCGTCAGCCGGAGTATTCAATGACCCTCAGTATGCTTCTATCATAGGCGCAATACGTGCCACCCGCCTGAGCCTTGTCTCAACCGACTGCCTGCGCTCGTTGCTATTCATTCTCCTTGGATCCGGAGTGATGATGCTTTGGATAAAGGGTATAGTGCGCAATAAGGCTGTCCTTACCTGCTGTCTCACTGCAGTAGTGCTAATCGACCTCTTCTCTGTCAACAAACGCTATGTCAGCTCCGACAGTTTCACCGTCCCCTCTTCAAATGAAGTTGCTTTCAAGAAGACTGCCGCAGACGATGCCATACTTCAAGACAAGTCAAACTATCGTGTGATGGATCTCGGAGGATTTATGGAAGCCCGCTCCTCTTATTTCCACAAGACCATAGGCGGCTATCATGCTGCCAAGCTAACACGCTACAATGACCTAATAACCCATCAGATTTCCAAAGGGAATCCGGCTGTGCTGAATATGCTTAATGCCAAGTATATCCTTGACGGCGACCGTTATGAAGTAAACCCTGATGCCCTCGGCAACGCATGGATCGTTAACGGAGTGACCTACGTTGACACACCCGACAGTGAGATGAAGGCTCTTGACACAATCCGACCCGGCAGATACGCCGTGGCTGACAAAGTGTTTGAGTCAATTATCGGCAATGCCTCGGCAAAAGCTCCGGACGACACTATCTATGAGACAAGTTACGCCCCAAACAAGCTGACATATAAGAGTCATTCTTCAAAGGATAACGTGGCAGTGTTTAGTGAAATATATTTCCCATGGGGATGGACAGCTACCGTCGATGGTAAAGTGACCCCAATCGGAAGAGTCAACTACGTGCTGCGGGCTATACGTGTTCCTGCCGGCGACCATGAGATCGTATTTACTTTTGATCCACAGTCGCTCAAGACTACCAATACGATAGCCATAATCTCAGTTATAATCATATTCCTTACCTGCCTTGCAGCCGTCGGAATGTGGTATAAGAAATTATGAATCCCCTGACAGACATATCCGAGGCATACAAGCGTTGGCGTCACTCGCGTGGCTTTGGGGTGCATTCCCCTTTTGCCTACGACCTTGTGAAATGTGTTGTCTCGCCGGGGAATTATGCTTATTACGGTTATAACGACATCGACCGGGCGTTACTGACGCCCGGTACAGATGTTTACAATCATCTGCAACATGACGCATACCTGCTCTTGCGGCTGTTGGTCTTTTTAAAAACCAAGTGTCTTATAATTTATCCCTCAAAGCAACCTGTGATGGAATGTGCAGCCGGAAGCGCAGGGGTGAAATGTGGAGTAATGACAAAGGCATCATTAGGCAATGCAGGTTATGACACACTTATCTTTGCCACCAATATATCTTTCCCCAATGAAATTATGAAAGCTATGAATGCCGGGGCTGCCATTATGGTTGCAGACTCCGGAATGAAGCTTAAAGACTCAATAATAACCGCAATGACCGACGGGCTGATTCTCGAAGGAAGGAGAATTATGATTGCGATTCCGCGCCGTGATATGGTGCTTACACATTATTCTATGAAGTTTTGACCATGAACCAAGGAAGACGACCGCTTAAACCTGACGAAAGCATTCTACTTGACTTTGAATCACATCTGCTACTCGAGAGAAGCCTGTCAGGAAACACTGTCAAGGCATACGGAGTTGACGTAAGACATCTGCTGGAGTTTCTTAACTCCACCGGCTTGAAACTTACTGATGTCACCACCGATCATCTGCACACTTTCCTTTCCACCCTTCATGATCTTGGGATTTCTGCCCGCTCACAGGCAAGACTTATTGCCGGGGTGCGCAGTTTCTTTCGTTTTTTAGGATTGGAGGGTTATATTGTCAGCGACCCTGCAGAGCTATTGGAGTCACCCTCCCTGGGGCGTGACCTCCCTGATGTGCTTACTGTGGAAGAAATTGACGCTATGATAGCTGCTCTCCCTGCCGGGAAAGAGGAGACACCACGCAACCATGCCATAATAGAGACCATTTACGGCTCCGGACTACGTGTGTCGGAACTGTGTGACGCACGCCTGTCTCGACTCAATCTTGATGATGCGCTGTTAATTGTGGAGGGTAAAGGGAGTAAGCAGAGAATAGTCCCTCTTTCCCCCGCCGCCGTCTCACTGATTACTGATTACCTTCCTCAGCGTGCAAGACTAAATATAAAACCTGCCGGACGAGACACTATATTTCTAAACCGACGCGGCGCACCTCTAACCAGGGTGATGGTGTTCTATATTATACGCGACTTAGCAGCGATGGCAGGAATTAAAAAGACCGTAAGTCCCCATACATTGCGCCATTCTTTCGCTACCCACCTCCTCGAAGGGGGTGCCAACCTCCGCGCAATCCAGGAGATGCTCGGACACGAATCTATCGCCACCACAGAACTCTATCTACATCTTGACCGCTCACGCCTACGCCGTGAGCTCCTTGAACATCACCCTCACTTCAGGGTGGATTAGCAGAGTATTGACATCCGAGAGGAAAGAGATTTATACAAATGATAACATTTGGGTTAATTTATAATAAAATTACATCATTTTAGCCTTCGGCTCTTGCAAATCAATTTGGAAATAACTATTTTTGTAAAACCAAATTCATGGAAAACTTTTACCTTTCTGAAATAACCCAAACTTTAATTTACATGACATTTCCTCAATGAGAAAAATCATAACTTTAGCCCTATCCATAGCCGCCATATTTCCGGCTACGGCAGCACAACGTTCCGACATTCTGCTTAAGAATTGGGACTTCTCCAAAGACAGCACCAAATGGGAATCAGTTACTGTGCCCCATGACTGGGCTATATATGGTCCTTTCGACCGAAGCTATGACCTGCAGAAAGTAACAGTGGAGCAAAACGGCGAGACTGAAGCCACATGGAAGACAGGTCGCACCGGAGGTCTCCCCTATATCGGTAAAGGGTTCTACAAGACCACATTTGAGGTGCCTGATACTGCCGGACGTGCCATAGCGCTGCTTTTTGACGGTGCAATGAGCCATGCCAATGTCTATGTCAACGGTAAGCACGTCGCTTACTGGCCCTACGGCTATAACTCTTTCTCCGCTGATCTTGACGGAGTTGTGAAGCCCGGCGTCAACACGGTTGAGGTCGCACTTGAAAATCCTCCCCAGTCTTCACGCTGGTATCCCGGAGCAGGGCTTTACCGCAACGTTCACCTAATTGACCGTGACAAAGTACACGTGCCTATATGGGGAACTTACGTCACTACCCCCTACGTTTCCAAGGAATATGCCACCGTGCATCTCCAGACTGAAGTAGAGGGCGTAAAAAAAGGTGACGAGGTGAGTCTCACTACCGTTATCCGTAATCAGGATGGCAAAGAGGTAGCCTCCGACACTCACAGCTACAAGATATACCCCGGCGCACCGATCTATCAGAATTTTAAAGTCAACAATCCCTCCCTGTGGACCCCGGAGACACCTGCACTTTACACTGCAGAAACCAAGGTGATGAAAGACGGTAAGGAGGTTGACTCCTACACTACCCGTTTCGGAATACGTTCAGTAGAGGTGCGTGCCGGCGAAGGATTCTTCCTAAACGGCGAGAAACGTCAGTTTAAGGGAGTATGCAATCATCATGACCTCGGTCCCCTTGGAGCTGCCGTAAACACCGCTGCCCTACGCCACCAGCTTGAATTGCTAAAGGAGATGGGTGCTGATGCAGTGCGCACCTCCCACAATATGCCTACCCCTGAACTCGTGGCTCTTTGCGACGAACTCGGACTAATGATGATGATAGAGCCTTTTGATGACTGGGGTTTCCGTCCGAAAAGTAAAAACGGTTACGGCACTCTCTTCAACGAATGGGCTGAGAAAGACATGGTCAACATGATCCATAATTACCGCAACAATCCCTCAGTGGTGATGTGGTCAATCGGCAACGAGGTTCCCTCCCAGTGGGGTCCCGACGGCATCTCTGAACTTACCTTCCTTCAAGACATCGTTCATCGTGAAGACCCGACACGCCCCGTAACATGTGGAATGGACCAGGTGAATGCAGTGACTTCCAACGGTTTTGCCGCCGCTCTCGATGTCCCCGGCTTCAACTATCGCGTTCACCTCTATGAGGAGGCGTTCCCGAAATTGCCACAGAATGTGCTGCTCGGCTCAGAGACCACCTCTACCGTGTCTTCCCGTGGTAAATATTATTTCCCCGTTGAGAAAGCAGCCGACGTGGTTCGTGAGGGGAATCAAAGTTCCGGCTACGATGTGGAATACTGTTCTTGGAGTAACATTCCTGACGACGACTTCGCTGCTGAAGACAACCTACCCTACCACATGGGACAGTTCGTATGGACCGGCTTTGACTATCTTGGAGAACCTTCCCCATACGACACTGATGCCTGGCCAAGCCACAGCTCTTATTTCGGCATAATCGACCTTGCATCTATCCCCAAAGACCGTTACTATCTCTACCGCTCAAAGTGGAACAAAAATGATCATACCCTCCACATTCTTCCTCACTGGAACTGGGAAGGAAGAGAGGGTGAAGTGACCCCCGTCTTTGTCTATACCGACTCTCCCAAGGCAGAACTCTTTATCAATGGCAAGAGTCAGGGAACGCGTGAGAAGAAGACTGACGGCTCTAATATGGAGCGCTACCGACTGATGTGGAACGAGACTGTCTACGAACCGGGTGAAGTAAAAGTAGTGGCTTATAATGCCGATGGCTCTGTGGCAGGTGAAAAATCCATACGCACAGCCGGCAAGCCCGACCATCTTGTACTCACACCCAACCGTAAAGAAATGAAAGCTGATGGTGAGGACCTTGTGTATATAACCGTTCAGGTGGCTGATAAAGACGGCAACATCGTCCCCACTGATGAGAGGGCTGTTAAATTCTCTGCCAAAGGTGCCGGTAAGTTCCGTGCTACTGCCAACGGCGACCCTACGAGCCTACGCCTGTTCCACATCCCTGAGATGGATCTCTTCTCCGGCGCGGCTACTGCCATAGTGCAAGCCTCCGACACTCCCGGCAACATGACCTTTACCGCGACAGCCAAAGGTGTGAAATCGGCAACCATCACAATTCCTGTAAAATAAATCCATCAATCATATTAACCAGGAAGGTATGTCACTTTATCCGCAACATGCCCAAGGCATATCCCTGCAGTGACACCACCTTCCATAAAATCAATAATCATGACAACTGAAGAAATGCAGAAAAAAATTGAGAACGTCTTTACAGAGCGCTTCGGCGGCGAAGGCAATATCTATGCCTCAGCCGGACGTATCAACCTCATCGGCGAGCACACCGACTACAACGGTGGATTCGTATTCCCCGGAGCCATCGACAAAGTGATCATGGCAGAGATTCGTCCCAATGGTCTTGACAAGGTAAGAGTATTCTCAATCGACATTGATCAGTATTGCGAGTTTGGTCTTAATGAAGAGGATGCCCCGAAAGAGTCATGGGCACGCTACATTTTCGGTATCTGCCGTGAAATTCAGAAACGCGGTGGCGTTGTCAAAGGATTTGATGCTGTTTTCGCCGGCAACGTTCCTCTCGGTGCCGGACTCAGCTCTTCAGCTGCCCTTGAATCTTGCTTTGCATTCGCCCTCAATGACCTCTATAACAACAACTCAATCGACAAATTTGAGCTTGCAAGAATCGGTCAGTCTACCGAGCATAACTACTGTGGCGTAAACTGCGGCATCATGGACCAGTTTGCTTCAGTGTTCGGACGCAAAGGCAATCTCATGCGTCTTGACTGCCGCTCTATGGAATATGAGTATTTCCCCTTCAATCCGGAGAACTATCGCCTCGTGCTTGTTGACTCTCGCGTAAAGCATGAGCTTAAGGATTCCCCCTACAATAAGCGCCGTGAGTCTTGCGAGCGTGTTGCAAAACGTCTCGGACTCGACACTCTCCGCGATGCCACTATGGAAGATCTCAATGCTATAAAGGGCGACATCTCTGCAGAGGATTATTTCCGCGCTAAATTTGTTATTGGTGAGAAAGAGCGTGTCCTCGCTGTCTGCGACGCACTCAATGCCGGTGATTATGAGACAGTAGGCAAGAAAATGTATGAGACTCACGAAGGTCTTTCAAAAGACTATGAGGTGAGCTGCGTAGAACTCGACTTCCTCAACGATGTTGCTAAGGAAATGGGCGTAACCGGTTCACGCATAATGGGCGGCGGTTTCGGTGGCTGCACAATCAATCTCCTTCCCAATGATCTTCACGATAAGTTTGTGAAGGAAGTGACCGAGCGTTTCAATAAGGAGTATGGTCACGAACCTATGATCTACGACGTAGTTATCTCTGACGGTGCCCGTCGCATAAAATAATATAATTATGAAGATAACTAAAAGAACCGTTCCTTCTTCCCTTGAAGAGATCACTCTCTTTAAGGTGGAGAATGAATCGGGGGCATCTGTGGAGCTTTCCTCTCTTGGAGCTGGAATCGTTGAAGTTAACGTGCCCGATAAAGATGGCAAGATTGAGAACGTGGCTCTCTCTTATGCTAATCCCGCTGACTATATAGCCGACGGTCCATGCCTCGGCAAAGTGCCCGGTCGCTATGCCAACCGCATTGCACTCGGCAAACTCAACATTGATGGCAAGGATTATCAGCTTGCCATCAACAATGGACCCAATGCCCTTCATGGCGGACCTACCGGTTTTATGAACCGCATCTGGAATGCTGAGGAGCTTCCTGACGGTGTACGTTTCACCTACAAGGCTGCCGACGGTGAAGAAGGTTATCCCGGTGAGTTTACTGCTGTGGCTGAATACCACTGGAGTGAAGACAACGTGCTGACCCTCAACCTCTCTGCCACTACCGACAAGGAGACTGTTGTCAATCTCACCAACCATGCATATTTCAACCTTGATGGTGCTGATGCCGGAACTGTGCTCACCCACAAGATGAAGCTCAACGCTGCCAACTGGCTCCCTACTGATGCCACTCAGATTCCTACCGGCGAGATCGCTCCGGTGGAGGGAACGCCGATGGATTTCCGAGATTTCAAGGAGATTGGCAAGAATATCAAGGCTGACTTTGAGGCACTGAAAATCGGCAAGGGTTATGACCATTGCTGGGTGACTGACGGCTATGAGAAAGGGAAGATGATTAATGAGGTGGCTGTGCTCATGGCTCCCACTTCCGGTCGTGTGCTGACCGTAGGCTCAACCCAGCCCGGTATGCAGATCTATACAGGCAACTGGCTTTCCGGGAGTCCCCTCAACAAGTCTGGCAAGAGCTATGAGGACTATGAAGGTGTTGCTATAGAGATGCAAGGGTTCCCCGACGCACCCCATCACCCCAACTTCCCCTCCCAAGCTCTCCGCCCTGGTGAAGAATACTGCGAGACAATCCGTTTCGCCTTCTCCGTAAAGTAAATATCCGGAGTCATTAAAAAGATGTAGCCAAACACTCGCAACAAGTGTTTGGCTACATCTTTTTCCTCCTGGTCTCTTCCGTAACCGGAATTTATTATTTCTCAATCACCCCTTTAAAATTTATCATCTGCTCTTTCCTCCTTTTTTCTCTTATTGGCTTTCTCCATCTTCGCCACTACCCTCTGCTCATACTCCCCAAGCAATTCATCAAGTCTCCGCGCCTTCTCCTCATCTTCTACCACACCGTTCCATAGCAAATGATCTACCCACTCCTTTGCAAGATAATACTCTGTGTCACTGCGCAGTTTTCCACGGGTCAGTATAGACTCAACCTTATTCGCTTGCTTCTTATCCGCATCATTAAGGTCATATCCAAACTTCTCTTTCAGTATCCCATTCAATTTTTTACGATCCTCCGGAGACCAATCCCGACACATTTCAATCGTATCGTTATAACACTGATTAAATCCACTGATGAAATTCCTATTCCCTTGCAATACTTTCTCCCTAAAAATACCGCCTTCTTTTATATTTCGAATAGTCCACTTAAAATTATCAATTGCATTCGGAAACAATTCAACTTCAAATTCCATTATAGTTTTTACCCAGTCCAATTTGAAACTGAGTTCCTTCAATTTATCATCACTTAATTTCTTAGCCATTGTTAACGCTCTAACGATTATTACATATATTAACTCATCTCATTTTAACCATGGTTGCGCAATGCTATCGGTTGGCTCAACAGAAAAAACAGGATAAAACTGCAGTAGCTTCTTCGGTATATCATTGTGGTCATACGAAAGCTCTGCATTATGCTCTACAAACTCCTTCCTGTCTACCTCACACCATAATGTCTCCGAGATAATACTCCCTCCAATTCTCATACCATAGATCCCTAAAATGCTGTCAAGGTCATGAGTAAGCCTGCTCCTTACAACCGCCTCTTTGAGATTATCATGTGTCCTCGGTTTCTTGTGCTTGAAAAACTCCTGAGCAATCTCCACATCAAGGTCACCGCTCATCCCCATCTGCCAGTCAATATAGCGGATACCCGGAAAGCCATCACTGTCATAGGTTGACTCAACCCACTTACCAAACAACGATATCTGCTGCGGATAAGTCAGCTGTCTATACGGAGTAGGCTCCGGTAGTTTGTTATCTCTTACAATTAAAGTATCACACTCTTCCGTAGACAGATAAGTGCGGAGACGGGAGTCCTGAGAAAATCTCACATTGACTCCCAGCCCCTTATATCTATCAGACTGATGCAGCCGATAGAAAGTATTCAGAGTGTCCTCCCTCTCCGTGAAATAGACCATATATTCTGTCGTGTGTTCAGTATCATTCGTCAGATGATTTACCCACTCCTTCTTCTCCATCAATCTTGTATACACAGTAATATCCCCGACAGAATTCAAAGTCTCGTCCTCCATATGTGCCCCCGAACAACAGTCACCACCCCACATCTTACCCTGAAAGGAATAACCATAAAGCCATACCCCCAAACACAACATCATAATTACACCACTTCTAATCATCTCCTCCTTACTTAATCATCTGCCTTTCACTCCTCTTTTCTCTTGTTGGCTTTCTCCATCTTCGCTGCTACCCTCTGCTCATACTCATAGAACAACTTATCAAGTTCCCGAGCCTTCTCCTCATCTCCAGCCACACCGGTCCATAGCAAATGATCCACATACGGTTTCATCTGATAATACTCCTCATCATTTCTAATTTTACTCCTTTTGATTATCGAGTCAGCCTTCTTCCCAAGACGATTGTTAACGGTGGTCAAATCCTGTCCAAAACGCTCCCGCAAAATCCGGTTAAGCTCTAGCTGTTCAGAAACTCTTAAGGCACCACACATCTCATTGGTATCATTATATAAGGAGCGCATACCTCTTATATCATTGTCTTCATATGTATCTTTGCTAATTCTTAAGTCATCCTCTAAAGACTCCTTTTCATCTTTATTATCACAGATTTGTTTTAGCCATTGAATTATTACTTCACACCACTGATATTTAAAAAGTAACTCCTTTCTCTTTTCTTCTGTTAATTCCTTTTTCATCTTAATCTATATTTAGTTATACGGTTTTTTCATATTAACTCCAATAATCAGGATTTACTTTCCTGTATATGGAGCAATATTACCAAAATATCTATTAGATAACATATGGTACCTCCTTCCTCGGCGATTCCGTTCTGCAACTCCTCTAATTGAATTAGCTACTTTAGGATCTCCAATTCCACCATAGAAATCAATTAATTGTTGTTCACGACCACGAATTGCTCTATAACCTTGAATTCCTGGCTTAAATTTATCAATTTTATAGGGTACAAAACCAAATCCTCTCATATGATGATTGCAGTAACGACGCATAAACACTTGGTAAGGCGTTCCTACTCCACTAGTACGTCCTATATAATATTGTTTTGTTTCATGATTAATCAAAACATACGTTAGATAGATTCTGTGAGTAAGGTCATAGATTAAAGCTCCCGCCATGACACCTGCTCCTATTATGTCACCCACCGGTAATGGGCCATCAATTGCAGAGGCTGTCAGTGCTATTGCCCCAGCCGTTGCCCACAGCTCGGAAGAACTTGTCTCCTCCTGTGGCGGCGTACGGTGAAGCGTCTCATTAAACAGATATGAGAACGCACCCGTGATAGCTCCGTTGGCAAACTTACCACCCCCAATCTCATCCACAGTGCCGGTAAGCATCGAGTTGGCGATGACCATACCCACCACCCCTATTTTCCTGCAATGTGTGTCAATTAGATTTCCGCCAAGTTTAGCGACAGCTCCCGACAAGAATCCATGAAGAACGTTGCCACCCTGCAATCCCTCAATCCAACCCTGTGAGAAGGTATGCTTAAAAAGACTCGCAAATAGATTGGCATCCGCCGAAGCGAAATTCACAATTTATCGATGAGCCAGAACCCAAGACGGCGTTTATCGTCATTAAAAGTCGCTCCAATAAGGATTATTTCTTTTCCTTCATTCCGAAACGGTAGAAAATAGTCTTTTTCGCGAATCTGGTTCATGGCTTCCTCCGCACTGCCGTGTAGCTTGAACTCCATAACGTAGACATAAAGGTCTGTCCTGACAACCATGTCTATGCGCCCGTTGGAGGTCTTGTATTCCGTCCGGGCATAGAACCCCATCAGCTTCATCACCAGGTACATCATATTCTCATAGTGAAGTTCCCGGTCAAGTATCTGGTCATATGGTATGTCGGCAAGCAGCGACTGCAGTTTGATCATAAAAGCCTCGGCATCCCCTTTTCGTACGTCCCTGACAAACCGGCTGATAAAAGAGACCGCCCCATCATTGCCTGAGTAGTCCCTGAGAAGGTCATAGGCAAACCCCTCCGCAACCTCCTCATTCGGATAATCAAGGACATACTCCTTAAATTCCTTGTCATACCCTTTTATAGTCAGGTAACCGCTCTGGTAAAGCAACGGTATGGGTTGGTCAGATACCTGTCAGATCCCCTGAGGTCAAGCTCGGTGCAGGTTGAGCCTCCAATCCTTGCCAAGTCCCAGTCCCTTTCCCTTATCAGGTTAATTAGGAAAGAGGGAGTGCCTGACTCTATCCAATAGTGACTGAACTTATCCTTGTCGAAAGTCTTGAGCAAGCTGAACGGATTGTAGATGCCTTCCCCTGTCTCAGCAAAATGATACCCGTCATACTCCTTTTTCAGTCTCTCCTTAGTCTCTGCAACCGACATGCCCTCCGTCTCGGCAAGCTGCTCAATTCCTATACAAAAATCCCGGCTCAACTCGCTCTCGCTTATGCCGCAGATGGCATTCATGGTAACGTCAAGGGAGATGTCATTCAGGTTGTTGAGTCCACTGAACACGCTCAGCTTACTGAACTTTGAGATACCGGACAGCATACTGAAGCGTATATACTGATCCTGAGCTTTCAAAACGGAATAGAATGCCTGGAGCCTATCCCTCATATCCCGATGAAGCACCTCCCTCCTCTGCTCTATGTTTTGCAGCAGTGGCTGGTCATACTCGTCTATCAGGATCACCACATCTCTCCCCGTGACTTCCCGTGCATTGCGAATGCAGTTGAAGAATCTGGTTGACACAGACGTGGAGACATTTCCCTTTGGAAGATAGTAATGCTCCTCCCATTGTGCCATGTTATTGTGAAGTGTCTCATCAAGTTTTTCTACGGAATTGTAATCCTGACCATTGAGAGCCAAATGAAACACCGGGTGCTCAACCCACTCCCACTCCTTGCCGGCAATGTAAAGCCCATCAAAAAGCTCCCGCTCCCCTCTAAAAAGCGCAGCTATGGTTGACAGCAACAGACTTTTCCCGAACCGGCGCGGTCGGCTAAGGAAATAATATTTACCTCTCGTGACAAGATCATAAATATATTCCGTCTTGTCAACATACACATATCCGTTTTTACGAATCTGAGAGAATGTCTGTATCCCCACAGGATATTTAGGCTTTTCCATAATTGCAGCATTTTAGATGCAAAGTAAATAAAAATCTATCGATTACACAAAACCCAATTTTGAAATACCTTAGCCTTTCTCCATCTTCGCTGCCACCCTCTGCTCATACTCATAAAGCAACTTATCAAGTATCTTAGCCTTTTCCTCATCTCCAGCCACACCGGTCCATAGCAAATGGTCAACATACGGTTTCATCTGGTAATACTCCTCATCATTTCTAATTTTGCCCCTTTTGATTATCGAGTCAGCCTTATTCCCAAGACGATTGTTGGCGGTGGTCAAATCCTGTCCAAAACGCTCCCGCAAAATCCGGTTAAGCTCTATCAATTGAGAAGGAGTAAGAGCGTCTTCTATATCATTTATATCATCATACAATACTCGCATACCTCTCATATCCATCTTATCAAATGTTTTATTTATAATTGGAGGAAATTCGGTAACAATGAAATTGCATTCTGACGCGGGGCATACCTTGCCAATACCCTCTATTACCGCCAGACACCAATCCCTCTTAAAGGTCAGCTCTTTCAGCTGTGCCTCACTTAATTTCTTTACCATTTTAATAACCCATTAATTATTACAGATTACATCAACATTCACCGCTTGATAAACTTATCATCTCATCTTCACTCCTCTTTTCTCTTGCTGGCTTTCTCCATCTTCGCTGCCACCCTCTGCTCATACTCCCCCAGCAATTCATCAAGTCTTCGAGCCTTCTCCTCATCACCTGCCCCACCACTCCATAACAAATGATCCACCCACTCCTTCGCAAGATAATACTCTATGTCGCTGCGCAGTTTCCCACGAGTCAGTATAGTCTCAATCTTCTTTGCCTGCTTCTTATCCGCATCATTAAGGTCATACCCAAACTTCTCCCTAAGAATGTCATTCAGCCTTTTTCTATCCGTAGGTGAAAGACTCCTGCAAATATCAATAAGGTCATTTATGACCATTTTAAGACCTTTTAATGCAGTTTTATTTCCCCTAAAAATTTTCTCCTCAAATAAATCTTTCATAAATATCATAAACTCATCCCTATATCCTCTCATAATAGGATCAGGATCCAAATCTCTATAAAATTTCGAAACTGTAAAAAACCAGTCTCTAACCACCTGCAACTGCTCTTGATTCATTTCATTCAATCTGTCAAACATAATAGAATAATTATTAAATTTAGAACTTAAAATTAAGGCTTATAAATGCCAGTATAGTCTGCTATTTTACCAAAGTATTGATTTGATAAACTCACTTAATTTCTTTGCCATTTTAATAACTCATCATCTCCTCATAACTCCTCTTTTCTCTTGCTGGCTTTCTCCATTTTCGCTACTACCCTCTACTCATAATCGCCGAGCAATTCATCAAGTTTCTTTGCTTTCTCCTCATCTCCAGCCACACCAGTCCATAGCAAATGATCCACCCACTCCTTCGCAAGATAATACTCTATATCGCTGCGCAGTTTCCCACGGGTCAGTATAGTCTCAATCTTCTTTGCCTGCTTCTTATCCGCATCATTAAGATCATATCCAAACTTCTCCCTAAGGATATCATTCAGCCTTTTTCGATCCACCGGTGAAAGACCCCTGCAATCATCAATAAGATCATTGAACGCCATCTTAAAACCTCTCATGGCAGTTTTATTACCTTTCAATATTCTCTCTGCAAAGAATCTATCCATAGAAGTTATATAGTGATCCATACAGTCTCTCACTGCAGCATTAGGAGCATAATCCCGGAAAAATCCGAATGCTGTGATATACCAATCCTTCACTCTCATTAACTGCTCCCTATCCATTTCATTCAACTTGTCTATCATAACTTTAATTAGAATTTTATTAAGGGAAATAGGAACACCATGTAATTTACCAAAATACAGAATCGGCTTTCTACTCAGACCATTTCCGTAAAGCTCCTTCTCCACTTGATTCCTGGCGTTTATCTGCTGTAGTATCCAGTAGGCTTCCGGTAGTTTTATCTGTAATTCCGGTGAGTATACCGGAGGCATCATAAGTATGCTTAATGCTGGTGTCGTAAGGGTATGCTTATGCTCTCAATATGATTTCCTTGTCATAAGACAACTTGGATGTAAAAATAAATTTGTTCTCATGGTAAAACAGGTGTTAGTTAGGTTATACTGATAATGTCAGATTATATAAAATATGGTAATAGATTTTATAGCCGATTAATATTCAGATGCTAAAAAATATATCTCATTCATATTTGCGGCGCAAGGTAATACTTTTATTTGACATATGCAAATTTTAGGATCTAAAAACTAAATTATTTATAAAATAAAGCTTTATTAGATTCTGAATTTAGTATATTGGGAATTAATGATACGTTCTTTTAACAAAACATTGATACGCTTAGTCAACAAAATAAATATCTTAATTGTTTGATTTATATACGAATATACAATTAAAAAATATAACTTAAATTGATAACAAATGAAAGGCTCAGACAATGATAACATGCCAATCATAAGTAAGAAATATTATATATTCCTACTCGTGCTTTTAGGTTTACTGTGTGGCTTCGGACCCTTTATCACCGATATGTACCTGCCCACATTGCCCTCGATGACCAAGATTTTTCATACCAATGCCACTATGGTTCAGTTAGGACTTACAATGAGTATGTTTGGGCTTGCAGTGGGGCAAGTAATATTCGGACCGATAAGCGACCGCTTCGGGCGTAAGCCGGTAATGCTATCAACCCTTTCACTGTTTGCCATTGCAACTGTGGCTATAATATTTTCCCCATCTATCACATTTTTCAACATCTGCCGTTTCATACAAGGGTTAGGTGGTGCAGGGGCTATTGTCCTTTCAAGATCAGTAGCCACAGACAGTTTCTCAGGTCGGGAGCTTGCCAAAGCAATGGCTCTTATAGGGGCAATAAATGGTGTGGCACCAGTGTCAGCACCAGTCATAGGCGGACTTGTAGCAGAATCAATCGGTTGGAAAGGAATATTCTGGATATTATTAGGAATAGGCATAATCCTCATAATATGCTCCTTACGATTTAAGGAATCATTGCCGGAGGAAAACAGGCTGTCTGAGGGACTGAAACCTCTAATAAAAAGCTTCACCGGACTTTTTAAAATTAAATATTTTGTGATATATGTCTTATTGTCAGGTTTTGCCAATGGCGTGCTTTTCTCTTACATATCTTCAGCATCCTTCATTATACAAGACCATTTCAAGTATTCAGAATTAATTTTCTCACTTATCTTCGGACTTAATGCAATAGGCATCGGTGCGGGTTCAGCACTCGCAGTCAAGTTCAAGTCACTTGAAAAAGCTGCCCTTGTCGGATCAGCTATCATGACAGTAGGCAGCTTGATTCAACTTATAAGTAGCATAATTTGGGGTAAGTTCATCGGCTATGAGGGAATGATGTTCCTGATGGTGCTTGGGCTCGGATTGGTATTTTCTTCCTCCACTACCCTTTCAATGAATGAAGGCAAACGATACCCCGGGTCGGCATCTGCCATATTCGGTGCTGTAGGATTTCTTTTCGGAGGCATTGTCTCTCCATTAGTTGGCTTTGGCAACATTCTCATAACATCATCGGTTCTTATCATTATATGCTCCGTTGTCTGCCTCGGTTTGTCAATCGTTTGTATACGTCGGAAACAAAAATCTATCTGATCAACTTAGGAGTCATACCCACCCTACTATAATGAAAAGCGATTATCCTAAATTATGCAGGATAATCGCTTTCTATAATTTAGTCTGTTTTTAAATTACAGACACATTGATTCAATAATTGTCAGGGAAACGCTCAAACCATCCCTGTTCTTTACCACATACCGGACAGCGTTTGGGTGCATTCTTGGAGTCGACAGTATAGCCGCAGTTGATGCAGTACCAACGCTCCGGTTCATCGGAGCTGAATGTCTTTTCCTCAGCCAAGTGAGCGTGGAGCTTACGGTAACGCTCTTCGTGCATTTTCTCCACACCTGTTATCATGCGATATATAGCAGCTATTTTTGGGAAACCTTCTTCATCGGCAATCTTTGCGAAATTTGAATACAGGTCACTCCATTCCTCGAGTTCGCCATTTGCTGCCTCCTCCAGATTGGTAAGGGTGTCGGCTACTACCCCTGCCGGATAGGAAGCTGTGATTTCCACCGAACCGCCTTCAAGCAGAGAGAAAAATGTCTTGGCGTGTGCAAGTTCCTGCTGGGCTGTTTCCAAGAAAATAGCGGCTATCTGCTCATATCCTTCCTCCTTTGCTTTCTCAGCAAACAGAGTATAGCGGTTACGAGCCTGGCTTTCACCGGCAAAAGATGCCAACAAATTGTGTTCGGTACGACTACCTTTAATAGATTTTGTCTCCATAAATAAAAAGAATTTGAATTTAGTTGTTACAACGTTTTATAGGTACGTTTGGTTCATTGACCAATCAATCTCTTAACCAAAATCTTCCACTCCCTAAGTTATTATAGTTTGGAAGACAACAAAGTAGCCTTAAAAATTAACTCTATGATTAATTACTTTTATATAGCTATCCTAATACACCTACACGACTGCAAAATTACCCCTTAAATACAAGAATTCACACATTTTTACAAGATTCGTATTTTTATAAGGGTATTTTTACTACCTTTGTGCTGAAATGGAAAATGCTACTGCCCTCGCTGTGCGGAAAAGGCACATAGCTTAAATCGAGACCCTCTGTAAATTATGGAAAATAATAATAACGGGATACGTCCCGATGTATTAAACTACGACGACATTCGACAGATGGTGCCCGCTCTCGACGGACACAAAAAACTCGTGGAACGGGTGATGCACCTCCTCTATATTGATGAGGTAAACAGGGTGCACAGCACATATTGCGATACTCCGGGCATAGAGTTTGCCCACCGTCTTGTCGATGAAGAATTTAAGTTTAAACTCCGCATTGACAATATCGAGGCACTCGCCGGATTTAAGGAGGGTCCCTTCATTACTGTCAGCAACCACCCATTCGGCAGCTATGACGGAATAATACTCCTGCACCTCGTAGGCACTTTCCGCGAAGACTATAAAGTAATGGTCAACTTGATTCTCAATCATATACAGGCAATGCGCCCTAACTTCATCGCCGTTGACCCTCTTAAGAGCGATGATCCTGAGAAAAAGAAAATCACAATGCAAGGAATACGCGCTGCCATGAAGCACGTAAAAGACGGGCATCCACTCGGATTCTTCCCGGCAGGAGCAATATCAAAACTAAACAAATCACTCCGCATCGAAGATCTCCCCTGGCAACCAACCATAATCAGGCTTATCAAGCAGTTGCAAGTGCCCGTCATTCCGATTTTCTTTCATGGTCATAACTCAACTTTCTTTAATATACTCGGCGTGATTGACTGGCGACTTCGCACACTGCGTCTGCCGAAGGAGATTTTCCGTGCCCGTAACAGAGAGGTGCACATATCTGTCGGGCATCCAATCCCTGTAGAGGAACAAAACAAATATGACTCCCTGGAATCACTCGGAGAGTTTCTCCGCCGTGAGACATATAAACTTAGAGATAATGATTAATGATAAAAGATCAATGATTAATCCATCTTTTATCTTTAATCTTTAATCACTTATCTTTTATCACTAAAATGGACGATATAACAAAAGTAAAGCAACGTTTTTCAATAATAGGCAACTCCCCTGCCCTCATCGCCGCAATTGAGCGGGCGGTGAAAGTAGCACCCATCGACCTCTCAGTGCTCGTCACAGGCGAAAGCGGCAGCGGAAAAGAGTTTTTCCCGAAGATTATCCATGCTTACGGAGCAAGGAAGCATAAAAAATATATAGCCGTAAACTGTGGGGCAATCCCCGAAGGCACAATCGACAGCGAGCTGTTCGGGCATGAGAAAGGCTCTTTCACCGGGGCAATCAGTTCCCGAAAAGGTTATTTTGAAGAGGCTGACGGAGGCACGATATTTCTTGACGAAGTGGCTGAGCTCCCACTCACCACACAGGCACGCCTGCTGCGTGTGCTTGAGACAGGAGAGTTTCTGAAAGTCGGCTCCTCAATCGTGCAGAAGACTGACATCAGAGTCGTGGCTGCCACCAACGTAAATCTTCTTAAAGCTGTTGAGAAAGGTAAATTTCGCGAAGACCTGTATTACCGCCTCTCTACGGTGGTGATAAATGTGCCTTCTCTGCATGACCGGGGTGATGACATAGAGCTGCTTGCACGTAAGTTTGCCTCTGATTTCTCCGAGAAATATCTCACAGCCCCAATTACCTTTTCAGAAGATGCCAAAAGAGCCATGCTTCTATATCGCTGGCCCGGCAACGTAAGGCAACTTAAAAACATTGTGGAGCAACTCGCTCTCTTTGACGCAGGGACAGAAGTGAACCGTCGTACTCTTATTGAAGCTCTCCCGCTTGACTATTCCGGGGCTTCCTCCCTGATGACTAAGCCTGCTGAGAAAAGTTACGAAAATGAGCGTGAGATGCTTTGGCAACTTGTCTACGCCATGCGAAACGACATAGCCGAACTGCGTGCGCGCATAGATGGGAAAAATCCTCTCCACGACAAACACACTGCCGCCCAGTCATTAATCAAATATGAACCCGAAGCACAATATGTGCCTCCGGTGGATTTTACTTCCACACGCGCTGACGACTCTGATATTGAAGATGTAGTGGCAGTACCCACCCTCGAAGACTCCGAGCGCGATGCGGTGGCAGCAGCTCTGCGTAGAAACAACGGTAACAAGAAGAAGGCAGCCGAACAGTTAAATATATCCCAGCGAACCCTCTATCGCAAGATCCATGAATATGGGCTCGACCTTTCAGAGGGAACGACTGCTGAAAACTCAGAATCATGACACGCATTCTTTCTTATATCTGCCGTTGCGTATTTATGCTGCTTACGGTCAGTCTGCTGACCGGCTGCATTCCCTCATACAAACTCAACGGGTCAGCGATCAACTACGATATCTACAAGACTATCAATATCTCAGAGTTCCCCATACGTGCTGCCCTCGTATATCCTCCATTACAACAGACGTTTGAAAACGAGCTTATGGACAACATAACCCGTCAGACACGCCTGCAGGAAATTGACGGCAACGCCGACCTGGAGATGAGCGGGGAGATAACAGGCTACTCACTCTCCCCACAGGCTGTCGGAACCGATGCATACGCAACGGAGACACGACTGACCATAACGGTAAGAGTGAAATACACTGACACAAAGAACCCCGCAAATGATCTTGACCAGTCTTTCTCAGCTTACCGCCAGTTCTCAAGTTCATTGATGCTAATCGACGTGCAAGATGATCTCTGCAAAGAGATCTGTGAGGAGCTGGTAGACCTCATCTTTAATGCTACCCTTGGCAACTGGTAATTACTAATTGATACAGATATTATGGTTTCAAATAAATATCCCTATTATATATATCCTGACGTGATTGCACTGAAGGAAGGGACCTGTGCCAACGAAGAGGAAGTCACCCGCGCCCGCCGCAGGATCGCCGCAAATGTCGGCGACATACGGTCGCTAAGGCTTATCCTCGGCATAGATCCGGCAGAGTTCGCCAACTTTTATCCAGACATGACTAAGGCGCAACTTTCCACCTCCGACACCATTGATTCTTTCCTGACCCACTTCGGGAAAGAAGGGTTGCCCGTGTCGCAAGCCATAATGGAAATTCCGGAGCCGGAACCCCCTAAAGAGGTACCCAAAACCATGGCGGATGCACAATTATTGATTAAAAAACACGACTATGAGGGGGCTTTGGAAATTATTATGCAGCAAAGTTTGAATAATCCGAAAAAAAGTATTTACTTTGCAGACCAAATTCGATTCTTGAGGAAACTTATCCTCAACAAGTCAAAACAAAACAATAAGTAAAGGATAACTAAACCAAAAAATGTACATCTTTCTCATCATTCTCATCGTGATTGCATGTCTGCTCCTCATCGGTGCAGTGCTTATTCAGAAATCAAAAGGTGGAGGTCTTGCCTCCGACTATTCTCAAGGCAACCAGTATCTCGGCTACCGTAAGACCACTGACTTCATCGAGAAGGCAACCTGGAGCCTCGCCATCTTCATCTGCGTGGTGAGCATTCTTGCTTCTTTTGCCATCAAGACCCCGATGAATGTCTCTTCAATCAAGCCGACTGTGGCTCCCACTTCTGCTCCTGCTCCCGCTCCTGCCAATGTTCCGGCAAATCAGGTACCAGCTTCAAAATAATCCAGCACATTACTCCACAACATTATAAGCCGCGCCCTTTGAAAGAGCGCGGCTTTTTTTAAATACTATTTGCTCCCCAGAGCAACTTGTCGCGTAGCACCGTGGCAAAATTGCTGTCTTTTTTACGCAGTAAAAGAGTGGAAAACGGAGCACGCCGTATAGTGACCTTCCCACCCATAGGAATACGGTAAGAACGGTCATCAAGACTCATTCGGAAGCTCCCTGCACGACCTTCAACGGTAAGTTCCAATTCCGAATCCCCACCCACTACCACCGGACGCAACGTAAGCATGTGGGGAGCAATAGGTGAAATAACCATGCAGTCAATAGTAGGCTCTATAAGCGGACCGCCAGCCGACATATTATAGGCAGTGCTACCCGTAGGAGTGGAAACTATCATGCCGTCTGCCCTGTAATCAGCAAGATAATGACCGTTGATGCGTGTTTCCACTGAAATCATCGACGAACTGTCATCTTTCAACACAGCCACTTCATTAAGAGCATATTGCCAAAAATCACGTATCCGGTCGCCGGTATGCACACCCAACACCATGCGCCGCTCCACAGCTACATTTCCATCGCAGATGGAATCAATCATTTCATTGACCTCCTTAATGCCACAACCGGAAAGGAACCCGAGATGACCGGTATTAACTCCCAGTATGGGTATCTCCCGTTCACCTACCCAACGAGCCGCACGCAAGAAAGTGCCGTCACCACCTATACTTATGACCAGCCCGGTGCCTGCCGGAATTTTCTCAACAGGCACGGCATAGCCGGTATCTACACTATGTTCCTCTAAATATCCGGCAAGCTTGGTATGCACATACACACGGAAACCCTTACTTTCTAAAAACGAAAAAAGCCCGTCAAGCTCCCTGAAATAAGGATCCTGACGACGGCTTCCGTAAATAGCTACTTTATTATTGCGTTGGTCGTCCATGACATTCTATACATTAAGAAGGGTCTGCAATGCCAACAAACGCTCAGCGGCTATTGCCGCATCGCGGCTGCCGTCTTCATTGCCATGGGCATCGACCACATGAAACTCATATCTTTCAAGGCTACGCACTGCCGCCGAGGGATCACTGTGGCGCACACGCAGGGTAATCTGCATTTTACCATCTTCTTGCGGAGTCGTTATAAGATCCACAAGATGTGCGTCGCTGTCTTCCACCGCATGGGCAAGCAGACTCGCGCTATATTCCTCCGGACGACATTCCACCGTAATGGTGCTGCAATCGTCACGTGCCGCTATCATCTTTCCAATTCCCTCAAGCATCGATGCCTGGTCGATTACACCTATCGACACCTCTCCGTCGCTTACACCTATCTCACGCATCGGCGTGTCAAGAAGACGCGGTAAAACCTCCAGCAAAGGCATGTCTGCCTCCACCATGCGGAGGGGGTTTCTTTCGGCAACCGTCTTGCCGGGCGATAAGATTTCTCTTGCTGTCATATCCGTGTCTCCTTTTTTTAGTTTTTATTTAGGGTTGAAAGTAGCTGAAATTATCCACTATCAACTTTATTTTATAATTTTAACGTCTTATCACCATTTTTTCTTTGTCCTAACAGCCTTTTTTTATACTTTTGCAAAGAAAAAAGCAATAAAACCTAAATTGGCACCCCGCGAGTCCTTATCTTGCGAAAAATTTATACCCGCAGTGCCTGTCCAAAGGTCAAAGTTACAAATTTTATGCCGAAATTCAATATTGACACATAAAATTTTAATACCGTTATTGCTTTTTATAGTCTCAGTTTGCAAATCTTAAAATACAAATCTTTGATAATGACACGCTTAAGTGTAAATATCAACAAAGTGGCAACTCTCCGTAATGCACGGGGTGAGAATGTGCCCGACGTAGTGAAATTTGCCATTGACTGTGAGCGTTTTGGCGCACAGGGCATTACCGTACACCCCCGTCCCGACGAGAGACACATAACCCGGGCTGATGTCTATGCCCTCAGCCCGGTGGTGACAACAGAATTTAATATAGAGGGTTACCCCTCCGAAGATTTTATGCGCCTGGTGTGTGACGTGCATCCGGCGCAAGTGACACTCGTGCCTGACGGACCTTCGCAAATCACTTCCAACTCCGGCTGGGACGTGATTGCAAACGCTGACTTCCTAAGCGATATCTGCTCACGCCTCTCTGCCGAGGGAATAAGAAGCTCCATATTTGTAAACGCTGACCCTGAACAGGTGAGAAAAGCTGCCGAAATAGGAGCAAAAAGAGTGGAACTATACACAAAGCCATACGCCGACAACTATGAGGTTGACCGTGAAGCTGCAGTAGCTCCATTTGTAATTGCGTCTGAAGAGGCAAAGAAATGTGGCATAGGGCTAAATGCCGGGCATGACCTCAACCTGCGTAACCTTGCATATTTCCATGAGCAACTACCGTTGCTTAATGAGGTGAGCATAGGGCATGCGATTATCTCCGATGCCCTCTATCTCGGAATTGAGGAGACTATCCACCGTTATCTCGCCTGCCTCAACCATAAATAATCAACTCTCAACCCTAAAAAAATGGATTCCCTGTCTTTTTGGTCGCTGGTGATAGATGGCGGCTACATCATGATTCCCTTGGCGGTGCTCCTCATCGTGAGCATTTATATCTTCATAGAAAGATGCATAGCCCTCCACAAGGCATCGAAGTCTGACGACAGCTTCATGCAACGCATTCGCGACTATATAATGGAAGGAGATATCGAAAATGCCATTATACTCTGCAAGCGCACCGACACACCCTCTGCACGCCTGATATTGAAAGGTGTCAACCGTATCGGACGCCCCATGAATGATGTGCTGGTCGCCATTGAAAACACCGGCAATATAGAGGTGGCAAACCTTGCCAAAGGATTCACCTGGCTTTCCACCACTGCTGCCGGTGCGCCGATGCTCGGATTCCTTGGCACTGTGGTTGGTATGATCGAGGCTTTCTTCGCACTCGCCAATGCAGGCACCTCTGCCAATATCACTGTCCTTTCCTCCGGCATTTATCAAGCCCTCGTCACCACTGTCGCAGGTCTCGTGGTGGGTATCGCTGCCCTTTTCGCCTACAACTTCCTGGTGTCGAGAGTAAATCATGTCATGAACTCACTCGAGGCAAAGACTATGGAATTCATGGATCTCCTCAACGAGCCTTCCAAATAATTAGGAATGAGTAATTAGAAATTAGGAATGAAATCACCAGGACTTTACCAATTTTAATTGCTAATTACTAATTCTCAGAGTGCTGCCAATCATAATTTCTAATTACTAATTGCTAATTAAAATTAATCAGAACGTGGCTTTAAAAAAGAATTTCCAGACCCTTGATACTTTCTCCATGTCGTCAATGACAGACGTGATATTCCTTCTGCTCATCTTCTTCATGGTGACCTCTACCCTCATTTTCCCCGCTGCAATTGATGTCAACCTGCCGCAAAGCAGCGAACAGACATCACAGAAGCCGGTGACTGAGGTATATATTGACGCGGAGTCAAAACTGTGGCTCGTGGCAGACCGCAATGACTCCATTGAAGAGAACTCCACGGCACGTGCGGTGACCCGCGACGAGCTGCTGGCAAGTCTGATGCTCATTCAACATCAGGATTCCTTAAGGGCAGTGGCTCTTTATGCTGACAGCACTGTGGCTTATGCCCGTGTGATTGAAGTGCTTGACCTCGCTGCCAGGAATAATCTTAAACTTGTGCTTGCCACAAGAAGCTCCCAGAAGTGATACCTTAATGGCTGAGAAAAATAATAATAGTAAAGACCGGATCATTGCGGCGGCGCTAACTTTTTGCGTCACCCTGATTCTGCTGCTTGTGCTTTTCTACGGCAGTATATCCTGGGAACGCCAGGAAATTGCCAAGGCATCTACTCCCGAACTAATGGAGCCGGAGGAGGAACTGTTTATTGAGCCGGAGCTTGTAGAATTGGGTGAGGAAAATGCTGTCAATCACGACAAGCCGGCACCGGCAATGAAAGGGAAACCTGAGCCGGCACCGGAAGATCATGCCGAGATAATTGAACCGGGTCCGAAGCCGGAACCTGCGCCTCCAAAGCCAAAAATGAACACTCAGAAAAAAGAAAGTGCCGTAAAGGTGACCGAGCCTTCACAGACTGAAAAGGAAAAACAGAAAGCCACCAGTTCCGTGGCAAACAAGTTTTCCAATAAGAATGGAGCTGTGGAGGGTACTGACAAAGGTACTTCCGGAGCCGGAGGAACCGGCATAGGAGTAAGTGGGAACGCTCATGGACGCACCTTTATAAGCTGTCCGAAACCTGATGTCGCTCTGCGTCACAAGACCGTGGTAAAAGTCAATGTTGTGATTGATGCAGAAGGGAAAGTGATTGAGGCATCAGCCTCCGGAAGTGCCGACGTAGCAATCCGCCGCAAATGTGAAGCAGCCGCAAAGCAAGCTAAATGGTCAGCAAAGAAGGGTGCCACCTCCACTCGTGGTTCCATCACATTTACCATAACTCCCAAATAACCAACAGACACATTCAGACTTACTCAGAAATAAAGACAATCGGTATCTTTTTAGTATTGATTTAATTTCTATAAAGTCTAAAGCTATATTTACCCACCACTACCCTAAATCCTCCACACTGATAATTCAAAGTTTATATAAAGATTATTTAAGAGAATACCACCATCTTATAAATATAATGCCTCCAATTTCAGAATTTAAGAAATTGGAGGCATTATATTTATAAGATCTGAGATTATTCTTCAATGAAGTAAATTTCCATAAAAATTAAATCACTACATTGAATTATACAAATTGCTATTTTACTATCAGTTTTTTAGTAGCATTTTTAGTCTTGATAATATATATGCCTGATGTAGCATTAACTCTTAGCGTTTTATCAGGAATACCTGAGTAAATGAGTTTGCCATCGACAGATGATATTTCAATCGGCATACCCTCATAACCATATACCGCAATCACCTTACCTTCATCAGCAATTTTACCGTTATGGACTATACTGCTCAATCCACTTGGCTTAACTGTGATGGCTACCGGTGCTGATTCTCCAAGATCATAACATGCCGTAACTTTATAGATATATTCCTGACCAAATGCGTTAACATCGATGAATGACAATGTGTCCCAATCAAGCTCTGCAATCTTCTCTCCGTCGCGGTAAACATTGAAGCCTAACGGAGTAAGATCATCAGCAGGGCAACGATATTTAATGTCATCAATAAATAGAGCCCACTGTTCAATTGAAATATGGCGTATGGCAAAATATTTTGTTCCTTCTGGGAGTTCAACCTCAAATTCTGTCCATTTACTCGGTACTTCAACCCATTCCTCTAATGGAATAAAGCTCTCTATGAGATTGGAGTCTGTACTGTAATATATATTAATATCCTCAACCCATGCGAGGCTCTTAGCCATAAATTTGATAGTTTGAGATTTACCTGAAAGTTCAGGAGAAATTAGCCAATCATCAGATTGAGTGTTAGAAGCATACCACTCGTCAGGACAAAAACTTGCCAGATATTGTTCCCCTGAATAGGGGGTAAAATCATAACCCGCTTCGATAAGATTCTCGTAATTAGAATCTGCTTGGCTTGGATTAAACACCATATATGCGTGAGGTTCTTTCGCATTGGGCCAATAAATCATAGAGTGAGAGTAAGTGATTTCTCCGTCTTGATCAAGGGTTATCCAATCACCAATGCCATCTTTTATCCACGCTGTATAGGTCTCAAAATCTTCTGTTGTGTAACGATTCTCTTTTATTTCAGGGGTTTCCCAGGAAACGATTGTTTCATTATTATCAGAGTAATGAGCAGCCAAAGAGGTGGGAGCAGGAAACGCATTATCCCTCAACGAAACGATAGCAGTGTGGGTATTATCTTCAGGATAATTATCTATCGGATAGATAACTTTCACTTCGAGTTTAATCTCCCTATTCTCATTCACAGAAGAGATAGGGAACGACAGGGTATATTTCTTTTCTTCTGAGAATTGGAGGGGAATCCCTTTCACAGATGTTACCTCCTCGCCATCTGCAAGCAGTTGGATAGTATAATCTTTTGCATCGTTGAGTCCATAATTCTCTACAAGAACATCAACAGTGGCATTACAACCTTTGGTGTAGAAATCTTTAGTGGTAATATATGAGGTTAGATTCTCTTCAAGTAAGTCACGCACTCGAATATTGTCTACCATTACCGGAACATCATAGTTTTCACAGGTTGCTGTCAGAACAAGATTGACATACCTTGAATTTTTTACTTTGTCAAGACTTACTACGAGTTGACGCCATCCCTCTTGTGAGCCATCATTAATATCATTGACTGTATGAAGAGTATGCAAGTTGCCTTTATCGTCAGTCACTCCTATGCATAATGTGTTGTTGACATTAGGAAAATGGTACACTCCAATTATTATAGCCGGATTAATAGTTCCTTCCAATGATATTTTCCCACTGGTAATAGAACCGGCAGTATCGGAAGTGTAGCAGGCTAATCCTCCACTATGATCCATATCATCTCCAGTGGTAATATATCCCGGTGCAATATAGAAAGTGTTATAGTAGTTATCGTTCCACCACAGATTATTGTCAAGATCTGCCCGAGTGAATGTTTCTCGGAAAGGAAGAGACCAAGCATCTCCAACCGCAATAGGTGATGAGATTGTGGCTTCACCTTCTCCATCTGCTGTGCGAGGCTCAATGGCATATTCCAAGAGTCTCTGCTCTCCACTCATTACGGGCTGATGTGTCCATTCAGTGTTAGATGTCTCTCCTATGCCATCAAAATTCCCATAAGTGCTGTCATAGCAATACAGAGCATAGACGAGCGACGACCGATCAATGTATCCTCCGTTAACACCGGTTATCGGTTCACTCCATTTAATGGAGATGTTATCAACATTGTCTGATAGCACGAGGTCGGGCACATTTCCGGGAATGTCATATCCTATAAATGTTTTCTGTGAAGCCTTTCGACCACAGCCCGCTGAATTATATGCTGCCACACAAAACAGATGAGAATCCTTTGAGAGATTATTAATTTGATACTCTATAAACTCACCCGGCACAGGGAAGACGAAACTCTTTACTATATTGCCATCAACTTCTATATCAATGGTATCAATTGATGTCAAAGACTCTCCGTTACATTTTAATATTGGAGCATTAAAAGACACGTTGGCACATAAACTACCGTCTGGAGCTGCCGTTACCTTGAAATCACTTACTGAATCAGGCGCACCAAATATATCATTCACATCAATATTAATGCCTTCAAGAGCCCAAAAGCAAGATTCATAAGGTCCCGTGGCATGAAGAGCAAACCGATAGTCTCCCTCTGAAGAAGGAACATAGATGGATTTTATATAGTCAATGTCATCTTCATTATAAAGTGTATAATCAAGTTGAGTGTAGGTGGTCAGGTCGTCTCCCTCCCCAATAAATATTTCGATATTTTCTAAAATTATATTTTTATCTGCATTTGTGGAGTATGGACCGTAAAAAGCGTAGTCACGTCCTGTTGTCATATGCATGGGAGGAAGAATAGCCCAGTCATCTTGGTTCTCGGTAAACACAATGCGTAGGTCATTACCATTGTAACCGTCACATATCCACCAATTATCTCTATAGGCATAAGGCTCTTCCGGATCAGATTCATAGTCATCAAAATCAAGTATAGAAATTAATCCCCATGATTCTTCATCAGAAAAATCATTTGAATATGGCACCTCAAATGCACGACCATTCCAGACTTTATTTGATACTGTCTCTTTACCGATTAGCCCCTTGAATGTCGGCACAATAATATATCTGTAAGCTGTAAGACTATTGTCAGGTACCTCTTCAGTATAAGTAGTACTCTTCCAATCTGTGGCTACAATTACATTATCAGGTAGACGTGTAATGGTATAGGTCGTTTCGGAGAGATCTACATAGCCGCCGTGAATGCCGCTTTGTGGAGCAGTCCATGTAAGAAGGGCCTTTCTATCATCAAATGTGAGAGACACATTAGTGACCGGAAGAGGTGTATCATACCCAATCCATACTCTTTGTCTGGCTACTTCTCCTTTACCAAATGAATTTGAGGGTACTACCTCAAACTTATGATAGCCAGTTGCTGATGATATGGAGTGATTGATCATAGCACCCGGAAGCCCACTATCATTAACAATCGCCACGTCGTCAATGAGAATAGTGTAGTCTACTTCACTGGAAAGACTATCTCCCCCATAGTTTAATTGAGGAAGATTGAAGGTGATTTCTCCTTTTGTGGAGCCTTCACAAAAGTTTATATAAAGGTTTTCAACCTTTGCCGGAGCAGAGTCTTCAATAACCTCACCGGGAATATAGAGACCCGACCATTGTTCCAGATTATAGAACTCTCCGATATACCCAAGACTTAGTTTATCAATATCAATAATTGTGAGATATTCCCCGTCAGCAGTGTTGGCTATCCAATACATATTACCTGTATAGGGATCAAACGTTGCTGTCTGCACATAGTTAGAAATGGGGAGCCCAACGCTTGCTATTGTGGTGATATCACCTGTTGAGGGATCAATTTGTTCAAGTACACCTTCAAGAGTAATGCCAAACATTCGCCCGTCAGGATGAGTGGCGAGAGCTACAAGACGACCATATTGAGTAAAATTAGTGTCATTTATAACCGTGCGTTCAAGAGTGGTGGGATTAATGGAACAAAATTCGAAGTCATATCCTTCCTCATTGAGGAAACAACCGTAAATTAGCCCTGTTTGTTTATCGTATGTCAGATCGGTAGCCTCATAGCTAAAGTCTACAGGCTCTTGACGTATCAATATTCCTTTGTCAATGTCATATACTATCCAATATTCTATGTCTTCCAGAGCATCATAGGAATAACCGTAGAAGGCACCTTCAAACATAACTCCACATGTTGTTTGAAGTACTGGATCAATAATAATTCCTATGGGGTCATTACTCATATCTGCGGAAAAAGAATATATGCCCATTTGAGGATTGCCATAGTAGTCCCAATCATAAGTATATGTCAAATTGCCATAGAGGGTTGTGGGCTGTTGCGCAGATTTTATTGGCAACAGTAGTTTGGCAGATGCCGATTTTCCGGTTTTCTTTATAGAGGTATGTGTGGTAAGAAACTTGGAATCCTTTCTCTTTTTTGTTTTCATTAGCCAGGGGCGATCGGCTCTTGTCTTGAGCTGTTCACTGTGGAGCTTCACTGGCAATGATTTTGCTGTAGTGGGAGATAATACCCGATGTTTTGAGAAGCTCTCCTTTGCCTCAGTCCGACCAGGGGAGATGGCTGCCAATGCTAAGGCAGCCGTGATAAGATAATTTGTTATTTTCATAAACATATAGGTTGGTTTATTTGATGGCAAAGTTAAGGTGAATATAATCATACCCACAATATTACTAGGTAGAAATTATGTCTACAATAAAGAAATATCAAATTATTATTGTCTACACTCAATATATAACTATCTGACAGTCAAAATAAATTAATGTCTACACTATCCAAAACAGTCGTGATTAGATGGATCTAAGGTATTGTTCCAAATTCTCGCCTTCTCCAAGTTGAAGGCTTTTTCTCAGGCGGTATCTTGTCATATTTATAGAGCGGGGTTGATTACCTGTTATTACACATATCTCATGTGTAGACAACCCTGCCCGCAGATATGTTGCCAATTTCTTTTCTGCATCAGTTACACTCGGAAATGATTTTTGCAGACGCAAAAGAAATGCATCTTCATTTTCTTTTTGGAGAGCAGTATATTGGTCATCTAATTTATCAAGCATATTTGATGCTGCATACGCTCCAATTTTTCTTAATGAGCTTGCTTGTTCTGATTCCTTTGTTGAGAGACCTTGTTTAGCCAAAGATCTAATTTTATCCATTAACACATTATGATTATTATGAAAGAACATGAAGTAATTAATTCGTTCCCACATCTCTTCCTTATCTTTCATGAGTTGGCTGATTTCAGAATTTAGACGTGTCTTCTCTATGTCATTTATTTCCTCTTTTCCTCTCTTTATCCTTACTGTTATAATAACTATCGCTGTTAGGACCACAAGAATTCCTAATATAATTAATATCTTAGTTGAGGTTGACATAGGTTTCCGCATCACATAATGTCCATTTCTTTTTACAAGATTCGCCTCACACCAATCAATAAGACGAGTAGCATATTCACCACGTTGTGCCCTAAGACTTTTCTCTTTTATTTGATTAGCGGATTCATTCTCATTAGCAAGATTGAGATTAAAATACGCTTGCGGATAATCTTTAAGTTCTGCATAAATTTTGGCTTTAGTCCGTAATGCGGCAATATAAATAGAAGTTTGGTTATATTTCTTTGCTACATCCATGCTCTTCTCAGCATAATTCATAGCTTTATCAAATTGATGGAGACTGAGATATAATTTTGCCCGAAGATGAAGATTATGGGCTGTCAACCCAGTAAAGTCATTCCTATAATTAATTAGTGAGGCTTGAGCCAGTAAACTGTCTTTATGTTCAGAATCTGTTTCAATTTGAGAAAGAAATCCCAAAATATGACTTTGATAATCATAATTGTGGCTTTTTTCAGCCAACGTAAGTGCCTTATATGCATAGGAGAGCGCACTTGAGGGCTTATCTTTACGAAAATATAATGCGGCTATATTGAAATAATCTTTTATCATTCCCAAGGAGTCGCTGGTGTTGGTGTGATATTTCAATGCTGCAGTGATTATTTTCTGAGCTTCCTCATAATTACCTTGATTTAAATATATACCTCCCATCCCAGTAATTATATCATAATAAATTACTGAATCTTCCGGTGGACAGTACTCAAGGGCTTTACGGAATAGAGGTAACGCAGTGTCTTGCTCTCCCAAGTTGATCAGCATCCATGCATATTTGCTGAGTGCTGTAGCACCATAGAAACTAATTGAATCTGTTTCAGCACTTTGCCCAATTATGTCAAGTGCTTTAAGAGTATTTTGATAGTCCTCATAGGAATAAAGATTGTTATTAAGCAAATTTTTAGCTTGCTTCAGAGATTTTATCGAGTCAGAAGATTGAGCCGCTGTAATTGCAGATGAAGAGATTAGAATGATAATTAAAATGACGTGTTTCACGTTGGTAAAAATTCTCATACGCGGGGAGATTGGTTACAATGAATAAATAACGAAAATGATACATAATAAATTGTTTAGAATTAACTTTAAGTCAAGTCAGAAGCTTGATTTGTCATTTTCTTTACCGTGCACCCCACACAGGATAGTAAATCCATTCCAAATATGGATTAATCTTTTATTAAATTAGAAGAAATGATGTGTCACACTCTCAGAGCAGAAATAAACTATAAATGCAGTGTCGCAAGGAACTATACTTATGAAATGAAGAATAGCCCTACGACATTAATGAAGGGATTTGGGAAGTAGGAGAAATATATGTCAATGGACGATATGTTGAGAATCTTTTATTAAACGGTAAGGATTTTTTCAAAGGAAATCGGCAGATGATGCTTGACAACCTTGGAGCTTATACAGTTAAGAACATAACTGTATATGAACGGCAAGATGAAATGGACAAAATCATGGGGAATGATTATGGGGATATGGATGTAAGGTTGAAAAAAGAATATAACCAAGGTCTGCTCACAAATATTGAAGCCGCTTATGGCTTAAATGATAGATATCTTAGCCGATTATTCGGACTATGGACAATGCTCGCCTATCATTATATGGTAATGCCAATAACTTAAGTGACAAAACAGAAAGCCTGGACAAGACACTGATTTCAAACCCGGCTCAATGCAATCCGGAGTCTTTAAAACGTATCAAGGAGGATTTGACTATTAGGCTAAATTCCATATAGAGATATACAGTTCTCGGGGGAGGTTTTCATGACCCATCAGACTATAGATAATGACATAAATTCACTTATCACTAAATTTTTGTCTGGTGGTGATACTTACGGATATTCTTACGGCATATCAAGAAATAAATCACTGTCCGTATCAACGTCCCACTCATTGGACGTGCAAAAACAAAAGTGGAATTTTAAGGTGAATTCCAGTTTTAAATATGCGAAGAACAATAATGTTTCAAATCTTTCGTCAGCCACTTTTTCTGAATACACATTATAAAGTAAGTATTAACTGAACTACAACCTTTATAGTATACTTCAATTAATGCTTACGATCTTATAGTGTATTGTTATTTTAATATTTGCGTAATGATAGGAGGGTAGCCTATGGTAATAGTAGCTTTACCCCAAATTATGATTTTTGATTTAAAAATGAGAACATCTAACTGAACACCCTAATTAATACTCTAAGCCTCAAATGAGAGTCAATCTTTATTAACAACTAAGTTAACGAATTATAAAATAGTTCGAGGTATTAAACTTACGCTAAATATTGCGGTCAAAGAAACGTAAGACGCAGAAAATGTAATGCCAGGCAACGCAATAATAAGCAGTTTTATTTGAAAATTTTAATTTGATTTATAATGATGAAGAAAGTAATTTTAAGTCTCGCTATTTTTGCAGCAACCTCTCTCTCTATGATAGCCGCCAATGACAACAACGCTAACGCAAGCAACAACGAAAAAACCCGCACTGAGTGCGCTAAGGATAAAAAAGGTGAATGTCCCGGAAAGAAAGGCTTTAAAGGTGATCGTTCCGACAACAAAGAAGGCAAGGGTATGAAGGCTTTCGACGGTCTAAATCTCACCGACACTCAGAAGACTAAACTCGAGGAGCTTCGCAAAGAGTTTAAGGCAAAGAAAGAGTCTGGCGTAAAGAAAGATGAAAACCGTAAGGATAAGAAAGATCAACTCACAGCCGAGCAGAAGCAGCAGATGAAGGCTGAGAAGCAGGCTAAACGCCAGGAAGCTAAACAGAATTATCTCAACGGTGTGAAGAGCATCCTTACACCTGAACAATATACCCAGTTCCTTGAGAACAATTTCAAGATTGCCGGACACCACCACAAAGGCATGAAAAAAGGTGGCAAGCAAATGAAGGGTGAGAAGGGACAAAAAGGTCACAAAAACAAAGGGGACAAACGTGCCCAAAATGGTAACACAGCAGCCTAAATCTCTTTGAAAAATACTATTCAAAGATAATTGGGAGAGGGGATAGAGTTTCGAAACTCTATCCCCTCTCCCAATTATCTTTGACCTTAAACGGTTACTTCTTTACAAGTTTCTTTCCTGCACGGATATATATTCCGGCTGGAAGAGCCTCCCAATCATAGCCAAGATATACTCCCTGAAGATTATATATAGGCATAGAGCTTATATCATCTGCCTCAACGGAATCAATACCTGACGGATCAGCAAGACGGAACACTATTGACTGTCCTGTGACAGGAATAAGCATACCCTGTATCTCGTATGCCATCAAGAGCATATAGTATTTATCCGGTTGTGCATTAGGCATTGCCAATGTGGTACTGAAGTTTGCCTCCTCGTTCTCTTCCATCTGCATCGGACAACCTGCGTATGAAAGAATCTCCACATCAGAAGTGCCAACTCCTGTCCAGTCGGGAAGACACGTGCATGCGTACATAGTATAAGAGAAGATACCACTCCGCAACATAAACTTAGCATCTACACCTATGTTCATACGGTCTTTGACAACATACACGTCACGGGTCTGTAAGCCTACTTTCTCCCTGACCACCTCAGCGCCTGTTATAACTGGTTCACCGATAAGAGATATATTAGGATAGTCTAACACGGGTTTCATTACGACTGTCTTATAGAAGTCTTCAGCGTAAAAGTTATAGGAGCTTTCATCAAAGAATGTAAGCTGAAACTCCGTGTCAGTCGTGATTCCCATCATCTGCTGAAGAAGAGTAAACGATGTGGTCCATTCTCTTGTCACTTCCTCACCCGGCTGCACTGTAAGGAAGACGCTCTCCCCTAAGAAATATAATGTGTTGTCCATGATAAGGGCAGGCGCAAAACCCTTTGTCAGCTCTATATCATTGTCATTGACCACAGTCACAGACACAGTCGCCATACACCCATAATACAGATCGCCGATGATTCCCCCATCTTTCACAGAAAGACGGTCAACAGGGTTAATGTCCAAAGAATACTTGTCGCCTTCCTTTTTGAGGATAATATAATTATAATAACCGTAACACTCCTGTACGGGCACATATTGCGGATTCTCTTCCTCCGTAGGTATGGTGGCGAATGTCACTTTATAAGTACCGTCGCTGAGTCCCGCATCTCCAAGGTTAACCGTGGGATTAAGATGCGAGGGATCTGTACCATATCCGGGAGCTATAGAAAATGCCTGGTTGCTGACCAATATAAATTTAGTGTCACCCTCAGTGTCGCCCTGTGGCTCAAAAACAGCACCGAAACGCAACTTCATAGTGGTGGGATTATAATTCACCCACATTGCACCTTCCTCTGCAAACAGATCAAATTTCAGATTATTTCCGGTTATTACTCCGGCAAGAGAACCCATCTGAGACATTTTCAACGGACGGTCTTCTGCAGGCAACCCGGTTGGCGGTTGGATTCCAAGCACTGCGTCCTGGGTAAAATTATAACCGCCACCGGTTCCACCACCTGAGCCGAGCGATTGCGGATTAAGCGCATCAAGTGAGAAATAACCGTCAGACATACCGCTCCAGCCCCAATTAAAATGGAAATAACCGTTGCCGTCATAACCGTCACACACAAAAGAGTGACCTCCGCCAAGCATTGAGCCACCTCCATAAAGAACAGGACCCACATTCTTCAGATTATCATAGATAAGTTTCTCCCACTCAGAAGCAGAATAATACATTCTGAGAGTATAGAACATGTTAGGATCATAATCAAAATATTTAAGCAGTCCATTAGCTATGTTCATTGCCAATGCACCCGAGGAATCGGCAGCATAATCCATCTTTACAGAATATCCCGCAGCCTTCATCAAATAAGCCACGGCAGCACCCTCTTCATCAGTATACTGTCCATAATCATAGGTGTCCAGCATCTTGTCCCACTCAAATTTGCGGTTGGCGAAATTAAGTGACAAACGCTTTCCGAGGCTCTCACTGTCATAACTGATATTCCCCTGCCCCACTTCAGGATATTTCCAATAATTCATTACCTGCGCCATAGCAGTTGCCACGCAACCTGTGTAAGTACGCTGCGTGCCATAAAGCGGACACATGTCATTGTAAGGCGCCACCTGATCCCATTTCGTTTTGAGTTGAGGGGAGATAGCCTCTCCATAAGCTTTTCTTACAGATGAATTGAGAATGGCGGAAGGATGCTCAGAAGCATATTGTATCTGGCGTGCATATTCTTCCAGCCACCATTTCATCTGCGGAGGCATCTCCTCTTCAGAAAAGGAGCCGCTATCGGCATATCCCAACAGAGGGTAAGCCACATCATCGGCACTGACAATCATATATCCCCCATTCATCGGACGGTTGAATACGTACATAGCAGGTGAACCTGCTGCAGTCAGTGCGGTATGAGCAAGCTGTGCGCCTGGAGCCTTGAATACGCCACCATTGGTGTAGCCAACACGTTCAAGCGCCTGCTCGGGAGTAATGGGAGTTGCATACAGACTGAATGCAGCTCCTGCCAATATCATACCCGTAAATAGTTTCTTTTTCATAAATACTTGATTAATATATAAGAGGTAAATCCCTCCCAAATAGTATTAGTTTAAGGTTATTCGAAAATATGTCCGAACCCATCATTATCATATAAATGTTGAATCCGGACATATTAAATCAGATATTACAGTTTATTACTTAATCACAACCTTCTTGCCGTTAACAATATAAATACCGTTGTCAAGGGTGTTGAGGCTGTCGGGAGAAGCATTCTTAAATACGACGCGACCATCTGTGGTCACCACAGTCACAATATTGCTTTCAGAAGCACCTACACTACCTACACCACTCATACCGTCGAGCTTATACATTCTCTCCACATCTGTATAGTCAGCAGGCCATGTCTGAATGCCATCAAGAGTGAATGTGTCATAACGGATAGAAAGTTTATACATGCCGTCAGTCATCTCAGAGCCCTCCGGAACGTTGAACACAAGTTTGAATGTAGGATGTTCGGCATTCTCTACCGGAACTATATCAGCTGTCATGTATACGGAATAATCAGTCTTTCTGAGAGATACGCCTGATGCCTGATAAATTTGCGCAGTCTCGGCATTCTCAAACACAAGTGTAATCTCTTCAAGTGAATTTACCACAGTGGCATTTTCTTCAGTCTCACCACCCTCGGGTGTTAGAGTAAACTCATACTCACGAGGCATAACCACTTTCCATGAGTGTTCAACATCGAAGCCGGGTTTATCGGAAAGGGTGTAGGCATCTCCCTGAAGGCTAACAGTAATTGTTCCTTCCTTGTGGTATTCAGGATTTACAATAAAGAATGAAAGGATATTATCCATAGTGTTGTATGAATAATCGGCTAAGCCCTCATAACAAGCACTTTCAGAACCCATAGTCAGCACAGTGTCATCAAACTTCACTACCACTCCCTCCGGATTAACAAGTCTGGGAGCAGCCACCTCATCAAATACAAAGCCGACCGTATATCCCCATGACTGGCAAAGCACTTCTTCGGAATTAGGCTCAAGCTGATAATCCTCTGAGATAGGTCTGTCATAATAATAATTAGCCTGAATTCTCGGAGAATTACCTTCAGTTTCACCTTCTGCTCCATCTATCAGGAACGCTCCATCTTCTATGCTTAATAACACAGAACCAACTGTGGGTTCTGCGAATCCCTCAATAGGTGTCATTCTGAATGTCGGGACTTCAGTACCCTCAACTTCTTCCACATCAAATGCAGGAATGCCTGAAAGTTGACCACGTGTAAGTGTAATCATATAAGGAGCACCTACAAACTCTACTTTATTAGCACCCGGGAAAGCAATATCAAAATAGGTTATCTCGTTAAGCGTGGAACCCGGAGCAGGTGTGAGTTGAGCCATAGACTCTACAATATATTCCGCAACAATCTCCGGACTTGAAGCACCTTCAAACACAAATGCCCCCGAAGGTATATTGACAGTCCACGTACCGGGAGTAAACGTAACTTCCATATCCGGATTCTCAGGATCTTCGAACCATAGGTTCATTACCTTATATTCCTCCTCGCTGCCCCAATCCTGCATGGCACTACCTTCGTAGGTGGTCTCGCCATTAGTGGCAGTAATCACTACTCCATATTCTGATTGCCAAAAACCGGCATAAGACTCCACGTCAGGGAAAGCGATCTGCATGTTATCAAGAGAGGTAACCTTTGAACCGGGTTCCGGAGTTAGGATATATGTATCGAGTACACCTTTGGCAGCAGGGTCAACAGTAAATGTGGCAGTAGTGGCAGCACTAACCAAACCATCCTCCAACGGCACAAAGCTCCAAGTGTCTTCATCCCATTCCCCCTCTACAACTACCCCTTCCGGGACGGCAAGCGTGTAGGTGCCTGCCTCCGTAATGGTAGGAAATTCTACAGGAATCAAGAAATCATAGGTTGTTTCGTCCAGACTCATCTCTCCGAAAGACAAAGCCGCGACAGCTTCACCCCCATCTTTTGTAAGGGTAATGGCTGATAGTTTATCCTCAACCGGAATCATGGTAGTATCCTCACTGAGCATTTCCACCACCATGGTTACGACAGACAATTGCTTCACGCTTGCACCATCGGCAGGCTTAAAGCCTTTAATCTCAAAAGTTGACCCTGCCCTGGTTAATGGCTGATTAGCAGCAGGAATCATAGCTGTTGCCGATGTCCCCGCAAAAAGAAGGAGGCTAACGGCTGAAAGACAATGTTTCATTTTCATAGGTTACTATTATTAAGTTATCTATTATTTCTTTATTATTTTCTTTCCTCCATATATATATATTCCAGCAGGAAGGGCATCCCAGCCAGTAGTCAAGCGCAAACCCTGAAGGTTATATATTGGACCCTTTGGCATAACATTTGTCTCAATTTCATCAATCCCATTTGAACCTGATTTCACTTTGAGAGTAGGAATGGGATATTTATCAGTGACATAAGCCTGAGTGAAATCTATTATATACGTGCCGAGTTCTGTCTTAGTAATACCTGCCTGACGCCCGTTGAGAGTCACATCAAATCCGGCTGACTGCACCGTAGGGTAAAGCTCAAACGGATTATCATATATAGCATTATAATCATAGGTTCTCACTCCCTCTCCGATTGCAAAACTGATCGAAGGATTGCTCCAGTTGCGTTGGAAAAAGTCTGATGGTCTGAAGCTCACTTCATCATTACCTGTCATTTCCACTATAAATTGCTGATCACGATCCAACTTCTGAGCCACCACATAGAAGGTGCGCTGCACAGGATCATTGCCGTCAATATAACCGATAGGAGCCTCCATTTCACTATCCCATACACTCTGTATGTAATAACCCACAACCGGAGAAATATATATGAGCGGACGACGTTCTGATACTTTAACAGTAAACTTTAAAGTATTATCCGGGGTCATAGTGACAGCAGGAATTGTTTTAGTATTTCCGGTGCTCGTATTGCCATCTTCCCCTGATCCGGCATTCTTATCGGAAATTGTGTATGAAGGAATATTGATGTCCTCAGCTATTACCTCGCCTGGTTCGCCCGTCACATCTTTAACAGGATTCGGTATCCCTTGATAATCTTCAAGCGTAAGGCGCACCCCGTCTGCATTATATATATATGCGGTAAACTCCATATCTGCATATTGTGTCATTTCGCCTGCTATGGATAATGTCACATCTTCATCTATTGTAACCCGAATATAATTATTTGCTTCGGAATAGGAATCGGTCACATTTTCCGAACCAAGCATAAATCCTGTCAATGTGTAGCCCTCGTTGAAATTTACCTGAATCTCCGAACCTTTCACAACCTTAAAAGTCTGATCCGCCGGCATGATAAAATTATAGTCGGCATCCATACATAGAAACTGTGAAGTGGTACGATCAAAAAGGTTACGTATGCAGCCTTCAATCTCCTCGGGATAGTCAAGCGTGAAGCTAACCTCTTCCACGACAGGCACCTCACCCTCAAACACCTGCACCTCAATTATATCATCAGCCGACATATCGGTCATATAATAGCCGCTGCCTATCGGAGTCTGCTCCTCGCCATTACGAGTAACCTTATAAATAGATTTTGTAAAAGCATTTTTATTGAGATCTATCGTAAGATTCTTCATGTAATCCGGAGCAAACGGAATCTTGTTTTCAGAATCAGTAAGGGAAAGCGTTTGGCGGTATCCATAGCTATATCTCATCGTGCCGCTTCCCTCGGAGAAAGAAAAGTCGAGGTAAGCATCCAAGTAATCGGCACCGTTGATCACGTTGATTGAAAGCTCTCCGTCATAATTTATTTCAGCAGTCTCAATATTTATGGTGCGTCCGTCCCATGAATCACCAATTCCATAAAATGACTGCTGGCGATAAGCTGCGCTTTGAGTAATGTCATTTTTCTTATCAGGATCATCTGAATTTGACACACTCTTCAGAACATAACCCTCGGCAGGAAAAATACGTAGTTCGGTATAGTTGTCTCTTTCCAATACATACTTAGTCTGTTCCGGAGAAAGAGTCAATATTTCCGGATTTAATGAGGATCCCGTTGCCAAAAGCACCGTACCGGGATTATTCCATTCAACCGTCACTTCAAATGCTGACATATTCTCACTGCACACTATGGCAACTCCTGCCAGCAACAAGTAGTAAAATTTTTTCATTTGATTAAATTTAATTAAAGACCCGGCACACACCACAGCGTTATGCCGGGTCTGAGTTTATCAAATATTAGTAAGCTCACTTAACCGCAAACTTGCGGACTTCTCCATTAGCCAAAGCCACATAGATTCCTTTACCCAGATCATCAACTCTTACAGATCCTATACCCTGTCGAAGCAGACGACCCTGAATGTCAAACACACGGATGTCGCCACCTTGTGCAAATACAGAAATACCGTCATAAGTAAGAGATGAAGCAGAAAGATCAGAACCGATTTCCTCTATTCCTGAGAGTTCAAACGGCATATAGTAGATGTCAAGCGACATTTTTTCGCTCTCCTGGTCGTAATAGTAGACATGGAGCATCGGTTTCTCAAGCATGGTGTAGGGATTAATAGTGCTTAATGCCCCACGCTCGTCAGCAGTCAGAAGCAACACGTCCTTACCTTTTGGAGACTCAGGATTAAGAGCCTGACCGATGAGAAGATCCTCACGAGTGGAAGATACATCTACCCCACGCTTAATAAGCATCATATATTCGTTAGGCTCATCCTTGAGATAAAAATCTTTCTGAAGGGTATAGCCATCAATATAACACTGAGCATAAACCACATACTGACCCATATTTACCTCATCCATTCTGATAAAATTACCCTTATCATCAAGCCACCCTATACGCATGATACTATTGTCGTTCTCATCAACGGAGGGAGTGCGCATCTCAACAGCATACTGATAAGAATCTCCCACTTTAGTGCGGTCGATATTGGCAGTCATCATATCTGGATCGGCATCAGGATCAATTTCAAGATAGCAGCTGAAAGAAGCTCTTGGGGTGCCGGTAAGCAGGTCAACAAAATGGAATATATATTCCCCGTTGGTATATGTGACAAACATCTGCTGAGGCTCCATGCCCTCGATATTGGTCATAGGCATATTACTTTCAGCATTCTCAAAGATGTTGTTAAGCTTATTTCCATCTTTGTCATAATGATAATAACTATACTCACTATGTTCATCAGCAAAATAATTATTTTTCGTGACAAAGAAAGATGCCAGACTGCCATCTTCATTGAAGTTTATGTCTTCATTATACCTGAAATCACCAACCGAATGGAAGGAGAAAAGAAGACGATCTTTGGAATCTTTTACGAAAGGCACTTCAGTAGTATTGACTTTTGCAACCTCTCCGTCAGACACCTTATAAAGATCAATCATCAGTGAGTTATGCTCACGCATAGTCAGATCCTCCATAGGTGAATTGTATTGATTAAAGAAAATATCCTTATAATATTGCACCAAATAGTAGGCATCCTCACCATTCCTGAACGATATCAGAAAAGGAGTGCTCTCCTGATCACCCGGCATTGAGAGGAAAGGTATATCAAAGCTCATAAGCTTAGGCATATTACCTTGGGCATCAACCTTGCCACACACTTTGAGAGTTACATGGGCAGATGTAAGGCTCTCCCAAAAGCTATCGCTTACTACAGGACCGTCATCGCCACTTATGATGTCATCATCTGAATACTCAGGAAGCACCTCATCATAAAAAGCCATATAAAACTCCTCCTTATCACCCACAGAAGCATCCAGCACATCTGCCAAAGAGCCTTCCATTCTGTAGACCGGTTTGTCGAACTCTTTTGTAACCATATCACCGGTGACAGGATCCTCCACTTCAAGAGTCTCCTTCTCTCCTCCAAGAGAATAAATCATGCTACGGTAAGTATTGGGCATCCATTCTGTAGACCCGTCGTCATTCACTTTTGTACGGTTCACACCAAGACCTATAATGACTTCATAATGGTCATCATCATTGAAGAAGTTTTTTGAAATAACCGGCACAAGAGAGCAGTCGACAGTGCGCACCTCATTCTCTCCATATCTCATTTTATCATGAATTGAACCCACAAGCTCCCCACTGGCGTTATACACATCAAACATATACTCCAAAAGTATCTGCTCCACGTAATACTCATGCTGGATATTCTTATACACCATAGATGAAGTGTAGAACCAAAGCTCGTTGTTGGGACCATCTATGTCTCCGATCATATCACTGGAGCCAAACGACACCAACGGAGAAATTTGTTCAGAATCAGTTCCCGCCATCATGGCATTGAGTTGATTTACTTTTGCCATTCTCCCGGGGAATGATGCCTTCTTCTCGCCAGACCTCACCGCCTTATAAGCATAGCGGCTCATGTCAAAATTAAGGGGTTTCATTGGAGTTGCCTCCGCCTCACTTGCTACTAAAGCAATAAGGGAGGCTCCTAACGCAAATTTGTTGAAAATTGTCATGTGTTAATTATTTTTAGTTAATTAATGTCGGTGATTTTTTACAAAATTACTTATCTGTGCTCTGCATTCCAAATAAATCTATACACTAATATTACTTTAATTAGATTTGAGTAGTAACGCAAAAGTACTCATTTTTAGTATAATTTTATATATCAATTAGTTATTATTACATTTTTTAACTACTCAAGCATATTTGCGTAGTCTGAATTGTAAACTTTTTGATATTTTAATTGATATTTTTGCTTATTTCCTTCAAAAGAATTAACTTTGGAAGCGATATGTAAACTGTCAATTTTACTAACTAAATTTATTCATGCGATTCTTCCTGCCACTTCTGATAATAACCATTCTACGGTTCAGTCTATGGGCTGACCATAAGACTGCATTCTATTTTCAGAGGCTTAATAATCCTGAACTTGACATACACCTCAAACTGGAGTATGTAGACTCCCTTCTTGCCGACAACAATAACAATACTGATTCCCTACTCCGACTCAAAATAAAATGGGCACACGAGATAGGAAAACATGAATCAGTGATTGAGGCTTACGAGAAACTGGGAGACAGGATACACTCAACAGGAATTGCGGAGGAATGCAATCTAAGATTATGTTATATCCGTAGTCTTGCCAGCAAAAATCTTCATATTAGAAATATGTCGCAATGTCTGGACCTTATAAAACTTAATAAACCCGATTCCCTTTTATATTATAATGCACTCGCATATTCTACCCTGCATGACTTAATAAGACAATCTAACATGCCTTTTCAGGAAGACTACATACACAAGGTGAAAAATATCTTGGAGTATGCTGAGAAAAAAAATCTCCCAAAGTATTCAACCGACAGGATAAAACGAGCCTTACACGCAATGCAGATGAAGACAGCCATCATTAAAGGAAACTATGACACTGTTCTTGAAGAAGCTGACCAACTGCTAAAGCTACCTATGACTGAGTATGAACGAGAATCGTTGGAAGCAAATATGGCATACGTCTACATGATGATCGGGCAATATGATGCCGCAGAAAACTATTTTCTCAAAATCTTGGACTCAGGAAGAGAGAGTTACAACAGCGGCATTTGCCTCATGAACTATACCCATCTCTTAAATTTACAAGGGAAATATGAAAAAACACTCCAACTTATTGAACATTATGCACCTGCCGCGAAAGCTCTGAATAATGACATTTATTATTCTCACCTTCTCGCTAATAAGGCTATTGCCGAAACTCACGTTACAAGCTATCAAGATGCTTACCGTACTCTCCTTGCTAACAAAGAGTTAGAAGATTCCCTCTACTTTAACGCCGGAATAAAAGACGGACTGTTGCTTTTTGACTATACCTCCAAGATGGAAAAGATGTCTAATCTTGAGAACAGTCTGAACGCCAAAAACAGACTTAACTTGATTTTAATTGTTGCTATTATCTTTATCCTGATCGGAGCTTCCATAGCCGGCTACATGCTATATCGCAAAACCCGGCTTAATTCCTTACTTAAAGCTGACCTGGAAAAACAACGCGATGAACTTGATGAAAAAAAGCATAAGGAACACTCTGACATTGAGAATGAACGTGGAAAGCTGGCTGCCCAACTACTCCAGTTTGCAAAAATTGAGGAGACTATTTCCAGCATAACCGAAATTGCCTCCTCAAGGACAAGGAGTGCTGATGAGCGAATTAGACTCATAAATGAAGTGTTGTCATCTTCAAGGACAGAAAATGACACCCGTGAGATTTTTGAACATCAGTTTGAACAGGCTCATTCCCAATTTTTCAAAAAACTATACGCACATCACCCTGATCTCTCTCCCGGAGAGGCAAGGCTGTGTGCGTATCTGATAATGAATCTTTCATCAAAAGAGATAGCTTCCATCGCGAATAAGACCATTCGTTCAGTAGAGTCTATGCGTTACCGTATCGGCAAGAAGCTGAACATCACAGAAGGAAAAACCATAGTGGCTTATCTCAGGGAATTTCTGTAATCAGAAAATAACCTATAATATAAGCTCTCCCTTCAGAGTGGCACTGCTCGCATCCAATATGCGAACACTCACTAAATCTCCAGGCTGGGTGTCGCCCTTAGGAAAGACCACAACTTTATTTTGTGATGTCCTACCGAAATTCTCTTCCGCACTACGCTTGGAACGACCCTCTACCAACACTTCCATCTCTTTTCCCACATCACGCAGATTGCTCTCAGCCGACAATTCGTTCTGAAGGGCAATCATGCGGTTAAGACGATCTATCTTTACTTCCTCCGGCACATTATCTGGTAGATGCTTTGAGGCAAATGTGCCCGGACGCTCTGAATATTTAAACATAAACGCCGAGTCAAACCCTGCTTCCCGCATCAGCGACAACGTTTCCTGAAAGTCTTCCTCACTCTCATTGTGAAAGCCGGTAAATAAATCAGTAGAAATTCCTGCATCGGGCATTACGCGCCTGATAGCGGCAATACGGTCAAGATACCATTCACGGGTGTATTTCCGGTTCATGGATTTAAGCACAGAATTGCTTCCGCTCTGCACTGGCAGATGGACATGGCGGGCAATATTCGGATAACGAGCCATAGTTGTTATCGTGGCATCGCTCATATCCTTTGGGTGGGAAGTGGTAAACCTTACCCTCATTCCGGGAGCAGCCTCTGCCACCATCGACAGAAGACGAGGGAAATCTGTGACAGATCCATCCGGAGAGGTATAGTTATAACTGTCTACATTCTGCCCTAACAGCGTAACCTCCCTGAAGCCACGCTCCCGTAGATCGGCAAGCTCGCGGAGAATGCTATCCGGCTCTCGGCTGCGTTCACGTCCGCGGGTGTAGGGTACTATGCAGTAGGAGCAAAAGTTGTTGCAACCCCTCATGATGGATATAAACCCACTGATGCCACTCCCCCCTATGCGGCGTGGCAATATGTCGCGGTAGGTCTCTGTGGTCGACAGCTCAATGTTAATTGCCTTCGAGCCTGTCTCGGCTGCGGCTATCAAATTCGGAAGATCAAGATAAGCGTCAGGTCCGGCAACCACGTCAACACCATAGTCGTCGATCAGCTTATGCTTGAGCCGTTCAGCCATACACCCTATGACGCCGATGATGACATTGCGTCCGGATTTACGCCGCAAGGCATTCCAATAAGAGAGACGCGAGTAGATTTTCTGCTCGGCGTTCTCGCGGATTGAACACGTGTTGAGAAGCACTGCGGCTGCCTCGTTGTCGGTCTCCGTGAGATCATATCCAGCCATTCCCATCATGGCTGCCACCACCTCTGAATCTGCCACATTCATCTGGCAACCGTAGGTCTCTATGCGCACTTTTTTCGATTCAGTGCAATTTTTATCGTTTTTCGGTAAAAAAAATGGTTCCATATATCGATTGAATGGAATAATATAATTACTTTTGTGCAAAATTACCACTTAAATCTAAAGGTTACAAATGAGTTTTCCATTTATTTCAGCCGAAGAGGCTGCAAGCCACATAAATAATGGCGATAATGTGGCACTTTCGGGCTTCACTGCATCAGGAACACCCAAGATTGTAACGATTGCTCTCGCTGAAAGAGCGAAACAATTCCATGAAAAAGGAGAGCCTTTCAAAATCAATCTTTACACGGGGGCTTCCACCAACGATTATGTCGACGGCTCGCTTGCACGTGCCAAGGCAATCGGAATGCGCGCACCTTATCAGGCAACCCCTGATGCACGCAAAGGAGTGAACAATGGCGAAATCAACTACTATGACCCACATTTGAGTCACATGAGTCAAGATTTGCGCTATGGGTTCTGTGGAGATATTGACGTAGCAATCATTGAGGTCACAGAGATGAACCCCTCCGGAGAAGTAATTCTCGGAGCCGGCATCGGCATGAGCCCTACAATCGCGAAGATGGCAAAGAAAGTCATCATTGAGTACAGTTCTTACTACCGCACTTCCTTCCGCGGATTCCACGACAACTACATTCCTCTCGATCCTCCTCACCGCCGTGAAATTCCAGTTTACAAACCTTCCGACAGAATCGGATCAACTGTATTAAAAATCGATCCCAACAAGATTATCGGAGTTGTTCCCTCCAACGAGTCGGAGAGTATCAAGGCATTTACAGGTATTTCTGACGTGACAGCTGCCATAGGGCACAATGCTGCCGCTTTCCTCGCCAACGAAATGAAACTGGGTAGAATACCCAAAGAGTTCCTCCCAATTCAAAGTGGCGTAGGCAACGTAGCAAATGCCGCCCTTCACGGACTTGCCGAGAATCCTGATATTCCGAAATTCGAGATGTACACCGAGGTGGTGCAAGACGCCGTAATGGATCTTATGGAGCAAGGGAAGTGTGGATTTGCCTCCACTTGTGCATTAGCTTTCTCTGACGAGGCAATGCTTCGCTTCATGGATAATATCAACTTCTACCGCAATAAGCTCCTGATGCGTCCGTTTGAGATCTCAAATCACCCCGAGGTAGTAAGAAGAATCGGTCTTATTGCCATGAACACCGCTCTTGAATGCGATATTTACGGAAATGTAAATTCAACTCATGTCATGGGTACCAAGATGATGAACGGCATCGGCGGTTCAGGTGACTTCGCACGTAATGGCTTCCTTTCAATCTTTATGTGTCCTTCAATACAGAAAGAAGGTGCGCTTTCAGCTATCGTGCCGATGGTGACACATGTTGACCATAGCGAACACAGTGTGAAAGTTATCGTGACTGAGCAAGGTGTGGCTGACCTCCGCAACAAGGATCCCTATCAGAGAGCTAAGACAATCATTGAAAACTGTGTTCACCCTGATTATCGTCCGCTCATGTGGGATTACCTCAAATATGCTAAGAAGGAGCATATCGGGCATAATCTCAATGCCGCATTCGCAATGCACAATACATTCCGCGAGACCGGCGACATGCGTCTCACCGACTTCTCAAAATTCGCCTGATTATATAATCACAGAATTTCACTTAAATCGAAAATATAAGGAGAACGCCCCGGCGGGGTGTCCTCCTTATATTTTCTCAGATCAGAGAAACAGGCTATAGATTATCCGGAAGGGGGATAAGCCAGTCATTATTATCGTTGGTGTTATAGAAATCACGGAAAGCCTTGTCGGTATCCTCAAGGAGGCTGTCCGGAGTGGAACTCTTTTTCCCCATTGATGGAGGAGGTCCGAAATCTTTCTGAGGAATATCGCGGGCAGTCATGTCGATAGCGCCTATCAGCTCATCGTCATCTTCGCGCTTTGATTTAATCTTGGCATCACGCAGGCGCGACTCCAGAGTGCGGATTCTTTTCTCGTAATCATATTTCATCTTTTCGGCAGCCGACAATATCTTCTCAAACTCTGCTAATTTTTTTTCCACACTTTCATGGTCATTAAGCTCTTCAAGTGCATTGTCGAGAGCACGTTTTGTTTCAACAAAAAGTGCATCTTTTTCCATATAGCGTCGCCGCAACTCACTTACCTCATTAGTGAGACGCGCACACTCAAATTTCTGCTCCTCTATAAGCTTCAATGCCTCTTCAAGACGTTTGGCACTATCTGTTTCCATTTTCTCTGATTTGTGAAGGGCACGAAAAGCCACTTGGGGGTGAAGCCATACTCTCCATGCCGACCAATTAATACAATATCCACCCTTCATTATCCATTTTTCCTGACAATTCCCCTACCTTTCCTGCCATTGATGGCTATGGTCAGCGGAGAAGGGAACTCCACGATTCTTACGGCATCACTGTCGTAGACTGCCGGAAGACTGTCAAGATAATCTGAATCAAAGTAACCATTATCGTGAGTTGGATCAACTGTAAAATAGCCTACACCAAATGATGTCAAATTTTGGAAGAAATGAGTGCCTTGCGACGGCTCCACGTGATATCCCGGGAGAGCCGACTCCACAATCAGACGAGCACCGGCAATCTGGGGCCATTTAACCGGAATGCCCAACGCAGAATCAGATGATCCCCAGCGTCCCGGACCTACCAGAATATAGGGTTCCCCTTTCTCTGTGAAATCTTTGTTTATAGCTTCTATCTCACGCGCCACCTCCGGATTACGGAGACTGTTGAACGTGTCAGGCTTTACATACACCACATAACGCACATTATCCATCAGACCATGCCCCAAAGCCATCTCAGAGCGCAGGATCAAATCCTTATCAGGCACATCAAGCACATGATCATCAAGCATCTCCTTCTTGTCAACGATAGGACGTATCTGAAGCCAATACAAATAACCCTTATTCTCGGAGGAGGTAGCCTTAGGATTGATTATACCCGCAAATTCGATTTCCACCGGACGCCCCATCTCATATTGACCGGTGGTCAGCATAAAGTCAATGGCTTCAGCAAGTGGAAACACATTCTGACGCAAAACATTGGCAAAAGTGACGAGCTTGCGTCCTTTCCCAATTTCGTTGTCACGGATCATGCGGTCATTATAATCAAACGTGGAGACAAGATACTTCAACGCCCCCGTCTTAAAAGCCTCTGCCACGGGAAGCTTCACAAGATTGAAACTGTCATCGGTACTAAAATCCGCGCTCGACGGTATCTTATAGGGCAAAGCATAAAGACTGGTCTGAGTGTCGCGCAGTGCCAGGTCAACGGTTGACGTCTGAAGTACATGAGTGGGGTGTTTTGGGGAAAAACGGAGTGAAAGACCTCCGTCTACTATATATTTACCCAACCCGACAGCTACCTCTGCCACACCATCTTCCGACACTTCATCATTGAGAGGATAATAGTTGAGTGACCTGCCTACGCCTGAGAAACTCGGATAGAAATATTCACCATGAGGCTCACCTACTACTTCTTGAAGTATCACTGCCATTTTCTCCTGATCAATGACATTACTTGTGGCATTCATATAAGCCTTGGAATCGGCAAAGAACACCGAAGCATACACACCCTTAACGGCATCACACAACATTCGCAGCATCTCTTTCTTATCTTCGAGATAGGGAATCATGTAGGTGGAGTAGATACCGGCAAACGGCTGATAGTGGGAGTCTTCGAGAAGCGACGAACTTCTCACTGCCAATGGCTTGTCGACCACATCGAAGAGGGCGAGAAAATCAGCAGCAAGTGTTTCCGGCAAACGGGCATTAAGAAACCTGCGCAGGATTTCTTCGTCAGGTGCATTAGAGAGAGCTATAGGGTAAAGCTCATTCATCTCCATGAACTTATCGAAGATGTCTGTGCAAAGCACGACGGTACGCGGAATATTAATCTGCACCCCCTGGAAATTATCACACACCGGGTTACGCTTAATTATCTGGTCAATAAACGCCAAGCCGCGTCCCTTGCCCCCTAAAGAGCCTTCTCCGATGCGTGCAAAGTTGCTGTAATGGTCAAAACGGTCTTTACGGAATACAGCCACCACACCACGGTTTTTCATGCGCCGGTATTTCACTATGCACTCAAACAACAGCTTACGCACTGTGGGAGCCTGTTCCATTTTTGTAAAGCGGTATGCCTTCACAGCATCGGCTATCGGGAAGAGCGCACGTGCATAAAGCCAACGTGAAATCTCATTATTGGCAGAATGATAAAACAAGGAGTCTGACGGTATGTTGTAGATATTGTTCTGAAGCCCCTTAAGGTCACGTATACGCATTATTGTCTTCCCGGTGGCAGGATCTTTGACAATAAAGTCGCCGAAACCGAAATGTCTGTTTACAGCTCCGCGAAGGTCAATGGGAAGGGTCTTTGAGTTTTTATCAAGAAATATATATCCTGCCGCTTCTGCAGGAAGACGGTTGGCACTTTCCTGGCTCTCGATAATGATTGGCATGAAAGGATGCTTCTCTCTGACAGCAGCTGCAAATTTCATACCGGCATCAGGATCTTTTACCCCGCCGGCAGGGAAACGCACGTCGGAGATTATGCCAAGCATATTGTTGCCATATTTCTCATATAGAGCCATCGCTTCCTCATAGTCGCGGGCAAATAAAACTTTCGGACGTCCTCTCATGCGGAGCATCTGTTCATGTTCATTAAGAGCTTCGGTAGAGAATTCCATCGACTGCTGAAGCAGATAGCGGAAAAGGTGTGGAAGAACCGATGAGTAGAACCTTATCGAGTCTTCCACAAGTAAAATTGACTGAACGCCTACATCAAGGATATCATGATCGGCATTCATACGGTCTTCAATCAGTTTTATGATGGCGAGAATGAGGTCAACATTTCCGAGCCAGGAAAACACATAGTCTACCCCGGCAAGATCCTCGTTGGCTATCCTTCTCCTCACCTCTTTCGAGAATGGGGTAAGCACCACAAATGGTATCTCAGGATAAAGCGCGTCAATCTTGCGTGCCTCGCGGAAAGTTTCACTTACGTCCACTCCCGGCATCGCTATGATCAGGTCAAAGCTCTTCTGCTTCAACTCACGGTGAGCCTCCTCATAATTTGCTGCCTTCACAAAGCGTGGGGGCGATGACAGGTTGAGCGAGACATATTCAAAATACACCTGTTCCTCCACCCTTCCATCTTCCTCCATCATGAAGGCATCGTAGGGAGTAGCGATAAGAAGCACATTGAATATGCGCTTTTGCATGAGTTGCTGAAACGCCGTGTCTTTAAGATAAAGACGCGACAACATAGAATCGTTGACGTTGATCATATTTCGATTAATCTTTACCGTTTTATTCTTGATTCGCTGTCAGGAAAGCGTCAAGGGCAGAAGTCATGGATGGATTTTTCGGAGTGGGAGCCTCTATGTCAAGGCGCAGACCCGAATCTTTCACAGCTTTGGCAGTGGCAGTGCCGAAGACTCCGATAGCCACTTCTCTCTCCCCTTCTTTTCCAAAATTCGGAAAATTCTTCAACAGGGAATCAATCCCAGCCGGGCTGAAGAAAAGAATCAGGTCGTAGTCAAACGGTTCGTCGGAGGCAAAATCATTGCTCACGGTGCGATACATCACTGCCGGCGTAAAGTCAATCTTGGCATTGGTGAGAGATGCTGTGCTGTCGGTCTGCACGTCAGAGACCGGAAGAAGGAATTTTTCCTTATGATTTTTCTGGACTGCTGCCAAAAACTGAGGGTCATCAAGCTTACCGGTAACACCGAAAGAGATTTTACGCTTGCGATATACGATATACTTCTGCAGGTAGAGTGCAATCTGCTCCGTCGTGCAGAAATAGCGCATTGTGTCGGGTACATTTACACGACACTCCTCACATAGCCGGAAGAAATTGTCGACAGCTGTGCGTGACGTGAAGATCACGGCTGTGAAATCGGCGAGATTAATTTTCTCCTGACGGAATTCCTTCGCCGTGAGCCCCTCCACCCTTATCATGGGGCGGAACACAATTTCTACATTGTGTTTTGCCGCTATGTCAAAATAGGGCGATTTCTCTGATGCCGGTTTGGGCTGGGATACTAAAATCTTCTTTATTTTCATCGTCTTCTTATTATAGCACATAGTCCCTTTTCAAGTAGCTGCCACACCTTATGTTGACCGCAAAAATATGACTGCTCCTTTCCTTCCCTAAAGCAAAAAACCACATAGCAAAATAGCTGACAAATAGGTAAGAATCAAAGGAACTATTTCCAGACTGCAAAGGTAGTACAAAAAAAGCACCCACGACGAAATTTGGGTGAAAAAAATCCTAAAACCCTTCCAAATAAAGATAATTTTAGCCAAAATCAGCCATCCGGCAGCCACCCATAGCAATTCCAAACCCCAGTCGGGATGGCTTATCAGGAGCAACGCCAAAAAGAAATAAATAAGGCTCAGGGACCCCTGTCCGGCTGTGAAGCCCTTCAGCCACAAACGTGCTTTTGTCTTGTCGGCAAACACTGTGCCAACCATGTAGTAGGCAAGCGCCATGAAACAGGTATAGACAACTCCGACCCCCATGCATATTGCAATCGATGCTGACGGGTGGGTGTAAAGTGATGGAATCCCAAAACTCGCCGCCGGGTTAGATCTCATCACGTAGCGCAACAAGCCGTAGAGAAGCACTCCGGCAGAGCAGCTCCACAAAATATTAAGCATAACTATAAAGCTTGTCTCCCTGACTGTGTCATCAAATACATTAGTGCGCTCCCTTACGTCGATAAGGTTACGGAAGACAGCTATGGCATATTTCTTATTATTACGAAAACGATAACCTATCACGCAGAAAAGCAATATCAATATGCCGGTCACTATTGACATTCCGAAAGAATCGGTGTGGTGTTCAGTCACCGTGGGTATCTTCGGTGCGGTCAAGGTTACGCCGTATGTGTGAACCACGTTAAGTGAGTCTGCAGTGGGAGGGGCAGAACTCTTTGCAGACGCCACAGTGTCTTGCACTACCCTATGAATTGGTGGCGGTGTGTAGACATGAATGACGGTGTCAGGAGGATTAACATCTTCCGCCAGAGAATCAGTTACAGGTGTCTCGACACTGACCGGGATTGTCACCACGGCAGTGTCAGTTTCCACCGGAGAAACTTCCGTGGGAACCACAGGTGAGGATACTATGGAGTCGGTCTGCATCATAACCATCCTTCTCTCTTATACCATTCCACTGATTTTTTAACCCCCTCCCTTAAGTCTACCTTAGGGGAAAATCCGAAGGCAGCCTCAGCCTTACTTACGTTTACCGCCCAATTACGCTGCTTCATAATGTTAAACTTGTCCCGGTTGAGCGTAGATGGCTTCATGCGGGCAACTCCCCATTTCTCAGCTACTACCGACACTGCCTTTACAGCCCACAAGGGCATTGCCACGCCTACTACAAATTTCTTCCCCACAGCCTCTGAGGCAATCTTGCGAAACTCCTTCTGAGTGTACGTATGAGGCTCTGCCACATTATAGGTTTCCCCGCATGGAGCCTTCACCAAAGCGTCGTATGCTGCTCGAGCAAGGTCTTCCACATATATGAAGCTGAGAAGCTGCTTACGGTAGCCCACTGAGAAGTCAACGCCTTTCTTTATCGATTCAAACATCAGGAAATAATCCTTGTCGCGGGGACCATATATGCCGGTGCTGCGAAACACTATGTAGGGGATGGCACTCATGGCAAGATGCATCTCCGCTTTTAGTTTTGAAGCGCCATAGCGGGTGTTGGGATGAGGAATCATCTTCTCCGTGAAAGGGGTGTAGCTTTGTTCATCACCCGGTCCTACCGCAGAAAGGGAACTGATATATAGAAGTTTCTCCGGAACCATTGAAGAAGAAGTGAGTGCCTCAGTAAACCTCCGGAGATAATCATAGTTGATTTTGGAGAAATCAGAGAAACTTAGGCATTTGGTTGCCCCAAGATTATATATTATCCAATCCCATTTCTCACCTTCCGGGAGTGCACTTTTCAGCGACTCGCCCAACGAGGCAGGATTGTCAAAGTCAAGTTCGAGGAAATGGATTCTTTGGTCTGTAAGATATTGGCGTGAGGTGGTGGAACGGATTCCTGCCCAAACCTCACAGCCGCGCCTCAATCCTTCCTCCACAAAGAATCCGCCGGCAAATCCACCGGCTCCCACTACAAGCACTCTCTTATTCTCCATATCATTCTTTTGTTGGGATTAATTCAAATTCATATCCCTGCGCTTTCAGCCATTGCAGGCATTGCGGCAAGGCATCCTTTAGGCGCGGGAGACTTTTCAATGAGTCGTGAAACACTATTATCGAGCCATCGCGCACATACTGCTTCACGTTTGCCACCACGTCCTGAGCAGTCAGGTAGCGGCTGTAGTCACGGCTCACGAGGTCATACATCACAATTTCGTAATGCTTTCTCAATGCCATGAGTTGTCCCCATCTGAGCCACCCGTGAGGAGGCCGGAAGAGTGTTGATCCGGTGAGACGCGCACCCTCTGCCGCATCACGCATATAGCGTAAGGTTGTGGCGCTTGCCCCCTGAATATGATGGAGGGTATGATTGCCAGCCACATGTCCACGTCTTTTGACTTCTTCAAGGAGCCAAGGGTTCCGTTCCACATTCTGCCCTACCATAAAGAAGGTGGCTTTAATGTTGAATTGGTCAAGCACGTCGAGCACCCAGGGTGTCACCTCCGGAATCGGACCATCGTCAAAAGTCAGGAAGACTCTCTTTCTTCCGGCTTCTGACGATTTTATCCTGAATATTGCCCCCGGGAAAAGCATTCGAAACCACCCGGGGGGTTGTTCTATGAACATATAACTCTTATTCCAAGTCTGACATCACTGGTTCAACTCCGGGTGCCTGCGGATAAATTCCTCACTCAAGCGTCGTGAACGTGACATGTCAAGCTTATTGTAATTATCATATTTCTTAAGAAGCTCGTCTGTACCACCCACACTATGATAATAGCCGATTGCCTGAATAAGCATTGAGTCTATGGCACGCTCATCTTCTGACCGCTTGGCATACTCCTCAGGCGACAAGGAGGAAAGCTCATTGGCTATCTCGCAATACTTGGCTATCTCTTTGGCATACTCCTCAATGGTCTCCTCAGAAGCAGCGGGAGTGGAGCCGACATAATCATCGCCACTTCTGCCGTAGAGCATACCATAGTTTTTCTCAAGTTCCTCCAGTGTTACATTATATGGCTGAACCAGCATCTTCACCTTCTCCTGATCGCCTCCAAACTCGGTGTAGAGTTCTATGAAGCGATAGAACTGATATGGGATCAGACGCGACTCACGTGTCAGCGACGGGTTGCCGAAGCTCATTGCCATCTCGCGGTTATAAGCGAGATAGGGGGCATAGCGCTCCATCATGTTCCAAAGCACCTGAAGACCCTTGTCAACAAGTTTCTTGTCATTGAGACGCTTTGGCTGACCAAGCTCACAATATATCTGCCCTAAGGTGGTAGCTATGCTCAGGTCGTAGGGTTGCACTTCCTCCTTAAGATTAGAATCCATCAGGTTGACCACTTCAAGAGCCTTCTTGAAATCAGTCTTGGCAGCAACGGAATCAGCTGATGTGTCGCCCTGGTAAATTAATTCGGAGGCTACATCAAGCATTGTTGAACGGGTTGTGAGCAGCATTCTGCGGGCAGTCTCATCGAAATAGGGAACCTTGCCATCTTTCATGTCGGCACCGCCCCAGCGGTATTTCTTAGTCACCACGTCATACGCACGGTCGGCACGTGCAGGAAGCCCGTCCTGAATAGTGGGAACAATCTGATGAGCCATACCGGTGGAGCGCATATAAGGTGTAAGCCCTACATGATAGTCGCTGCCCACGGTAGTTACCCAATAGATTGGACGCTGCCAGCCATTGGCGGCATTGGTAGCTACAATGTCAAGCATCAAAATCTCGCCAAGGCTCAGATAACCTTTCTTACGGTAGGTATCGGTGTTGCGGAGATCCACTATTATATTGTCAACAATATCGGCAGTGTCACCTGGAGCTACCAGTCCGCGTTCAATTACAGTCTTTCTGTCTACAGGAATACTTATCACTCCACTCGGCATCGTAGGATAGCCGGTAGATGATTTTCCGCCGCCGGCGTAAGCTACCTTCAGACTACTCAGCAGGTTAGCGGGAGCCTTTTCGTTGCCAAGGATTGTGACGTCCATCTTTCCGTAGGCATAATCCTGCGGAGTGGCAGTAAAGTCAATCGGGGCTGAGTCGTAAGCCTGCTGACGCATCTGATTGGCATACCAGTCAGAGTTCAGATAGCTGAGGTTGACAATCCTGACATCAGGACGTACCCCTTCCACCTCCTGGACATACCAAAGAGGGAACGTGTCATTGTCGCCATTGCAGAATACAATGGCATTCGGCTCAAGGCTCTCGAGATAATTGATTGCGAAGTCACGGGCAGCAAAACGGTGAGAGCGATCATGGTCATCCCATGTCTGGCTTACCATCTGCAGCGGCACCACAAGCCCTATCAGCGCGGCTACACAGGCACACAGACGTGAAGTCTTGTCAAGTTTAGCCGGCTCATTGACGATATTCTCCGGCTGAATCTCTTCCTCATCGGCAGTGGTAGGACGGAACGTATGCTTTTTGCGATCCGGATCCATAATGTAGAGCAAAATTCTCCACAAGGCAGCCACACCTATGCCGATCCAGATGGCAAAGGCATAGAATGAGCCGGCAAAGGCATAGTCACGCTCACGCGGCTGGTTAGGAGGCTGGTTAAGGTAAAGCACAATGGCGATGCCCGTCATAAAGAACAGGAAGAATACCACCCAGAATTGCTCTATGCCCCTCTTGCCTGCAAACGACTGCCATACCAAACCAACCAGACCGAGAATAAGAGGAAGCATATAATAGACGTTATGCCCCTTGTTGTTTTTTCCAAGGTCGGCTGGAAGGAGGCTTTGATCGCCGAGACGTGCGTTGTCAATAAACGGTATACCAGAAATCCAGTTGCCGGCATCCATTTCCCCAAACTGATTATTAATGTCATTCTGTCTGCCCGCAAAGTTCCACATGAAATAACGCAGATACATGTGGTTGAGCTGATAGTTGAAGAAATAATAGAGGTTTTGGGCAAACGACGGCTTAAACACATATTTCTCAGGATAGCTGAAAGTGCCGGTATACTCATTATAACGCGGCTCTTTCTGGAGATCATACTCCGGAATCTTGTCGCCCGACATAGGGTCAATGGCATGAACGGACTTAAGTTGGTCGTCCATTGAGTCAAGACGCACCCATTGTTTATAGTATTCAGCATGTTGGCGGCTATAGATGCGAGGCAGGAGCATGTTGAGTTCAGGGTTCATCTTTGCCTCCGGCTTATAATCACGCTTCACGTAGTAGTCGCCCTCACGATTGCTCAGACTGTTGTTGCTCGCCATATCTCCCTGACTAAGGAACCCATAGTCCGATACAGGCTGTGCTCCTCTCACACCTTTAACATAAAGTGCCTTCCCGGGATTAATGATAGGACTGTAGTAAGGAGTGACAAGAATAATCGGAGTGCCATCTTCTGCATAAGTGACGGTATCACGCGCTACACCGGTCAGTTCCTTCATGGGAGACGAATATAAGGTTTCTCCGTAAATCAAGGGATTCTCGCCATACTGCTCACGATTGAGATATGAGGCAAGGTCAAAAACATTGTCAGGAGAGTTCTGATTCATCGGGGTGTCGGCACTTGACCTGATAAGGATAAGAGCGTAGCTGGAATATCCCACAAATATTACGGCTATGCTCCACATTGCAACGGTAAGCACTCTAACGGGAAGATTGTGCTTATAGGTTGTAAACATAAGGACTGCCACAACTATAAGGATACCGAACCCAATCAGGAAGCCGGTGCCGAAAAAGAAAATACCGGAGATTGCCAATGCCAAAAGTATGGATATTCGCATCAGCAAACCGTTGTTCTGCGCATTGAGTTCATAGATAGCCCATGCAAAGACCACCACCACTGTAAGAGCGTAGATAAGCGCACCGCTGTTGAAACTCATGTGCATGGTGTTGACGAAGAAGAGTTCAAACTGCTGCGCCACTTTTATGAACCCAGGCACAAGACCGTAAAGCACCAGGAAAATGATTACAAAGGAGACAAGAAGCGTAAGCAGCGATTTCACAAGGTTGATGTCGTTCCATTTCCTATAGGCAAACACAAGCACTATCGCCGGTATGCATAGAAGGTTAAGCAGATGGACAGCGACACTTACACCTATGATATAGGCAATCAGAATAAGATATCTGTCGGAATGAGGTTCGTCAGCACGATTTTCCCATTTCAGAATAAGCCAGAAGACGAGTGCCGTGCAGAAAGAGGAGAACGCATACACCTCCCCTTCAACTGCGGAAAACCAAAATGTGTCACTCCAACAATAGGCAAGAGAGCCGACAAGACCGCTCCCCATTATCGCCACATACTGCTGCAAGGAGATCTCTTTATGCTGACCGTCTTTCACGACAAGGCGATGCACAAGATGGGTAATCGTCCAAAAGAGCAAAAGTATCGTCAGCGCACTCAGAAGCCCGCTCATGGCATTAACCATCACGGATATGTGGGCGGCATCGGAAGCGAAGTTTGCGAAGAAACGGGCGGTTAGCATGAAAATGGGATTGCCCGGTGGATGACCTACTTCAAGCTTGTCTGCTTGGATAATAAACTCCCCGCAATCCCAATATGATGCGGTCGGCTCAAGAGTGAGCCAATAAGTCACAAGGGCGATGATAAAAACGAACCATCCCCCGACATTGTTAATAAGTTGATATTTTTTTGACAACATTCCGTTATAATAAAATTCAGAATGGATAAAAAGATGCTCCCAAAAGGGTATGTTTTGTGCAAAATTAGCTAAAATCCTGCATATAGCAAAATTAAAAATATATAAAAGTTTAGGTGGATTATACAGCCAAGAAAGTTTACTGGCATAATGGCTGTATATATGCAAAAACAGACAGCCGGGCTGCGTTATGCTGCAGTCCGGCTGTCCTAAGGCGGCGATTACCTACTCTCCCGCTCTCGCAGTACCATCGGCGTGATGAGGTTTAACTTCTCTGTTCGGAA